>CANJZE010000025.1 GCA_947479455.1 Bacteroidota bacterium
GTAATAATATCCACAGTGTTAGTTTCTTCTTCATGCTTCGAAATTTCGGGCGAATATTTTCGTTTTAGTTTTATGAAAGTAGTGTAACAGAAAGATTAACAATAAAAATTTACGATGGCATTCAAATATAATATTGCGCAGCTCAAAAAGATGGAAGACATTTTTAAAGAAGGCGGCTATACAGTGAGATACGAAAAAGGAAATTTCCAAAATGGTTATTGTGTGCTCGAAAAAAGAAGAGTGGTTGTCATCAACCGCTTTCATGAGCCCGAAGCAAAAATAAATTCCATGATGGAAATCCTCGTCAACATTTCCGATTTAGAATTAGAAAACCTTTCGAGCGAAAGCACACAGTTCTATCAGCAGATAAAAACCGAAAAAGAAACTTTGTTTCAGCAGCAATAAATAGTTGAACTCAGGTCTTTGTATTTACTGCTACTGGTTACTGCCGCTGCATACTACTTTCTCACAAAATACTCTACCAGAAAATGCAAATCACATTCCTCGGCACAGGCACATCAGGAGGAGTTCCGTTGATTGGTTGCCAATGCGAGGTTTGTAAAAGTAATGATGCCCGCAATAAACGTTTGCGCACTTCTATTCTCATTCAACACGATGGTTTAAATATTGTTTTGGATTGCGGACCCGATTTTCGTCAGCAAATGTTGCGGGCTGATGTTCGTAAACTTGACGCTATACTAATGACACATGCGCACAAAGACCATACAGCGGGCTTTGATGATATTCGTGCGTTCAACTTCATGCAAAAGAAAGCTATTGACGTTTACTGCACTCAAGAAACCGAACAAAGCATCAAAGAACAATTCAGCTACGCTTTTACTGAAACCGATTATCCGTATTTGCCAAAGATGAATTTTGTTCGAATTCAGAATTCAGAATTCAGAATTCAGAATTTAAATATCATTCCTGTTGAAGTAATGCACGCAACCATGTCTGTTTTCGGTTATCGTTTCGAGAAAAATTTTACTTACATAACCGATGCTAAAACAATTACAAAAGAAGAGCGCGATAAAATTCGAGGTACTAAAATTTTAGTAGTGAATGCACTTCGTCACGAAAATCATTATTCGCATTTTACTATTGATGAAGCATTGGAATTAGTGAACGATGTAAAACCTGAACTCACCTATTTAATTCACATGAGCCATCAGTTTGGTTTGCAGGAAGAGATGGAGAAAAAATTTCCTGCGCATATTCGAGTGGCTTATGACGGATTGGAAATTTCTGTTTAAGATTTTTCGAGAAGAAAAAAAGAATAGTTTTACCCGATAACCATTTTCTTAATCAACCAACCACACCATGTCTGATTATTTTAAAAGAAAATCAATTCCGCAACTTATTAGTGAATCGCACGATGGCGAACATTCATTGCATCGTACGCTTTCTGCATTCAATCTTGTTACACTCGGTATAGGTGCCATTATAGGTGCCGGATTGTTTTCTATAACCGGAGGAGCCGCTGCACACAACGCAGGACCCGCAGTAACACTTTCATTTATAGTAGCAGCCATCGGTTGCGGTTTTGCGGGTTTATGTTATGCTGAATTTGCGAGTATGATTCCTGTAGCAGGAAGTGCTTACACGTATGCGTACGCAACCATGGGCGAATTTATTGCCTGGGTTATCGGTTGGGATTTAGTGTTGGAATATGCTGTGGGCGGTGCAACCGTAGCCATCAGTTGGTCGCGTTACTTGGTTAAGTTGTTAGAGTATTACGAAATTTATTTGCCGGCACAATTCGTCATGTCACCTTTCGATTCCATAACCTGTGGTGACGGAACTTTAGTACACGGCATGATAAATGTTCCCGCAGTATTTATTGTAGTAGTAGTATCGATGCTACTTATAAAAGGAACTCGCGAATCTGCCTTTGTAAACAACATCATTGTTGCGTTAAAAGTTACGGTGGTTATGGTGTTCATTGGTTTAGGATGGGCATACATTAATACTGCTAATTACACTCCTTATATTCCAGAAAACACAGGAACTTTCGGTGAGTTTGGATGGAGCGGAATTATTCGCGCAGCAGGAATTATCTTCTTTGCTTACATAGGTTTTGATGCAGTGAGCACTGCGGCACAGGAAGCAAAAAATCCCGGTCGCGATATGCCGATTGGAATTTTAGTTTCGCTTGCCATTTGCACTGTGCTCTATATTTTGTTTGCACACGTAATGACAGGGCTTGCTAACTACAAAGAGTTTCAAGGTCAGGATGGAATTGCACCGGTAGCTGTTGCTATTCGACACACGCCTTACATATGGTTACAACAAGCAGTAATCATCGCTATCCTCGCAGGATATTCTTCAGTTATTATGGTCATGCTAATGGGGCAATCGAGAGTTTTCTTCTCAATGAGTAAAGATGGATTGTTGCCAAAAGTTTTTTCTGAGGTGCACACAAAATTCAAAACCCCTTACAAATCGAATTTACTTTTCATGGTCTTCGTAAGTTTGTTTGCTGCATTTGTTCCAGCACGAGTGGTAGGCGAAATGACTAGCATAGGAACGCTCTTCGCTTTTATATTGGTTTGTGCAGGAGTACTTTACATGCGTTACAAAATGCCCGATGCTCCACGTGTTTTCAAAACTCCTTTTGTTCCGGTGGTTCCCATACTCGGCATACTTGTTTGTTTTGGTATGATGGTATTTTTACCGGGCGATACCTGGTTGCGTTTAATTATCTGGATGGCAATAGGCGTAGCAATTTATTTTCTTTATAGCGCAAAACGCAGTAAGCTCAGAAACAAATAATATTGAAGATTTAAAATTGAATATTGAGAGCCACATCTTCAATATTCAATTTTAAATCTTACATCGTCAAGCATCAATCCATGCAAGAAAAAAAATCTTTAAATCTTCTTGATGCCACATTAATAGTTTCCGGCTCCATGATTGGCTCGGGAATTTTTATTGTAAGTGCTGACATAGCACGACAAACAGGCGGCTCGGGATGGTTGTTACTATCCTGGATTATTTCGGGAATAATTACACTTTTTGCTGCATTGAGTTATGGCGAACTCGCCAGTATGTTTCCTCACGCAGGCGGTCAGTATGTGTATTTAAAAAACGCTTACAACCCACTCGTAGGATTTCTTTATGGCTGGACAATTTTCTTAGTAGTTCAATGCGGAACCATTGCTGCGGTAGCTGTGGCATTTGCAAAATATACCGGAGTGTTGTTTCCTGTTTTAAGTGAGAACAATATTTTGTTTGTAGTAGGAAGTTTTAAAATTTCAGCCGCTCAACTCTTCGGAATATTTTCGATTCTGGTTCTTACATTAATAAATAGCAGAGGAATTAACTACGGCAAAATAGTACTGCGTCTTTTTACTTCGGCCAAACTACTCGCATTATTCGGAATAATTGTTTTGGGAATTTTTGTTTATGGAAGTTCAGAAACATGGAGCATGAACTGGAGCGATGCTTTCAGTTTATCGCATTGGTCAAAAGATATTGATGGAAATTGGATTCAAACCAATCTCTCAGCTATTGCTTTAATGTCGGCTGTGGGAGTAGGCTTGGTGGGTTCGCTTTTCAGCAGCGATGCTTGGAACAACGTTACTTTTATTTCGGGCGATATTGAAAACCCAAAGCGCAATATTCCTTTGAGCTTAGGTATTGGAACCATCATTGTGGTTTCACTTTACCTGTTAGCGAATATCGCTTACCTCTATTTGCTTCCGCTTACCGGTACGCCCGATGGCGTTAATGTTTTTGCTCGTGGAATTCAGTTTGCTCAAAACGAACGAGTGGGAACGGCTGCCGCACAAATGATGTTTGGCGGAGCTGCGGCCGTGATCATGGCTGCGCTGATTATGATTTCAACTTTCGGTTGTAACAACGGAATTATTCTAGCGAGTGTGCGAGTATACCAAGCCATGGCTAAGGATGGTTTGTTCTTCGAAAAAATGAAACACAACAACGAAAACGGAGTGCCGGGTTTTGCACTTTGGATTCAGTTTTTTTGGGCTTCGCTACTTTGCTTAAGCGGCAAATATGGTGACCTACTTGATTATGTGATGTTCTCGGTTATGCTTTTCTACATACTTACTATTGCGGGAATTTTTATACTGCGTAAAAAAATGCCCGATGCTGAACGACCATACAAAGCGTGGGGATATCCTGTTGTGCCTGCTTTGTATTTAGTTCTTGCTTCTGCGTTTTGCATCAATCTTCTTTTTGTAAAATTCTCGGCTTGCTGGCCAGGTTTGTTGATTGTGGCTATTGGGGTTCCGGTGTTTTATTACTGGAGAAAAAAAGGACAAGCAGAAACCAGCCTTACTGAATAGAAGTAAACTCAGCATTACAATGTTGAATTGCCGGTCAGTGGATAGCCCCTTCTTTTTTGAATCACCAATTTTCATTTATTCCGCTCCTCTCCTACATTCGCCCAATGAAAAATTCAGTTCGTGGAAAATGGGCTTTAATTACAGGCGCCACATCAGGTTTTGGCCGTGCTACAGCTGAGCGGTTAGCAAGCGAAGGTTGCAACGTAATCATTACAGGCAGGCGAAAAGAAAAACTCGAAGCAGTCTATCATATTCTACAAGAAAAATTTCAGATCAAAGTTTTGTCGTACTGTTTCGATGTACGCGAATTGAATAAATGTGTAGAAATGGCGAATGATTTAGCCGAGCGAGAAATTGTTCCCGATATCTTAATCAACAATGCCGGTTTGGCTTCAGGAAAAAATAAAATTTACGAAGGACTTATTGGAGATTGGGAAAAAATGATTGATACGAATATTAAAGGACTCCTGTACATTACCCGTTCTATTTTACCTATGATGGTAGCCCGCAATGAAGGACACGTCATCAACATTGGCAGCGCAGCAGGGCATTTAGTTTACCCTGAAGGGAACGTTTACAACGCTACAAAGTTTGCTGTGAAAGCACTCAACGAAGCCATCAATTTAGATTTAGTGGGAACCAATATTCGTTGCTGCTCTATTGACCCGGGCGCTGCCGAAACTGAGTTCAGCAAAGTGCGGTTCCATGGCGATGAAGAAAAAGCAAAAAAAGTTTACGAAGGTTACGAACCTTTAATAGCAGAAGATATAGCCGATATGATTTTATATGTACTGAACACTCCTTTGCATGTAAACATTACTACTATGGTGGTATATCCTACTGCTCAACGCAGCGTATATGTGATGGATAGGAAGAAAGATTAGTTTTATATTGATGGTGTTCGAAAGGCTTGAAAAAGAATGTCCTTCTGCGCTTATCAAAGGCTCTTTGATTGGAACACCCTTCGACAAGCTCAGGGTGACAGACTATTTTTTGAGGTGTAATCAGTAGCTAGGACTTTGTTACCTCACCAGCGTAACATTACCCGATTTTTCAATGGTGCTTCCGCTGCTGCAAACTCCTTTCATTAAGTATACATATGTAGCTACATCGGCTTCTTTACCGTTGATTCTTCCATCCCAACCTTCGCTAATATTTTTACTCTCGTAAACCAAATGCCCCCAACGGTCATACACTCTAAAATAATCGAGTGAGCGCAAACCTATCCCGCGCACAAAAAGTACATCGTTTAAATCGTCATTATTAGGAGTAAAAGTATTCGGCACAAAAACCATGGTAGGGTCACACGATACAACTTTTATATCTACATAGGCCGTGTCTTTGCAACCAAATGTATTGGTAACTACCACGGGTATATGTTGACTTTGAGTTGCGGTTAAGAATGGTCTACGACAGGTAGTGCAGCTCAAATCTTCCACCGGAAACCATTGATAATTTACGTTATCGGGCGATGCAGCATATAGTTGAATCTGTGTCCCTTCGGTTACTGTTTGATCATCACCCGCTTCTACATACGGATTAGGCGCAATGGTCACATGAACAGTTTCTGTATCGGCAATACAAGTTGAACTGCTCACAATTACAGTGTAATTATAATCGCCTACCGGTGCACTTAAAATCGGGTCTTCAACTATCGTTGAATTTAAATATGCCGCGGGACTCCACAAGAACGAAGTGTCATTGAAACTGGCTTCGCGAACGTTGAGCATAAATTGAATATCGCCACCATCACAAACTAACGTATCGGCAAGTGAAAGATCTGCTACAACTTTATCTATCAACCACACTTTAACAATGCGCGAAATTGAACATCCTGTTGAGTTAGTTCCGGTTACTCGATAAATTTGTGTATCAGGAGGGAACACCTTAGGATTGACAATGGTGGTATCGGTTATATAAAGATTAGGAGACCATACTGCCGAAGCAACGCCAGGGCCTGCACTCAATTGCAAAGTATCGTTCGGGCAAATTCTGAAAGAAATACCCGGGAAAATAAGCGGTAGTGCGTCTACGTTTACTGTTATGGTATCTTTTGCCTGGCAGCCAATATTTGTAGTAGCTGTTACAATGTAAGTAATGGTATCCGGTGCTGAACAAATTGGGTTTCGGCAATCACTACAACTTAAATAGTTAGGCGAAAGATTTGCTTGCCAATCAAAATAGTCACCATACGTCAAATCAAACTGCACATAATTTCCTCTACAGACAGTTGTATCGGAAGGTAAATTTGGGTACGGGATTAATCCGACCGTAATCGTATCTACCGGATACGCCACTACACAACCTACACTGTCTGTCAAGGTATAAACCGGATAGAAAGTACCTACACTGATATAGGTGTGAGATAAATTGATGGAGTCAGTAAATGCAGTTCCATCGCCCAAATCGGCAACACTTGCTACAGTTGATTGTGTAGTTCCTGTAATTGTAATGGATAAAGGTGTGCAACCACTATCAGTTGAAGCAGTAAAATGTCCAATAGGACCACGTACCCGTATGTAATCCAAATAAATTATCGAATCGCGGCAACCCGAAGAATCCCATGCAACTAATGCTACATCATAATCGCCCGGGAAAAAATAAACGTGTAATGGTGCGCGTTCCGTACTGGTATCTCCATCGCCAAAATACCATAGCCATTGTAGGTCTTGTCGGTTAGTAGTGTTATAAAACTGTACAGGAAATGGAGGACATGGAGAGAAATTTGAGTTTACAAAAAAGTTAGCTATAGGAGTATCAACATTCATGAAATTTGGTAGGACCAAAGTATCGGAACAACCGAAGGTGGTGTTCTTGGCTATCAAAGTTACGGTATAACTTCCTGAAGATGTATAGGTATGGTCAGGATCGTGTAATATAGATGAAGTGCCATCGCCAAAGTACCATTCAAATTGATTTGAGCTCAAAGAAGTGTTTTCGAAATGAACTGATTCACCAGGACATACCGCGGTATCTGATGTAAACAAAGCCTCAATGTTTCGAGGTGTAATAGTTTTATTAAGCGTGGCTTTGCAACCATGATTATCGTTTACAATCAGTTTAGCTTGAAAAGAACCTTGGGTGGTATACGTGTAATTAGGATGATGAACCGAACTACTATCACCGTTTCCAAAATACCATTTCCAGGAATTTACAATTCCTAAAAATGATGAAGTTGAATCTCTAAAAGCCACATTAAGTGGAAGGCAACCAGTATTCGGTGTGGCACTAATAAAACCTCTGATACCATAAGCCGTTATATAATTAAGGCGAACAATGGAATCGTTGCAAGAATCTCCGGGGTTGATCATGAGTGTTACAGTAAACCTTCCCGTATCTGAATAAGTATGCGTTGGATTTTGTTGATTAGAAAAAGCACCATCACCAAAACTCCAAAGCCATCCACTTGCAAAAGTTGAAGTATCGGAAAAGTGAACAGTTAATGGGTAACATCCGTTGGTAGTATCAGCGGTAAAGTTTGCATCAGGTGTTCCAATAGGAAGTGTTTTTTGTATTGAATCAACACAACCCGTAAGAATATTCGATACAATCAATGTAACTGTATAATTGCCTTGCGTAGCATAGGTATGCGTTGGGTTTTGAACATTATCAGTGCTTCCATCGCCAAACTCCCAAAGCCAAGTATCAGCTCCTTGTGAAGAATCTTGAAATGCTACGGTAGTTGGATTAGCACAATCAAAATCGAAATAGAAATCAGCTTTGGGTACAACAATTAAAATGTAATCTAACTTAATTGTATCGCCACGACAGCCCTGATTGGTAATGGTAAGTGTAATATCATACGTACCAGTGTCCGAATAGAAATGGTCAGGGTCAACTAAATTGCTCGTTTGACCATCGCCAAAATCCCATAAATAAACAGCGGTTCCGGGTACTCCTTGGGTTAGATCTGTGAATGTTACCAGTTGATTTACACATTGCACTAAAGGCGAAGCAGTGAAGGTGGGAATTATACTAAGCCCTACATCAATTGTACCGGGGTACGAAATTGAATCTACACATCCATCGGCATTTTGAACTACGAGTGTAGGTGTAAACTGTCCGGGGGTGTTGTAAACATGAGTAGGGTTCTGACCATTGCTAAAAGTTCCATCACCGAAACTCCAGTAGTAAGAAATAATAGGAACATTGGACGTGCTTTGGTTGGTGAAGTGCACTGTCAAAGGGGTACATCCTCTCGTTGAATCAATTTCGAAATCGGCTTGTAAAGCGCCTACCGAAACTTGATTGCTTAAAGTTTGCGAGTTTATGCATCCGTTAGAATTAGCAACACCCAATGTAACGGTAAAAGTTCCGTTGGTGGTGTAAGTATATGTAGGGTTTGGAGAAGTAGATGTATTTCCATCACCAAAATCCCAGGTATAACCTGTAGCACCTGGTGCATTGCTGGTAAAGTTAACGGTTAGTGGAGCAGAACAACTTGATGTATCATCAGCACTAAGCGAAAAACCAATTGGAGTAGAAACCGTGATATAATTTTGACCTATTACCGTGTCACGGCAGTTATTGAAAACAGCAATAAAAGTTATCGTGTATGTTCCATTGGTGGTGTATGTATGCAGCGGATTTTGTTGCGTGGAATGCGCATTGCCATCACCAAAATCCCAATCCCAGCTATTAGCAAAATTGGAAGTATCTGTAAATTGTACCGGTACTCCGTTGCAGGCATTATTTGGTGAAGAAGTAAAACCCGCCATGACATTTGTTACACTAATTTGCGCATGCGCGGTATCCTGACAACCGAGTGTATCGGTCACCACTAATTGCGCATCATAAACTCCATTGAAATAAACTTGCGTAGGATTTTGCAGAGCCGAAGTTCCCCCATTTCCAAAATACCAGGCATAACTCACCGCTCCATTCGTAGATGTTCCGCTTCCGGTAAAATTGACTACCTGTGGCGAATTACAAGTTTGAACCGGTGTAGCCGAAGCATTTGAAGTGGGATGATTTCCGATGACCACATAATTCGGTAATATCAAACTGGTTTGGCAACCGTTACTGTCTAAGGCAACAAGTGTAACATTATACGTTCCCGTAGCATTGTAACAATGGTTGGTATTAAACGCGCTAACCGGCAATGTTCCATCACCAAAATCCCAAACGTAATCTACTACACTACTTTCGCCAGGTATAGTTTGGTTAGTAAAATGAACGGTATGGCATGGAAAAATACAACCACGATTATCTGGTGCAGTAAAATTTACAGTAGCTGCCACAAAAACTCGAATTTGCAAATAGGCAGTATCGGTCGATGAACCGTTAGAGGCAATGTGCATGATGTTATAAATGCCTGAAGATGCGAATGAAGCTGTTGGGTTTTGAATATTCGAAGTGCCACTGCCATCAAAATCCCAAAAGTAAGTGGTAGGTCCACCGGTAGATAAATCCTGAAAATTCACAACTAACGGAGGACATCCGTAAAGCACAGAAGCCGACATTTGACAATTGACTTGTGCAGCTGCACGGTACAGAAAAAAACAGGTTAGTAAAATGAAGAATGTAAATTTCCTTCTCACTCGGTGTAGTTCGTTTTAATCAAGATGCAATTTAATACAATAAGTGTTGCATCCTTTGTTTTGCAATACTCGGTTATTCCTGCTCAATTAAACTCATAATCAAATGAAAATGTTTCAACGCAAGGTTCTTGATTTAAATGAAAACTACACGGTCATACAAAGTTTTGTTTGTAAAGCCAAAAATTCGTTCTGTTGATAACCTCTCTCCTATAAAAAGCACGGCTACCTAAAAATTCTATTTTTGGCTGCACGAAAAATTCGCTTATGCAGAAGATTTACCCTTTAATAATTTTCATTTTACTGTTAAGTAACGTCTATAGCCAAAAGGCAAGGGTGTTGGGTACCGTGAGAGATGAACGCGATAGCATAATGATGGGAGTTACCGTAGCTGAAAAAGGAACATCGAATGGTACCGTTACTGATTTCGATGGCAAGTACTTCTTAGAAATAGACCCAGGCACCCATATTCTCGAGTTCCGGTTTGTGGGATATGAAAGCCGTAGTTTCCCTGTTACAAGTTTTGATAATAAAGACAAATACCTCCACGTAAAAATGGGTGAGGATGTTAAAGAACTCGACATTCTCGTAGTAACCGGCTCCAAGTACGAAAAGAAATTGAGCGAAGAAGTAGTTTCAATGGAGGTGCTCAAAGCCACCACCATCAACCAGAGCAGTGCTAAAATGGATGAAGCCATGAATAAAGTTCCTGGGGTAAATATGCTTGGCAAAACAATTTCTATTCGCGGTGGAAGCGGATTTAGCGATGCTACCGGAAATCGTGTGCTCGCATTACTCGATGAAATGCCCATCATTAGTCCTGAGAATGGAAGCATAAGATGGGAGACAGTACCTATCGAAGCGCTTGAACAAGTGGAAGTAATCAAAGGTTCTTCTTCAGCTTTGTATGGTTCATCGGCTTTGAACGGAGTACTGAATATGCGCACCATTAACCCTAAGCCCGAAATGGTGAACAAGCTTTTACTCAACTTTGGTTTTTATGATCAACCTCGCCAGTTAACTTGGAGCAATTGGTGGAAACGTAAAAGTATAAACAGACGGGGCGATACCATTCAACGAGTGGAGCACCCTATGTTCGGTGGCGGACAGTTTTTACATGCCAAACAATATGGCGATTTTGGGGTAGTTGTTTCCGGTGCTTACAATCAAGACCAAGGCTTTCGTCAGAATAACGATTACAAAAGAGTGCGCTTAAGTACTAAACTACGTTACACGCCTCACAAACTTGCTAACCTAACTATTGGCATCAATGCCAATTTTTTCCATGAAAACCTCAAAGACTTTTTTATTGCCTCGGGAACCGCCACCCGCATGTATCTGCCGGCAGAAGTCACCCTCACCCGAACTCGTACTTTCAATATTGACCCTTACATAAACTATTACGACAAACACGAAAATAGGCATAGTATAAAATTCAGAGTTTATAACACTATGTATAATTCGAATGCCGGAGTGGCAGCAGGTGGTTCTGGCGATAGTACCCTTTCCACCCAATACTATCTGGATTATAGTTTTTTACGAAATTTTAAAAAGATACATTTAGTTATAACCGCAGGAGCGGTTGGCTACTACTCACTTATTAAGGGTAGGACATTCGGGACACTTACCAGCGCCTTTTATAACGCCAGACCTGTAATGGGTGCTTCTGCTTACATACAAGTAGAAAAAAAGTTTTTTACCAAACTGACACTTTCAGGCGGAATGCGTTTTGAATTTGCACAGCTTGATACGGCTATTGTTTATTATCCATTTCATTCTTTGCATGGAATGACAAAAACGTATACTTCCGGCAGCCCTGTGGCTCCATTGTTTCGTTTTGGTTTAAATTATCAAGCAACTGAGGGAACCTTTATTCGCGCTTCTATAGGGCAAGGTTTCCGTTATCCATCTATGGCCGAAAAATTTATTCATACCATAAGAAGTGGTGCTGAAGTTTTTCCTAATGCACAACTTAGACCCGAAAGTGGTTGGAGTGCCGAAGTGGGAATTAAACAAGGAGTAAAACTCAGTAAATGGATGGCTTACTTTGATGTAGCAGGTTTTATTATGCAGTATCGCGATATGATAGAGTTTCAAAATTACGAAACTGATTCAGTAACACACGGTATACCCTTTCAAGCAATTAATGTAGAGCATGCCCGTATTATGGGTGTAGAAGTTTCGGCTGTAGCGAATGGCAAAATTTTTGGTATTCCTCTCAACTTCCTAATAGGCTACACTTATCTTGATCCCAGAAATTTAGATTATGACCCTGCCAATCCTAACTCTACCAAAATTCTGAAATACAGAATTCAACATTCGGCTAAGGCAGATATTCAAACCAATTACAAAGGACTTACGATTGGGCTTAGTGCTTTCTATAGCAGCTTTATGAAGAATATTGACAATGGTGCTATTGGCGCGCTCTCCGTGGTGAAAGAATTTCGCGCGACACATAATAAAGGCGCTTTCGTAATGGATGTTCGCGCTGGTTACAGCTATAAAGAAAAAGCCACTTTCGTATTCATTTGCAAAAATGCACTCAATACAGAGTATATGCTTCGACCTGCTTTAATAGAAGCACCACGCAACTATACTTTTCAGGTGGGGTATAATTTTTAGACATAAAAAAAGCGAGGCTGTTACCTCGCTTTGTGCTCCCGAAGGGAGTCGAACCCCTAACCTTCTCATCCGTAGTGAGATGCTCTATCCAGTTAAGCTACGGGAGCAATATTTTTTTCTTTTTCTTCTCCCCGCCTAACATTCCCGCAATCCTTGCGTGACGTCTATTCTGTTAAGTTGGAAGAGTATTCCTTTAAAAAGGAGCGCAAATATAAAACTTCAACCCAATTTTTAAACCGCTTCGTATTAAAAAGCAAACTAAAAGTGTTTCATTTTTTTAGGCGGTCATAAAACGTAGTTTGTTTCTATTGCAATTTCGATTTAGAAACTTCCCTTCTCTATATCCTTAAAATAAGCCAACAGATATTTGAAATAATTTTCCTGGTCGTCCCACATGGAAAGGTGACTGCCCTTTTCGCAAATGTGCATGCGGCTGTTTGGAATAAGTGATTTCATTTTTTCAATATCCGCAACGCGCATACTGTCGTATCTTCCTACAAGCAGCAACGTTTTAATCGCAATTTTATGCAGGTCATTCCAGCGATCCCAGTCTTTAAAAGTTCCGGTTACTACAAATTCATTATTGCCTTGCATGGTGTTGTAAACCGGAAGCGCTAAGTGCCTAAACATGCGCGTTACCGGCTCTGGCCAAGGTAGCACGCGGCAAATGTGTTTGTTATAAAGTTCATTGATGAGCAACTCCTGATATTCTTTTGCATCCCATTGTTCTTTCGCTTCATATTGCTCCATCATCTTCACCGTTGCCGGTGGAAACTTATCGCGCAATTCATTCACATATTTCAGATAGGAAGGAATGCTTGCTGTCATGTTCGAAATGATTAAACCCTTCAGATTTTTTCCATACTTCAATGCGTATTCAATGCCCAGCATTCCGCCCCAACTTTGTCCGTACAGATAAAAACTTTCTAAACCCAAACCTTTACGCACTTGTTCAACTTCCTCGGTAAAGCGTTCCATGTTCCAAAGATTCTTGTTGTCGGGTTTGTCGGAATACTCTGAACCAAGTTGGTCGTAGTAATAAAACTCAATGCCTTCCATCGGCAAAAAATCTTCGAAACATTCAAAGTATTCGTGTGTGCATCCGGGTCCTCCATGCAACGTGAGCACTTTTATTTTTCCGTTACCTACTTTCTTCGTCCACACTTTGTATCCGCCATCAATCTCAATCATTTTCACACCACCTGTTTTTATTTCTCCGGTCTGATATTGCCAACTCACGGGCGGTTTAGAAAATAAACTGGCGAGTGGAAGCGATGATAAAGCCAAAGCGAAATTGGCCTTCAGATAATCTTTACGGGTTAGTGGCATACAATAGAATTTTAAAAAAGTTGAAAAAAATTGAAGTGATGCTTCGACAAGCTCAGCATGACAAAAGGTGCTGTCACCTTGAGCTTGTCGAAAGGCGAAGATGAGAAATAGAAATTGCTTTTTTCAATAGACACCTAAACATTACTGTTGAAATTCATCAGGTGTATTCTACAGTTGGCGGTACACCAATAAATAACTTTAACGCGTTAATTAAGAAACACTAAAGTGCTTAAGCGTATTTTCTCAGGCTTTATCTTTTCAATTCTGCTTTTTGCTGTACGTGCACAGCAAACGCAAATCTATGCAGACGCTGAAGCACCATTCATAAAAGGCTTGGAGTTATTTGATGAGAAGAACTACCCGAGTGCGCGCGAAAAATTTGAAGAAATCTACAAGCAACCTAAAACTGCTGTATCGCATACCAATGAGGTGATGATGCAAAATCTCGAATACTACATTGCCGTTTGCGCCACCGAAGTAAATGATAAAGATGCCGAGCAACTGCTACTCAGTTATTTCAAGAAGTATCATGAAACCGATAAGCGCAGATTGATTTATTTCTACCTTGGTAAATACTATTACCGCAACAACAATTACACCGTTGCCATTACCTACTTTACCAAAATAAACATTGACGATTTAAATAACGACCAGATTTACGATTACAAATTTCAATTGGCGTATTCATATTTCACCAAGAAAAAATTTACAGAAGCCAAACCGCTTTTCTCTTCTATAAAAGACATAAAGGATAAATATTTTTATCCCGCCACTTACTACTACGCTTTCATTTGTTTCTACACCAAGGACTATATCGAGGCACTCAAAAACTTCAGCCTAATTGAAGATTCGAAAATGTATGCATCGGTGATTCCTTATTACATCGCGCAGATTTACTACATCAAAAAAAATTTTGACTATGTGATTTCTTACATAAACAAAAGTTTGGGAAACCCTGCGGTCCTATATAAAGAGGAAATGCGTTTTATGTTGGGTCAGGTTTATTTTCAGCGAAACGATTATGAAAAAGCTTTGCCGCTGATTGAAAATTATGTTACGCGCTCATCTAAAATGCGCAAGGAAGATATTTACATGCTCGCTTACTGTCAATATCAAACTGCGGCTTACACTAAAGCAATTGAAAACTTTAAGCAGTTGAATTTGTTGCAGGAAACGCTTGGACAAAATGCGACTTATTCATTAGCAGATTGCTATTTGAAAACCAATCAAAAAGAAAAAGCACGTGCTGCATATCAAAGTGCAGCCAGTATGAATTTTGATGAAGCCATTCAGCAGAATGCGCTGTTTAACTACGGTAAACTTTCCTTCGAACTCGGTTTCAGCACAGAAGCCATTCAGAGTTTCGAAAATTATTTGGAAAAAAATCCTGCAGGACTTTATACCGATGAAGCCAATGAATTATTAGCGGCTGTATTGGTGCAAACCAAAAATTACGAGCGCGCTTATAAAATAATGGAGAGTTTGAAAAGCGAAAGTGCTTTGCTCAAAGAAGCGTATCAAAAGGTGACTTATTTCCGCACAGTGGAATTATTTAATGATAAAAAGTTGAGCGAAGCTCTTCAACTTTGTAACAAATCGTTGAAGTATTCTTTCAATTCGGCATTGCATGCTTTGTCGCTTTATTTAAAAGCAGAAATAATTTATACCAATGGAGGTTATGAAGAAGCCGCTCCGCTTTATTTGCAGTTTATTCAGTTAGCCGATAATGCAGTGGAGAAAAAGGGAGAGGCAACAAAGTTTCGTGCGTATTACAATACGGGCTATTGTTCATTTAAGCAAAAGAAGTATGAAGATGCTTCGCTGTATTTTGGCAGTGCGATTGAAGAATCAAAAACTACAATTGATTCTAAGGGAAAAACTTCTTTGCTGCCCGATTTATATCTGCGCTTTGCCGATTGCGCTTTCATATGCAAGAACTACAACAAAGCCATTACCGCTTACGAAAAGATTGTAGACATGCGCTGGAGCAGTGCAGAATATGCGCAGTTTCAAAAAGGAATCATTCTCGGCTTACAGGGAAAAGATGAAGAGAAAATTGCCGCTATGAAAATGCTTACGGCTAATTATCCTTCTTCGAATTTTACCGAGCGGGCATTTTTTGAAATTGGTGAAACAGAATTAGAGCAGGGCAATTTTGCGGCTTCGCGCACAGCTTTTCAAAACATCATCAACAAAAACAGTAGCAGTGCACTGCTACCTAAATGCTATTTGAAAATTGCGGTGATTGATTACAACAGCGGAAAGAAAACTGAAGCGGTAGAAGATTACAAAGCGGTTGCTATAAAATTTCCGAAATCGCAGGAAGCTATACAGGCATTGGATGCACTCAAAGACCTTTGTGTTGAACTCGGAAGAGCCGATGAGTATTTCGATTTTGTAAAGAACAATTCGAACATCACTATTTCTTCTTCCGAACAGGATTCGCTTTTATTTCAAAGTGCCGATAACGTATACAATGCGAATGATTGCACACGAGCCATCTCGCTTTTCGGAAATTATTTAAACAAATTTCCGTATGGTTTCTTCGCCAGCGAAGCGCACTGGAAAAAATCGGAGTGTCACACTAAAGCAAAAGATTTTCTTTCTGCACTTACCGATTACGAAGCAATTATTCAAAACAAATACAGCAAGTATTTTGAACGCGCCTTGCTCAAAGCTTCGGGCATTGCTTATTACGAGTTGAGCAATTTTGAAAAAGCAAATGCTTTTTACAAACAGCTTTATATCGTAAGCACATCGGCACAAAATACTTACACGGCCATGATGGGTTCCATGCATTGCGCGGTAAAACTGAACCACACCGATGAAGTAATTGAGTATGCCGACCAACTGATTAACTCGGGTAGCGCAAAAGATGCCGATTGGCAAGAAGCGTTTTACGAAAAAGGGAGAGCTTATTATTCGAAGAACGATAAAGACTTTGCGCTCTCGGCTTTCAATCGCGTAACCGAAATGCCGGTAAGTGAAAAAGCGGTGGAATCAAAATACATGGTGGCAAAAATTCTTTTTGAGCAGCAGAAATACAAGCAGTCTTTGGATACCTGTTTCAAGGTAAAAAACCGCTATTCGAGTTACGAGTATTGGGTAGCGAAAGCGTTTATTCTAATTGCTGATAACTATTACGAACAGGGCAATTCGTTTCAGGCAAAAGCCACGCTCGAAAGCATTGTAGAAAATTATGAAGGCGATGCAGCCGTGTTGCAGGAAGCAAAAGACAAACTCGAAAAAATAAGAACCGAAGAGTTAAACAAGTCGAAGATTATACAGACTGTGCCGAGCGATACGTTGATTATGGAACAGGATTCAATTTTAAACAAGTAGCATGAAGAGCTTGCTGAAAATATTTTTCAATTCAAGAAGGAATCCACCCCCTACCCCCGCCAGCGGGGGACAGGATTTGTCTTTCCTCGCTGAGAATCTTTCATGCAAAGGCGGTATTTGTCCTCCGCTGGCGGAGGTGTCCCGCAGCTTTGCAGCGGGACGGAGGTGGAATATTTTGTTCTTAACAGTTACAATTTTTCTTTGCTCTCTTCAATCTTTCTCCCAAGGCGTAGGTAACGAAGAAGTTATTGTAGTAAAAGAATATGAAGCCACCATACAGGATGCACAGAAGGTGAACATTCAACCGAATATTCCCGAAGTAGAAGAAACAAAACCTATGCTTACTTACAGTGTGCCTGCAAAAGATTACAAAGACATTCCTTTCGAAGCCAACCCGCTCAAGCCGCTTTCGATGAGCAAAGAGAAACTGGAGAAATACAACACTTCGTTTATCAAAATAGGTTTTGGTAGTCAGCTAATGCCGTTGGCGCAACTCGCTTACAACGACAACAAAACAAAAAATCTGAAGTTCGGTATTTTCTATAATCACCTATCGGCACGCGAGTTTAAAAAAGAAAAGAACCAGCGTTTTAGTGACGATGAAGCAGGAGTCTACCTCAAATACTTTCCCAAAACATTTGAAGTTGGAACTAACTTCACTTTCCGCAATTACCGCACGCATTTTTATGGCACAGATAGTTCTTACGAGGCAAAAAATGTGCGACAGGTTTTTAGAACTTACGATGCCGATGTGCATTTTAAAAACGCGCAGCGGAACAAAGCCGAAGTAGATGTGAGTCAGAATATTCACTTCAATTATTTGCAAGAAATCTTTGGTAAAGCCAGTGAATGGTATGTGGGCGGCAATACTGATTTTAAAAAATCATTTAAAAAATTTCACTCGGCTAGTTTCAAATTTTTCTTCGATGTGTCGAAATTGAAAAACGATTCGCTGACTTTACAGCGCACTATTTTTACACCTACTGTTGGCTATGCATTCAATAACGATGACTGGAAAGCTCACGGCTATTTCGGTATTGCTGTTGATGGAAAAAATCCGGTCTTTGCTTGCGATGTGCATGTAGAAAAACGCCTGTATGAACATTCCATTATTGCTTACATCAATTACAATCACAACATCAAAAAGAATTCGCTGCTGAGTTATTCGCAGATGAATTCTTTTATACAAAACTCGGTCAGCATAAAAAATTCTACTGTTGGTGATTTTGGTGCAGGATTCAAAGGCACCGCGCAAAACTTTTCTTACAACGTAGCTTTTCATTTAATCCATGTGGTGAACCTGCCGCTGTTTGTCAACGACACACTCGACACCAAACGATTCCGTGTTATTTACGATGCTAGCGCGCTTGTGTATAATGTGCATTTCGAAGGTGGTTATAATGTAAAAGAGTGGCTGCGCCTTTCACTGAGTGGCGATTATAATTACTACGCTCTTAAAACCGAAAAACGCGCATGGCATCAGCCCGCGTTTAAAACAGCGCTGCGCGTAAACTATATTTGGAAAAACAAAATTTCAGTTAACCTCGATGTGTTTGGCATTACTGCCGCTTATGCAAAACTTGCCGATGGCAAAGAGAAACAGCTCAAAGGCACTGCCGATATCAATCTTTCTGCAGAGTACATTATGAACAAACACATTTCGTTCTTTGGCTCGCTGAACAATATTGCCAATTTTAAATATCAGCCATGGAATAATTACCCAAGCTATGGCATTAGCGGAATGATAGGAGCTAAGTTTTCGTTTTAAAAAATTTGGCTATTACGTTACCGTGCCCAATCATTTTTCTCTCAAACTTTTCAAATACATATTTTCAACGCGTTCACGTGCCCAAGGTGTTTTGCGCAAAAAAGTAAGACTCGATTTTATACTCGGGTCAAATTGAAAGCAGCGGATATTCACATAGGCATACATTTCATCCCAACCGTACTTTTCTACTAAGTGAAGTAGAATTTTTTCGAGCGTAACTCCATGTAGAGGATTGTTGGCTTGCGGGTCTTTCATTGAAAATATTCTTAGTCGAGCTTCGAAACTTTATTGCGTAAAAAATGGTCTGCTAAAACCAAAGCAGCCATAGCTTCAACAATAGGAACTGCGCGTGGCACCACACAAGGGTCGTGGCGACCTTTGCCTTTTATTTCCGTTTCGTTTCCTTCTTTATCTACTGTGCTTTGCGTTTGCATAATAGTAGCCACAGGTTTAAAAGCTACATTGAAACAAATATCCATACCGTTGCTAATGCCGCCTTGTATGCCGCCTGAATTATTGGTTTGAGTTACAATTTCTCCATTCGCATTTTTCTCGAAAACATCATTGTGCTCCGAGCCATTCATTTTAGTTCCGGCAAATCCGCTTCCGTATTCAAAACCATGAACGGCATTTATCGACAGCATTGCCTTTGCTAAATCTGCATGAAGTTTATCAAAGACCGGTTCGCCTAAACCAACGGGTGTATTTTTTATAACACAAGAAATTATTCCGCCCACCGTATCGCCTTTTGCTTTTGTTTCTTGAATGAGTTCAATCATGCGATTTGCTGTTTCTTCATCGGGGCAACGAACGATGTTGGTTTCTGTTTTCGATAAATCGAGTTGTTGATAATTTTTCTCTAACCGAATACTTCCCACTGAAGAAACGTATGCAGCAATTTCAATTCCTGCTTTCTTCAGTAATATTTTTGCAATAGCTCCGGCAATAACGCGTGCCGCAGTTTCCCGCGCACTCGCTCTTCCTCCACCGCGGTAATCGCGCAAACCATATTTAATTTCTGTTGTAAAATCAGCGTGCGATGGGCGGTAGGTTTCTTTCAGATGTGCGTAATCTTCGGGCTTCGCATCTTCGTTTTGAATTGTAATAGCTAAGGGCGAACCCAATGTCTTCCCTTCAAATATTCCGGAAAGTATTTCGAAGGTGTCGGATTCTTTTCGTTGAGTAGTGATGGCGGATTGGCCGGGCTTGCGTCTGTCTAATTCGTGTTGAATAAAACCTAAATCAATTTCTAAACCCGATGGGCAGCCGTCAATCACCACACCAATAGCTTTACCGTGGCTTTCGCCAAAAGTAGTGATGCGAAAAATTTCTCCGAAGGTATTGCCTGCCATATTGCTAATTACAAAGTGCGAATTACGAATTACAAATTGAAATGCAAAAATGCTAACCTTGTTTTATGAATTCAATTCTGATTCTGAACATCAAATCGTTGGTAGGAATTCGCGATGCGAATGCAAAAATGGTACGCGGAGCAAAAATGAAAATTCTCCCTTCCATCAAAAATGCTTTTTTGCTTATTGAAAATGGATTCATCAAATCATTCGGCAAAAACGAAGATGCTCCAGAACGTGCGGATGAAATAATTGATGCCAACGGAAAATTTGTTTTGCCTGCTTGGTGCGATTCGCATACACATATTGTTTATGCCGGTTCACGCGAAAGCGAATTTGCCGATAAAATAAACGGATTGACTTATGAAGAAATTGCCGCACGTGGTGGTGGCATTTTGAATTCAGCAAAACGCTTAAACGAAACAAGTGAAGAAGAATTATTTGAAAGTGCCTGGCAGCGTTTAGAAGAAATGAAAAGCTATGGCACAGGTGCTGTAGAAATTAAAAGTGGTTATGGCTTGTGTTACGAAGGCGAATTGAAAATTCTTCGTGTGATTAGAAAGCTGAAAGAAAAATCTGCTCTCACCATTAAAGCAACATTTCTTGGTGCTCATGCTTATCCTCAAGAGTTTAAAAATAATCATGAAGGATATTTGAAAATTCTGCTCGAAGAATTACTTCCAAAAATTGTTGATGAAGGGTTAGCTGATTTCATTGATGTGTTTTGTGAAGAGAATTATTTCAGTGTAAATGAAACCAAACGCATTCTCGAAGCAGGCGAAAAATTTGGCTTGCGCGCAAAGGTTCATGTGAATCAATTCAATATTTTAGGTGCTGTAAAAATGTGTGTAGCACAAAATGCTTTGAGCGTTGACCATCTCGAACTAGTTGCAGAGGAAGATATTGCTGTTTTGAAAAATTCTTCCACTATACCTGTAGCTTTACCAAGCTGTTCCTTATTTTTAAAAATACCCTACACACCAGCACGAAAAATTATTGATGCCGGTTTGCCTATCGCTTTAGCAACTGACTTTAATCCCGGCTCTGCTCCATCTGGAAATATGAATTTGGTGAATTCACTCGCTTGCATCAATATGAACATGACACCTGAAGAAGCGGTGAATGCTTCTACATTAAATGGTGCTTACGCCATGGGAGTTGAAAATGAATTAGGTTCTATTACCATTGGCAATAAAGCAAATCTGATTATTACCAAACCGATTTCATCGTTAACCATGTTGCCCTATTCGTTTGGAAATAATTTAGTAGAGCGAGTAATTTTGTGAAACTAACTACAAAATAAATCACACCCATTTTTAGTAAGGGAACACTTAAAGTTGGAATAATTATGCTTTGTATTCCATCAATCCATTTATCCATTATTCCAAACCTGAGTTTTCGAAGAAATGTTTTCGGCTATTAGTTTGTAGTAAAATCTAGTTGTACACTATACTACCATTCCGTCCTTCATCTGCACTTTTCTATCTGCCATGTCTGCAAGTTCTTCGTTGTGTGTAACAATGATGAAGGTCTGATTCAGTTTATCGCGCAGCTCAAAAAACAGTTTGTGCAAATCACGCGCGTTATTGGTGTCTAGATTTCCCGAAGGTTCATCGGCCATTATCAAAGCAGGATTATTTATTAAAGCTCTTGCCACAGCTACACGTTGTTGTTCGCCACCCGAAAGTTCCGATGGTTTATGATTAGCACGATGAGAAAGATTTAATAGCGCAAGTAATTCTTTAGCTCTTGCTTCGCTTTCGCTTTTTCCTTTGCCACCAATAAAAGCAGGAATGCAAATATTTTCTACCGCTGTAAACTCAGGAAGCAAGTGATGAAACTGAAAAATGAATCCGATAGATTTATTTCTGAAAGCCGAAAGGGCTTTTTCATTTTGCTTAAAAACTTCTTTGTCTTCAATCTTTACAATACCCGCATCGGGTTTATCGAGCGTTCCTATAATATGCAACAATGTTGACTTACCCGCCCCTGAAGGACCCACCAACGAAACAATTTCGCCCTTCTTCACTTGCAGCGATACACCTCGTAGCACTTCGAGCGTGCCGTATTTTTTATGAATGTTGGTGGCTTCTAAAATCATGGTGCTAATATGAATTATCATTCTCACATTCTCATATTGCAGCATCGATAAGCAGCACCATTGTTTGAGAGACCCATTCTGCAAGCTAGCTCAAGCGCATTGATTGCTAACCAAATTATATAGCCAAGAAATAATGGTGCGCTTATTAAATTGCATTTGAAAAGGAACAGCAGTGAGTGTTTGCAAACAAACTCAATTACTGAAAGAAATTAGCATAAACAATCCTAGAATTCTGAGCAAATTTTTAAACCTTGCAGCTATGAAATACACATTCACGATAATTCTTTCAGCGTTCATTTCATTTTCTTCCTCGGCTCAATCAAAAGACTGGAAAATTGTTGCGCAAACTGTAGAGGAATTGCGATTAGCAATGATTGATGCAAATAAAACCAAACTTGAACAGTTAACCTCCGACAGTTTAAGTTACGGACATTCCAGTGGTAGAATTGAAAACAAAAATGAATTTGTTCAAAGTATTGTCAATGGTAAATCTGATTTTGTAACGATTGATTTGAGTGAACAAACAATTTCCATCACGCGCAATGTATCCGTGGTTCGCCATGTTTTGACTGCAACAACTAATGACGGGGGAAAACCGGCAACAGTTAAATTAAAAGTGCTGTTGATTTTTGAAAAGGAAAAAACCCAATGGAGATTACTGGCGCGGCAAGCAGTTAAACTGGTTTAATATTGCTAGCGAAGAATCCTATTTTGCAATTAAATTTTATTTGTTTTCTCATTCTTAAACTCATTTCAATTTCAAACAACTAATGGCACTAAGTTTAAATCTTATAGGCAAAACTGCATTAGTCACCGGCTGCAGCAGAGGAATCGGCAAAGCCATGGCAATTGGTTTGGCAGAAGCAGGTGCCGATATTATTGGTGTATCATCTTCGTTGGAATTATCGGGAAGCGAAATTGAATTGCAGGTGAAAGCGTTAGGCAGAAATTTCAAAGCGTATGCGGCAGATTTTTCTGACAGAGTAGCGTTGCTTGCATTTATCGAAAAAGTGAAACTTGAAAATTCGGTCATCGATATTTTAATAAACAATGCGGGTGCTATCAAACGCGCGCCTGCGGCCGAACATTCCAACGAAAATTGGGACCAAGTGCTTTCCATTAATCTGGATGCTCCATTTGTTTTAGCCAGAGAAATTGGAAAAAATATGATTGAGCGAGGAAGAGGAAAAATAGTTTTCACTTGTTCACTTTTGAGTTTTCAAGGCGGAATAAATGTGGCGGGTTATGCAGCAAGCAAAGGTGCATTGACCAGTTTAATAAAAGCATTGGCAAACGAATGGGCCGCCAAAGGAGTGAATGTAAACGGCATTGCACCGGGATATATTATCACTGATAATACCGAAGCCTTGCGAAACGATAAGGAACGAAGTGCAGCAATTCTTTCGCGAATTCCAGCGGGTAGGTGGGGCACGCCTGAAGATTTGAAAGGTGCCGTGGTATTTCTGGCATCTGATGCCGCCAAATATATTCATGGAACTATACTAACGGTAGATGGCGGATGGATGGGAAGATAATTGATGTTTGAACTAAAATAAAAATTGAACGAATGGAAATGCGATTTCAATCAAGCCCGCGAGAAGTAAAAACAATGAACACCGAGGAACTTCGCGCAAACTTCTTGGTTTCTGAAATGATGAAACCTGAAGAAATTACCTGGGTGTATTCGCATTTCGACCGAGTAGTTGTAGGCGGTGTAAAACCCGGAGAACAAAAAATTATGCTGCAAAATGAAGAAGAATTAAAAGCAGAATATTTTTTGCAACGCAGAGAACTTGGGGTTATCAATGTAGGTGGCGATGCGATTGTGGAAGCGGACGGAGTACCTCATGAATTGAAAAAACTGGATGCGCTCTATCTTGGCAAAGGAACTAAATCGGTTTCTTTTCAGAGTAAATCAAAAGAAGATGCTGCAAATTTATTTTTGATGTCGACCACTGCGCATGCTACTTTCCCCAATGAAAAAATGAGTAAAGAAAAAGCAACGCCAATAAAATTAGGTGATGCTGCCACCGCCAATTTGCGCACCATTTATAAATACATACATGAAGATGGAATCAAAAGTTGTCAATTGGTAATGGGCTTAACTTTATTGGATGCCGGAAATGTTTGGAACTCGGTGCCACCGCATACACACACTCGCAGAACTGAAGCTTATTTCTATTTCGATTTGCAACAATCGCAACGCGCATTTCATTTTATGGGTGAGCCAAAAGAAACGAGGCATCTGGTACTTGCGAATCATGAAGCCGTAATCTCTCCACCTTGGTCGGTACATTTTGGTTGCGGAACTTCTAACTACGGTTTTATCTGGGCAATGGCAGGAGAAAATAAGGCGTTTACTGACATGGATGCGGTTCCGCTTTCTGAATTAAAATAGGCATGCAAAAAATATTCTCGTTCGGAGAACTACTATTAAGAATATCGCCTGAAATAAACAGGCAATGGATTCACGATTCAAAAACAGAAATCTACTTGGGTGGCGCAGAATTGAATGTGGCCACCGCTCTTGCGAAATGGAATGTGGCAACAAGATATTGCACAGTGCTACCCGAAAATTATTTGAGCAAAGAAGTTATTGAAGAACTGAAACAGAAAAATATTGACACTACTTCTATCCTTATTTCGGGAAAAAGAATTGGAATTTATTTTTTGCCACAGGGTGCCGATTTAAAACACAGCGATGTAATTTACGACCGCGCAAATTCTTCTTTTTCAGAATTGAAACCGGGAACCATAAACTGGGACGAAGTATTAATTGATTGTACTTGGTTTCATTTTAGTGCCATCAGCCCGGCATTGAATGAAAACATTGCGCTCGTTTGCGAAGAAGGTTTGCGAGCCGCTTCAGCAAAAGGATTAACCATTTCCGTAGATTTAAACTATCGAGCAAAACTTTGGCAGTACGGTAAAGCGCCTGTTGGCGTAATGTCGAAACTATTGCCCTTTTGCCATGTGGTAATGGGAAATATTTGGGCGGCAGAAAAACTTCTCGGCATATCTTGTGATTTGGAAAACAGCGAAGGAAAATCGCGCGATGAATTGATAACAGCCGCGCAAAATAGCATGAAGCTATTACAGCTGGTGTATCCCAAAACAACTACTGTAGCTTACACTTTCCGATTAGCGCAAACTTATTTTAGTGTTCTCAAATTGGGTGAAGTTATTACAGTGTCAAAAGAATTTTCATTGCAAAAAACAATCAACAAAGTGGGAAGTGGCGATTGCTTTATGGCAGGATTAATTTATGGATTATTACATCATCATCAACCACAAGAAATTATTGATTTTGCAAGTGCCGCTGCTGCGGGAAAAATGTTGGAACAAGGAGATGCTACGAATCAAACCATATCATCAATAAAAAATAATTTCACCGCATGAACCAAAACGAAATTATAATTCAGCGACTGAAACAACAAAAACTTTTACCGCTATTTTACCATAGCGATAAAACGGTTTGCCTCGGAGTAATGAATGCTTTGTATGCATCGGGCATTCGAATAATTGAGTTCACCAATAGAGGCGATGCAGCTTTACAAAATTTCAAAGCCTTGGTAGAATGCAGAAACCAAAGCATGAAAGATTTGCTTCTCGCCATAGGAACAATTAGAACAACGGAACAAGCGCAATCATTTATTGAAGCAGGTGCCGATTTTTTAGTTAGTCCTGTTTTTGATTCCGCAGTTTGCGCGGTGGCTCTAAGTCATAAAAAACTTTTGATGCCGGGATGTATGACTCCAACCGAAATTCATTTGGCAGAAAACGCGGGATGCCAATTGATAAAACTTTTTCCGGGAAATTTATTGGGACCATCCTTTGTAAACGCCATCAAAGAATTGTTTCCTGCCGTAGATTTTATTCCAACCGGAGGAGTAGAAGTTAGTAAAGAAAATCTGGAAGCATGGTTCGCATCGGGTGTTTGCGCTGTAGGAATGGGCAGTAAACTCATCAGCAAAAAATTGATGGACGCAAAAGATTTTGCGGCTATTGAAAATGAAACGCGCAGTGCCCTACAATTGATTCAAAACATAACGCAATAAAAATGTTGGAGCAAAACATCGGGAAATACAGATGGACTATTTGTTCGCTTTTGTTTTTTGCCACCACCATTAATTACCTCGACCGACAAGTATTGAGTTTGCTTAAGCCCATGCTTGAGGAGAAATTTGGATGGAGCAACAGTCAGTATGCCAGTATTGCTTCCGTCTTCCAATTTACCTACGCCATAAGCATGTTGTTCGCAGGCAGGTTCATTGATAAATTAGGTACAAAAAAGGGATTTTCATGGGCAATAATCGTTTGGTCGATAGGTGCAATTATTCATGCACTTGCAATTCCTATTGGCGAAAATTTGAGCAACGTTTTCGGATGGATTGGTATAGGTGCCTTACCGGTTTCAGTTCTTGGTTTTATGTTTTCGCGCGCTGTGCTTGCCCTTGGTGAAGCAGGAAATTTTCCTGCGGCAATAAAAACAACAGCAGAATATTTTCCGAAGAAAGAAAGGTCGCTTGCTACCGGTGTTTTCAATTCGGGTGCTAATGTTGGAGCAATTCTAGCACCACTCACCGTTCCGTGGATGGCGAAAAATTGGGGATGGGAATCTGCCTTTATTATTATCGGTGCGCTCGGATTTGTGTGGTTGTTTTTTTGGCTGCAGTTTTACGATTCGCTCAATAATCAAAAACGAATTTCGGCTGGTGAGAAAAATTACATCAAGAGCGATGGCGAAGAAAATAGTTCGGCCACCAATGAAAAAACCGCATGGTTCAATTTGTTGCGCTACAAACAAACCTGGGCTTTTGCATTCGGAAAATTTATGACCGATGGCGTGTGGTGGTTTTTTCTTTTCTGGCTTCCTGCGTATTTAAAAGATCAATACGGAATTTCGGGAACGGACATCATGATTCCGCTCGCAGTATTATACACCATGACCATGTTTGGCAGTATTAATGGCGGTTGGTTTCCCATGTATTTTATCAAAAGAGGATACCAATCTTATGATGCAAGAATGAGAGCCATGTTGCTGATTGCGGTGATACCGCTTGCAGTATTAGCAGCGCAACCATTGGGGCATTTTAGCTTTTGGCTACCGGTAATTGTTATTGGTTTAGGTGCATCAGCACATCAGGCGTGGAGTGCCAATTTATTTACTACAGTTTCGGATATGTTTCCACAAAAAGCAATTGGTTCTGTGGTAGGAATTGGCGGAATGGCCGGTGGAATTGGTGGAGTAATAATTACAAAAACAGGAGGAGCACTTTTCGATTTTTATAAAACAGCCGGTCATATTGAAACAGGCTACACCATCATGTTTTCATTTTGTGCAGGTGCATATCTCGTTGCCTGGATGGGCATGAAATCACTGGTTCCGAAATACAAACCGATTTCTGATTTGTAATTTTTTCGGTTGTTGCTTACAAATTCTATCGCGCATTTGCATCCGTCTTATTCCTGATGTAATGTGCTCTTGTTGTTTTGCAAGTTTTATCCCAAATAGAAGAATCCTTTCAATAATTACTGTTCCCATCGCTCTAACGAAAGATGGTGGCTTCAAAAAACATGGTGCTTATTATGAATAATCATTCTCACATTGTCACATCGTTACATTCTAACATTGACTGTTGCCTATTCACCCCATTAAATTATTTTCGTCCCGCTTTCAAAAACTTATAATCAACCAACATGAATTTACACGAGTACCAAGCAAAGGAATTAATGAAGAAAAACGGTGCATCTATTCAGGAAGGAATTGTTGCCGAAACTCCTGAGCAGGCTGTAGCTGCAGCGCAAAAACTGAAAGAACTTTATAACAGCGATTGGGTGGTGGTGAAAAGTCAGATTCACGCAGGTGGTCGTGGTAAAGGAAAAATTGTTGGTACTGAACAAAACGGAGTGGCTCTTGCAAAAAATCATGATGCGGTAAAAACTATTGCCACCAATATTTTAGGTGGAACGCTCGTAACCAAACAAACAGGACCTGCGGGAAGATTGGTGAATAAAATTTTGGTAGCACAAGATGTTTACTACCCCGGTGAAACACCCACCAAAGAATTTTATTTCTCGATTTTGCTCGATAGAGGCACCGGCAAAAACGTAATTATTTATTCTACCGAAGGCGGAATGGATATTGAAGAAGTGGCGGAGCACACACCCGATAAAGTTTTGAAAGAATGGATTGACCCGAAAGTTGGTTTGCAGGAATTTCAATGTCGCAAGATTGGTTTCAACCTTGGTTTGAGTGGAAATGCGCTGAAAGAAATGGGAAAATTTACACGCGCTGTTTATAACACTTACATCAATGCTGATGCGGCAATGGTGGAAATAAATCCTTGCCTTAAAACTTCCGACAATAAAATAATTGCGGTGGACGGAAAAATTTCTTTGGATGACAACGCGCTTTATCGTCACAAAGATTTAGAAGCACTACGCGATTTGAATGAAGAAGACCCGACAGAAGTAGAAGCCAGCAATGCAGAATTAAATTATGTGAAGCTCGATGGCAACGTTGGCTGCATGGTAAACGGTGCAGGTCTTGCTATGGCAACCATGGACATTATTAAGTTAAGCGGAGGCGAGCCAGCAAATTTCTTAGATGTGGGCGGCACCGCTAATGCAGAGCGCGTAGAAAAAGCGTTCCGCATTATTTTGAAAGACCCGCACGTAAAAGCAATTCTCGTAAATATTTTTGGAGGTATCGTTCGCTGCGACAGAGTAGCGCAGGGAATTGTTGATGCTTACAAATCTATTGGCAATATTCCGGTTCCTATTATTGTTCGCTTGCAAGGCACAAATGCAGTAGAAGCTAAAAAACTGATTGACGAAAGCGGCTTGAAAGTTCGTTCGGCAATTCAATTGAAAGAAGCTGCTGAAGAGGTGAAGAAAGCGTTGGCGTAAAACCTATTAGTAAATTGGACAAATGAATACAAGAAAAAGCCTCGCTTCAGCGGGGCTTTTTCTTGTATTCATTTTACTTATTTACTCATTTTTACATTTGCTCATTATGAAGTTATCTCTCTTCCCTTATCAATTACAATTCAAATTTCCATTTCGCATTGCGCACGGTGTGCGCACGCATACCGATGTGGTGTATGTAAAACTCGAACACCAAAATTTTGTTGGTTGGGGCGAAGCAACATTGCCACCTTATCTTGCTGAAACACAAAAATCAGTTTCTGAATTTCTTCTTGAGTTCAGCAAAAATATTTCTTCTAATTCTATTGAGGACTGGTTCGCAAAATTGCAACCTGTTCAAGCAAACATGAGTGCTAAAGCAGCACTCGATATGGCGTTATGGAGTTTGAAGGCTCAACGTGAACAAAACACTATAAGAGAGTTGCTTGGAGTGGTTGGTGATAACACCAACCAAGACTACAAATTTCCTCTCGGAACATATACCATCGGTGTTTCATCTTTTGAAGAAATGAAATTAAAAGTGGAAGAAGGAAATAAGTATGGCTTCGAAATTTTTAAAATAAAACTTGATGGAGAGAGCGATGAAGAAATGATTCACAACTTCAAAAGTTTATCAAGCAAAAAATTTGCGGTAGATGTAAACCAAGGATGGAAAACAGTTGAAGAAGCAATTGAAAAAATTTTGTGGTTAAAGGAAGAAGGATGCTTTTTAGTTGAACAGCCTTTGCATAAAAATGCTTTAAAGGAAATGAAATTACTAAAGCAAAAATCTGTTTTGCCGCTTTATGCCGATGAAAGTTGTCAGCGGTTAAGTGCTATAGAAAAATTGAAAGAAGGTTTCGATGGCATCAATATAAAGTTGATGAAGTGTGGTGGAATTACCGAAGCACATCAAATGATTTTGAAAGCACGTGAACTCGAAATGAAAATTTTAATTGGCTGCATGAGTGAATCATCTGTCGGTTGCACAGCAGCAGCACAACTAACTCCGCTTGCAGACTATGCTGATTTAGATGGACCGTATTTAATCTCCAACGACCCGTTTGAAGGAATGAAAATTAAGCATGGAAGAATTCAGTTGAATCAATTGGTACAAAGTCATGGCATGACTTTGCTCTGAAATTCCCGGAAACAATTTATATTTTGAATTTCTCTCGTAATGTAGTCATGACTTGAATAAGTTCGTTATTTAAACCCCAACTGTTTCGTATCGGCTTCTGCTACCTTGTTAAAAAATTCGCGGAAGGCAGCGTACTCCTCAGGATTTACTTTATCCTTTTTGAATTTCATTTCGCGAACAGCTTGCAATTTACCCAGCGTGGTGGTGTTATATACCAACGAATAATCGGCAGCATCGCAAGTAAGCAACACGTTCTTCGGCAACTCGGCCAACATTTTTCCTTTCGGAATTTCAATGTTCATTATTTCTCGAGTAGTTTCCGCTGAATTGAAACTCCACACTAAGAATGGAAATTTTCTTGTTTCCAGTGAAAGAAAATCAAGTGACCGAAAGGCTTCGCTCCACGGAAGTCGAAAAATTTTTATACCAATTACTTCACTCAATTCATTTTTAATATTGAACGAATAAGCGTAGCTAACCGAATCCTTCAAGGCTTTCAAGTCATCGAAACTTAAACTCAATAGTTTGGCAGGATTTGTAAAATCAGAAGAGATAGCTTGTGTAATATATTTTTCTTGTTTGTCGCGTCCCTGATCGGCATATTCTCCACGCATTTGCGCGGCAAACATGCCGGTCTTCACACTCTTGCGCACAAAAGTGATGTCGTTGTTGTCAAATTTCAAATCGGTAGTGCGACTGATATTATTCAATGGACGATATTTTGAGCTCAATTTGTTGAGTTGAGTGGCCGCTGAATCGCCTTCGCGGGGAATGAAGAGCACATTTGAATTCAAATCAATGTGCGGAACCGAAGTGAATGAAAGTTTTTGGTCGGTGAGTTCGATATAATAACTCCTTCCATCGGTTTGTAATTGCGCAATACAATGATTAAAATCTACACTAGGTAAATTCAAATGTTTTTCACCATTGTCGCGCGTGTCAACCAAAATCAAATTTGCTTTCAATCCAACTTCCTTACACATAGCCACAAAAAGGGTAGACACATCTTTGCAATCGCCTAGTTTTGTATTGAGCGTTCGCGATGCTTTTTGCGGAATGATAGGGCCATGCATGAATGGTACATTGCTATAACTCACATTGGCTTCAATAAAATCGTAAATCACTTTTGCTTTCTGCAATTCACTCAAACCTTTTTTGTCTTTAAACAATTCGGCAGTGGTTTCTTTTATTTCAAAATCAGATTTTGCTAACGAAGAAGACAAATCAGAATACCAGTTGCTGATGTATTTCCAATCGGGCAACGTAGATATATCAAGCATCACACCTGCATCTGCCAGTGCAGGCATGTATGGCTCGGGTTTAATAGCCGGTTGGTCTTTAATTTCCCAGGTATACAGTTTCATGTCTTCCACCTCTTTCACTGTTGGTTTCAAATCGGCATTTAGCACTTGCTGATTAAATTTTCTATCAGCCGGCAACAGTAAACTGTATCGCGAAATTTTAGCTGGATACTCAAAATTCAAATTGAATTGTTCCCAAAAATGCTGTGCTAATTTTCCGCTGTTATAATTTTCTATTCGGTACGAAACATGAATTGCATCGTTTATCTCAAGATTCGTGAACACCAAATAGTCCTCATTTTTTTCAGCCTGCACTTTGCTTCCATCCTTTTTAAAAACTTCTGCTTTATCAATAATTAATTTCTGTCGATAACGATTGTAGCCGATAGAATATTCCTTCCACGTATCAATACCGTTTTGATTAAAAACTTTCACCAACACTTCCGATCGTTCTTCCGTTGGTCCTTCGGGATAAACCACTCGTTGTGTTTCATTTAAAAGTATAATGCTGTTATCATCGGCAAACTCTTCTGCCGTTGGCGATTTTTTAAATAAATCATAAGCATCGGCCTTTTCAAAATTGTCAAACAAATCTTTTTTGTTATCGAGCTTGCGTAACTGCTTTCGCGATTCATAATTAGTGGGCGTGTAATAAATCGCTTTCCTGTAGGCATCTCGAGCGTGCTCTTCATCCTTTAGTGCTTCATAAATTTTCCCGCATCGGCTCCAGTAGCCCCCAATGCAAGGAGCAAACTCCAACGTTTTTTGCGCGTAGCTAAGTGCATTGTTATAATCCTGAGCAGCAAAATATAGTTCGCTAAGTTCTACATAGTAACCAATCGAGTAAGGATAATTTTGAATTCGCTGCTGATAAATTTTCAATCCATCTTCGCGTTTTCCTAAATCGAAATAATTACTCGCCATAGCGGTCATCACTTTATCGCTGTAATTATTTTTGAGGTAAGCCTTCAAAATTTCATTAGCCTTTGCCAAGTTTTTACTAGTGTTTCGCTCGATGGTGTAAGTCAAATTCATCAAATCAAAATTGTCGGGATACTTGGCATACAATCGTTGAACACTCTTTACCACTTCATCATACTTGTTTCGTTTAGCCGCCAAATTCAACTCGAGTAAATCGGTGTATTGGCTTTCTCCATAAAATGACTTATAACGATTGGCTAATTTTTCCTGCTCATCAAAATCTTCGCGAGTGGCTGCTTCATTCAGTAAACCTTTCAGCGAGTAAGCGCAATCAGAATCATCCGTTTTTATTCGCTCGTACTCTTTCGTTAAGTCGGTCACGTTGTTATCGCGACCATACGCTTCAATCAAGCGGGTACCCACGAAAGAACTTTTGGGAGCCAATTCTTTTGCACGCTTCAATGCTTTGCGCGCTTCGTAAACTTTATCATTGCGCATACACACATCCGATAACATTAAATAGTTCAACAAATTTTCAGGTTCGCTTTTTATTTTGTTGTTGAAAAAATCTTCGGCAAACAAAGTTTGATAAGTAACCGTATAGTCAGCCGCTTTGGTATAAGGCTGATACGCTGCTACAGAACTCAATCCTTTAATCAACTTGCCTTCTTGATCTGTAGCGCGAATCAAAAAATTGGCAGCATTGGTTTCACTTTCACCTATTTGAACCAAGATGCGGTTGTACCCTTTGTTCAGTTTTACATTGTTGATGTAAATATCCATATCGCAATTGCGCTCTTCCGAAACGTTCGTTACCAGTTTATCGTTCACCCAAATTTTAAATGAACCCGAATTACCGCTACGGAAATAAATTTCCTGGTCTTCATCGCTCTTCAAAAACGTTTGCGCATACATCACCGAATTGCTGATAAGAAAATAATATTCGAAATCGAACCATCTATCGCTGCGGGCATGTGGTGGTGTATACCACGATACCGATGCTTCGTTTTTATTTTTAAAAACTGCATCGGTTTGTGGTTTTGAGAGCGCCCCAAAGTTTTTGTTGAACCCGCTGCCCGAAGTATTGTCAAATGTTCCTAGAATCTGCCAATTTTCAATCGCTCCAATTTGCGAGAACTCATCTCCCGATTTTTTGAAATCACCTGCACTTTCAAAATGCTTGCCCAACATAGAATGTGCCATAGCGTGAATAGTGCCATCTGTTTTCTGTTCATTAATTAGTCGTTTCAAAAACTTCAACTTCTCCTCGCTCTTTTTGTTGTAATCGTCAAACACAATGGGCGAGGTCCACAAGGCATACAAATACGGATATGGATTTTCGGAAGCATCGAAAAAATTTTGAAATGCTTTGAACCCTTCATCATTTTTATCTTCACTCCACCACACCAAACCCAGAGCTAGATTTGCTTCAGCTTTAGTATCGGCATCAATAGCTGCTTTGGCAAAAAACTCTTTAGCTTCTATGCGCTTGTTTTGGTTAAACGCGTCCCAACCTTGTTTTAGGTTTTCTTGATTAGCAAAAAGTGTAGAATGAAAAAGAATAGAGATGAATACAGCGATGAAATGTTTTGCCATAAAATGAAAACAGATTAGGGTGGGTTAGGTTTGAAGGTGCAGACGAACAATTTTATTTATTCTAAAATCAATACTAACTATTTGAACGAATATATTACCACCGATAATAAATGCAACTTGTTTCACCGCTGTTTAAACATGCATAAAATTTTACTCGAACTCCCTTATTTGCCCAATGTAATCTGGTTCAGAAATTATTTGAAACATGAAATTATTTTAATTGAGCGTGAAGAAAATTTTGTGAAGTCAAGTTTCAGAAACCGTTGTGAAATTACGGGAGCTAATGGCAAACAGAAACTGAGCATTCCCATTGTTGGCGGTAGAGACCATCATCAGCTTTACAAAAATGTAAAGATTGACAACAGTGTTCCATGGCAAAAGATTCATTGGCAAAGTATTCGTTCGGCTTATGGCAGCACTCCGTTTTTTGAGTTTTATGCTGAACGGTTTCAGCCATTTTACGAAAAGGAATTTGAATTCCTTTTTGAATTTAATCATGAATTACTGAAAACAGTATTGAAGATTTTGAAAACAGAAAAAGCGTTTGAGTTGACTTCGATGTTTTATAAACAACCGGAAGGTGTGATTGATTTACGAGGGAAGAAAGAGGCAGAGCCGTTGAAACGTTACTACCAAACGTTTGAAGATCGAAATGGCTTTCAAGAGAACCTCAGCGTGATAGATGTTGTTTTTAATCTTGGTCCGCAGGCGAAGGAATATTTATTTAAGAAGTAAAATGTGTAACACAAAGGCGCAAAGACGCGAAGTTACTCTGCGCCTTGTGAAGAGTATAACGAAAAGATGCTTCGACAAGCTCAGCATGACATTTCCACTTGCGGTTTCCAAAAGGAGGTATTCAGGATTTCTATTTCAGTTTTACCTTTTTCAAATTCAGAAGATTGATGGCGTTGGCAGTTAAGCCTTCTACATTCTTTTGAGAGAAGCGCAATACTTCATCGTAAAACAACGGCACTACAGGAGCTTCTTCAATAATTATTTTTTCCATTTCGTGATATATTTCAAAACGCTTTGCATCGTCATTCTCTGCTAATGCATTTTCATACAAGGCATCGAAAGCAGAATTTCTGAATCGCGTGTAATTGGGCGGTGAGCCGTTCTTACTATAGAAAACAGCAAAATAATTTTCGGCATCGGGATAATCTGCCAGCCAGCTTCCTCTGAAAAAATCAATCTTTCCCTGGCTCATCCATTCGCGCAAGATTGAAGGCTGAGAAATTTCTACTTTGATTTTCAAACCAATTTGCTCCAACTGTTTGCTAATGAAGAGCGCATATTCCTTATAAGTTTCGTTGGTGTAAAGTTTTATCTCGGGAAGATTTTTTCCTTGCTCATGTCCTGCTTCTTTCAATAGTAGTTTTGCTTTTTGTAAATCGAAAGTGTAGCCCTTTACCTGTTCTGCATTAAATGATGGAAGACCGAAGGGAGTGAATCCACTCTCTGCCGGTCTGCCAACTCCGTTGCGCAAATACTTCAGCATTTCTCTTCGGTCAAATCCATAATTAATTGCCTGACGAATTTTTTTGTTCAGCAATGGATGATTGACATCCTGCGAATTATCGTTCACCAGAAAACCGAGATACTCGGTGTTAAGGTAAGGCGTTTTAAGCAAATTGAATTTGTCTTTGAGTTCTGTTTTTACTCCGCCATTTTCATCGAGCACTTCGTCAACATAAGCGGCATCAATGCTATTGATGAAATCAAGTTCTTTTTGTTTGAACGACAGGTATTCGGTTTTTTTGTTGTCAATAAAACTGATTTTAATTCCGTCAAGATATGGTAGCGCGTTTCCTGCTGCATCGCGCTCGAAGTAGTTGTTGTTCTTTTGAAGAATTAAAGCCGTTCCTTCTTTCCAGTTTTTAAAAATAAAAGGACCAGTGCCCACCGGATGCGCGCGAAATTCAGTTCCGTATTTCTCAACAGCTTCATGAGGAATTACCGAACAATACTGCATACTTAAAATACCAAGCATTGGTCGAAATGCTTTGCGCAACTTCAACTGAAAAACAGAATCGTTGATAGCGGTAAATGGCGAAACGGTGTCAATACTGTTATTAAAAATCCATGCACCGGGGCTGGCTATTTTTTTCTCAATAATTCTGTTCAAACTATACACTACATCCGCAGCCTTTACATTTCTTCCTTCGCTGTTTTTAAAACATTGATTGTTGTGAAACTTTACATCGGTGCGCAAATTGAAGGTGTAGGTTTTACCATCTCCCGAAATTTGCCAGCTGCGGGCTATAGCGGGTTGTACATTTAAGTTATCGTCTAGCTGCACCAGCGAGTTGTAGAGTTGATTGCAAGCCCAGATGGTTGATTGGTCTTTGGAAAACGCAGGGTCGAGCGAAGCAATGCCGCTGCTTTGGTTGTAACGAAAGAAGTGAAGCGATGAATTGTTGTTGGTATTGTTACAACTGTTGCAGGAGTTCAACAACAGCGTGCATGAAAAAAGAAACGAGATAAAAAAAAAGCGGAGTGGATGCATGAATTATTGTTTACTGCGTGAAAATAGAATTCATAAAAGCGGAGCTACATTTTTTTCTCTTCCTCCTGTTGAAATATTTTTTAGCCGCATCCAACTTTGTTATCATATTCACACTCTTATTTTAGGCTACAATTTTTACTTTCAAGACTTCATAAATTCTGCTTGACTATGAATAAAATTTACAAACCTTTTTTCGTTTCGCTCTTATTCTTGCTTTCCATCAATTTTGTTGCGGCACAGGAATGCGATGTAATTTACGTGGTTCCCAATGGGAATCCTGCCGGTGCTGGTAATAAAACTGATCCCGCAAACTTGCCGAGAGCTCTTCAGTTAATAACTCCTACCAGTACACGTTTGTGGCTAGCAATTGGCAACTACGACATAAACGCTGAATTAATGTTAGTAAACAACATCACCATTGAAGGCGGTTTCGACCCGATGCAGAATTGGACAAAAAGCAATGTGCCACCAACTGTAATTCATCGTTTAAATGCCATTGTACTTCCACCGCCAGCAAATGGTACAGCAATAATTGCAGGAGTGAATGTTTCAGGATTCCGTTTGCAGGATTTGACTTTGATAATGGATGTTCCGTTTGGAATTGCTTCTTCAGCCCACGGAATTTATTTGAACGGTTGCAGCAACTATAACATTGTTCGTGTTGATGTAACTTCTGCTGATGGCACACCGGGAGTAGCAGGAACACCGGGAGCACCAGGAGTACCTGGAACACCAGGTGCAAATGGGCTGCCTGCTTGTAACGAATCATGCGTTCCCGCTGGAGGAATTGGTGGATTGCCAGGCGGAGGAAATGGAGGTACAGGTGGAAAATGGGCGGGTTTGGCATCGTCAACTGGAGTTGCTGGAAGCTGTGGAGCTGCGGGTGGTGGCGGTGGCACAGGACCAAATTGCGGCTGTGGAATATTCGGAACCTCAAATAATAATAGTTGCGGTGGTGGTTCTCCGAGCGCGGGTGTAGCAGGAAGTACGGGAGTAACGAATGGTGTTGCGGGAGGTGTTGGTCCGGTAGGGACAATTGCAATTCCTGGATATTTTGTTCCGGGTACTGCAGGTGGTGCAGGAACAGCAGGAACAAACGGTTGTGGTGGTGGTGGTGGTGGTGGTGGTGGTGGAAGACAACAAAATGGAAATGATGATGTAGGTGGAAGTGGCGGTGGTGGTGGCGGTGGTGGCACTGGTGGTGGTGGTGGCACTGGCGGTACTGGTGGTGGTGGCTCGTTTGCTGTTTTTCTTTTCAATAATGGTGTTGGTGGAAATATTACTGATTGTAAATTGACTGCGGGCTTGGGTGGTGTAGGTGGCGCAGGTGGCGCAGGTGCAGCAGGAGCTGCAGGCGGTGCAGGTGGTGCAGGTGGACCAGGTTTCGGATGCGCACAAAGTAACGGTGCTGCAGGTGGTGCTGGTGGTGCAGGTGCTTCGGGTGGTGCAGGTGGTGCAGGCGCACAAGGTTTAAGTATGGCGCTTTCGCAAACCGGAGGAACACCGGTAACACAAAACAATATTCTCTCTGTTCCGGGAAACCCTCCGGTTATTTCGGTATTGAATCACGGATGCACCAACGCTGAAATTGTTTTCACTACTCCTATTGCAGGCAATTGGGATTTTGGTTCGGGTGCTACTCCTGCAACTGCAACAAATACAACCGGACCTGTTTCTGTAATTTATAATTCCATAGGCAGAAAAACAATTACACTTGGCGGAACTCCTTTTACCGATTTTATTGAACTATGGAAAACACAAGCAGGTGGCTCTCTTTCTCACTTAAATAATCCTGCGGTGGTGGGTTGCCCTGATGTGTTTACCGATACCCTATCGGGAATTTCATATGAATGGGATTTTGGTCCTAATGCCACTCCTAACCTGGATACTACAGCAACGAGTCAAAGCGGACCGGTTTCTTTTCTTACCACAGGAAGTCATACGGTTGTTGTTTGGGTTACCACACAATGCTGCGGAAGAGTGAAAGACTCAATAGTGTTTAATGTGCAGCCAAATACGATAAACATTACGCTTACTGCGTCTACCAGCACCATTTGCGCAGGCGACCCTATCACATATACCGCGACTCCTGCGGGTTATCAGCAGTACACATTTTTTGTAAACAATAATCCTGTTCAAAGTACGGGCAGTAATTCATACGTAGCTAATGGTTTAGTGCAAGGCGATAGCGTAAGAGTGGCAGCGTTTGACGGAGTTTGTTTCAGTAATCCAAGTGCTGTTCTTGGACCAATGGTGAATCCTATACCTATTGTTACACTAGCAAGCTCAGATGCCGATGATACTATTTGCGGTGGCGATTTAGTAACCTTCACCGCTTCACCTTCCACTTATGCCAACTACGAATTTTTTATTGGCGGTTCATCGCAACAAACTTCACCGAGCAATGTGTGGTCAAGTACAACTTTATACACCGGAAATACTATTCACGTTGTTGCTGTTGAAAATGGTTGCACAAGCCCGTGGAGCAATACCTTCACTATGTTTGTAAAACCAATTCCGGCTATCACTTTAACGGTTTCTGATTCTATCATTTGCCAGGGTGATGCCGTTACATTTACCGCGGTTGCCAATCCGGGTTTAGACAATTTCGATTTTAATTTGAATGGAACATCGGTGCAAAATAATGCAACGACAACTTATACTTCTTCTACATTTAATGATAACGATGTAGTATTTGTTTCAGGTTCATTGGCAAGTTGCCCGGGTTTACCAACCAGCATAATTACACTTACAGTTAATCCTATTCCTTCGGTAACACTCACAAGCAGCGATGCTGATAATTCAATTTGTCAGGGAACGTCTATAACCTTTACTGCTTCACCTTCCATATACGGCACGTATGATTTTTTTGATGGTGCTACAAATGTGCAAAGTAGTGCTTCAACTATTTACACTACAAATCTTTTGACGAACCCAAGCAGTGTTACTGTGGTAGCTACAGATTTAGGTTGTGTGAGTCCACCTTCAACAGCAATTGTAACTGTAGTTCAATCTGCACCAATTGTAAACGCAGGTAACGATCGCGCTGATTGTGTTGATTTAGGATTAGTAACCCTTGCAGGTTTTTCTCCTGCGGCCGGTAGCTGGTCAGGAACAGGAATTGTAAATACATTGGGAGATTTTAATACCACTACTGCCGGTGCCGGAATTTTTTCACTCGTTTATAGTTACACCGATTTAATTACAGGATGCTCAGGACTTGACAGTATTAATTATACCGTGAATGCTTTGCCGGTTGTTACTACAGCTGCTACAGTTGATATTTGTGAAGGACAAAGCGCGCAACTAGGAGTTACTACTGCAACAGGAATTAATTTTGTGTGGAGTCCTTCGGCTGATTTAAATAATGCAAACATTCAAAATCCTATTGCTATTCCGGCAATTACAACTCCCTATTCAGTTACGGTTACCGATGCAAACAATTGCAGTAACACGGCAACAACAACTGTAAATGTAAATCCAAATCCGGTTGCAGATTTTAGTGCCGATGAAGTTTGTGTAGGTCTTGCCAATTCATTTACAAATAACTCTACTCCTGTTTTTGGAAATACTTACGCATGGAGTTTTGGTGACGGAGGAAATTCTACACTCGATAATCCTACACATAGTTATGCTACTGTTGATTCATTCGCAGTAATTCTGATTGCTCAACTCGGCAATTGTTTTGATACGGCTATCGGCACTGCCACTACACATCCTGTAGCGGTAGCAGATTTTACTGCTACACCTTTAGTTGGTTATGTAAATGATTACGCTGCGCCTATTCGTTTCACCAATCAATCAACCAATGCCGATGCCTGGTTATGGAATTTTGGTGACAACGGAAATTCATCTTTACAATCGCCAACACATGTTTACACGAAGGAAGGCGTTTATTCTGTTGAACTCTTTGTAAGCAATGTTTATGGCTGCAACGATACTACACGCAGAGCAAACTATATTACGATTTACGAAAACACCAAAGTGTTTATACCAAATGTGTTTACCCCCAATGGTGATGGGCAGAATGATGTGTTGCAAGTGTTCAGCAGCGGCACTCGTTTTTTTGAGTTCAAAATTTTTAATCGTTGGGGCGAAAAAGTTTTTGAGAGTAATAGCACGCTACAAAGTTGGGATGGAACTTATCAAGGTAAAGAATCGCAAGCTGGTGTTTATACTTACACGGCTGTAATTGTTTATGACGATAACACCAACAGAACGGCAAAAGGAACAATTACATTAATGAGATAACGAACGTGAACCATGAACTACTGGCTTATTAAATCGGACCCCGAAACGTATTCGTTTGAACGCATGAAAACCGAAAAGAAAACTTTTTGGGATGGGGTACGCAACTATGCCGCCCGCCTTCACCTGCGTGCTATGAAAAAAGGCGACCTCTGCTTTTTCTACGAAAGCATGAATGGCGAACCTTCGATTGTAGGTATAGTAAAAATTGCAAAGGAAGCTTATCAAGATCCCGGCACTACCGAAGACTGGAGTTGCGTAGATGTAGAGTATTCAAAAGCATTGAAAAAACCGGTGACGCTTGCACAGGTTAAAGCCAATAAAAAACTGAAAGAGATGGCGCTCGTTCGCATTTCGCGCCTAAGCGTTCAACCCGTTAGCGAAGCCGAGTGGAAAGAAGTAATGAAGATGGTGGAATAAGCAACCGAATTGTTTAACACTAAGGCGCGAAGGCACTAAGGAATACAAAATCAGAAATCTTAAACTTCGCGACTTTGTGTCTTTGTGTAAATATTCTTTTCGCCTTTTAATTTACACCTCAATCGTCTTCAACGCTGGACTAATGACCAACTTACCAAGTGTTTTTGCTTTTACTTCATCAACCGTAACACCCGGTGCAATTTCGAGCAGGTGAAAAGCACCGTCTTTAATATCATAGAAACCTAAGTCGGTCAACACTCGCTGAATACATTTTTTACCCGTAAGCGGCAGCGAACATTGCGACAATAATTTCGATTCGCCTTTCGGGTTGGTCTGCATCATGGTTACAATAATATTGCGTGCCGAAGCCACTAAATCCATAGCGCCTCCCATTCCTTTAATCAGCTTGCCCGGAATTTTCCAGTTGGCAATGTCACCGCTTTCAGAAACCTCCATAGCACCAAGAACAGTAAGGTCAATCCGTTGCGAGCGAATCATTCCGAAACTATAAGCCGAATCGAAAAACGCAGTGCCCGGAAGTGCGGTGATAGTTTGCTTACCCGCGTTTATCAAATCAGGATCAACTTCTGCCTCGGTAGGAAAAGGTCCCATACCCAGCAAACCGTTTTCCGATTGCAACACCACATCCATTCCTTTAGGAATATAATTTGCCACCAGCGTAGGAATGCCAATGCCAAGATTCACGTAGTAACCATTCTTCAATTCCTTTGCAATGCGTTGTGCTATTTGTTCTTTAGTAAGTGCCATTTCAGTTTCGGGTTTCGGTTAATTTTTAAACTTCTTAATACAACTACGCTTCGCGATGATTACACAGATAACAGCCGTTGATTTTACAGATAATACAAACAACAAACTGTTTTCCGGCTTTTGCATTATCGAATTGCATTTATCCAATGTATTTATCTGTGTAATCATCGCGCAGCGTAATGCATTTATTTTCTAACAGTTCGCTGCTCAATTCTCTTCTCGTATTTCTCTCCTTTAAAAATGCGGTTCACAAAAATTCCTGCGGTATGAATTTCGTTTGGGTCAAGTTCTCCTTCGGCTACTAACTCTTCTACTTCTGCAATCGTAATTCTGCCTGCCATCGCCATCAGCGGATTAAAGTTGCGTGCTGTGCCTTTGAAAATTAAGTTGCCCGCTGTATCTCCTTTCCATGCTTTTACAATCGCAAAGTCAGACTTAAAAGCGTGCTCCATCAAATATTCTTTGCCATCAAACTCGCGCGTTTCTTTTCCAACTGCAATTTCGGTGCCCACACCTGCAGGTGTAAAGAACGCGGGAATACCATAACCCGCCATCATGCAACGAGTAGCTAAAGTTCCCTGAGGAATCAATTCCACTTCCAACTCTCCCGAAAGCAACTGACGTTCAAACTCAGCATTCTCGCCCACATAACTCGAAATCATTTTTTTCACCTGACGCGTTTTCAGCATCAATCCAATTCCGAAATCATCTACACCGGCATTGTTCGAAATGCAGGTCAACCCTTTTACTCCCGAGCGAATAAGCGCGGCAATCGAATTTTCGGGAATGCCGCACAAACCAAAACCACCGAGCATCAGCACTGCATTGTCGGCTATATCCTTCACCGCTTCATCGGCATTGGCAACTACTTTGTTCATGTTCTGAATATTTAAAATTGAAAATTATTTCTTGCTTATATCCCCTTCGCGTTTGCTTAAATCGTTCAATATATCGTCATACATCAGATTGAGCAAAACAGGGTTCTGTTCATAAAACGAAAAGCTTTTCACAAACGCTTCGCGCGTTGTTCCGTGAATTTTAAAAATCTGCTCGTCATACTTCTGCACTAATTCTTTTTCATTAGCTCCCACCTGTGTTTTTGTTTCCGCTACAGCATCTGCCACATGCATATCAGCCAAAATCACCTTCATGGTTTCCATAGGTATTACATCCTTCGGCACTTCGGGCAATTTAGGTTTGCATGAAACCAAAAACAACAACAGTAAAGGAATGATGTGCTTCATTTTATCTTCGCGCTAAAATAGAATTACTGCCTAAATGAATTCCGAAAAATACAAACAGGTTTTACAGGAAATTAAACCATTTCGCGCGCAATTGATTGCCGTTTCTAAAACAAAACCGGTGAAGGATGTTCTCGAAGTTTACAATGCAGGGCAACGGTTATTTGGCGAAAACAAAGTGCAGGAAATGGTTTCGAAACACGAAGCACTTCCGCAGGATATTCAGTGGCACCTCATCGGACATCTGCAAACAAACAAAGTAAAGCTCATAGCTCCTTTTGTTTCCATGATTCATTCCATTGACAGCTTAAAACTGTTACAGGAAATAAATAAGCAGGCAGAAAAAAATAACCGCATTATAGATTGCTTACTGCAAATTTTTATTGCCGATGAAGAAACCAAATTCGGTTTGAGTGAAGAAGAACTCGTTGCGCTTTTATCCTCTGCTGAATTTTCAAAACTCAAAAACATTCGCATCTGCGGCTTAATGGGCATGGCTACCAATACCGATGATGAAAGCAAAATTGCCAATGAGTTTTCGCATCTCAAAAAAATATTCGAAGAGGTGAAGCAGAAGTATTTCAGCACTGAAACTTCCTTCAAAGAACTTTCCATGGGTATGAGTTCCGATTACAAAATTGCTTTAGAACGTGGTGCCACTTTCATCCGTGTAGGCAGTATTATATTTGGAGAGCGATAGAATTCTACCACACATTTTCTAAATCTTTCGCTTCGTATTTGTGATTACGCGTAAAGAAATAAGAGTTACCCGAAGACTTTTTCAGTTGAAGATTTTTACGATTGTCACTAAAAACACGGGAGAGTAATGCGATAGGAAACAGAAACCCGAAGAACACAACAGACAGAATTACTTTGCTCATAACAAAGCCAATTGCTTCTCCCAGCTTTAACCAAGCCCACGAAATTTTTGAAGTAAGATAGTTGGAGAACATTCCAATTAACCCGAGCACAACACTAGCTGTGAGATAGTAGGCGTGTTGTTTCTTGGTTACAAAAAACAATACCACTAACGCCACACAAAGTGTGAGGATGGTTTCTAATTCTTTTTCGCGTGTGGCTTTGGGTGCTTTCATTTAGAACAGCGTGTAAACAAACGGAGCAACAGCCGAGCCGCCACCGATTACAATCAATACGCCAATGAGAAGCAAAACAATAATCATGGGTAGAAGCCACCATTTTTTGCGCTCCATTAAAAATTTCCAGAGGTCTTTTAAGAAATCCATAGTTGTTAGTTTTTCGTTTGTTGTTTATCGTTCGCGATTCTTCTTCCTTTTGAGTTTTGATTGAACTTGACAAATATCGTCATTGTATTCCATTTTCAAATTCTCGAATTTCCGAATTTGCAAATTGCTTTAGTCAAGTTTGAATTCTTTTCTCCAATCATCTTTTTCTTTCCACTCGGGTTGTTCCGTTTTGCTGAGCAAATAATTTCCTACAACTAAGTAGTCCATTTCTGTTCGCATGAAACATTTGTATGCATCCTCTGGTGTGCAAACAGGCGGCTCTCCGCGAACATTGAAACTTGTATTTACCATTACAGCAAAACCTGTTTTCTGCTTGAACGTGTTGAGCAATTTCCAATAGCGTTCGTTTGTTTCTTTATGTATGGTTTGCACCCGCGCTGAAAAATCAATGTGTGTAATAGCCGGCAAATCTGAACGCTGCACATATAATCGTTCCATCAAGGGCATTGCGTTGTAACCTGTAGGCATTTTGTTTCTTCGGCTTTCTTTAACCGGAGAAACAACCAGCATGTATGGCGAAGCCGTATCTAAATCAAAATAGTCTTTGCAATCTTCTGCTTTTACCGAAGGAGCAAACGGACGAAACCCTTCGCGATATTTTATTTTCAGATTGAGTTTCTTCTGCATTTCGGGATTGCGCGCATCGCCTAAAATTGTTCGGTTGCCTAAAGCACGCGGACCAAATTCCATTCTTCCCTGAAACCATCCCACCACATTTCCTTCGTTGATGATATCAGCAACGCGCGAATTGAGTTCATCCAGATTTTCAAACTTCTTCGAAACCGCTTTATACTTTCTTAAATCCTGTTCTATATCTAAATCGGAAAATTCGGGACCGAGATAAGCGCCATGCATTTCATCCTGTGCATTGCAAACTTTTCTTTCCTGATTGTAGTGAATGAAGTAAGCGGCTTGTGCTGCACCAAGCGCACCACCGGCATCACCGGCAGCGGGCTGAATGAAAATATCTTTAAACAATTTCGAGCGCAGCAGTTTTCCGTTGCTAACACAATTCAACGCCACACCCCCAGCCATAGTTAAGTAATCGCAATTGGTTAATCGTTTGGCTTCACTCGCCATTTTAAAAACAATTTCTTCTGTCACTTGTTGAATCGCATAACCCAAATCGCAATGGTGTTGCTGTAATTCTTCTTCCTCTTCTTTCTTTTTAAAACCAAAAAGCTGCTCCCATTTATCATCATTCACCATTCGTAAACCTGTGGCGTAACTGAAGTATTCCTGATTAAGCCAAATGCTTCCATCATCTTTTACGTCAACCAATTTTTCTTTGATGGTCTCTATGTATTCCGTAACTTTCGGTGAATCGGGATTGCCGTAAGGGGCAAGCCCCATCAATTTATATTCGCCCGAGTTTACTTTGAAACCAAGAAAATAGGTAAAGGCAGAATAAAGCAAACCAACTGAATGCGGAAAGCGAAGCTCCTTCAAAATCTCAATAGAATTTCCTCTGCCTATGCCGATAGATGCCGTTGCCCACTCTCCTACTCCATCAATCGTTAGTATCGCAGCTTCCTGATATGGCGAAGAATAAAACGCACTTGCCGCATGCGAAAGATGATGCTCTGGGAAAAGGAATTTGACTTTATTTTTATCGTACCCTTCAATTTTCTCTAACTCTTCGTGCATGATTCGTTTGAGAAACATTTTTTCTTTCAGCCAAACAGGCATTGATTTTATAAACGACACAACACCTTTTGGTGCAAAGCCATAATACGTTTCGAGCAGCCGCTCGAATTTTAAAAGCGGTTTATCATAAAAAGCAATCGCATCAACATCATTGATGTTCACGCCAGCATATTTCAAACAGAACTGAACGGCATTAATCGGAAAAGATTCATCGTGCTTAATGCGTGTGAACCGTTCTTCCTGCGCAGCAGCAATAATTTTTCCATCCTGAATAACGGCAGCAGCAGAGTCGTGATAAAAAGCGGAAATGCCGAGAATGGTCATAGTTGTGTCCGCAAAATAAAAAGTAATTTGATTGCCTAGTTCTAAGCAAGAGATTTCAAAACAACGTTCTCAATCTCCGCAAGTATGTCTTCTGAATTATTGCGTGTAAATTTCTTCCCTGTAATTATTTCGAATAGTTCGATGTAGCGTTCGGTAATTACATCTACAAATTCATCGGGCATGAAAGGCATTACCTGTCCGTCCTTTCCCTGGAAGTTGTTTGCCATTAACCACTCGCGCACAAACTCTTTGCTCAATTGTTTTTGCGGTTCGCCTTTTGACTGGCGCTGTTCGTAACCTTCCAGATAAAAATAGCGCGATGAATCAGGTGTATGAATCTCATCAATCAACATCACCCTTCCATCCGAAATTCCAAATTCATATTTAGTATCTACTAAAATCAATCCTCTTTCGTTCGCCAGTTTTTGTCCGCGTTCGAAAATAGCGTGCGTGTATTTTTCCATCTGCACATAAACTTCTTCGCTTACAATATTGCGCTTCAAAATATCCTCGCGCGAAATGTCTTCATCGTGTCCTTCTACTGCTTTGGTAGATGGCGTAATAATGTTCACAGGGAATTTATCGTTCTCCTTTAAGCCTTCAGGCAAAATCACTCCGCATAAAATTCTTTTTCCTGCTTTGTATTCGCGGGCTGCGTGACCAGCTAAGTAACCGCGAATCACCATTTCAATTCTTACCGGCTCGCACTTTTTACCAATAGAAACATTCGGATGGGGAACATCCAACAACCAATTAGGAACAATATCGCGTGTGGCATCGAGAAAATGTTTTGCAATCTGATTGAGCACCGCTCCTTTGTGAGGAATCGGCTTCGGTAAAATATGATCGAAGGCAGAAATTCTATCAGTAGCAATCACTACCAGTTTATCGCCAATAGAATAAACATCGCGAACCTTACCGTGGTAAACATTGGTTTGGTTCGGAAAATTGAAATTGGTTTCACGGATGGCTGGTGACTTCATCAATTGCTCTTGTTTCATTTAGTTTATCGTAAGCTTTAATAATTTCCTTTACGAGGCGGTGACGCACCACATCGCTTTCATTCAAATGAATGGTGGAGATTCCTTCAATTGGTTTCAAAATGCGTAACGCAGTATGCAAGCCTGATTTTATTTTCGGTGGCAAATCAATTTGTGTAGGGTCGCCAGTGATAATGCACTTAGATGCTGCGCCAATACGCGTAAGAAACATTTTCAATTGCATATCGGTACAGTTCTGCGCTTCATCCAAAAGTATAAACGAATGGTCGAGCGTTCTTCCGCGCATGAAGGCGAGCGGAGCCACTTCAATCACGCGGTTCTCCATAAAGTATTTCAGCTTGTCGGCAGGAATCATATCATCGAGCGCATCGTAGAGCGGGCGCAGATACGGGTCAATCTTTTCTTTTAAATCTCCGGGAAGAAATCCGAGACTTTCTCCTGCTTCTACAGCCGGGCGCGTGAGAATAATTTTCTTCACGTTCTTTTCTTTCAAGGCGCGAACCGCAAGGGCAACGGCTGTGTAAGTCTTTCCGGTTCCTGCGGGGCCAATAGCAAACACGATATCATTCTTCTCGCTTTCCTTCACCATCAGCAATTGGTTCTCGGTGCGGGCGCGCACCATAATACCGCCATTGCCATGCACAATAATATCGCTGGTATCTTTTGCTTTTTGAATTTTATGACCTGCATCATCGGAGTGCACAATGCTCTCAATATTATCTTCGGTCAGTTTGCCGTTGCGTTCAATATGGTCAATCATGCGGTCAACCTTTTGTTTGAACATCGCAATGTCGCCTTCGCTACCTTCAGCTTTTATACTGCTGCCGCGCGAAACCATTCGAAGTGTTGGAAAATTTTTCTTAATAAAGTTGAAGCGGGAATTGTTTACACCGAAAAAATCAATCGGGTCAACGCCCTCAATGGGAAGTGTGATTTCAGTCAAATCGTACTTGTTTTGTGTGCAACAAATTTACGCGGGCTGACTGTCTATCAAAATATATCTATCCACATGTTTTCCCACAACTAGATTTCGTTGACGAAATTATTTGAAACACTTTTGACTTTAGCAGAGAACAGATATTAGACTTTAGACAATAGACTACAGAAATCATATGCGCTTTGCATTTCAGTTTTCAATCTTCAATTTTCAATTTTCAATTCGATGCCTCTCATAACCTTTACTTCCGATTTGGGAACGCGCGATTTTTACAGCGCGGCTATTAAAGGGGCTATTCTCTCCCATTGCGATAGCGTTTCGTTTATTGACATTAGCCACAACGTGAGTGCGTTCGATATTAGAGAAGCCGCTTTCACCATTCGCAATGCTTACCCTTATTTTCCGAAAGGAACAATTCATGTGGTGCACGTAAATTCGAGTGAAGGAAAAGGGAAATTACTGCTGACATTAATTGACGGACATTATTTTCTGACTTTCGATAACGGCATTCTCTCACTCGCATTTGAGCGCATACCACACGAAACTTACCAGGTGAATGAAGAATTGCTCGAGAGTGATTCGCTGCTTTACGAAAACGGAATTGCGAAAGTGATTGAGCTTTTAGCAAAGGAATATCGTCCTTCCGATTTTGCTCACTTAACTACCGAAGCCATCAGTTTCCGGTTGCTACAAGCTTCTACTTCAAAAGGAAATATTCGCGGCTCGGTGGTTTACATTGACCATTTCGGCAATGCCATTACCAACATAAGCCGCAAAATGTTTGATGAATTTATTGTGGCGAAAAACTTTTCGGTACTCACCAACTCTGCCACCATGCGCAGCATCAGCCAGACTTATTCGGATGTAGAAGAAGGCGAAGCGGTTTGCTTTTTTAATTCATCGGGCTGGTTAGAAATTGCCATCAACAAAGGCAAGGCAGAAAATCTACTGGGTTTGAAAACTGATGTGTCGAGTGTGTTGGTGATTGCGGATTGATAATTACTCCTCTCACAATTCAGAATAAACTATGCTTATACGTATTGTAAAAATGACCTTTCGCCCGGAGTGCGTAAATGATTTTAGCACTGTGTTTCACGAGCGTAAAGAACTGATTGCTTCGTTTGAAGGATGCAACGGAGTTGATTTGCTGCGCGATATTGCCAACCCGAATATTTTTTTCACTTACAGCAAATGGTACAGCGAAACGCATTTGAACAAATACCGCGATTCGGAATTGTTTGGTGAAGTATGGAGCACGGTGAAGAGGTGGTTTGGTGATAAGCTGGAGGCGTGGAGCGTGGAGGAGATTTAAGATTGAAGATTTAATATTGAACAGCCGTTTCTCCCAATACTCGATGTCTAAATTACCTAATGCCCCTACTTCTTTTCTTTCCCCTGGTGCGCGGCACATGCTGTTAAGCACTTTTTGTTTTGCCATTATGAATGTGTTTATCAAAAAGGTAAGCAGCATTCCGCCAATGGAAATTGTTTTCTTCCGCTGTTTTGTTTCGATGGTGATGTGCCTTGTTATTTTGCACCGCGCTGGCGAAGACTGGAAAGGAAGTAACCGCGGCTTGTTAATCGCGCGCGGCTTTTTCGGAACGGTGGCGGTTTATACTTTTTTTATAACCATGCACAATATGCCGCTCGGCACAGCGGTTACTATTCAGTATCTCTCACCCATCTTCACCACCATCATCGCTATTTTTCTGCTCAAGGAAAAAGTCAAAAACCTGCAATGGATTTTCTTTGCGGTGTCGTTTGCGGGCGTGTTGCTTATTAAAGGATTCGACAGCCGCATTTCTGTTACCATGCTCGTGATAGGAATTGTTTCGGCACTGGCTTCGGGCTTTGCATATAACATGGTGCGCAGTTTAAAAGAGAAAGAACATACCATGGTAATTGTGCTGCACTTTCAACTGATGGGTGTGGCGGTTGGTTTTTTGTTTACGCTCTTCGATTGGAAAACTCCGCAAGGCATCGAATGGTTTTACTTAGTTATGATTGGTGTAATGACACAACTGGGTCAGGTCAATTTATCGAAGGCACTGCAAGCCGACCGCATTGCGAATGTTACTATCCTCAACTATCTAGGAATTATTTACGCGCTCGTGTTTGGTTTCCTATTTTTTGAAGAACGGTACGAATGGCTTTCGATGGCGGGTATTGCTCTCGTGATTACCGGAGTGCTGATGAATTTCTTTTATCAGCGCGCGGAGAAAAAAATAATTGCAGAGGAAGAGTTGACTACGGTGGAGGAATAATTGAGGAGATTTACACAAAGGCACTAAGGCACTAAGAATACAAAATTACAAACTGCATTGCTTCGCGCCTTTGCGTGTTCGTGTAAAATGTATTTAACTCTTCTTCCGCATCTTTGCCATATAAAAACCATCGAAGCCGGTTTCGGAAGGAGAGATTCGTTTTTGTTCGAGCAATTCGTAGTTGCTATTTCTCGCGAGGAAAGATTCTACCTGCTTTTCATTTTCGCTTGGAAGAATACTACAAGTAGAATAAATCAACAGTCCGCCCGGTTTAAGCATCGGAGCATATTCATCTAAAATTTCTGCCTGTGTTTGTTTTAGCTCTTCAATAAATTTTGGTGTAAGCGACCATTTGGCATCGGGCTTTCTACGCAACACACCCAGACCTGAACAGGGAACATCCAATAGAATTCTATCGGCAAAAGCGCGAAGCAATGCCTGATGATGTGAATCGAGTTTTTCGGCTGGCATCAACTTCAACATTTTACAACCGCTGCGTGCCGCGCGCTTTTCGAGTTCGTCTAATTTTTTTTGATGAATATCTACCGCAAGTATTTCGCCTTTGTTTTGCATCAGCGCAGCAAGATGTAATGTCTTTCCTCCTGCTCCGCAACAGCCGTCAATCACATTCATGCCTTCTTCGGCTTCTACAAAAGGAGCAACTAATTGAGAAGAAATATCCTGCACTTCAAACAAGCCGCTTTTATAAGCGGTGTGATTTCTGAAATTCTTTTTTGCCGGAAAGATGAGCGCATCGGGAGCGGCTTCTGTTTCGGTAAACAGAATTCCTTCATCGGAAAAAAGTTTTGAAAGGACGAACTTGTTTGTTTTGAGCGTGTTGATGCGAATGCTGAAGGCAGCTTGTTGATTAAGCGCAGCAATTTCTTCTTCCCACTTCGCTCCTATTTCTTTTTCGCACAGTTCATCTAACCAATCGGGAATTGACTCGCGAATTTTGCGAATGGTATCTGCTTCTGTTTTGCGTGCTCTTATTTCTTCGGCATTCAGCAATTGAAATTCTTTCCATGCGGGCAGTTCAACATTTTGCAACAGCAGTTTAATGCCGAGCATTTTCCAGAGCGATACTTCGCCAAATATTTCATCGCCCATGCAAAACTCATACAAGCGTTTGTAGCGGACGATGTTGTAAATATTCTCGGCAATAAAATTTCTGTCGCGCGCGCCCCAGCGCGGAGTGGATTGAAGAAGTTGACTGACTGTTGTGTCGGCTTGTTTTTTATCTAAGAGAATATCCTTGAGTGCAATGATGACGGCAACACAAAGAACGCGGTGAAGTTTCAAGAGATAGTATTGAGTAATGAGTAATTAGTAGTGAGTATTGAGTAGCTAGATAACAGCTATTTTTGTTTGCAGTTCGGCTGTTCAACTGTGAACTGTCAACCGTCAACCGTCAACTGCTTTATTAAACATTAAATAAGAAGTGCATAATGTCGCCATCGTGCACTATGTATTCTTTGCCTTCGCTGCGTAGTTTGCCTACATCGCGGCAAGCGGCTTCGCTTCCGTATTGCACAAAATCGTTGTAGCTCATTACCTGCGCGCGTATAAATCCTTTTTCGAAATCGGTATGGATAACACCCGCAGCCTTTGGAGCTTTGTCACCTTTGTGAATGGTCCAGGCGCGCACTTCCTTTTCACCAACGGTGAAATACGTTTGCAGACTAAGTAAATGATAAGCAGCGCGAATCAAACGATTAAGTCCGGTTTCTTTCAAACCTAAATCGGCAAGAAATACTTCCCGGTCTTCGGCACTTTCCAATACTGCAATTTCCGATTCAATAGCCGCAGAAATAATTACCACTTCGGAATTTTCACCGGCAACTGCTGCGCGAACTTCCTCTACATATTTATTGCCGTTTACCACGCTGCCTTCTTCTACGTTGCAGCAATAGATAACTGGTTTGGCGGTGAGCAATTGAAGGTCTTCTATAAAACGTTTGTCTTCTTCATGCACTACGGCAGTGCGTATGCTTTGTCCGCTTTCTAAATGCTTTTTGTAGAAGGTCAACACTTCTATGCCTTTCAGCACTTCTTTATCGGCTGTCTTTGCCAGTTTCTTTTGCTTGTCTAATTTTTTGTCAACGCTTTCTAAATCTTTCAACTGCAATTCGGTGTCAATAATTTCTTTATCGCGCACGGGGTTTACATTACCATCTACGTGAATAATGTTGTCGTTATCGAAACAACGCACCACATGAATAATAGCATCCACTGCGCGTATGTTTCCGAGAAACTGGTTGCCCAATCCTTCGCCTTTACTAGCGCCTTTCACCAAACCTGCGATGTCAACAAACTCAATGGTTGCCGGAATAAGCTTCTGCGGCTTCGCCATGGCTTCAAGTTTTTTCAAACGTTCATCGGGAACGGTTACCATACCTATATTAGGGTCGATAGTGCAGAAGGGAAAGTTTGCCGCTTGTGCTTTTGCCGAAGAGAGCGCATTAAACAAAGTTGATTTGCCCACATTCGGAAGACCAACGATACCACATTGTAAAGCCATAGCTATTTTTTTGAGGCGGCAAACCTACATGAATTTAGAAATTAGCAAAATGAAATACGCAGTATTAAAATTCATTGATGAAAGAAAAGGGAATTACTCTAGCTCAAAGAAGAAAGAATACTCATCAACTGCTTCAAAACAAAAAAGCCTCCAGCAGTATTGCGAGAGTTTTTTGTTAGGCTTGAATAAACGAAGTCATAAACTACAGACTTCGGTTTACTTAAAGTTCCAAGTTAGATTTGGAGCAGCGGAAACTTTGGTTTATTAATTTACAGAAGATTCTCTACTTTTACTTAATGCCACCTATAAAATTTGATTGGGATGCAGGAAACGAAATGAAAAATGCTACCAAACACAATGTTTCAACCGAAGAAGCTGAAAGTGTTTTTAATGATGAGAAAAAAATAGTGGCATACGACCATAAACATAGCACAGATGAAATGCGTTTTGAATGTTTGGGGAAAAGTTTGAATAATAGAATTTTGAGAGTTACTTTTGTGACTAGAACCGGAATGGTTAGAATAGTAAGTGCAAGACCGGCAAGCGAAAAAGAAAAGAAACGTTATGAAACACAATAAAAAAAACAAAACCTATGTGCCAGTATCGCGCATGAAGAATTCTTCGACATCGGTTGATTGGGACAAAGCTCTAAATCTTGAAACAATTCTTGAGTTAAGCCGAAAAGGTTTGCTTAAAGAGAAAAAATCCATTTCTAAAAAAGCCGCATAAAAAAAGCCCCCCGAGTAATCGGAGGGCTTTTTTGTGATAAGCGAAGTCAAAGACTTCTGTTTATTTGAAGTTCCAGGTCATTCCCGCTGAAACAGGCGGGATGAAACACCTTCGGAAGAAGCTTGGAACAGCGGAGCATTGATGAAAGAAAAGGGAATTATAACAGGACAAGCCTTCACCAAACCTGTTCAAAATAAAAAACCTCCAACATTACTGCGGGAGGTTCTTATTGGAGGTTAACCAAAAACTTTATTCCGCTGTTTCTTCCACCGTTTCTTCAACTGCCGGAGCTGCTACAGGAATTTTGCTGTCAACTTTAATAGTTACGTGATTGCTTCTTTTGCGCAAACGGTAAGCACGACCTTGTGGTGCCGGTAAAAAACGCTTGATCATTGCTCCTGCATTTACTTGAATTTCTTTTACAAATAAATCGTTGTCCTCAGGACGCAATTCATTTTTTTGCTCCCAGTTATTGATAGCGCTCTTCAGCAACTTCTCCAACTTTCCAGATGGTTCTTGTTTGCTGAATTTCAAAATTGTCAACGCATCGTAAACTTTCTTTCCGCGAATAAGGTCAGCCATCAAACGCATTTTGCGGGTTGAGGTTGGATTATTTCTTAAATGTGCTACTGCTTCCATGATTTTGGATTTATGTATTTGTCTGAATACTTTTTACTTAATACTTCTACTACTTAACTTTTTTAGATGCGTGTCCTTTGAAGATACGAGTTGGTGAAAACTCACCTAACTTGTGACCTACCATATTCTCAGTTACATACACCGGAATAAATTTGTTTCCGTTATGAACTGCGAAAGTAAGGCCAACCATTTCAGGTATTACCATTGAACCGCGGCTCCATGTTTTTATTACACCCTTCTTTGCTCCTGCATTTGCCTTATCAACTTTCTTAGAAAGTTTGTACTCAATGTAGGGACCTTTTTTTATTGAACGTGCCATTTTTAGATTTTAGATTTTAGATTTTAGATTTTAGATTTATAAACCTTACTCTCCTTTTTATTACTGTTTGTTTTTGTATTGTCTAGCTTCTAGCTACTATTTACTGTTTTACTTGCTTCTTCTTTGAACAATAAACTGCGAACTCTTATTCTTCGGAGTACGTGTTTTGTATCCCTTCGCCTTTATGTTGTTTCTTGAACGTGGATGACCTCCAGATGCACGACCTTCTCCTCCTCCCATCGGGTGATCAACAGGGTTCATTGCTACTGGTCTGTTTCTTGGTCTGCGACCTAACCAACGTCTGCGACCGGCTTTACCCAGGCTTTGAAGATTATGATCTGCATTAGAAACGGTGCCTATAGTAGCCACACAAGTCATCAATATTTTTCTGGTTTCGCTTGAAGGCAATTTTACGATAGCGTATCTGTCTTCTTTAGCTAAAAGTTGCGCTGAAGTTCCTGCGCTTCTTACAATTGTTCCGCCTTTACCCGGGTGTAATTCAATATTATGAATAATAGCACCCAGTGGAATTTCAGAAATAGGAAGTGTATTACCTACTTCAGGAGCCGAGCCGGGACCGGCTACAACTGTTTGTCCAACTTTCAAACCGTTTGGAGCAAGAATATATCTCTTCTCTCCATCTGGATATTGGATTAATGAAATGAATGCGGTACGAATAGGATCATACTCTACAGACACCACTTTACCCGGAACTCCGGTTTTGTCGCGTTTGAAGTCAATAACACGGTAACGTTTTTTGTGTCCTCCACCCACGTAGCGAATGGTCATTTCACCTCTGCTGTTACGTCCCCCTGTTGATTTGTAAGGAGCGAGAAGACTCTTCTCGGGTACATCGGTAGTAATTTCTTCAAAAGTTAGAAGTTCAGTGAACCTCAAACTCGGTGTGGTCGGGCGGTACTTTTTAATTCCCATTTTATTCTTTTTA
>CANJZE010000026.1 GCA_947479455.1 Bacteroidota bacterium
AATGCAAAACCTGTGGAGCCTATGTTTTTGAAAGGGCAATTAGGAAAGGGTTTTAAACTTTTCCCGTTGATGAATCTTCAAGTAGCAAAAGTTGTTGGAGAATTGGTTGCTTTTCTGACTCGACCAAAAGACAAAGATGATAACTGGTAGAAATGGAGAAGCGTGATTAAATGCGCATAGGGAAAATTAATTTAAGAAGGAAAAATATCTATAGGGATAGATTCATGCCAACAAAACCAAGTTTATTTATTATAGAAAGTTTTTCTTTTGAAGAAGAAAGACAAGGTCTGATAGAGGGTAATATACTATCCCAAATCCTAAATCTTTGTGGTGTGAATAGCGATTACTATTTCATTAGAACAGAAAAAGAACTAATAGAGGTCATCAAAATATTTAAAGCGTCAACACATCGTTATTTGCACATTTCCTGCCATGGCAATGATGACTTGATAGGATTGGCACTAGAGAATTTAAGATTTACTAGATTTGGAGACATAGTTGCGCCCTCGCTAAAAGGTCGAAGATTATTTCTGTCGGCTTGCAAAGCAGTAAATAGAAATTTGGCGAATCAAGTTTTGGGTGAGGGGTGTTTTTCAATAGTAGGACCAAAAGGGAGCGTCAGGTTTTCTGATGCGGCAATAATGTGGGCATCATTTTACCATATGCTTTTTAGAAGTTTAGAAAAGGAAAACAAAACAGGAATTAAACAGAGCGACATTGAACATTTATTGGGAGAGGTAGTAGATACTTTTGAGCACCCAATGAGATTTTATTACCCTAACCAAAACCATACACAGTTTTATCGAAAGGAGTTTTTGCCGCTAAAAGAGCCTAAACGTTCTGAAGCATTCTCGTTTAGATGATTGAGTAATTGTATTCGGCTGTTTCGGGGTAGCGATTGTAGTGGAAATCCTTTTTTGTGCGTAGATGTTTTTGCGAGGACAAAAAAGATTGGAACGCCCGCCTGAATGACGAAGTCGGGCAGGGAAAGAGCGGTGATGAAATTTTTTCGAAGCCCCCTAACCCCCGAAGGGGGAACAGGAATGGAAAAATTTCAGCAACCCCATAAGATTGATAATTGATTATTGAATATTGAAAGGCAAAAACAAATAAGCGATTAAAGATTAACGATTGCAGATTGCAGAATTTTAAAAACTAAAAATGAATCTTTCATTACTCATAATTCTTCCGGTGCTGGCTTCGTGCGGAGTTTTGCTGGCGCGTGATGTAAAGCAGGTGCGGTGGATAGCGCTGGCGGGTGGAGTGGCGCAGCTTTTTCTTTGCGGGTTTTTGCTGATTGCATATACGCAGGAGCGCAGCGCAGGAAATACAACAGCGTTTTTGTTTGAGCAGCGCGCGGTGTGGTTTGCGGCTTTTAATATTCAGTACTTTGTGGGGGTTGACGGCATTTCGGTGGCGATGATTATGATGACGGCACTGGTGGTGGTGGCGGGTGTGCTGGTGAGCTGGAAGGTGGAGAAACTGACGAAGGAGTTTTTCTTTTTGCTGTTGTTTTTGAGCGCGGGGGCTTACGGGTTTTTTGTGTCGCTCGATTTGTTTATGCTGTTTTTCTTTCTGGAGCTGGCGGTGATTCCGAAGTTTTTGCTGATAGCCATTTGGGGCAGCGGGCGCAAGGAATATAGCGCGAACAAACTGGCGCTGATGCTGATGGGCGGCAGTGCGCTGGTGTTTGTGGGGTTGCTGGCGGTTTATTTTTACAGCGGCACTCCTACGTTTGATTTGGTGGCGCTTTCGAAAACGCATTTGCCGGTGGCGGTGCAGTCGAAATTTTTTCCGTTTTTGTTTTTGGGCTTCGGGGTGTTCGGGGCGTTGTTTCCGTTTCATACCTGGGTGCCTGACGGACACAGCAGCGCACCTACTGCGGCTTCTATGTTCTTAGCGGGTATTTCGATGAAGCTGGGCGGCTATGGTTGTCTGCGCGTGGCTACTTACCTGATGCCCGAAGGCGCGCATGAATATCAGTGGCTGATTATTTTGTTGAGCGCGATTGCGATTTTGTATGGCTCGTTTGCCACGCTGATGCAAAAGGATTTGAAATACATCAACGCGTATTCATCGGTGAGCCATTGCGGGTTTGTGTTGCTGGGCATAGGCATGTTGACGAAGACCGCCATCACCGGTGCGGTGATGCAGATGGTGAGTCACGGTTTAATGACGGCTCTTTTCTTCGCTGCCATAGGCATGTTGTATGAGCGCACGCACACGCGCATGGTGTCGCAGATGGGCGGGCTGCTGAAGCTTACTCCGTTTATAGGCACAGTGTTTTTTATTGCGGGTTTGTGTTCGCTGGGCTTGCCGGGCTTCAGCGGTTTTGCTGCGGAGATGACGGTGTTTATGGGCGCATGGCAGAATCCGGATATGTGGTATCGCGCAGCAACTATTGCGGCTTGTGCTTCGATAGTTGTTACTGCGGTTTATATTTTGAGAGCGCTTGGAAAAGTAATGTGGGGACCGGTGGAAGTTGAAGGTGAATCTGTTGTGGCATTCGGTGATGCAGAGTGGAACGAAAAATTAGCCGCTGTTATTTTGATTGCCGGAATTGTGGTGATTGGTGTGGCTCCGTTTCTTCTTCAAAAATTATTGAATCCTGCGGCTGAAGAAATAAGCAGGCAGATATTGAGGGCTGCGTTTTAGTCAACCGAACCATCACGGTTGTATTTGTATTTTTCAAACACTGTGCGTTCCGAATCATAAACACGGTTTTTTAATTCTTCGCTCCAAATTGGTTTTGGTGTTTTGCTCTCATTAGCTCTTGGGGTTTTTTCAAAAATATTTTTGTCGTAGCTGATTTTAAGCATGTCGAAAATCTTTTTGATGTCTTCCTCTAAGGTTTCTTGTCTGCCTACATAGTTGATGTGTAACGGGTCGGCATATTGTTCGTAAAGTTTTGTGAGGAAACCGGGTTCAGCATTCAATACATTCTGCATAAAAATATTGAAATCTGCATTGGCATAAGGAAGCAGGATATTGACGGGGTTCCATGGGTCAACATAAATTCCGAATTTATTTTTGGAACGAAGTGTGGTTAAATCATTCCATTTAATGTCTTGCATAAAACGCCAGTAAGACTCATACCAACCGTAAGGATTGCGCACAAAGCAAAACTTGAAACATTGCTTTATATGTGAGTCAATATTTTTTCTCAATAAAAAACTTGAACGCACGGCATTGGCTGGATAATGTTTAAACGAATGAAGCGTGCGTTCCATATCGGCATGCTCATAGCCAAAATCGAAAACTCGAAGGTCGAAGGCAACAATTATTTTTCGAAAAAAAGTGCCACCTGTTTTGGGCACATGCAAAAACACCGCGTTGTTTTTAAATAAGGTGGACATAAAATGAAAGTAGAAATTATGCCGAAGGAAGGAAAAGACAGGATGCAAAAGCTGTTTCTAACTTCTTTCATAAAAATTGTTTGTGCAAGTGCAAATCCCGTGTATCGTTCTATCTTCGTCAGGTAAAATTTGAATCCATTTTTCATGACCAATTCAGCATCATATAATTCGCTTCTCGAAAGGTTAGATAAGTTCATTCGCAAGTATTACACGAATCAACTTATACGCGGAGCCATTTTTTCTGCCGTGTATGTGCTGGCGTTTTTCCTTGCCATCAATTTGCTTGAATACTTTTTCTATCTGCCTTCTGCGCTTCGCAAAATTTTATTCTTCGGTTTTATCCTTTCATCAGCTGCTTTTACTGCTAATTTTTTTCTGGTGCCACTGCTTCATTATTACCGTTTAGGCAAAATTATTTCTTACGAACAGGCAGCGCAGATTATAGGAACGCACTTTGGTGAGATAAAAGATAAACTGATTAATATTCTGCAATTGCATAACGATGCGGCAAATACTGAATCACAATTATTGCTCGCAGCAATTGACCAAAAAGCTGTTGCGCTCAAACCAATTGACTTTTCGTTTGCCGTTGATTTGTCGAAGAACAAGAAATATCTGCGGTATCTCGCGCCACCTGTTTTGCTGTTTCTGTTTATCATCATAGCTGCACCTAACGTGATTAAGGAGGGAACGAAGCGTTTGTATCACAGCGATACCTTTTATGAAAAAGATGCTCCGTTTCAATTTGTAATTCAGAATAAAAACCTGAAAGCATTGCAGTTTGAAAATTTCATGCTCGAAGTAAAAATGGAAGGCGATGTTCTACCGAATGAAGTTCAGTTGAAAGATGCGCAAACACAAAATGTAGTTTCACTGAAAAAGAAAGGCAATAATCTTTTCAGCTATGAATTTATCAATCTTCAAAAATCAACAACGTTTCAATTGAGTGCGAATGGATTTCGTTCGAAGGAGTATACGATTGATGTGGTGGCAAAACCTTTGATTGCCAATTTTGAAGTGACTTGTAATTATCCGCCATACACAGGTAAGCACAATGAGGTTTTGAAAAATATGGGTGACTTGGTCATTCCGGCCGGCACCAAACTTTCGTGGAGATTCAACACGCAAAATGTAGATGCCATCAATTTTACTATTGGCGATTCAGCTTACCATGTGAAGCGTAGCGGAGAATCGGAATTCTTTTTCAGCAAAACATTTTTGCAAAGCGCGCAATACACACTCAAGGTTTCTAACACAAATGTTCCTGATGCTGACAGCGTTTCTTATTCACTGAACGTAACACCTGATTTATATCCGGTGATTGCGATTAAGGAGAAAAACGATTCTGCCACACAAAAATATTTTTACTACTTGGGTGATATTTCAGATGATTACGGTCTTCGCAATCTCACTTTCAACTATCAACTTGTGCGTTCCGATTCTTCGGCAGCAATTGTAAAGAGCATCAACGTTCCGTTTACTGCGGGTGCTTCTTCGCACTTTACATACTATTGGCAACTTTCAGATTTTACGATTAAACCCGGTGATAAAATCACTTACTATTTTGAAGTGTGGGATAATGACGGAATTCACGGAAGCAAATCAACCAAGAGTGAGTTGATGAGTTTTGCTATGCCTTCGCTTAGTGAGTTGAACAAGGAACTATCAAGAGACAATAAGGATTTAAAAGACGAATTAAAAAACGCTATGAAGGATGCAAAGGCATTGCAGGATGAATTGAAAGCGATGAAGGATAAGTTGATGGAAAAACAAAACCTGACTTGGGAAGACAAGAAAAAATTGCAGGAGAATTTGGAAAAGCAAAAAGAACTGGCTTCGCAAATTGAAAAGATTAAAGACAAACTGAATCAGAATTTTGATAAGCAGGATGAGTTTAAAGAAGTGAGTGAGGAGATTAGAGAGAAACAAAAAAATTTACAGGAGTTAGCCGAAAAAGTTTTGGATGAAGAAACGAAGAAGTTGCTTGAGAAAATGGAGAAGATGCTCGAAGAGTTGCAGAAGAAAGATGCCATTGACAAAATGGAAGACATGAAGAGCGGCAATGAAAAAATGGAAAAGGAATTAGACCGTATGCTCGAACTCTTTAAGAAGATGGAGTTCGGCCAGAAGATGGATGAGACAGCTAAGAAGTTAGAAAAGATGGCAGAGAAGCAAGAGGGACTTTCAAAGAAGACAGAAGAAAATACGGACAGTAAAACTGGCGCACCGAAAGATGAAAAGCTTCAGGAAGAATTGAAAAAGGAACAGGATAAGTTGAATGCCGACATGAAGGATGCGAAGAAAGACATCGAGGATCTGAAAAAGCTGAATCAGGAAACCAAGAGTGAGCAAGACTTCAAAGAAGTTGAAAAGAACTTAGATGCTGCCGATAAGCAACAAGACGATGCGAAGGAGCAGATGGACCAAAAGCAAAACTCTTCAGCTTCAAAAAATCAGAAGAGTGCTGCGAACAATATGAAAGACGCAGCGCAGAAATTGGGCAAGATGAAAAGTGCGATGGAAGAGGAAGAAGCGGCAGAAGATATGCAGGCAGTTCGTCAGTTGCTGGAGAATATTGTGAAGCTCTCGTTTGATGAAGAGAAATTGATGAACGATGTGAAAGCCACGAACATCAATAATCCGAAGTATGTGGACCTAATGAAAGAGCAACAGCGCATTCGCGAGAATTCGAAAATGGTGGAAGACAGTTTGTATGCCGTTGCAAAAAGACAGGAGAGCATTAAGAGTTTTATTACGAAAGAAATTTCGAACGTCAATAAATATTTGGGAAGAAGTATTGACGATATGGAAGACCGCAATGTGATTATGGCAATGGCAAATCAGCAATTTGTAATGACGGGTTATAACAACCTTGCGCTTATGCTGAGTGAAGCGTTGCAACAAATGCAGCAGAAAGAAAGTGAGAAAGAACAGCAACAACAAAGCGGCTCACCAAAAATGTGTATGAAGTGTAAGAAGCCGGGAAACGGTTTGCCTAAGCTTGGGAAAATGCAAAAGCAGTTGAAAGACAAAATGGACAAGATGGGAGAGATGATGAAAAAACCTGGTGAAAAAGGAGAAAAGCCATCGAAGGGTCAGCAAGGCAGTATGAGCAAAGAGTTTGCAGAGATGGCGCAAATGCAATCACAAATACGAAGAGAGTTAGAGCGCATCAATCAACAGGAAAACAAGGACGGGAAAAATCCGCTTGGCAATTTGGACGATGCAATTAAACAGATGGAGCAGAACGAAAAAGATTTGGTGAACAAGCAACTCACCAGCGAAATGCAGAGACGGCAACAGGATATTATGAACAAATTGCTTGAAGCTGAAAATGCACAACGCCAGCGCGAGAAGCAACAGGAAAGAGAAAGCAATACTGCCATAGAATTACCGCGCAAACTTCCGCCATCGCTGGAAGAATATCTCAAAGCAAAACAAACCGAAGTTGATTTGTATAAAACGGTTCCGCCTTCTTTAAAGCCGTATTACAAAACACTTGCTGAAAAATATTTCAGAAATATTACGGTGAGTCCGCAACAGTAAATTCAACAAGGAATTTTATTTCAGTTTAGCTCCGTGCACAAAATAACAGATGACCACTTGCTGTTTTTCTACTTTATAAGCAACCACATATTTGCCCTCAAATACTACACATCGGTAATTGAATTTCGCCCAACTTTTTTTCTTGCAAAGTTGATGCAGGGGTTTTAGACGGTCTAAGTCTTTAAAGAAAGATAGAATTCTATCGAGGTATTTTACCGAAGTGATAGGGTAGCCCTGTTCTTCTATATGTTCAATAGTATGAGCAATTGAATTCTCAGCTCGCTTTTTTATAACTACGCTCATGGCTGCGTTTTTTTACTCGCGCGAGTATGTTTTTTCTTGCTTCTTCTACAGTAACTGTTTCATCGGCTTCTATCTCCTTAGCTAACTGCTCAAGTTCATCATCCGTTAAAGGAGCGCCAATACCTAATGCATTGTTGCGGTCAAACAAATCTTGCGAGTAATTTTGAACGGCTTTAGCATCTTCTTTAGCCGCCTGATTCAAAAGTTCAATGACTCTTTTTCCGGTTTTTGTTTTTTCGTTGATGATGTAGTGCTTTGCCATACTTCAAAAGTATAAAAGTTTTGGTTTTGGTTTATAGCCCACCACATTTTTGCAAACAGTTCTTTGCAATGCTTCGTTGCTCATCGCTTACGCCAGGCATTACCGCAACATCTTTCAAATATTTGAGTGAAGAAGTGCAATCGTTTTTTCTGAAATAAAGAAGTCCGAGGTTGAACATTACGAAAGGAGTTCCGGGTTGAAGTTTATCTGCTTTATTAAAATAAGTAAGTGCGCGCTCTAAATATTGTGGTGACTCGCTGTTGTTTTGATTGATGTAAAACGAACAACACTGACCTGCATATATGCAGGCGTTGCGGTTGTTGTGGTCGCGTTGCAAGCAGTTTTCAAATGCTTCCAATGCTTTTGGATAATTTTTCTGTTCAAAGAATGAAGCCCCCAAACCCAGATACGTATCTGCAAAATCATCTTTCTCATTCAGCGATTGCTGAAAATAATTCTGAGCGGTAATGAGAAATTGACTTTTTGAATTCACATCTGCGCTTGCCATTGCCCTATGAAAATAAAGCTCGCCAAACATCTCATTGGTTTTGTAACTCTCTATTGGATGAGCAGCAGAGCGTTTCAAAAATTCTTCAGCCGCATCCAATTGATTTACACTCACGCTATAACTTGAGCCTATGAGGTTATAATCAACCGAAGAATAATTGTAAGTCGAATAAAAAGGGTTTAGAATTTTGTTGACTGCACTTGCCACAAACGAAACAGCAATTGGTTTTGAAGGAGTAAAATTCATAACCGATGAATCGGCAGCCGAATTCTTTTTTACATAAACCATAGCCACCGGGTCTGCAAACGCAAGTTTGTAATTGCTCTCGTTATATAGATAGCTATGTATCGGATTGTTTGGGCGATACAGAATCACGTAATCAAAATGATACAGGCTATCTAATCGTTCAAACGAATCAGGAATAGCTGTCGCAGAAAAAAATGTTCCGAAAAAGTCGGAAGGAAAAACGTCCAAGTCGCGCAGATCAATAAAGGTTTTGAATTCGGGTTGTAACCGCCATAGCAAGTAAGAAGAGGTGAGATAGTCGCTGAAACACTTACCGTGAATTTTATTTTGCACAACAAAGTCAGCGGCACCGCTGGCATTTAAAGTGGAAAGAACTTCCAAGCCAAAACGGTCGCGGCTGTCTGTCCATTCATAATACTTATTTGAAACAACGGATAAATACAAGACGATAGAAAATAGACTTGTGACAATTGAGAATGTAAGCGGATGTTTTTTGACAAAAGAAATTTTGCTGAACAAAAAATCAATTCCGAAAACAAGCAATGGAAAGAAAACCAAAACCAGAAAAACAATATTGCGATACGCAGTTGCAGCCAAATAAAAAAAAGCAACCAACGCAATCAAATATCCCAAACCAAATTGTTCAACAAATAGTTTGAAACGGTTTGATTTTGTTTTAAGCGTTTTGAAATACAGAAACACACCCAATGCCCCAATCACCAATACTCCAATTTCCCAATACACATTCCACACCCAATAACTCGGAGAGTGAAAGTCGTACAACTCCATCGTGAATTTATTTTCATAAACCTGCCCGAGAATGGCAAGCGGCTGTGTAATCAATTTAATTCCGTTCGGATTTACAACAAGCGAGAGAAGTTGCATCGGAAGCAGAATCGAAATAACTTTCGGAACTTCATTGACACTGAAAGCAATTTTTCTTTTCGCTAAAAAATATTCTAACCATGCCCCAATAAAAAATATTCCTGTGATTACAATTCCTGTTCCGTATGCTTCGTGAAGATTTGTCCATAGAATTTGTAAAGGAATCAACCAAAAGATTTTGTTCGAAGTTTCTTTTCTGTGCCGCAGTTGAAAAAACAAAAACACCACTACAAACAAATGGCTGAACATTTCGGGGCGACCGATGATTCTGTATTCAATAGCAATAAGTGAAAGAATAAGTGCGATGCTAAGAGCGAGATTTGATTTTTGCTTTACAGTTTTTATTAGAAAAAAAACAAGCAAGCAAGACACAATCGCCTGAATAATAAAAACGCTTTCTGGTCCTGAGAGTTTTGTGATGAGTGCGAAGAGAATTTCACTTCCCCACTTTACGTTTATCCATTCTTTACCACCAAATGTGTAACTGAAAATATCCTGCTTAGGAATTTCGTGGTGTTCGAGAATCCATTCTCCTGTTCTTATCTGCCACCACAAATCGGGCTCACGAAAACTCTTTATGCTGAGTGCGATAGCAATAAGAAACGCCCCCAAACCTCCCGATAACGAACCGGGACTGGCTCCGAAGGGGGCTTTAAAGAAGAAGTCTTTAAAAGAAAATTGTTCTTGTTTGCCCATATACCCGATGAAAATAAAAAAGGCTTGCTACGAGCAAACCTGTTATTTGTATCTAAGCTCCCTTCGGAGCCAGTCCCGGTTCGTTATCGGGAGGTTTGGGGGCCGCTATTCCGCATCTGCAACCACTTCTTCTACTTCAGGCACCATGCGTTTCAACAAACCTTCGATACCTGATTTAAGTGTAAGCGTGGAAGAGGGACAACTGCTGCATGAACCTTGAAGGGAAAGAGTCACTGTTCCGTTTTCAAATGATTTGAATTCGATGTGCCCTCCATCTCCCTGCACAGCGGGTTTCACATATTTATCAAGCAGTTCTTTGATTTTTGATTCAGGGTCTTGGTTCGCACCTTCCGATTTTTGTTCCTGTAAAACATCTTTAGGCAACAGTGCATCATCAACAGGTTTCTTTCCGCTTTGTAAAAATTGTTTTACAGCGTCTTTCAATTCAGGAGTAATTTCAAACCAATCGTATTCAGGTTTTTTGGTGATGGTCACAAAATTATTCGCAATGAAAACGCCATTCACAAACGGAATTTCAAAAAGCGTTTTTGCCAATTCAGAACCAGCGGCTAATTCCTTTGTTTTAAAATCCAGTTGAAAGTTTGGAAGAATGTGACGGTCAGTTACAAATTTCAAGCTCTCGGGGTTAGGAGTCATTTCGGTGTAAATATCAATAACGGTTTCAGTATTCATGTTTATTTAATTGAGCGACAAAGCAACAACATTTCTTAAAAGGGTGGCTACATTCTTCACAACATTTTTACTTTCACTTTCATGAACAGGATTTCATTGTTTGTTGTTTTTTTCTTAGCGCTTGTTTCTGTTGGCTATTCGCAGCCGGGCAGAGATGAAACCCTTGCCAAAAGTTATTTGAGCAATGGTGAGTATGATAAAGCAGTAGAGTTGTATCAGAGTTTGTGGGAGAAAAATAATTACGATGTAAAATTTTACGCGCCACTTTACAAGTGCTATCTCACACTCAAAAAGTTTGATGATTTAGAAAAAGTGGTGCGAAAGCAAATCAAAAAATTTGAGGGCGTTCAGCAGTATGTGGTTGACCTCGGCTACATGTATTCGCAAGTTCCCAATCCTGAAAAAGCGAAGGAGCAATACGACCGTGCGCTTAAAGATTTAAAACCAAATGAACCTGCCATTCGCGGTTTGGCAAATGCGTTTGAAACGTATCACTTGTTCGATTATGTAATTGCTGTTTATGAAAAGGGAAATAAAATTGTAAAAGACGAAACCTATTTCAGCAATGAACTTGCGGCCGCTTATTTAGGCAAAGGCGATTTTGCGAATGCAGTGAAATATTATTTGCTCAACTTAGAAACGCATCCGCAAAATTCGCAACTCGTAAAAAATATCGTTCAGACTTCGCGCAATGAAGAAGCGTTGCTCGCAGAAATGGAAACGCAGTTGTATGCCAAGGTGCAAAAGAACGCTTCGAACGAAGATTATATTGACTTGCTCACCTGGGTTTATATTCAGAACAAAGATTTTGAAGGTGCGCTGGTGCAAATGAAAGCGCTTGACAAACGGAAAAATGAAAACGGGTTTCGTGTTTTGAATATTGCACGCATGGCGCAAACAGAAGGTGATTATACCAATGCAATTGCAGGTTTTGAATATGTGGTGAACAAAGGCAGCAACAGCGCGATGTATTTTATGGCGCGAACCGAATTGCTTGCTTGCCGAAAGGAAAAGATTTCGAAGAACATCAACATTACGCGCGAAGATTTAGTTGCACTGAAAAACGATTACCAATCATTCATAAACGAGAACGGAAGAAATTTCAGAACGTCACAAAGCATGAAAGAGTTGGCAGACCTCGAAGGTTTTTATCTGCACGATTTGGATAGTGCTTCCGCGCTTTGCGAAGAGTTGATTGCTATGCCGGGCGTAAATCAGCAATTGAAAAATCAAGTCAAACTTTCGTTGGGCGATTTTCTTTTAATTGGTGGTGATGTGTGGGAGTCAACCCTACTTTATTCGCAAGTAGATAAGGATGAAAAGGATTCTCCGCTTGGCGAAGATGCGCGTTACCGTAACGCGAAACGCGCTTACTACATTGGCGATTTTGAATGGGCGCAAACGCAATTGGAAGCCTTGAAAAGTTCAACGAGCGAATTGATTTCGAACGATGCGATTAACCTTTCGGTTTTTATTATTGACAATTTGGGAATGGATACAACCGAAACTCCGCTAATGATGTATGCTCGTGCCGAATTGCTTTTGTTTCAAAACAAAGATGAACAAGCAAGAAGTTTGTTAGACACAATTACTTATTTATTTCCGAACCATGCTTTAGGTGACGACATTGAATATTCGCAGGCCCAGATTTATGTGAAGCGAAAAGAATTTGAAAAAGCCGTTCCGCTACTGGAGAGTATTATCAAAAACTACAAAGAAGATTTGAAAGGGGATGATGCTACTTTTCTGTTAGCAGAAATTCAAAAGGAACATTTGAACAACAAAGACAAAGCGATGGAGCTTTACAAATCCATTATCACGAACTACAATAGCTCGTTGCTGGTGATTGATGCAAGAAAAAGATACCGCCTGTTGCGCGGAGATAAAATTTCGGAATAAAATATGATACTCTACAACGTAACCGTAAAAATTGATTTAGATGTTCACGACCTGTGGTTGAGGTGGATGAAAGAGGAACACATACCGCGCGTGATGGAAACAGGATGTTTTGTGGACAGCAAATTGTATCGAGTGCTTGAAGAAAACACAACCGATGGCATCACTTATGCGTTTCAGTATTTCGCCAACGATATTTCAAACTACTTCGATTACAAAGAGCATCATGCCGAGCGACTGAAAAAAGAAGGGTTGGATATGTTCCCTGGAAAGTTTACTGCGTTTAGAACCTTGCTCAAAGAGGTTTAGTTATTCCTGAAAATAAACCCGCTTCACTCTTCCCGAAATGCCGGTGAGAATTTCATAAGCAATTGTTTCAGCTGCTTCGGCTACTTCTTCCACACACGGATTATTGCCAAACACAATTACTTCATCACCTTCGCTGGCTTCTGTTCCGGTAATGTCGAGCATAGTCATGTCCATACACACATTGCCGATGATGGGAACTAATTTTCCGTTCACGAGCATGCGTCCGTTTTTGTCGGAGAGTTTGCGGCTTAAGCCGTCAGCGTAACCAATGCCAACGGTGGCAATGGTTTTATCCTTGGAAACTTTTCCCACTCTGCCATAACCAACAGTGTCGCCTTTACTAACGTGTTTTATTTGCGAGATGGTTGTTTTGAGTGTAGAAACAGGAAGCAACTTTGTATTTACTTTTTCAGAAGAATCAATTCCGTATAAGCCAATACCGAGGCGCACCATATCGAATTGCGCTTTGGTGTGGCGAGTGATTCCATTGCTGTTTAAAATGTGCCGCAGAATTTTGTAATCGAACTCATCGCAAATGGATTTGCTCATGGCTTCGAAATTTTTGATTTGCTCTTTGGTAAAATCATCGTATGCTTTGTCTTCGCTGGCGGCCAAGTGAGAAAACACCGAAGCAATTTGTAATTGATGATTGGGTCTGATGCGCTCAATCAATTCTGCAATTTCATTGGCACTAAAACCTAAACGGTTCATTCCTGTTTCTAACTCAATATGAATTTTGTATTTGCCATCATCTCCATTACGCAATAGTGCAAGCACTTCAGTAAATTTATCGAGCAAGTTGAGTGAATAAATTTCGGGTTCGAGATTGTATTGAATCATGGCTTCGAAACTTCGTAGCTCTGGATTCATAACCATAATGGGCAAAGTGATTCCGTTTTTGCGCAACTCAATTCCTTCATCGGCATAGGCAACAGCCAGATAATCAACACGATTGAACTGAAGCGTATTCGCAATTTCAAAACTTCCGCTGCCGTAACTGAATGCTTTTACCATCGCCATTATTTTGGTTTCGGGTTTCAGCAGTGATTGATACACTTTGAGATTATGCGTAAGCGCGTTTAGGTTTATTTCTAAAACGGTTTCATGTGCTTTCTTTTCCAAAAATTTTCCAATCACTTCGAAACGAAACCTGCGCGCGCCCTTGAGTAAAATAACTTCATTGTTGAAGCTCGATGAATCAAGATTCTTTAAAAAATCTTCGGTACTTTCATACGATTCAAATTGCAGTGCTTCATTTTTTTCAAACAGTTTTTTCTGGCGGCTAAGTGAAGTGCCTATTCCAATCAAGCGATTCACTTTACATTCTTCGAGCAAGTTGGCTACTTCCTGATATAAATCAATTTCGCCTCTTCCGCTTTGTAAAATGTCGGAGAGAATCACCGTCTTTTTCGGATGCTGATTCTGTTGCTTCAGAAAATCAATTGCAATTTTCAGAGAACCTATGTCGGAATTGTAAGTATCGTTTATCAGCGAACAGTTGTTGATAGCATCTTTCATTTCCAAACGCATGGCAATGCGCGAAAGATGTTTCATGCGGTCGCGGATAGTTGAGAATTCGCATTTCAAATACAACATTACACAAGCGCAATGAATCGCATTCTCTACACTTGCTTTATCTGAAAAAGGAATTTCAAATTCGAGTTCGCGTTTTTGAAAAACACAAGTGATAAACGAATGATTGTTTTTGTGGAGCACGCTAGTAACCTGCACATCGGCTTCGGCACTCATGCTCCAACTCATAACAGCCGCCCCACCTAACCTCCCCGAAGGGGAGGAACTGGAGTTGCCTGCATTTCCAATGAGCGCATTTATTTCGGCAATGCTTTCATTTATTTCAGGATAGTCTTTGCAATAAATAAGCACCTCGCACTTAGTAAACAGAATGAGCTTCTCTTTTATCTTATGTCGGTTATTTAAAAATCCTTCGCTGTGTGCTTCGCCTACATTGGTGAATACGCCAATGGTTGGATGAATAATTTTTTCGAGCTTCTGCATTTCACCTGCTTCAGAAATTCCTGCTTCGAAAATGCCGAGGGTGTTTTCGTTATTGATTAACCATAACGAAAGCGGAACACCCACTTGCGAATTATAACTCTTCGGACTTCGAACAATGTGATAGTCTTCGTGCAGCAATTGATAGAGCCATTCTTTCACTACAGTTTTTCCATTGCTACCAGTTATAGCAATTACGGGTAGTTGAAATTTACTGCGATGTGCGCCTGACAATTTTTGAAGTGCAATCACAGCATCTTTTACCAATACAAAATTGGCATCAGGAAAAATATCTGTGTTGGGTTCTTTGGTTACCACAAAACTGCGAACGCCTTTTTTGTAGAGTTCTTCGATATAGTTGTGTCCATCTAACTTCATTCCGCTTAAGGCAAAAAATAAAGTTTGTGTAGGGTGAATCAGTTTGCGCGAATCGAGCAGCAATTCGTGAATGGAAGTATCCTTTTTATTCTTCGACAGCAATTTACCTCCAACTGCTTTTACTACTTCTGCTATTTTATATTCTGCTTTCATTATTTCTTAGATAGAACAATTATGCTTCGCAATGATTACACGGATAAAGGCAATTGATTTCATAGATAAAAAAAGCATTTTATTCAGCTACTAATAACACGAATTTATACGAATGATTGTTGGTTAGGGTAAAAACAATTCGTGATAATTAGTGTAATTCGTGTCCTCAATTTTATTTATGGCAAGCAGAACTAGAAAATTTATTGACCGCATGAGAGCGGGTGAGGATTTAGGACTTGATCGCAGTGGCAACAAAGGAAGACAGCGCACCATCAATGCAGACGGGAGCTATAACATGGAGCGCAGAACGGGAAAACTCCTTGGCAATTTCAATCCTTATCATTGGGTAATTACTACTTCGTGGTCGCATTACTGGTTGGTGGTGTTTAGTTTCTACGCGGTGATGAATGTGTTGTTTGCTTCTGCGTATTTTTTAGTAGGAGTGGAGCAACTGGATGGCAGGCAAGGCAACGATGCGTTTACGAAGTGGCTGTATTGTTTTTTCTTTTCGGCACAATCGTTTACAACAGTGGGTTATGGAGGTATTCACCCTGTGGGTGAGTTCGCTAATTTTCTCGCCACGCTCGAAGCGTTCATAGGCTTAATGACTTTTGCTTTGGCAACCGGCACACTTTACGGACGTTTTTCAAAACCTATTTCGCGCATTAAATACAGTGAGAATATTTTGATTGCTCCCTATGCAGGAGCAACAGGCATGCAGTTTATGATAGCCAATGAATTGGAAACAACGTTGATGGATATGGAAGCGCGCGTAAATATCAGTTGGGTAGATACGGATGACAACGGCAATGCGTTCCGCAATTTTCGTCAGGTGAGTTTGCAAATAGATAAAATTATGATGTTTCCTACCAACTGGGTTTTGAATCATCCTATAGATGAGGAGAGTGTGTTGTATGGAAAAACGCTCGAAGAAATTAAAGCCATGGACGTAGAAATTTTTGTGCTGGTAAAAGGATTTGATGATGTGTTTTCGCAAACCATTTATAGCCGGCATTCATTTATGGTTGACCAGTTTGTTTGGGGAGCAAAATTCCGCAAGCCGTTCTCGATTAATGAAAAGGGCAGAGTGGTAATGGATTTAACCAAGGTAGGCGAGTATGATACTGTGCCTATGCCGGAGATGGTGGGTTTGAATGCCTGAGGTTTAGAAAATTTTTTTCGGCAAAGTTTGAAGTAGCAAACTCATTGCCTTAGTTAGCAAACACCATTCTCCTCGTCTGCACAACTTTGCCGTCTACAAAAAGAGTGTAGAAAAAAATTCCGGTGGCATGGTAGCCATGTTCGTAGAGTGTTTCGTTCATGCCTTTGTGCAATGCCACTGGCAAACGTTTAATTTCTTTTCCGTTTAAATCGGTGATGCTGATACATGCATTTTGATAATCGTTATTGCTGTGCACAAAAACCGAGATAGCTGTTTTTTCATCGAAAGGGTTGGGCTTGTTCTGCAGCAGTTCAATTCCGTTGCCAGAAATTCCTTCATCGCTTAATCCGGTATACACACACATACTTGAATCGCTTAGGCGCACCATGGTTTCGCCTGTAAATAATCCTTCTACATTTTTGAAGTTCATAGTCGCTGTACTAATGAAAAAAGTTCCTGTATCGCACAGGGTGAGTGTGTCAATATATTTATAGCGCATAAAATAAACGCTGTCCCAGTCGTTAGTAACACTGCGGATAGCAATGCGATATTGCGTAAAGAAAAACTCGTTTTGAATTTCTATGCGTAACCGGTTGCCCGATAAAGTATCTACAAGCAAGGTAGGAACAGGCGGCCCAATAGCAGCCATAGCCGCACCAATACCATTGATAACCGTGTTGCGCGCTAGGTAATTAAAATCTATAAAAAAACTATCTACCAACTGGTCGTTATCGGTATCAGCTCCAAGCACATCGCGAATGGAGTGCTGTCTATCGGTATAATTCGAATCAATACCTGCATCGCCATGCTCATTTGCCGAAGTAAAACGCATAGCACTGTAGTTATGTTGCCGAAAAGGAATATGGTCTCCTCCACGATTGGTGCGATCTTCGGGAGTCATGATTACAATATTCATAGGCACTTGTGCTATGGGTGCAATTTGTTCCTTGTATTGCAACTTTATAAAACGGGCGAGTTGTTTGTGTTTTGAATTGAACCCACCATACGAAAAAAAGCGCACGTGTGTACTGTCGATGTCGTTTTCCCCGGGGCACGAAGGAACCGAAGAAGTTTTGCCACAAATGATGCCGCCTATTACATCGTTATTCAATACCGCTTTTACCTGAATGTCTTTTTGCTGCACATAATCAGCCATGGCTTCGGCACCGTCAAGACCTTGCTCTTCGCCAATGGTGAGCATAAACACCACAGTACGGTTAAGTGATAGTGCGCTCATAACCCGCGCAAGTTCCATCACCAGAGCGGTACCGCTGGCGTTATCTTCTATGCCCTCGGCAAGGCAGGCGGTATCGCACAGCACTTCGCAACGGCTGTCAATGTGCCCTTCAATCAGTATAATTGATTTGTCGGAAGTATCGGTGCCGGGCAAAACTGCGCAAATGTTTTTGTGCTGCGGCATATTACAGATAGCCAGATTGAATTGAAGATAAAATGGAAGTAGGCGGTTGTTGTTTGCCGCACTGAACTGTTGAAATTTGTTGTAAGCCCATCTACGTGCTGCGCCAATTCCTCGAGTAGTTGATACCGTATCCGAACCGCTGTTGCGGTTATGAAATGTCTGCAGTTTCAGAATATAAGTCTTGAGCGAATCGGCAGAAATGTTTTGCTGCAAATATTTAGAAATAGAATCAGGATGGTTGATGGTAACAGAAGCGGGAAAAGAATTTGGATTGTAATTGCCCTTCATCACCTGCTCGGCAGTGCCGTTTGTGCAAAGGATATTGGTTTGCGAAAGGCAAATTGAAGACAGAAAAGAAAAAAGAAAGAAGATGTAAACTCTGTATAGCATAAGCGGAATAAAACTATGAAATTATCCTTGCGATGCTCATTGAATTAAAACTGGCTACAATCCTGTTTTAAACGCATTGTAGTCCGTTACATCTTCGCTTACCGAAATATTGTTGTTAGGCGAACAGTTTTGCGTAGTAGCGTCAGTTGTAATATTCGTAACGCGGTTATCGGGACAAGGATGCGTGCTGAAAAACGCTTGTAACCCGTTGCACGGGTAGCCACCAGCTTCTAGCTTTTGGAAAAAGTAAGAAGCCCCTTCTGCATGATATTTTGTAGCACATAAATATTTCACCGAATAAGCATCGGCTTCCTTTTCATGCTCCTTACTGAATTGAAGTGACGAAAGACTCGTTACCATTTGCTGCAACTGAGCATAGTTTTGTCCTAGTGCAATACTTAGCAAAGTAGAGATGCCATAAACAGCCGTGAGTTGTTGTGTAGAATGTCTGCGGTCAGCATGAGCCATTTCGTGTCCAAGCACTCCCGCCAGTGAAGAGGCATTATCTAAATATTTGATTAACCCCGTGTAAACGTAAATATGTCCGCCCGGTGTGCAGAAGGCATTCAGCACCGAATCGTTCTTGATGATATTCATATCCCAATCAAAATCGGTTTTGTATTGCACCACACCGCTGTTCAAAATCTGGTCGCGAATAGTATTGATGTAATTGTATTTGGCAACGTAAGTTGTTTTGCTCAGCAATGGAAACTCGGTAGGGTTGTTCGCAATTTCAGTAGCGGCTTGCACACCCAAATTTTTATCGTCTTCAATGGTGAAAATATTTAAGCCACCACCTTTTTTACAGCCTGCAAAAAGTGTGAGGATGATAGACGCTATCAGTAAAATTTTTGTCGATTTCATTTTTTTGAGTTCGTTGTAGAGGCAAAAGTATTGAACATGCGCAAACAAAAAAGCCACCACAAAAATTTGTGATGGCTTTTGATTTGCCTTGTATTAAAAGGCGATTATAATTTGCGTTGCACTTCTGTTTCTTCAAATATTTCAAGTATGTCGTTCTCTTTAATGTCTTGGTAATCTTTCACCATTACACCGCACTCGAGTCCGCTCACTACTTCTTTCGCATCATCTTTAAAACGTTTTAAGCCCGCTACCACACCTGTGTGAACCACAATTCCATCGCGTATAACACGCACCTTGGACTTGTTCAATATTCTGCCATCTTTTACAAAACAGCCCGCAATAGTTCCTACTTTACTTACATGGATAGCGGTGCGCACTTCAAGGTTACCGATAACCTTTTCTTCAATCTTCGGCTCAAGCAATCCTTCCATGGCGCTCTTGATTTCTTCAATAGCGTTGTAGATGATAGAGTAAAGGCGAATATCCACTCCTTCTGCATCGGCAATCTTCTTGGCATTTTGCGAAGGACGAACGTTGAATCCAATCACAATCGCATCCGATGCTGTTGCGAGCAACACATCCGATTCGGAAATAGCACCCACACCTTTATGTATAATTCTGATTTGAATTTCTTCGGTAGAAAGTTTAAGCAATGAATCCGCCAACGCCTCCACTGAACCATCCACATCTCCTTTCAAAATCAAGCTCAACTCTTTGAAGTTTCCAAGCGCCAAACGCCTTCCTATTTCATCAAGCGTAATATGTTTCTTGGTGCGTATTCCTGTTTCGCGCTCAATTTGCGCGCGCTTAGTTGCCAATTCTTTTGCATCGGCTTCGTTGTCGAACACTTTAAATTTTTCACCGGCTTGTGGTGCCCCGCTCAACCCAAGCACTTGCACAGGAGCCGAAGGTCCAGCTTCTTTCATTTTAGTTCCGGTATGGTCAAACATGGCTTTTATTCTTCCCATGTAAGGACCCGCAACAATAATGTCGCCCATCTTCAATGTTCCGTTTTGAACTAGTAAAGTTGTTGTATAACCACGACCTTTATCGAGAGTAGCTTCAATAACTGAACCCGAAGAAAGGCGTTCAGGATTTGCTTTCAATTCAAGCAATTCTGCCTGAATCAAAATTTTCTCCAATAACAAATCAATGTTCAATCCTTTCTTAGCCGAAATTTCCTGACTCTGATAAGGACCGCCCCATTCTTCTACCAATAAATTCATGGCAGAAAGTTGTTCGCGAATTTTATCGGAATTGGCTCCGTCTTTATCAATTTTGTTGAATGCAAAAATCATCGGCACACCCGCACTCTGTGCGTGGTTGATGGCTTCTTTTGTTTGAGGCATCACGGCATCATCAGCAGCAACTACAATCACTGCAATATCTGTAACCTTTGCACCACGGGCACGCATGGCGGTAAACGCTTCGTGACCCGGAGTATCCAGGAAAGAAATTTTTCTTCCATCGGCAGTGGTTACTTCATAAGCACCAATGTGCTGCGTAATACCTCCTGCTTCTTTTGCTACCACATTTGTTTTGCGGATATAATCGAGCAACGATGTTTTACCGTGGTCAACGTGACCCATAATAGTAACAATTGGTGCGCGTGGTTTTAAATCTTCAGGAGTATCAGGTGCTTCTTCTTTGAAAGCTGTTTGGTCAGCCGCAGAAATAAATTCCAGTTCATAGCCGTGTTCAGCAGTAACGAGTTCAATGATGGTAGCATCTAAACGCTGATTGATTGAAACAATTACACCTAACTGCATACAGGTAGAAATAATTTGCACCGGAGTCATGTTCATTAGCGATGCCAATTCTGCCACAGAAATAAATTCGGCTACCTGCAGTTTGTTATGTTGAATACCTTCCTGTGCCGTTTCCGCTTTTTCCTGATGCGCTTCGCGTTTTCCTCTTCGGAATTTGGAGCGGTCACTCTTAGAAGTTTGCGCCTGAATCTTCGCCATCGTTGCGCGAATCTTATCTTCAATTTCCTTCTCCGTTATCTCGGCAGGTGGTCCACCCGGCTCAGGCTTCTTCGTGGTAGTTACATCGCGTTTGCGTTGAAAGTTCTCTACCTTCTTAGCATAGTATGTATCCTGAACTAAAGGAGGTCGTTCTTTTTTCTTAACGAGTTTGCGTTCGCGTATTTTCTTTTCTCCGGCTGCGTCCTCTTTTTTCTTTGGCTTAGGATCAAATTGAGTAAGGTCGATTTTGCCTACTTCTTTGGTGCCTTCAAGAGTTTGATACTTAGTTTCAATTTTTACTACAGGATCAGGCTCAGGCTCTACTTTCTTTTTCTTGGTGGTCTTTACTTCTTTTACTTCTTCCACTACTACAGGCGCAGGTTCAACCACGGGTTCTTCTTCATCCTTTTTCTTTTTAGCTGATTTTTTCGGTTTTTCTTCGGGCTCAAGCTTACCTACAACTTTAGGTCCTTCTAACTTTTGTTTCTTGGCAGAAATAATTTCAACAGGCTCTTCTTTTTGTGCTTGATTATTTTTTACCAGCACTTCTTTTTCTTCTGCCTCTTTCTTTTTCACCGAAGCCATGGTAGCTTCTACCATTTCTACCGATTCTTTTTTGGCTTTGTCGGCAGCAACTTTCGCAGTGGTATCAGCCTGTTTCTTGATGTCCTTATCGCTGCCAAATTCTTTGTCGAGTACGGCCAACATATCGGGTGCGAGCTTAGTATTCGGATTCAAATCTTTGAACCCTTTCGCCTTGAGGGCATCCATGATATGGTCTGAACTGACATTATAAATGCCCGCTGCTTTACTTAATCGAACTGCTTTTACTTCTTCTGACATGTTTTTGTTTTAGTAAAAGATAATCGGGAACCGGCAACCGTTATGACCGATTACCGACTCTCAATTAGCTATGTAAATAACCTTATTCATTTTGAAACTCGCTTTGTAAAATTTTGCGAATTTCTTTAATGCTTTCAACTTCTAAATCGGTTCTGCGCTCCAATTCATCATCGCTCAAATGCAACACACTCTTGGCAGTATCGCAACCAATTTTTTTCAACTCATCAATCATCCAACCTTCAATTTCATCTGAAAATTCTTCCAAGTCAATATCATACTCTTCGGCATTTCCTTCTTCGTTTTCTCTGAACACATCAATTTCAAAACCTACGAGTCGGCTCGCCAGTTTAATGTTCACTCCGCGTTTACCAATGGCCAAGGAAACCTGGTCAGGTTGCAGATAAACTGAAATGCGTTTTTTATCCTGGTCAATATCCAACGAAATAATTTTTGCAGGAGCCAAAGCGCGCTGCACCATCAACGATAAATTCGTTGTTTGATTGATGATATCAATGTTTTCATTTTTCAACTCGCGCACAATGCCGTGGATACGAGAACCCTTTACACCCACACAGGCACCCACCGGGTCAATGCGGTCATCAAAAGATTCTACTACCACTTTTGCTTTTTCACCCGGCTCACGAACAATCTGTTTAATCACAATCAATCCGTCAAAAATTTCCGGCACTTCCGCTTCCATCAATTTAGCAAGAAAAGCATTGTCGGTTCTTGAAAGAATAACTACCGGAGTTCCATTGCGCAAGTCAACTTTCTTTACCACCGCTCTTACAGTTTCTCCCTTTTTAAAGAAATCAACCTTGATTTGTTCTGATTTAGGAAGCAACAATTCATTGCCTTCTTCATCAAGCAAAAGGATTTCCTTTTTCCAAACCTGATAAACCTCGGCTGAAAGAATTTCGCCTACGCGCTCACTGTATTTTTTAAACACTTCATCTTTTTCCAAATCGCCTACACGCGATGCCAACGTTTGGCGTGCCGCCAAAATTGCTCTACGGCCAAAACTTTCCAACTCAATTTTTTCATAGGTTTCTTCACCAATGTCAAAATCTTCTTCAATCAATTGCGCTTCGCTCAAAGCAATTTGCGTAATCGGATTTTCAACTGCATCATCCGCTACGATTTCGCGTTTATGCCAAATTTCCAAATCGCCTTTATCGGTATTTACGATAATGTCGAAGTTATCGGTGTCGCCATATTTTTTGCGAAGCAAAGTGCGAAACACATCCTCCAAAACTTTCATCATGGTAGGACGGTCAATATTTTTCATTTGTTTGAACTCGCTAAACGAGTCAATCAGTTCTAAACTGTTCATGGTTTTAAATTTTGTGTTTGAAGATTTATACTTTTAAATGAGTAAATAGTAATTAGTAATTAGAACTTGAATTGCAACAATGCTTTTTTTATTTCATCAAATCGTAACTCATATTCCTTCGGCTGTTCCAGTTCAGACTTCGGACTTCGGACTTCGGACTTCTTTTTCTTCTTCTCCTCTACAACCTCTCTCAATTTTATTTTCTCCTCATCTGCTTCAATCAACTGCGCCTCAATTTGTTTGCCGTCTGTTTTAAGCACTTCCAGAATTCGTCCTATTCTTCTCTTATATTGTCTGGGCACTTTTAGCGGGTTATCCATTCCCGGGCTCGATACTTCGAGAATATAGTTCTCGGGAACCAAACCACTTTCGTCTAAAAGCTTTTCAAGAAAGCGGCTAACCTCTGCACATTCCGAAATATGAATTCCTTCATCACTGTCAATGTAAACATCAATCTGCCTGCCCATCGGAAACTTAATGTCGACCAGAAATAAGTTTTTCTCGTTCAACAGTGGTTTCACCCACTCCTCAATCTTGCTTTTTACTTCTTCAAAGTTCATATTCCTCATCGGTCTTTCGTCCTCCTTCACCAATGATGTGAAGGGCATTGGAAGACACTTTTTAAAAATAAGAGAGGGGACTCTCGTCCCCTCTTTCTCAATAAATCTGGTGCGAATATAGGTTTCAATACCGAATTTCAAAACTGCTGCAGATAGGCTTAATGTATGGCTCTAATTTTTTCAAGTAGCACTTCTGCAATTTTCTTTTTGCTTTCATGTGTCCATCCTGCAATGTGAGGAGAGAGTAAGATGCGTTTATCGGCAATCAATTGTTCGAAGACTTTACGTTCTTCTTCACTCATTGAATTTAGTTTTTCATTTTCTAAAACATCGAGTGCGGCAGAAATAATTTTCCCTCCATTCAAAGCCAAAAGCAAATCGGCAGTGCGCAAAACTTTGCCGCGCGAGGTATTAATCAACCAAATTGGTTTTTTGAAAGAAGAAAGAAAACTGTAGTCCATCATGTATTTTGTTTCGGCAGTCAAAGGAAGATGAATGCTTAATATTTCTGCCTGCTCAAAAATGGTTTCGAGCGAAGATTGGTTTTCGAAATTGTTCAAGTATTTGTCGTAAGCCAAAATTTTTACATCGAAGCCTTTGAGAATTTTTGCGAATGCCTGCGCGGTGTTGCCGTAACCAATCATAGCAATTGCCTTTCCGCTCAATTCATTTCCACGGTTGGCTTCGCGAATCCAGTGCTTGTTTTTCACTTGCGCATTTGCAATGGAAATGTTGTTCATGATGTTGAGCAGCAAACCAAGTGCATGTTCTGCCACTGCATTGCGATTGCCTTCGGGCGAGTTGAACACAATTATGTTTTTTTGTTTGGCATAATCCAAATCAATGGTATCTAAACCCGAGCCTATGCGGCAAACAAATTTGAGTTGAGCAGCGCGGTCGAGTATTTCTTTGCCCACAAACACTTTGCTGTTAATCAGCAAACCGTTGTAGCGCGAAATAATTTCTAAAACTTCTTCTTCATTAATATCAGGACGATAGTTCACCGTGCAGCCGTCTTTTTCTAAACTTTCTTTTAACAAAGGGTGGACTTCATCGGTGATTAGTATTGAGTATTTAGTATTGAGTATTGCGGATTCCATTTCAACTCTGTTGAATAAGATTAGTGAGCTCCATAAACTGCTCCACCGAAATTTGTTCAGGGCGAAGATTGAAAATATCAAGCGCAGCAATTTCTTTTCCGGCAGTGTAGTCTTTCAAACTGTTGCGCATAGTTTTTCTGCGTTGGTTAAAAGCGGCTTTTACAATTTTCTTAAACAGCACTTCATCGCAGTTCAGCGTTTTCCGTTCCTTTCTTTTCAACTGAATAATGCCGCTCATCACTTTCGGTGGCGGGTCGAAACAGTCTGGAGTAACATCAAACAGGTAATGACAATCGTAGTATGCCTGTGTAAGCACGCTCGTTACTCCGTAATCTTTGGAGCCGTGTTTGGCAGCAATGCGAAGCGCCACTTCTTTCTGAAACATGCCCGTCATCATCTCTACTTTTTCGCGCTCGTCAATGATGCGGAAAACAATTTGCGAAGAAATATTGTAAGGAAAATTGCCCACGATGTGCGAAGGGCTTTGCAGAAAATTCAAATCGGTTTGCAAAAAATCTTCGTGAATAATTTTGCCGCGCAAAGCCGGATGCGCCTTTGAAAGATGCTCTGCCCAGCGGTCGTCTAATTCCACCACAAAAAAATTATCGTGCTTTTGTTTCAATAAATATTTAGTGAGTGCGCCCATGCCCGGTCCAATCTCCACCACTGTTTTAAAACGGCTCATCTCCCCAATGGCATCGGCAATTTTCTGCAATACGGCCTCGTCTTTCAGAAAATGTTGCCCGAGCGATTTTTTGAGATGAAGATTTGACATGGGGAATAGTGGCAGGTTATCGAAAACCTAAATCAACAGCAGAATTAAGCTGCAGTTTTCATTTGAACTACCGAAATTTCGAATCCATTTTCCAACGCATTGTTGGCGAGTTTATGCATGCGTTCAACAGTTTTTGAAGTGTATGTAGTGTCGCCACATTCGTCACATACCTTTGAAGGAACGTTTTTCACAATGACAATACTATTGTTGCGTTCCAACTTTACATTTACTTTTTGCGCTTTATAAACTCCATGATGGCATTTCCAGCAATTCATTTTTTCTTTTTTCTTGTTTTAAAATCTCTTTCAAATTTATCGGACGAAGGCTCATACAAAGATATGATAAATCCTTCCTTGCCGTTAATTCCCAGAACCACATGCACCGGTCTTTTATCAACTACTTTAAACATCAGGCAACTTGGAAAAGGTTTGTCCTTCGGGTAGTCTTCAATTTTTTCGCCAAACTCAATTGCCTCCTCAACTTCTTTAGTAGTTATGTTTCTTTCGAACATTCTTACCTGAGCATGGTCTCTGTATGTGAATGATTCAAAATCAAAATTTTTAGCCTTCGCCATAAAGCAAATCTACTTTTTCTACAATCATTTTGCTGAGGTCTAAATTGGATATGCCACAAATATAAACGCGGTTCTTATCTTAGCCGCCTCTAAAAATCACCTCATGAATATTCAACTCGCTATTTGCAAGAATTATACGCTGTTTCCGCATCAAATAATTTTGATTGACGGCAGTACAAAAATCTCTTCACTTGGTTTGGCAAAAGAAGATGCCGATGCCGCGCAAAAATATTTTGATGAAAAAGGAAACACGCTTTTTCAACTCGTTTCTGCCGGTAAAAGTTTAAGCGTTGTAAAAATTGATGCTTCAAAAGAAGAGTTCAAAGCATTGGAGGCAGCGCGCAAAGCGGGAAACGCCATCAACAAATTTCTGAACACAAAGAAAATTAACGAAGCTTCTGTATTTAATGCTACGCGTAAAATAAAACTGACCGCTGCTTTTGCCGAAGGTACAGCACTAAGCAACTATGAGTTTTTGAAATACAAAACCAAGGACAAGAAAGAAAAATCGCTTTCAACGCTTCACGTTGATGCAAAATCCAGCGACAAAAAAACGCTCGAAGAACTTTCGAAAATAATTTCGGCAAACTTCTTTTCGCGCACCTTGATTAATGAGCCGCTTTCGTATTTAACGGCTACGCAACTTTCGAAAGAAATTCAACAAGCCGGTAAAGACAACGGATTCACCGTTACTGTTTTCGACAAGAAAAAAATTGAAGCATTGAAGATGGGCGGTTTGCTTTCGGTAAATAAGGGAAGCATTGACCCACCAACATTCACTGTGTTGGAATACAAAGCTTATCGCCCGAAAAATAAAAAGCCGATTGTGCTGGTGGGCAAAGGTGTAGTATATGATACAGGCGGTTTGAGTTTGAAACCTACAGGTAATTCAATGGATATGATGAAGTGCGACATGAGTGGTGCCGCTGCCGTGGCAGGAATTTTTATTGCTGCTGCGCAATTGAAATTGCCGGTTCACATTGTAGGTTTAATTCCCGCAACAGATAACCGCCCGGGCATGAATGCCTACGTGCCCGGTGATGTTGTAGAAATGATGAGCGGCATGAATGTAGAAATGCTGAATGCCGATGCCGAAGGAAGAATGATTCTTGCCGATGCACTTCACTACGCAAAACAATATTCGCCTGAATTGGTTTTTGATTTTGCCACACTTACCGGGTCAGCAAAAGCAGCCACGGGAAGTATAGGTTCTCCGTTTATGGGAACTGCAAGTGAAAGTGTAAAGAAGAAATTAATTGCTTCTGCCAACAATACTTACGAGCGCCTGATTGAGTTTCCGCTATGGGATGAATACGGTGAAATGATAAAGAGCGATGTGGCGGATATTAAAAATGTGGGCGGCTCAGATTCAGGTTCTATCACTGCAGGAAAATTTCTTGAACACTTTACTGCTTACCCTTGGATGCATTTTGATATTGCAGGAACAGCTTACCTGATGCATGAAGACAGCTACCGTGGCAAATACGGAACGGCTGTGGGCGTGCGATTGATTACAGATTTTTTGAAGAATTATTAATGAAGTTCACGGTTAGCAGTTGACGGTTTGCAGTAATACAACTGCTGCGAACCGCGAACTGCGAACTACATAACCCTAAACATGGAAAACAACAAATACAAAGTAGGAATAAGTCTGGGCGATTACAATGGTATTGGAGCAGAAGTAATTATTAAAGTGCTGGAAGATGAGCGCATTTACCGTTTTTGTTCGGTGGTAGTTTACGGACAAAAGAATGTGATTTCGTTTTACGCCAAACAATTGAAAATTCAGAATTTCAATATTCAGGAAGTGAAGGATACAGAAAATCTGAATCCGAAGTTGCCGAACATTATAAATGTTTGGAACGAAACGGTGCAGGTGCAACCCGGTCAATTGACCACTGAAGCAGGAGCGCGTGCGCTACTTTGTTTGAACGCGGGGATAAAAGATTTAGTCGAGAAAAAAATTGATGTGCTGGTTACCGGTCCGGTAAATAAAAGTTCTATGAGTCAGCACCATCCTGAATTTACAGGACAAACCGAACATGTTTCGAAAGCGGCAGGAAACGAAAATAGTATGATGCTGTTGGTAGATGATGGCTTGCGCGTTGGGTTGGTGACCAATCACGTTTCATTAAAAGATGTAACCGGGAAAATTGACATCAATTTAATTCTTGCCAAACTCGAAGTGCTGAACCAAACCTTGAAACAGGATTTTTTAATCAGCAAGCCGCGCATTGCAGTGCTTGGTTTAAATCCTCATGCTGGCGATAATTCGTTATTAGGCAAAGAAGAGAAAGACATTATTGCTCCCGCAGTAAATCGCGCTAAAGAAAAAGGAATCCTTGCCGTAGGTCCGTTTTCTGCCGATGGGTTTTTCGGCTCACAACATTTTAGAAAATTTGATGCGGTGTTAGCGATGTATCACGACCAGGGGCTGGTGCCTTTTAAAACACTTTCGTTTGGCAGCGGAGTAAATTACACTGCTGGTTTAAATGTTGTGCGCACTTCGCCCGACCATGGCACGGGTTACGATATTGCCGGAAAAGATTTAGCTAATCACGACTCGCTTCGCGCAGCTATTTTTACAGGCATTGATATTATTCGCAATCGCGAAATTTACAGCGAGATGATTGCGAATCCCGTGGAGAAGGTGATGGTAGATAAGGAATAGTGAAATCTACTTCACTTCCACCTCTCTCGAAGTTATATAGTCTTTGTATTGGTCGCGGGCTTTTACAACGTAGTGACCGCGTTTTGCAAAATGAATAGGGTGTGCTGTATATAATGAAGCGGCTTGTGTTTTTGTTTCTTCAGTGCTTATGAGTTCTTCGGCATAAGTAGTGGTATCTAACAGCGAAATTTCAAAATAAATTTTTTCGGTTTGCAAACCCGAAGCATTTGAAAGCAATACAGTCGCATTCAGATTTTCAGAAAAAGTAAAATTCTCACTTTTGTTTTTGCAGTTCCCTTTTTCATCTACCGAATCGCAAAACATCATTTCCCATCCGGCAAATGAATGCAAGGTAAACATGAGTAACGGGAGCAGGAGTAGCTTTCTCATGGGGTATGGGTTTTAGTTGGCTAAAGCTACAAAGTCTTTCTTGAGCACGAAATTTATTTTTTACGGTAAAACTAACCGCAATGTCATGCTGAGCCTGTCGAAGCATCCCTTCGTCACCTTGTCACATCGTCACTTTTGATTTTGATTATTCCTCAAATTGAACTTGGTTTGCGGTTCATTTAAAATTCAAAGCATGTGGTCAGAAATTTTTGAAAGATTCTTACAACACTTCGGCTGGGACTTAGTTCGCTACTTTCTGTTTGCAGGAATTCCCTACACTATATTTTATGTACTGCTCAAGTCGCAGTTGTTTCGTTTTAAGATTCAGCAAAAATTTCCTGAGTTCTATCACATGCGCAGAGAAATTCTTTTCTCGCTTTCGAGTATGCTCATTTTTACTTTTGTAGGCACTTCTGTTTTCATCTTTCAAAAAAACGGCTACACACAAATTTACACCGACATTCATCAGCACTCTATCGCTTATTTAATTTTTTCTGTTTTTGCGTTCATTTTCATTCACGATGCTTATTTCTACTGGAGTCACCGCTTCATGCACCACAAAAAGGTTTACCCTTATGTGCATCTCATTCATCACAAAAGTACAAACCCAACTCCATGGGCAGCTTTTGCTTTTCATCCGCTCGAAGCAGTGGGTCAGGTGCTTATTTTGCCCATTATGGTTTTTGCGATGCCACTGCATCCGTTGGCCATTTTCATTTGGGGCATTTATCAGCTGGCTTTGAACATTGGTGGTCACTTGGGTTTCGAAATTTTCAGAAAAGGATTTACCACGCGCTTTTATTCGAAGTGGCACAACACTTCCACTCATCATAACATGCACCATAAATATGTGAACTGCAATTACGGTCTATACTTTAATATATGGGACCGCATGATGGGCACCAATCACAAAAACTACCACGAAGAGTTTGACGCCATTTGCGACCGCAGAGTAAAAGTTTTAGAGCCAGAGCAAGCATAGTATACAGTTTGTCACCCTGAGCCTGTCGAAGGGCTTCGACAAGCTCAGCATGACAGTCTCTCAGCTACCTCAAACCGAATTTTCTTTTAGCTTCGTCCACTTGAAAATTCGTGAATCAATATAAATGAAGAAGAATGGGATGTTCAACATGCACCACCGCTAAAGATGGAATTGTAGCGGGTTGCCAAACAAAAGGAGGATGCAGCAGTGGCGGATGCAATCGAGTAAATGTTTTCGACTGGTTTGCCGAAATGCCTATATCGTTCAACGAAAATTTCAATATCGTTGAAATAAGTTTTAAGAAAGGCGCGCGTAAAGGATTTTACCGCAACCCTTCCAATCTCGATTTTCATAAAGGTCAGTTAGTGGTAGTGGAAGCCGCACAGGGTTTCGATGTGGGCGAGGTAAGTTTGCGTGGCGAACTGGTAAAAGCCCAAATGAAAAAACGCAAAATAACCGAGCGCGATGATACCATCCGCAATATTCTGCGCATAGCCAATGAGCACGATGTAAATAATTTTTTAGACGCGCGAAGTAAAGAACAGGAAACGCTGGTGCGTGCCCGTGCTATGGCTCGTCAAATCGGCATCGAAATGAAAATTGGTGATGTAGAGTACCAGGGCGATAACAAAAAGGTAACTATCTTTTACACGCACGATGGTCGCGTTGATTTTCGTGAATTAGTAAAAGTATATGCGCGCGATTTCAAAGTAAAAATTGAAATGCGTCAGATAGGTGCACGTCAGGAGGCCGCGCGAGTGGGCGGTATTGGAACCTGCGGTAGAGAATTATGTTGTTCCACTTGGTTGAACGATTTTAAATCGGTTACCACTTCGGCAGTGCGTTATCAAAACCTCGCGCTGAATACCGATAAGTTGAGCGGGCAATGCGGAAGATTGAAATGCTGTTTAAATTATGAATTGGATACTTACAACGATGCGCTAAAGGGTTTTCCAAGACAGACCGATAAAATTGAAACAGAAGAAGGCATTGCGTGGCTTCGCAAAACAGATATTCTGAAAAGACAATTGGTATATGAATATGCCGAGCAAAAAGGGAACTTTATTCGCCTTGATGTGGTTGATGTAAAGGAACTTTTGGCTATGAACAAAAGCGGAAAAAAACCAAAGAGCCTACTTGACTTCGCCATTATTGAAAACATAAAGGTGGACGAAAGCAAACACGAGGATTTGGTTGGTCAGGTTACACTTTCCACTTTAGAAGATAAAGAGCGCAAAAAACGCAGAAGCAATAACCAACGCAATCGCGGAAAGGGCAACTCTCAAAACCGCGACAAGAGAAAATAAAGTGGTGACACGACAATTAAAAACCATGAAATTCTCTCCTAAGTTTTTCATTTACTCATTTACTCATTTGCTCATTTGCTCATTGCTGGTTTCGTGCGATAAAAATGTAGTGCTGGAGAAAAACGAAGTGTTCAAAAGCGACCAATGGGATTATGCCGATGCAAAAACTTTTGTTGCCGAAATAAAAGACACCACTATCAACTACAATATTTTGCTCAGCGTTCGCCACTCGTTCAATTTTGAATGGCGAAACATGTGGGTGAAAATTGAAACCACTTTTCCTGATGGCAAACAGTTTGAGAAAAGAGTGAACCTGGTTCTTTCAGAACCCGATGGACATTGGAATGGCGATTGCCTTGGCGATAACTGCGATATTCAAATTCCTATTCAGCAGAATGCTTTTTTTCCTACCATGGGAAAATACAGTTTCAAAATTTCGCAGGATATGCGTGTGAATCCTCTTGGCTACATTAAAAGTTTTGGCATGCGGGTTGAAAAATCTGAAGTGGCTAAAAAATAGTAAGCCCGAACTAAAATCATTTCAAATATTCTTTCTTCGCAGCATCATTGAAATTTATTTGCGATTTGCCGTTTAATAAAACATCATGACCGACAAACTGAAACGCGCCCGTGAAATTCTCCTCGCAGAAAGCGAAGCGGTAAAAAATATACCGTTGAGCGAAAGTTTGTTGACTGCGGTTGACTTGCTTGCCAAGCTAAAAGGCAAAGTGGTTTGTAGCGGTATTGGCAAAGCAGGAATTATTGCGCGCAAAACAGCAGCTACTTTTTCTTCTACAGGTACGCCCGCTGTGTATCTTCACCCCGGTGAAGCACAACATGGAGACCTTGGTTTAATTGATGACAAAGATGTACTTCTCATTTTTTCGAACTCGGGCAAAACGCGCGAGTCAGTAGAATTGGTTCAACTAGCACGGGTGTTGCATTCTTCTGCATTTAAAGTAATTACCATCACTGCGCATTTAGATTCTGAACTTGCGCAAATGAGCGATGTGGCACTTTCAATTGGTAAAGTAGAAGAAGCGTGCACCTTGGGTATGGCACCTACTTCATCTACTACAGCTATGTTGGCATTGGGCGATGTGTTGTGCGTTCTCGTTATGGAAGAAATTGGTTTTACAAAAGAAGAATTTTTGAAGCGTCATCACGGAGGGTATTTAGGAACTAAAAAGTAGCAGAACAAAAACAACGGTTTTGTCAATTATGTCAGCGAACAAAAAACTGATCCTCATTTCGGGTCCTTGTGCTATCGAGAACAAAGAAATTTGTTTTGAAGTGGCAGAAACGGTTTCGACCATTTGCAAAAAACTTGACATTCAATACATTTTCAAAAGCTCTTTCAAAAAGGCAAATCGCACCAGTGTTAAATCATTTACAGGAATTGATTTTGATAAAGCACTAAGCGTTTTAGCAGATGTAAAAAATCATTTCGGCATTCCGGTTTTGACTGACGTTCACGAAACGCATGAAGTAAACGAAGTAGCATCGGTAGCAGATTATCTTCAGATACCTTCTTTCTTATGTCGGCAAACCGATTTGTTAGTAGCCGCAGGAAAAGGCGGAAAGGGAGTGAACATTAAGAAAGGACAATTTGCTTCTTCCGATAGTATGGGTTTTGCGGTGGAGAAGGTTCGAAGCACCGGTAATCAAAATATTCTGCTTACGGAGCGTGGTACTACATTCGGTTACAACGACCTTGTGGTAGACTTTCGAAATATTTCGTTGATGCAAAAATTTGGCGTGCCTGTAATACTCGATGCCACACATAGTTTACAACAACCCAACACATCGGCAGGAGTAACCGGGGGCAAACCCGAATTTATAGAAACCCTTTGCGCTGCCGCAATTGCCGTAGGAGTTGATGGCTTGTTTATTGAAACACACCCCAATCCAAAATCGGCATTGAGCGATGGGGCTAACATGTTGCCACTTAATGAACTCGAAAATCTTTTGGAAAAGTGTAACCGTCTTCGAAATGTGGTAAAGGCATAGTTGTTACTTTTTCTCTCTCAATCATTTCCTCAATTCCCATATTCTTTTATGTTTGCACCGCTTTTTGAAAAACGGTCATGAACAATACTCCAAAATCATCCTTCAAACATATACTCACAGCGGCTTTCATCGCTGTTTTAGCTTCGTTTTCTGTTTCGGCATTTGCTGAAGAAACTGCTGAACATCACGAAACAAAAACGGAAACAAAATTCGATGCCGGCAAGATGATTATCGAGCACATCAGTGATGCGCACGACTGGCATATTTTGGGCGAAGGCGAACATGCCGTGTCACTTCCGCTGCCTGTAATACTTTATTCTAATCGTGGTTTCGATTGTTTTTTATCCAACAAATTTGAACACGGACATGCAGTGTATAATGGTTACAAGTTAGAGGAGCAACATGTAGTAGCTGTTAATGAAACCGGTGAAGTAGATGAAGAAGCTACTGCGAGCATTATTGATATTTCTATAACCAAAAATGTAGCTACGCTTTTATTCAGCGTTACCTGTTTGCTTTGGATTTTTCTTTCTGTTGCAAACGCTTACAAAAAGAACCCGAACAAAGCTCCAAGCGGTTTGCAATCGTTTATGGAACCACTCATCATTTTCATTCGCGATGAAGTTGCTAAACCAAGCATCGGTAAAAAGTATGAAAAGTTTGTTCCGTATTTATTGACGGTGTTCTTCTTAATTCTGTTCAACAATTTATTGGGCTTAATTCCAATTATGCCGGGTGGTGCAAACCTTTCAGGAAACATTGCCTTCACTATGGTATTGGCGGTTATCACTTTTGTAATTACCACCATCAACGGAACAAAACATTACTGGCATCACGTTTTTGCCATGCCGGGCGTTCCAAAGGCAGTGCTCATTATTCTTACCCCTATTGAAATTCTTGGCGTGTTCTTAAAACCATTTGTATTGATGATACGATTGTTTGCAAACATGACAGCAGGTCACATCATCGCACTTTCGTTCTTCGCTATGATTTTCATTTTTGGTGAAATGAGTGCCGGAGCTGGATTGGGAGTAAGCGTTGTATCAGTAGCGTTTACAGTATTTATGGGATTGCTCGAATTGCTGGTTGCATTTTTACAGGCGTATGTGTTCACCTTGTTGAGCGCTATGTATTTCGGTAGCGCACTTGAAGAAGGACATCATTAAAAAAAATATGAAACTTGAAATACGAAATACGAATGAACTTCTTCGGACTTCGGACTTCCAGCTTCTAACAAAAAAATATTCAACTCTTTCATTCACTTTTAAAATCAAACAACATGCTTAACACAGTATTATTAGCAGAAGGTCTTGGAATCGGTTACGGAATTGCAGCACTTGGTGCAGGCGTTGCCGCTCTTGGAGCAGGTGTTGGTATCGGACAAATTGGTAAAGGCGCCCTTGAGTCAATCGCTCGTCAGCCAGAAGCTATCAACGACATCCGTTCTAACATGATTTTGACTGCTGCCCTTGTAGAGGGTGCGGCTTTCTTCGCTATGGTGGTTGGTCTCTTGGTCGTATTCAAGAGCTAATCAAAATTCTTTCGGGTAACGAAAACGGTTGGTTTAGTTACCCGAATTTTTTCTTTGATTTTTGATTTTTAAACTTTGAAATTTATTTAAAATGGAATTAGTAAAACCCGCGATAGGACTTATTTTCTGGATGTGTGTTACATTCAGTATTCTCCTTTTCATTCTCACCAAGTTTGCCTGGAAACCAATTCTGGCAATGATTAAAGAGCGTGAGCAAACCATTGAAAACTCATTGAACGAAGCCAACAAAGCACGTGCTGAAATGAGTCAGTTGGTAGCGAAAAACGAAGAGCTTTTGAATCAGGCAAAAGAAGAGAGAAATAAAATTTTGCATGAAGCAAAAGAAGCAGCAGAAAAAGTAAAGACAGATATTGTTGCCCGCGCACAAAAAGAAGCGGAAGAAAAAATTCAGATGTCGTTCCGCGAAATTGAAATTCAAAAGAAAGCGGCTATTGCTGAAATTAAGAACTCAGTTGGTTTGATGGCTCTGGAAATTGCAGAGAAAGTAATTCGCAAAGAACTTAAAGGCAATTCAGAACAAGTAGAGTTTGTAAACAAACTGGCGAAAGAATCCAACTTAAATTAATTCGGAAATTCGGAAATTCGGAAATTTGAAATTGAATTTCATTCCCGAATTCTCGAATTCTCGAATTCTCAAATTCGAATTATGAGCTCACACAGATTAGCTACCCGATATGCCAAATCACTTATTCAGCGTGCTGAAGAGAAAGGTTTGTTGAGTGAAGTTTACAAGGACATTCAAACCACCGATGCAATTTTTGAAGGCAGCCGCGATTTGAAGTTGATGTTCAAGAGCCCGATTATTCCTGCCGATAAAAAATTAGCGGTGGTGAAGAAGTTGTTTGAAAGTAGAGTGCACGAATTGCTTTTCCGTTTTATGACCTTAATGATTAAGAAGGGAAGAGAGTCGCACTTTCACGATATGGTGAGTGCTTTTATTGTTCAATACAACGTTATAAAAGGAATTACTCCGGTAACTATTATTTCGGCAGTGAAGTTAGATGCCGGTCTGGTTCAAAGCATTCTTGCTTCATTAAAGAAGAAAGAAAACCTCAAGGAAGTAGAATTAGTAGAAGTAATTGACGAAACCTTGATTGCAGGTTTTGTGCTCAAATACGAAGACAAAATGATTGACAATAGTGTTCGCAAAAACCTCAGTTCATTGCGCAATATTATTGAAGACGATTCTTACATCAAGCGTTACAGCTAAGATTGTATCATCTCAAAAGAGATGACTAAATAATCCATCTCTTAATTTCGGTTCAAACCAGGTTGACTTTGGCGGCATCACATTTCCGCTGTCAGCAATATCCATTAGTTGTTTCAACGAAACAGGAAACAGAGCGAAAGCAATTTTCATATCCCCGTTGTCAACTCTCCGCTCTAATTCTTTCAAGCCACGAATTCCACCGACAAAATCAATTCGCTTATCGGTACGCACATCTTTAATTCCAAGCAGCGGCTCTAGAATATTTTCCTGAAGAATAGTTACATCTAAAATTCCGATTGGATCTTGTTTGATGAATTCATTTTTTGGTTCGAGTTTGTACCACGCTCCGTTTAGGTACATTCCGAACTCATGAAGCGAACTTGGTTTCACTTTTTCCAAAGTTGAAACTTGAACATTGAACCGTGAACTTACTTTCTCTAAAAATTGTTCGTTCTCTAATTCATTCAAATCCTTCACTGTTCTGTTATAATCCATAATAGCCAATTGCTCATCGGGAAATAAAACGGAAAGGAAAAAATTATACTCTTCGGTTCCGTTATGATCCGGATTTTGGCTTTTCAGCTTCAAGCCCACTTTAGCAGCCGATGCAGTGCGATGGTGACCATCGGCTATGTATGTAAATGGAATTTCTTTTTCAAAAAGTGAAACGAGTTGAACAATTTGATTTTCATTATTCACCACCCAAACGGTATGCTGCACATTATCGGTAGCTGTAAAATCATAAACGGGTTTTTGTGATGAAACAATTACGTTCACAATTTCATCAACCGATTTGTTTTTTGGATAAGTAAGAAATATAGGACCCACATGTGCTTGCACGGTCTTCATGTGAAGGATACGGTCTTCTTCTTTTTCGGGGCGTGTGAATTCGTGTTTCTTGATGACATCATTAAAATAATCTTCTACCGAAGAAGAAGCTACCAAACCAATCTGTCTGCGTCCATTCATTACCTGCGCATATATATATAGGAGTGGTTTGTCTTCCTGAAACAAAACGCCATCGGAAATGAATTGGGAGAAATTTTCTTTCGCCTTATTATAGACTTCCTGCGAATGCTCGTCGGTGTTTTCAGGAAAATCTATTTCTGCCCGACTCACATGCAAAAATGAAAATGGATTTCCTTTTGCCATTTCACGTGCTTCGCGTGTATTCATTACATCGTAAGGAAGTGAAGCTACTTGTGCAGCCAATTCAGTTTTGGGACGGACTGCTTTAAACGGTTTTATAATTGCCATGAATTTATTTGGGGCTAAGTAGAAAAAGTTCAAGACAACCTTCATTATGATATGCCTCGTCAGAAATAAAAGATGTAATCATATCTTTCTGAGCAATCAAAAAATCTGCTGCTTGTTTATTGGAAATATTTCCGGTTTTGAACCAAATTATTTTTGGAGGAAAGCCCTTAGCCATTTGAATATTGAAGAAGTCTTCGTCAAAAGTGACTATTGCAAATCCGTTTTGTTTAGCATGTTGCCAAACGGTAACATCATTTGCATCTGTCAACTCCTCTTGTTTAACGCTTGAGGCAAAAGGAAAATGTTGTTCAATAAGCTTTACAACTCTGTGGGAGATGTTTTGGTCTAACAACAACTTCATAAAAGCACTTTCACATTTTGCTCTTTATGTGCTGCGTAGTCGAGGCAGGCAAGTATATCTTCATTTGTAAGTTCGGGAAAATCTTCAATAATATTTTCGTGAGTCATACCCGATGCGAGCCAACCTAACACATCACCCACTGTTATGCGCATACCTCTTACACAAGGTTTGCCTCCTCTCTTGCCCGGCTCTACAGTTATAATTTCCTGATAGTTCATGCTTCGAAAATAAACTAACTATTCCACTTCGTCAATAAACAATGTAGCAGCAATTTTATCGGCAAAAAACTTTCCTTCATCCGTCAATCTCAAAATGCCGTTTTCGAAAGTATAATGAGCAGCATCAATCTGTTGAAGACTTCTTTGTATTTCATTCGTAATTCGTAATTCGTAATTCGTAATTGAGAAGCCCCACATTGTTCTAAGGGAAATCATAATTTTCTCATTCACTTTTTGTGCTTCAGTCAAAATCTCTTCTTCAAAGTTCAATTCGTTTTTCTCCAGCGAATTGATGTAATTGATATTGTTCGAAACATTCCATCTTCTTGAAACGCCATTGAATGAATGAGCCGAAGGACCAAGTCCCAAATACTTTTTGCCGAACCAGTAATTGGAATTGTGTATTGCATGCTTTTTATCGCGTGCAAAATTTGAAATTTCATACTGCTCAAAATTGTGACCGCGCATTTCATCCATCAGCATTTTAAACTGTCGGGCAGATTGCTCTTCATCAACAGGTTTAGACTCCCCTTTCAATATCTTTTTGTCCAAAGATGTTTTGGGTTCAACGGTAAGCGCATAAGAAGAAATGTGCGGAACGTTTAATTCAAAAGCTATGTCAAGATTTTTTTTCCAGTATTCATCGTTCATAGTTGGCGTGCCGTAAATCAAATCAATAGTGATGTTTTCAAATCCTGCGTTTTGCACTCTTTTAATAGAAGCAATAGCTTCTTCGGCATTATGCGCGCGGTTCATGTATTTTAAATCTTCATCAAAAAAAGATTGAACACCAATTGAAAAACGATTGAGTCCGTATTTTTTCAATTCGCTTAACTCCTTGATTTTCTCCTCTGTCAAATCATCAGGATTTGTTTCTATCGTAAATTCCTGAACTGAACTCAAATCATACACGGATTGAAGTTTCTCTAAGAGCAGTTTTAAATCACCAATCGTCAATTGGCTTGGAGTGCCTCCGCCTAAATACAGTGTTTCAATTTTTTCGCCTTGCAGGTAACCGTTGCTCAATTCTATTTCGCGAAGCAGTGACTGTATAAATTTGTCCTTATTCCCCAGCGATGTGCTGAAATAAAAATTGCAGTAGTTGCAAGCCTGTTTGCAAAAAGGAATATGTATGTAGATGCCAGCCAATGTCGAGGTGTGATAATTGATTATTAAAAACAAAATCAAATGTAGCAGTTGGCGTTATCTTAGCCACATCAAATGAAAAAGTTTGCGACCATCCTTTTTTTGTTGCTGCTGAAATTTTCTTTCAGCCAGAATAATTATTCGTTACAGGTGATTTGCAGCGACAAACCGAGCGAATTCTTTACCAAAAAATTTTCTTACAGAACTCATTTCAAAGATTCTGTTCTTGCGGTTAACGAAGCCAACGATTTGCTTCATCAACTGCGTTCGTTTGCCTACCTCGCTTCTTCTATTGACAGCATGGTAAACGACAGCACACACGCTCATATATATATGTATGTAGGCGACAAGTTCGATAACCTCATTTTAAAGAATGGCAACGTAGATGTATCGCTTCTCGGAAACGCGGGAGTTAAGAGTGCCGTGTTAAGTCAGAAACCGATTTCTGTTGGTGGAGCCGAATTGGTGAAATCAAGATTATTACATGAGTGCGAAAATTCTGGCTACCCGTTTGCAACAGTGCGACTCGACAGCTTTACAGCCTACCAAAATTCTTATTCAGCCAAAATATTTTTACAAAAGAACGAGTTAATTCAATTCGACTCCGTTCGCATTTTCGGGAAGACAAGAATCAAGCGCGCATTCCTCAAAAATTATTTGGGAATAAAACCCGGCAAGCCATACAACGAAGCCAACGTAAAACGAATCAGGCAACGGTTAAGTGAACTTTCCTTTATCGAATCAGTGCAACCGCATACGATTGAGTTTGTAAACGGCAAAGCAAAAGTGAATGTGTTTTTGAAAGACCGCAAAGCCAGTGACTTTGATTTGTTACTCGGATTACTTCCAGGCTCATCAGGTCAAAAACTTTTAATAACAGGTGAAGCGCATATTCATTTAGTAAGCCCGTTTGGTATGGGAGAAGATTTTTTTCTGCAGTGGAAAAAATTACAACCCAAAACACAACAGCTCGATGTCCGTATTTCGTATCCCTACTTAGTTGGCTTGCCGCTTGGCATCAGCGCGCGCTTCGAACTTTATAAGCGCGATACTTCTTATCTCGATTTAAATGGCGACTACGGAATTCAATACCAAATTATCGGCAGCAACTATTTAAAAGCATCGTTGCGACAACACACCACCATCGTTACAAACGTTGATACCGCTTACGTTAAACAAACGCGCTCACTGCCGCGCATTCTCGACCTCAATACCAATGAATTTGCCCTGGAATATTTTTTACAAAAACTCGACTATCGTTTTAATCCTACTTCGGGTTATGTTTTAAAAGCAGAAGGGTCTGCAGGAGTAAAGCAGATTAAGAAGAATAACAACATACTGGGATTGAAAGACGAATTAACGGGTGGCAACTTTAGTTTCCTTTACGACACGGCTCATTTGAAAACGTTTCAGTTTCGTTTGGGTTTAGCAATAGACAAGTACTGGCGGCTCGCACCAAGGCACACCATCAAAACTTCTGTTGAAGGTAAATACTATTTCACCCGTAACATTCTCGATAATGAAAAATTCAGATTGGGAGGAGTAAATTCTTTGCGGGGTTTTGACGACCAAAGTATTTTTACTCCCTATTACGCTATGGCAAATCTTGAATATCGTTTTCTGCTTTCGAAGAATTCATACTTTGGCGCTTTCTTCAACGCAGCAGTTGTGCAGGATTCAAGAGTAGGAAATGGACCGGTTGATTTTCCTTTTGGTTTCGGTGTGGCTGCGGGGATTGAAACTAAAGTGGGGATTTTCGGAATTACGTATGCTATGGGAAAACAGTTAGACAACAAAATTACCATCAAGTCGGCTAAAATTCATTTTGGCTACATCAATTATTTTTAGTGCGCAGAAAATTTTGCTCGTGTATTCTTATCCTGTTTTTTTCGATTAGTTGCTTTTCTCAAGGCAATGACTCAACTATGCTTTCGCATTTTCCCATTGGGTATTTAGCAACTGACTCTGCTTCGCTCTCCGCTAAATTTCCTTTCAACGGTTTTCAATCACTGCTGCTGAGCGAGAACAAACCAATGGTGAATGATATTGAGCAATACAAATCTTCTTATCACAACGTCACCGTATTTATTATGCTGTTAGTGTTACTTGCTGCACTTACGTATATCAAAACTGCTTTTAGTAAAGAGTTGGAAGAAACACTTCAGTCCGTTGTCAATCAAAATCTTTCGCATCAAATTTTCAGAACACAGTCAGGAGAAATTTCTCTCTCTTCATTCGTGCTGCATTTGAATTTTATTGTTGTAATAAGTTTATACTTAAGATTTGTTTTTGTGAAGTACTATCACATTTCATCGCTCGAAAATTTCTCTTCTATATTTTTTTTAAATTTTTTATTCACATTTTTTTACGTTGGAAAATTGTTTGCGTTGAAATTCATTGGTAATATTTTTGAATTGAAAGATGTATGTAATGAGTACGCGTTTCAATTTTCCATCATCTGCAAAACATTAGGATTGACGCTGATTCCCGCGCTATTTATTTTTTATGCTGCTGCAGAAAAATATTTTGATTTTATTTTTTTTATCACGCTCTTCATCATCATGATATTTTTGTTGTTACTGTTATGGCGAGGGTTATCCACAGGATTCAAATTGTTGTACAGCAGCGTGTATCACTTTTTTATTTACGTTTGTTGCATAGAAATATCAATGATGTTTCTATGTATCAAATTGTTCACTAAAACAATTAACTAAACCATGGCAACAAAAAAGAAAGCCGCAAAAAAAGCTGCAAAAAAGCCAGCTAAGAAGAAAGCCGCAAAAAAAAAATAAGTAAGCGGACAACTTCAAAAAAAGCTGCCAGTGATATTTCTTCTAAGAAGAAATTGAGTAAGGGCGGCAAAACATCCAACAGTAGTAGCACTCTCGTTAAAAAGGCTGATGTGATATCACCTGAAAAGAGTGCTACTTCTTTTTTAGCCAAGCCAGTAGTAGTTAAACCTCAGATTATAATTCCCCACCGCCCTGAGAAAAACTTTGCAGAGTTCATTTCCAAAGACAATAAGACCAAGCTCAAAAATATTTTAGTTGCACAGCCGCAACCCGAAGGACCTAAATCACCTTACTACGATTTAGCCGCTAAATACAGAGTAAAATTTACGTTTCAACCTTTCATTACAGTAGAAGGAGTTCCCGGAAAGGATTTCAGAAAGCAACGCATTGTGCTGAACGATTTCAGTGGAATTATTTTCACCAGTAGAAATTCTATTGACCACTTCTTTCGCATTTGCGATGAGTTACGGGTAAAGATGAGTCAGGAAACAAAATTCTTTTGTACGTCAGAAGCTATTGCACTTTACTTACAGAAATATACGCAATACAGAAAACGAAAAGTATTTTTTGGCGACATGAACAACAACAAAGAGTTGCGCATGCTATTGATTAAGCATAAAGAAGCTACCCGCTTTTTATACATCTGCGCAGAGACCAAGAAGGATGAGATACCTGCGTTCTTAGAAGCCAACAGTTTCAATTATATGGAAGGCATTATGTTTCGCACAGTGCCGAACAATTTGAAAGCGATTCGTCCAAGTGATTATGAAATGATAATTTTTTTCAGCCCTACCGGAATCAATTCTCTGTTCCATAACTTTCCAAAATTTAAGCAAGAGAAAATAAGAGTTGCTGCCTACGGAAAAACTACTGCCGATTCCATTATTAACAAAGGATTGAAACTTCATTTAATGGCACCACTGAATCATACTCCAACCATTGTGGTTGCGCTCGACCATTACTTAAAAGAAAGCAACAAGTAGAAAAATCATTTCTTCTTTGAAAATTCTCGCAGGCCTAAGTATAAACCCAGAGGAACAAAAAGAAGTGCGAGACCCAAGGTAAAATATGGCTGCGATGTATGCAGCCATTTATCTAATTCGTATCCTATAAACACGCCCGCGCCAATTGTTCCTGCAATCTGAAAACCAATGCCGGAGTATTTGAGATAGTTGTTGGAATTATTTTTATCGGGTATCATGTTGGCTGAAAATAAAAACAGCAGATAATAAATTCATCTGCTGTGTGTTTGTAATTTTATTTATAAACCTGTCTTCGCAAAATACCATAAAGCCAAATCACAAAGAACACACCGGCAAAAGAATAGCCCATAAAACTCCATTTGTTGATGCCGTAATAAAATTTCATATCCTCAGGATAAGTGGTAGGCAGTAATGCAATAGAAGAGCCTATAATCAAAGCACAGATGATATACGTGAGCGACATGCGAGTGCTGATGTTGTCCCATTTTTTCAACGCGTAACCGTATCCTTGCAACTCTACTTCACTGTGTAATTTCCCTTTTGAGATTTGTTGAAGGATTCCCCGAAGTTCAATAGGAAAACTATTTAGGAATGCTGACATATTCGACAAGCGTTGTCCGGCTTCTTGTGCTAAATTTTCGGGCTTTAATTGTTCGGTCAATAATTTTTGACCATAAGGACGAATAAATTCGTACGTTTTAAAATTGGGATGCATTTTTTTACCAATTCCTTCAAGGATGGCGAATGCACGGAAGATAAGAAACACGCCACCCGGTACGGTGATGTGGTAATCGTACATAATTTTTTGCAAGCGCTGAATAACATCCTGAATAGAACTTTCGCTTACATCGAGGTGTGCGTAGTCTTCAATCATGTCGTTTAAATCATAAACGAATTGACGCATATCGGTGATGTTATCTTCTACCGCGAGCTTGCGCATTTGAGCTGCCATTTCGCGCGCATCGTATTTGCTCATGGCAATAAAAATTCCAGCAAAGGCATATTTATCTTTCTTCATCAACTGCCCAACCATTCCAAAATCCAAAAGAATAATCGTGCCTTCTTCATTCACCAAAATATTTCCCGGATGCGGGTCGCCATGAAAATATCCGAATTCAAAAATTTGTGACAAATAAATATCCATTCCCTTTTCTACAATTCGTGCGGGGCTCAGATTCCATGCCTTGAGCTGTTCTATGTCAGTAATTTTACAACCCTTCATAAACTCCATAATCAAAACTTTGCCCGTACTGAATTCACGATAAGCTTTCGGCACGTAAAAATCTGTGCGATGGCGATATGTAGTACGGAAGCGGTCAATGTTGCGCGCTTCGTTTTGATAATCTAATTCTTTAGTGATGGCCCGCTCAAACACACGAACAACTTCTTCGCCATTCAGCACGCCTTGCTTCTTCATGTAGCGATCCATTCTGCGCACCGCTTCTTTTACAATGCTCAAATCCTGCTCAATCATCTCCGCCACATTCGGTCGCTGAATTTTAACTACTACTTCTTCGCCTGTTCTCAACTTTGCTTTATGCACCTGACCAATCGAAGCTGAAGCCATAGGCACTTCATTAAACTCTTCAAACATTTCGCTGAGTTGCTTTCCCGTTTCCTGTTCTACAATAATTTTCACTTTCGAAAATTCAAAAGGCGGAACACGGTCTTGTAATTTTTCAAATTCCTTTACCAATGCTTCAGGAATAATATCAGGACGATTGCTGAGAATTTGCGCAAGCTTGACAAACGTAGGACCAAGTTCTTCTGCCGCCATACGAATGCGCTCGTAACGGGTGTACGACATTACAGGCTTTTCATCGCGTAACCATTTTATGCGCATGCTTTCAGTAACTAAATTTCGAAGCGTAGAGTTGGCTATGAAATCTTCGAAGCCGTACTTGATGAGAATGCCGAGAATTTCGCGGGTGCGATTAATGTTGCGGAAAGTTTGGTCAAATATCATTGCGACTTAAAAGTAAAAAGTAACGCGACAAATTGGAATGAGAAGTTATTCGGCACTTCGTAGCATAATCAAATGCGGAATGCCGTCTTCTAGGTATGGTTCATTCAAATCAACGAATCCAAAACCTTCATAGAAATTTTTGAGATATGCCTGCGCACCTATTCGTATGGGAACTTTACCATACAGCTTTTCAATTTCTTCAATGGATTGCTGCATCAGCAGTTTACCAAAATTTTTTCTTCTGAATTTTATGGCAGTTACTACTCTGCCCATGGAAACTTCATCGTAACTTATTTTTTGAGGAACCAAACGTGAATAAGCCGCCAGTTCGTTTCTTTCATAACCGAGTAAATGATGGCAGTAAATATCCTTTCCATCGGCATCGAGATAAGGGCAGGTCTGCTCAACAATGAAAACTTCCTGACGAATACGCATGATGGTATAAAGTTCAGCCGCAGTTAAAGCAGAAAAAGTTTTCAGTTGCCATTGAATCATGTAACGAATTTAAAATTAGCGAAGAGAAAAGAAATGCAAAGTTTTCTGTTTTTGTATTTTGCGGAAAATTATCAATCATGAATTTTGAACATAGCCCTAAAGCAAAAGAGATGATGCAGCGTATGGAGAAGTTTATGCACGAGCATGTTTTTCCACTCGAAAGTATTTTGCTGAAAGAAACCCGCTTTGACAATGGCAATTGGAAAACGTGGAAACCCGATGAGCGAATTGAAGCACTTAAACAAAAAGCAAAAGCAGAAGGACTATGGAATTTATTTCTTCCGCCAATTAGCGGATTGAGTAATGCCGAGTATGCACCACTCGCGGAAATATCAGGGCACTCTTTGATTGCGCCTGAAATTTTCAATTGCAATGCTCCCGACACCGGCAACATGGAAGTGCTTTGGAAATACGGTAGCGAAGAGCAAAAAGAAAAATGGCTCAAGCCATTGCTCGATGGAAAAATTCGTTCGGCATTTTGCATGACCGAACCAGATGTGGCTTCAAGCGATGCCACAAACATGCAGGCAACCATTACTGAAGATGGCGATGAAATTATTTTGAACGGAACAAAATGGTGGAGTACAGGAATAGGAAACCCGAATTGTAAAGTGGCAATTTTCATGGGGCTCTCGAATCCGGATGAACATAAATATTTGCGGCATTCAATGGTATTAGTTCCTCTTGATGCAACAGGAGTAACTATCGAACGCATGTTGCCTGTGTTTGGCGCATACGACCCGCCTTATGGTCACGGTGAAGTAAGTTTTAAAAATGTGCGCCTGCCAAAGAGCGCAGTGATTGCAGGGCTTGGAAAAGGTTTTGAAATTGCACAAGGCAGATTGGGTCCAGGAAGAATTCATCATTGCATGCGACAAATTGGTGCGGCTGAACGCGCATTGAAAATGATGATTGAAAGAAGTATGGAGCGCGTGGCTTTTGGGAAACCGCTCGTGAACTTGGGTGGCAACAGAGATATTATTGCAAACGCAAGAATTGATATTGATATGGCGCGATTGCTGGTTATGAAAACTGCTTTTCTAATTGACACTGTTGGAGCGATAGGCGCATTGAGTGAAGTGAGTCAGATAAAAGTGATAGTGCCGAATATTGCTTGCCGCATTATTGATGAAGCCATGCAAATGCACGGAGGCAAAGGTATGAGCAACGACACACCGCTTGCAGCTATGTATGCATACGCGCGCATTTTGCGTTTAGCTGATGGACCTGATGAAGTGCATAGGGGAGTGGTGGCGAGGATTGAGTTAGCGAAATATAAATCTGTGTAGATGGGCTCGTCAGAAAAACTTATTGACCAACCCAAAGAAGTTCGCGAAGAAGACAAACTCGATGAGAAAATAATTTCTGAGTTTGTAAAACAACAGTTGCCTGAAACAAAAGGCGAATTGCAAATCAAGCAGTTTCGCGGAGGGGCTTCGAATCTTACCTACCAGTTAGATTTCGAAAACATTTCTTACATCCTACGCACTTCGCCAAAAGGCACGAAAGCAAAAGGCGCGCATGATATGGGTCGCGAGTTTGGCATTATGCAAAAACTAAAACCTGTTTACACTGTGCCAACCATGCTTGCGTTTTGTAAAGATGAATCGCTGATAGGAAGAGAGTTTTACATTATGGAAAAATTGGTAGGTATTATTCCACGCGCCAGTTTGCCGAAAGAATTATCGCTCACGAAAGAAGATGTGCGAGTGCTTTGTACAAACGTAATTGACAAATTGATTGAACTGCATCAGGTGAATATTCAAACAACAGGTTTGAGTGAATTGGGAAAAGGCACCGGTTATTGCAAGCGACAAATTGATGGCTGGACGGAACGTTTCAAAAAAGCAAAAACATGGAACGTGCCATCGTGCAATTATGTGATGGATTATCTCAAAGCAAATATTGCAACCGAAGAAAGAAGTTGTTTAATACACAATGATTTTCGTTTTGATAATGTGGTACTTGATGCTGCAAACCCAATGAAAATAATTGGTGTGCTCGATTGGGAAATGGCAACTATTGGTGACCCGATGATGGATTTAGGAAACTCGCTAGCTTATTGGGTGCAAGCAGATGATGATTTTGTAGCGCGCAAAACAAGAAGACAACCAACTAATTTAGATGGAATGCTCACCCGCAACGAAGTTGTAGAATACTATTGCAGCAAAATAAATTTCAGGGCAAAAGACTTTACTTTTTATGAAGTGTATGGAATTTTTCGACTGGCTGTAATCATGCAACAGATTTATTACCGTTATCACCACAAGCAAACTACTAATCCAAGTTTTAAAAATTTCTGGTTCCTTGTAAATTACATGAACTGGAGATGCAGGAGAATTATTTCAGGGAAGTAAGGGCAGTTTGTCATTCCGAACGAAGGTTTCCGTAGTGAGGAATCTTGTATTTTAGTTCTGAACAAATACAAGATGTCTCGTTTCGCAGAGCCTCACTCGACATGACAACTCCTAAGAATTCAACTCTACCTCAATCTGATTCCGCATTAAATCATCCAACGTTTCGCGTTTTCTTATCAAATAGTCTTTGCCTTTGTGAATGATAACTTCAGCAGGACGAAAACGCGAATTATAGTTTGAGCTCATCGTAAATCCGTAAGCTCCCGCATTTTGAAATGCAATCACATCACCTTCGCGCACTTCACTCATTTTGCGGTCCCAGCCAAACGTATCGGTTTCGCAAATGTAACCCACCACTGTATAGATGCGTTGCGTTCCTTCAGGATTTGAAACATTGAGCATGTGGTGATAAGAGTTGTAAAACATTGGTCGAATTAAATGATTCAATCCTGAATCAACACCAACAAAAACAGTAGCCGTAGTTTGTTTTATCACATTTACCTTCGCTAAAAAAGTTCCTGATTGGCTTACCAAAAATTTTCCGGGTTCAAACCACAACTCTAAATCTCTTCCGTAAGTTTTGCAGAAATTTTTAAAACTCCTCGTGAGTTTTTCTCCGAGTTCTTTCACATCGGTATAATAATCATCGGGCTTGTAAGGAACTTTAAATCCACTTCCGAAATCAATAAACTCTAACTCTTTAAAATGTTCAGTGGCTTCAAACAAAATTTCAGCTGCACGTAAAAAAACATCTACATCTAAAATATCAGAGCCGGTGTGCATGTGCAATCCGTTCACGCGAATTTTTTCGCTCTTAATCACGCGCTCTAAATGGCGCATTTGATAAATCGAAATTCCAAATTTAGAATCAATATGCCCTGTGGAAATATTGATGTTACCACCTGCCATTACGTGCGGATTGATACGAATACAAACTGGCACGCTTGAACCATATTTGTGACCAAACTGTTCGAGTATAGAAATGTTGTCAATGTTTATCTGTACTCCTTCCTTAACAGCCAGTTCAATTTCTTCGAGCGAAACGCAGTTGGGCGTGTAAATAATATCCTTAGGATCGAAGCCTGCTTTTATCCCTGTCCACACTTCTTGAATGGAAACTGTATCTAAACCAGCTCCGAGATTTTTGAAAAAACGTAGTACATTAATATTGTTGAGCGCCTTGCAAGCAAATTTTATTTTGGTCTTTGCTCCGCCAAAAGAAGTTTTAAGAAGATTGAATTTCTCTTCCATCATTCCTGTGTCGTACACATACAAAGGCGTGTCGTACTTATCGCAAAGTTGCGAAACAGCAACATCGCCAATTTCATAAACTCCATTTTTTAGCTGTAACATCTTTTTATTTTGAGTGGGCGAAGATAATCGGATTGAAAAAAAAGTAAGAGGCAAGTTTTGACTCAAACAAAAAAGCCATAACATTTCTGTTATGGCTTTCATTTTGTCGGGGTACCAGGATTCGAACCTGGGACCCCTTGGTCCCAAACCAAGTGCGCTACCGGACTGCGCTACACCCCGAACTATTTTCGGTTTTTCTATCAGTGAGTTACAAGCGAACCTGAAACCCTCCCGATGCTAAATCGGGATGCGCTAACCGAACAACGCTACACCCCGAACTATTTTCGGTTTTTCTAT
>CANJZE010000027.1 GCA_947479455.1 Bacteroidota bacterium
CCACTTAAAGTAGATGCCGCATCGGTGCTACCACCTGAACAGATAGATGAATTTGTAAGCGTGGCTGCTGTTAATGCAGGGTCGGCTACTACCGTCAAGGTTACTGATGCACTTGTTGCATTACAGCCTACACTTGTTGCCGGAAGATTTCTTCTGTAGTAATAAGTACCCGCTGCCGATATACTTGCAATGGTCATTGTTGTCGTAGTCGTATTCGTATAAACCGCACCAGTTGGGGTGCCATTGGCTACCGTTGTAAAGGTGCTGTTATCTGTAGAATATTCCCATACAGGTGCCTGTGTGCCGGTGCCGCCACTTAAAGTAGATGCCGCATCGGTGCTACCACCTGAACAGATAGATGAATTTGTAAGCGTGGCTGCTGTTAATGCAGGGTCGGCTACTACCGTTAAAGGTATATCAATAGTGGTAGAATTGTTTGCTTGTCCACAACCAAAATCCGAATTTCTGGCAATGAACCAAGAACCCGGTGTATTATAAACAGCGGAAGGTAAATTGGAGGAACTACTGGTTACGGTTTCATACGAAGTCCAACCGAGTGCACTGGGTCCTCCCCTATAATAATAGGTATAACTCACGGTTCCGCCATTGGAAGTGGCTGCTGTACTATTGGCAATAGTAAGGGGGTTTAACCCGGCACAAACCGGGGTGGTAATAGTAACAGCACCCGGACCATTCGATCGAACAGCAACGGAGGCCGTATTAGCTGCTGTGGCACAACCATTATTACTGGCACTGAGTGTAAAAGTGCCTGAAGGACCAGTAAGAACATTTGGAGATGTCCAAGTAGTGCTCTGAGCGGTTGAACTTGCAATGGTGCCACCGGCAGGTCCGCCAGTCCAAGACCATGCATTTACATACGTTCCTGCACCGGTCAAACTTACCACTGCTGCTGTATTATGGCAAGGATTTGTATTACTTGCGGTTGCCGTAACGCTAACTGGTTGTGTATGGCGGTAAGTCAAAATACCCGAAGTACCTGACCACAAAGAAGCTGTTCTCCATGCGTGAATTCTCACTGAAGTTGTTGTTCCTGAATTCCAACCTAAGGTGCTTGTATTTTGACCAACTGCGGCACCTGTTCCGTTTAGCGGTTGAAGATAAAAGCCGTTTTGCTGAGCAGAGCCGTTATTATTCCAAGTCCAGTCATAATATGTATTTGCAGCAACTGTAATATCATAATATGCGCCTGCGCCCATTCTTGCAGTTCCATTACTGCAACCACTTGCCGCAGTAAAGGTAGGAGTAGATTCTACTCCTATACCTATTGGATATTTCATTACATATAACGTTCCGTTAGTGGCATTTGTGGTGCAATTATAGAGGTTCATAAGCGCGCGCCATTGTCCATTTGCCGAATTAGCACCTGAAACACCTCCAGCATTGCTACCCGCAGTTTTGTAAAGTATTGATGCATTGGTTCCGGTACAGTAAGGGCCATTATCATCATTGTAAGTTCGCGGAGATGAATCTCCTTCTCTAAATAGGGTGATCTGTGTGTCGTACGAAGTACCACAAGTGTATAACCCTAACATGTCTCCTTCCATAACTCCGGAGATCAACATATATTCTCCACCATAAAAATTGGTGCATCCCGCCCAAGTATTATGAGCTAATCCACTAACATTTTGGGCGCAAAAAGAAGTACCTCCATAAGCACACTGTGCATTTACTTTAGATAATCCAGCAAGCAGTAAAAAAACTGTAAAAAAAACTACAGTTAAGGTATGGGTTGCTTTAGCGTGTATAAAATTTTTCATGTTATTAGTTATAAAGATTTACAAATGCAAGTTAAAGGGCGAATGTTATTGCTTGGTGGTTGATTGAGGTTTAGGGAGTGCCGTTTTTTCTATAGTAGAACCGGCACCTTCATTTGCCCATTTTTTATAAAGCTCCGGATTTTTATAAAACAATTTTTCTTTTTCTATTTTATAGGTTTCAGCATCTCTTTCGGCATTGCCGGTTAATTCATAACGGAAGTAGCCGTTATCAAAATATTTTTTTTCAACACCTTGAGCCGGAGGGGGAGATATAACATTAAGTTCATCGCCAATAACGTGCTGGAATGAAACATGACCGGCATCAACCAACTTGCTATCAGCTAAAGTTGCATTAGGTGCGGTGCATTGCTTTGCCTGTGCTTCAATGTTATTTGCATTGAATAAAAAAAGACATAAAAGCACAGCAGGAAGTTTTGCCATAGTGAAAAATTGGCTAACAGGTAGGGTAATGATTTTGTTCATGCTATTGAGTTTAATTTTTAGAACGAGTTTCAAATGTAATAATATCGGGGATAATTTAACTGCTTTTTATACGGCTTGTCAATACTAAGTTACACGTTGGTTTGCAGCTTACAAGTCAAATGCTGTGCCTTTTCTTAGTGTTTATTAGCAAATAGGTTGTAACCTATTGATTTTAAGCAAGAAACAATTTTTGACAGAATGAAATTTACCAGGTCTAACTTGTTTTTTTGGCTGTAAATAAATACACCCCGTGGTTATAAAAAAGACGGTTGCCGCGATGAAAAAAAACAAGGTGGAATTTGTATGTTGAAACTATTTGGAAATAGAGGTATTTTTTAACCAATTAATCTAACAAAAAAAGGGCTTCTACTTTTATAAAATAGAAGCCCAAGAAAGTTGAATTCAAATACTGCCCGGCAATTTTTGCGTAGAACGAAATTGAAAAAACCGGAAGCCTGCAGAATTTAAAACTGTGTGGTTCTTCCGCTTGCAGGGTTACTCCAGCCGCTTTTGCCGGCTGTGTTAACAGCAAGCAAACGAAACCAGTATTTTGTTCCGGGGGCTAAATCTTTTACACGAATACTTGATTTGGTACTAATTTCCACAGGACTGAAATTTTTTTCGAGCAAAGGGTCCATGCACATTTCAAGCAAGTAAGTGATAGCTCCTTTTACACTTTTTGATGTAATGTCCAGTTGACTATCAAATTCTGTAGCGGTTACTTTTACATCGGTTGGCACATCGGGCACCGAAACGGGTGTTGGCACTTTGCGCACTCCAAATCCACTGCTCAGTATTTTTGTTTCATCACTATCACCGGTTATTTGAATATAATCTGCCAGTTTTACAATAAGGTCTTTGAGTACCTGCCGGGCAATACGCATTAGGGCTTTTTTTGCCTTATCGCGATTGAGCGCTTCGGTGTAAGCATTTTCTAAATCATCGGTTGCTGTTTTCAGTTGGGCTAAAGTAGGATTAGGAGTTAAGAAATTAGGGTTGCCGGTCATTTTGGTTTGAATGTCACGGCTTTTGGCTACCTGCTCGGTAACGGGTTTGTTGAAGTCTATTTTTATGCGACTCATAATACAAGAATTAAAAAATGAAAAAATAAATTTAGTGTTGTAAACTTTCACCGGCTGTTGCGCAACAAGGTTGGTTCATCAAATAACAAGTGCACTTTGTTTTCTGCTTTATTGTTCGGTATTTACCCCGGTGATTATTTACAAATGCAAATGTGTGGTTCGAAAACGCAATGTATTTGCGCAGTAAAAATTGCTTTCGTAAATTCTTGAAAATGAAGGAGAAAAAATTCTGCTCTACAGGTAAAAATGAATCTTCTGAAAACTTTAACAGCACTGCTTAAAATAGCTGCTAAACAGAAGAACTCTGTAACCAGACTCTGTAATTCAGCAACTCATATTGGTAGTTTAGCAACAAAACTCTTGAGATTAATTTTGAAAATCAGGGTTCTCTATGCGATGTTCCGCTACATAGCAACATAGTTTTGTAGATTAGAAATAGAATGAACAAGTGCTGCTACAAAACAAAGGAGATACGGTTGTAGAGTTATGAAAAACCGAATTGAAATAATAAAAATAGTTGCAAAAATAAGGAGAACAAGAGCAGCGTTATGAAATCTGTACCTATGGCGTTTCCCGATAGCTCGTGTTCATTAAGCTCAACTTTATTTTCATGCACCTTTCAATTATTCGGAAGATTTATTGCAACGAAATTTTTTGCAAAATTGTGCGCACCTATTTTCCTATGCTGCTGCTTTGCTATGGATATATTCTATTGCCTCTTCCTGCGTTTTTACTGCAAAGTCTTTGTATCGCTCGTGCACATCAATAATTTCTTCGAGGGCATCCTTTACCAGGTCTTTATTTTCCCATGTTTTAAGGTGGGCCACTACGGTTTCCAGGCAACCTTTTTTATACGCAATTTGCCCGAGCAGGTGCACCAGTGTTTTGCGCACGCGCAAAGTTTTATCAAACTGAAGTTCCTGCAACAGCGGTAGAATATCCTGCGGATATTTTCGGCCGCGCAGTTCTATGCCATGGCATATTTCTCTGCGTATCTCTTTATCTTCATGATGAAGAAACCTTTTGGCAAACGCCAGCACAGGCGCAGGATTTTTTTCGCCCATCTTTTTAATAGAGCCAATGACTGCATTGCGCACGCAGTGGTGCGCATCAAACAATCCGCGCTCCATTAAATCTTCTATCGGTTCAAAATCATAGATGCCTATTTCGCCTGCGCTGTTAATGGCAGTTTGTCGCACTTTTTCATTGGTGTTTTCAAAAAGCGCGTTCAGCAATTGCAGAATATTCTTTCTGTGTTTTTGATTGGCGTGGTAAATTTTACCAATGGCGAGGTAGGCTGTTTTGCGGATATAAGTATCCTCATCGCTAAAATAGCGAAGCAGATTATTGCTCCTCTCCTTTTCAATATCGGCAAGCACCGCATAGTTGATTTCATCAACCAGTTTTTGTCGTTCGGTTTTGCTTAAATCGTAGAATGGCATGGGTAGTTCTGCTTTAACTTCGTTTACATAAATAAAAAAGTCCGTTCAAAAATGAACGGACTTTGTGTTTTGTATTCAAGTCCTTCTCCTTCGGAGAAGGATTTTGTTTCATCCCGTCTTACACGGGAAGGATGAGGTGGTATTAATTCGCTCTGTCTTCCAATGCCTTTACCAAGCCGGCAATCTTTTGTGCCGATGAACCTTGTAATGCACTGATCACATTGCTTGCAGGTGATTGCAATAAGCCAATGATTTCGCCAATCAATTCTTTCTTGCTCTTCAACTTAGCCAACACTTCAATTTGTGTATCGCCTACAAATACCGAAGCATCAATATAAGCGCCTTTCAATACGGGTCTGTCGTTTGTCTTTCTAAACTCCTTCAACACCTTAGCGGGTGCTGCACCGTCAGCCGAAAACATAACGCCTGTTGGGCCGTTCAAAAGCGGATAAATTTCTTCGTAACCACCACCCACTTGCTCTAAAGCTTTGCGGATAAGGGTGTTCTTAGATACGCGGTACTCAATTCCAGAATTGAAACAAAGTCTGCGGAATTTGTTGATTTTTTCTACTGATAAAGTAGATGAATCGGTAATGTAGAAGTATGTAGTATTGCTGAATTTTTCTTTCAGCGTTGCTATCTCTTGATTTTTTTGATTCTTTTCCATTTGCTGTTTTTTTTTGATTCGTTATTTAAAGTCTAACGTCTCTTATTAAGATTGTAGTCCTCCTACCGATTTGTAATCAACATTAATTCCGGGGCTCATAGTAGACGCCATGCTGATTCCCATAAAATAAATTCCTTTGGCAGTAGCCGGTTTCATTTTCGACAAAGTCTGAAGCAAAGCTTCTGCATTCTCATTGATTTGAGCAGCACTGAACGAAACACGACCTACAGAAGTGTGAACGATTCCGAACTTATCAACCTTAAATGCAATTTTACCTTTCTTTACTTCACCTACAGCTTTACCAACTTCGGGTGTTACTGTTCCCGATTTTGGATTCGGCATTAAGTTACGAGGTCCTAAAACCTTACCTATTTTCGCAATTTTAGCCATTACGTTTGGCGATGCAATTACCACATCAAACTCCATCCAGCCCGCTTCAATTTTTTGCACGAACTCATCGAGTCCTACAAAATCAGCTCCTGCTTTTCTTGCTTCTTCTTCTTTGTCGGGTGTAGTGAGAACCAAAACGCGTTTGGTTTTTCCGGTTCCGTGTGGAAGGGCGGTGGTACCGCGAATTGCCTGATCGGCTTTCTTAGGATCAACACCTAATTGAATGTGCAAGTCAACGGAGGCATCGAACTTGCAGGTGGTTACTTCCTTTACAATTTTGGAAGCATCGGCTAATGAATAGAGCTTGTTAGCATCTACTTTGCCTGCCACGGCTTTTCTTTTCTTTGATAATTTCATTGGTTTAGTTTTTTGAGGTCAAGCGGAGCAATGAACTCCTCCCTCGGTTATTAAAAAAGTTTGGTAGTAGGCAGCGGCAGTATGCAGTTTAAATACAAGGCACTTACTGCCTTCTGCTTGCTGCTGCTGCTTACTGATTTCTAGTATCCTTCTACGTTAAATCCTGCGCTCTTTGCAGAACCTGCCACCATACTCATAGCTGATTCAATAGTGAAACAGTTTAAGTCAGGCATTTTTTCTTCGGCAATTTTTCTGATAATGTCTTTGCTTACCATTCCTATTTTTTTACGGTTTGGTTCAGCAGAACCCAATTGCTTCTTCGTTAATTCCATTAACATGGCATGAGCCGGTGGCGTTTTGATAACGAAGTCGAAACTTTTATCGGTATAAACAGTGATGATACAAGGAAGAATTTTGCCTTGCTTGTCCTGTGTTTGCGCATTGAAGCGTTTGCAGAACTCCATAATGTTCACACCTTTTGAACCGAGAGCCGGTCCAATTGGAGGAGCTGGATTTGCCTGACCGCCTTTAACCTGTAACTTGATGAATGTTTGAATTTCCTTTGCCATTGTATTGCTATTAACTGATTATTGGAATTTTGTTTATTGTATTCTGTATTAAGTCCCCTTTAGGGGATTTAGGGGTTTAAGCTATTTTCTCTACCTGCATAAAACTTACTTCTACAGGAGTTTTGCGTCCGAAAATTTTCACCACCACTTTCAATTTCTTCTTATCGTTATTTATTTCTTCAATGGTTCCAATAAAATCGTTGAAAGGACCATCAACAATTTTCACGTCTTCATTCATAATGAATGGTTCTGCAATTGTTTCACCCGCTTCAAGCATTTCATCGGCCTTACCAAGAAGTTTAAAAACCTCTGCATGAGAAAGAGTTCCTAAGAAACCAAGCACTCCGTGCACCTGACGAACATGCGACCACATTTCCTGGCTCATTTTTTTGTCTTCCACTTCCATGTAAACATAACCGGGGAACAAAGTTTTTTCCTTGATGGTTTTCTTTCCCGCTTTAATCGTATAAATTTTCTCGGTAGGAACCAGAATATTCAAAACAATTTTATCCCACTTTGAACGATTTACTTCAAGTAAAACGTGCTCGCGTATCTTGCGTTCCTGTCCGCTTATTACGCGCACTACATACCACTTTTTATCATCTGCCATGATTACCCGATAATGATTTTGTAAAGTTCCTGAATACTGTATTTAAAAACCACATCAATAAACAACACAATTAATGAAATAATAAGCGAGGTAATAAGCACTATCACCGAACTATCCTGCAACTCGGCCCATGTAGGCCAGGTCACTTTGTGAACCAACTCATCGTAAGCTTCCTGAAAATATAATGTGATTTTATCCATTGCTTTTTGTGTTTCTATCTTCTGTTACTTCTTACTATTTACCACTCACTGTTTGCAGGGGCAGCCAGATTCGAACTGACATCAAGGGTTTTGGAGACCCGTATGCTACCATTGCACTATGCCCCTAATTCTCTTTGCCGGAACGCTCTCCAAACCTCTGTTTACTCCAAATCTTTATCAGCCCTTCGGTAAAAAGGGACGCAAATATAACCACCGAACCGAATTTTCAAAAGATTTGGAAAGAATAGTGTTCCGGCTGATAATTGCGTAGCCCGCATTTGACTCCTATCCTTTAGAATCATTTTAACGAAACCAGCACCACTCCTGCAATAATTACAGCAATGCCTACAATTTGTCGGGTGGTAAATGCTTCTCCAAAAATAAAATAAGCCGATAGCGATAAACCAACAATCGTAAGCGAAAAGAAAATAGCACTGGCCACTTGCATCTGAATTGTTCTAAGTGCCTCGGTAAACAATACTGAATTGATTAAACCGAAAACCAGACCAAGTGCGAGATAGCCCCACTTTTTTGCGGGAATGGCATCGTTCAAAGCAGAGTATTTGAAACTTATGTTCGTAAGCACATTAAAAATAATGGAACCGTAGAGGAGAATATCTTTCATGATTTAAAGTTTTAAAATGGTTTTAAATAAATCCTACCAAAACATAGCATACAACGCTACCAACAATCCAAGAATTATCAGCGAGCCAACCAAGAATGAATTAGAAACTTTGAACAGCGCGGTATCAACTTCCAATGCATTTGCTTTTTTACCATCGGCATTTTCAATTAGACTTATTAAAAACATTCCCGCAATGCAAAGTGCAAACACAATTCCCATTCTATCTAAGAAAGGAATTTCGAAAACACCTGTTGCGTTTGCACTAGAAAAACCAATAGAAGCAAGTGATGACAAATCCACCATACCCGGTAGGAATTTCAACAAGACCGAAAAAAGAAATCCTCCAATAGTTGCGAAGAGTGCCGCGTTTGAAGTTGTTTTCTTCCAAAAGAAACCCATAATAAACATGGCGAAGATGCCTGGTGAAACAAAGCCGGTATATTCCTGAATGTAATTCAATCCGCCTTTATCAATACCCAAATGGGGTGCAATGAAAACTGCAATGAGAATTGCCACAACCACAACTATTTTTCCAATCTGCACTTGTTTATTTTCATCGGCATTTTTGTTCAGCACTTTCTTGTAAATATCAAGGGTGAAAATAGTTGCGATAGAATTTGTTTTACCCGCGAGCGATGCAACAATGGCCGCAGTCAACGCGGCAAAACTCAAACCTTTTAACCCTGCCGGAAGAAGATTCAACAAAACCGGATACGCTCTATCGCCTGCTATTACTCCATCTGCATTCAGCAATTCTGTTTGAAAACTTCCTTGTTGATATAAAACGAAAGCGGCAATGCCCGGCAACACTACAATCACAGGCATCAATAATTTTAAAAATGCAGCAAACAAAATTCCATTGCGTGCAGTTGGTAAATCGGCACCGAGTGCGCGTTGCGTAATATATTGATTGCATCCCCAGTAACTGAAGTTCGCAATCCACATTCCACCTAAAAGAACAGTGAGGCCAGGCAAATCCAAATAGCTCGGATTATCGCGTTGCAAAATCATGTGAAAGTGGTCACCTGCATGTTGTGTCATTAAATTAAATCCATTCATTACACCGGTGGTTCCGAATTTTTCTGCAACTAAATTCAATGCAAGATAAGTGGTTACCAACCCTCCAAGCACTAAAAAGAAAACCTGAATTACATCGGTATACCCAATTACTTTCATTCCGCCAAGCGTTATGAAAATGGCGAACACAGCAAGGCAATACATGCAAAGCGATAAACTCAAACCCGAAATACTGCTGATGGCCAATGCACCAAGAAATAAAATGGAAGTTAGATTCACTACTACATAAAGCAGTAACCAGAACACTGCCATAATCATTGCCACCGTACCATTATATCGTGTGCTGAGAAACTGGGGCATGGTGTAGATTTTATTTTTCAAATACACCGGCATAAAAAAAACCGCTACTATTATTAGCGTTGCTGCTGCCATCCATTCGTAACTTGCTACCGCTAAGCCGAGTTTAAAACCAGCGCCACTCATGCCTATGAATTGTTCGGCAGAAATGTTGGAGGCAATCAATGAAGCACCAATGGCCCACCAAGTGAGTGAACCTTCAGCCAAAAAATAATCTTTAGAATCTACGTTTGCTTTTTTCTTTTTTGTGTAAATCCAAAAACCGTAACCGGCAACTACTAAAAAGTAAAAAAGAAAAACGATGTAGTCGAGCGTGGCAAGTTGATGCATGTGTGGTGGTTTACATCAAACCTACACGAATCATTTAAAAATCAAAATTTAAGTTCCCTACGGAATAATGACAGTCTTTGACTTTATAGAATGCGCACTGAAATAACCTAAACAAGATGGTGTATACACAGGGTCAGGATTTGCAGGAGCCGCTGGCGCACCAAAATTATTTTGGTTTTGGTCGAACTGGTCGAAGAAAGTATACACCTGTTCGCTCACGCTCCAGAGTTCTGCTTCTAATGTATCGCCAGAAACTAAATCCTTGTGCGGAATATTAAACTCACGAATTTTTCCATCCCAAAGTCTATCGCGATGTTCTGCATGATAACCATCGCGCACAGAAAACACCTGATAATAATTCGGCACTCCAGCAGGATCATGAATTTGCATCTTCGTACTGGTTTTCAGTTCGCCTTGAAAATTTGTTTCGGTAGTAATAAGAATGGTATCAATATCTACCGGTGCATTCATTTTGCAAAGCGAAACATACGTAGTGCCTTCAACGGTTGCACTCAACTTATAAGTTCTGCCAACCGTGCCTTGTATAAAATTGGTTTGATACAAACCTGTAATAAAACCAGGCACAAGCGTATCTACATTTCCTGCATCATCACTAATAATTACTTGCGCGCCACCTATACCTGTAAAATCATTGTTCTCGGTATATAATCTCGATTTGGTTATAGCCACATAATACGGACCTGGTTTGTCGTTCAGTCGTCCTTCAATGGTTACTTGCGGCTCGGAGTTTTTCAACTTCAAATCAATTTTTTCGGTGCAGGAAGAATTGATGATAGCAGATGAAAACGCAAGGAATAGAATGCTGAAAATATTTCTCATGATTATTTTGATTTTTTCTTTGCAGGTAAAACAGAAAACTTGAAATTGTAAGTAATAGATGGAACTATGCGGAAGAGGTAAGTTTTCTCGGCATAGCTGATTCCCTTATCGTAATCGGTTTTAAAATCTATGCTATAAGCATTTTTGCGTGCATATAAATTATAGACGCTAATGTTCAAATCATGCTCCCATGTTTTGCGTTTCTTCAAAACAAAAGTTGCTCCAATATCTAAGCGGTGATAAGCCGGAAAACGGTCTTGATTTCTATCTCCATACAACGGAACAATTTCTCCGTTCAACACATATTTACCAATGGGAAACGTGGCAGCAAGCCCCGTGTAATAAACCCAAGTGGCAGAAACATTGATGCGCGGTGTAATGTCATACATGAGCACAATACTCAAATCATGCGTGCGGTCGTAGCGTGAAGCAAACCAAGTTTCACGATTCACAGTAGGGAATTTTCTTTCGCTTCGTGAGAACGTGTAACTCACCCAACCGGTAAATTTTCCTTCTTTCTTTTTGAAGAAAAATTCAGCCCCATAACTTCTACCTACGCCATAAAGCAATTCTGTTTCTACGGCTTCATTGGCGCGAAGTGTAGCTCCGTTTTTATAATCAATTTGATTTTGCATCCACTTATAATATCCTTCTACTGAAAGCTCGAACATGTCTTTATAAAAATTGACAAAGTAACCCGCGCTCACCTGGTCGGCAATTTCAGGTTTAGTGTTGTTGCTCGTCATTATCCAGCGGTCGGTGGGAGCAGAAGTAGTAGTGGTGGAAAGTTGATGAAGATTTTGTGTGTTGCGAGAATAGGCCGCTTTAAAACTCATGCTAGGAACAAAATTATAGCTGATAGAAACGCGCGGCTCTGCATTAAAATACGTTTTACCAAACTGCCCCAGTTTTAAATTGAACGTGTCGATTACATCTTCATTCGGAAACTTGAAATATTTTGAAGGACCGGTTTGTGTGAAAACAGAAAGACGAATACCGTAATTGATATTCACTTTATTCCAGAGCGAAACTTCGTGTTGTGCATACACCGAACTTTCCCATCCGTAATTTTTTGTGAGGGTGATATTTCCTATGCGCGCAGTATCACTCGAGATTACCTGACCAGGAACAATGGTGTGGAAAGTGGTGAGAAAACCAAACTTCAGTTTGTTTTTTGAATTGAGATAGTAGTCCAAATCTTCTTTCAAACTAAAATCACGAATCTGCGATTTCACATCAATGCTCGCCACGTTTATGCCAATGGTATAATTGAACTCATTGTAGAGAAAAGAAGTGTTCGAAAAAAGTTTATCGCTAAAAATATGGTTCCAACGAAGGGTGGCAGTTGCGTTTCCATACACAATGGTAAAACGGTCGCGCAAACCAAATTTATCCTGACCAAAATAACCTGATAGAAAAATTCTGTCGCGTTTACCAATGCGATAATTTGCTTTAGCGTTGATGTCGTAGAAATAAAGAATACTATTTTTAAGATTATCCTTCTTCGACAACTTCAAAAACAAATCGGCATACGTTCTTCTTCCTGTTACAATGAACGAACCTTTGTCTTTTACAATAGGTCCTTCAATATTCAAACGTGAAGAAATTAAACCAATACCTCCACCTATTACGTACTCTTTGCTGTTGCCTTCTTTCATTTTTAAATCTAAAACACTCGCCAATCGTCCTCCATATTCTGCCGGCATGTTTCCCTTATAAAGCGTAGCATCTTTAATAGCATCGTTATTAAACACCGAAAAAAATCCGAGCAAGTGTGCCGGGCTATACACAGTGGCTTCATCAAGCAAAATCAAATTTTGGTCGTTGCTTCCACCACGCACATAATAACCTGCGTTACCTTCGCTTGCGGGTTGCACACCCGGCAAAAGTTGAATCGTTTTTAGAATATCCTTCTCTCCAAACAATACAGGAATTTTTTCAAGCTGTTTAATGTCTAACTTAATTGCACTCACTTGTGCGCTCGTAATATTTTCGTTGCTTTTAGTGGCTTTAATTTCTACATCCTTTAATGTTTTAGACGCAGGTGAAAGCGAAACATTTATACTTTGATTTTTCAGCGAATCAAGCGTGATTAAAAAATCTTCATACCCAACATAACGAACAGCAATTTCTTTTTTTGAGGCGGGGATAGTGAGTGAATAAAAACCGTAAGCATTAGTTACGGCACCAATGCCTGTAGTATCTTTCAAAAAGATTGTAGCGCCAATTAACTCTTCTCCGGTTTTTCCATCTTTAACGGTGCCACTGATGGTAAATCTTGATTGGGAGAAAATAGTGCAAAACATAAAACCTACAACAACAGTGATAAAAATTCTTTTCATACTACTTTGAAATTTTAGAACGCGAATGAAACGAAATAGTATAACAACAAAAGAAAAGTTTTGTTGAGATGTAGTTAAGAAACATTGAGGTGTAAAAAAGGTTCCCTTTACTTAACAAAGAATCAATAAATTCGTGTTACAAATTTCTTTATGGAAAACTATAATGGACTAATAGAGGTAAATCCAAAAATAATGATGGGCAAGCCGGTTGTAAAAGGAACAAGATTAACTGTGGAGTTGATTCTAAAATCACTTGCCGCTGGAGAAACGAATGAAAATTTGTTGGCTTCTCATCCGCGCTTAACTATAGAAGCCATTGCAGCTGCGCTTGAATTTGCAGCTGACGCGTTGAAAGGCGAAAACATTTACCCGATTGCAGTATGAAATTTTTAGCAGATGAAGGAGTTGACACTTCTGTTGTAATTGGGTTGCGTTCGTTAGGTTATGATGTGTGTTTTGTGATTGAAGAAGAGCGTTCGCGCGATGACGATGTGTTGCTTGAAAAAGCAAAAAACGAAAACAGAATTCTAATTACCCGTGACAAAGATTTTGGAGAATTAGTATATCGACTCAACAAAGCACATGCTGGAGTCATACTTATTCCCCTCGAAGGGTTAACTACTCTTGAACGTGGCGAAATGGTTTGCAAACTTATTTCACAATACACCTACCAATTACAAAACTCTTTTTCCGTCATTCAACGTGGTGTTATTCGAATTCGATAAAAAAACTCAACATGAAATACTTCTCCATTTTACTCGCTCTTATTTTTTCGCAACAACTCATTTCACAAACCCTTTACGAAGGCATTCCTGTTTTTCACGGAGCAAAAATTACGGGCAACTTTCCTAATACAGAATTTCTGTTCACAGTTCCGGCTACCGGTGAACGACCAATAGAATTTACTGCGCAAAATTTACCGCAAGGTTTAACCATTGAATCTTCCACAGGAATTATTCGCGGCATGGTAAAAGATAAAGGTTCTTACACCGTGAAAATTTTTGCTACCAACGCTAAAGGAAGAGCAGGTGAAAATTTAAAGATTGAAATTGGTGATAAACTTTGTCTCACTCCGCCAATGGGTTGGAACAGTTGGAATGTTTTTACCAGCACACTCGATGAAAAATTAGTAATGGAAACTGCCGATGCTATGGTCAGTAGCGGCATGCGCGACCTCGGTTATCAATACATAAACATGGATGATTACTGGCATGCAGTTTCGCGCGATGCCGATGGAAAACCGGTCGCGAATCCCGAAAAATTTCCGCACGGAATTAAATGGCTCTCCGATTATGTTCATTCAAAAGGATTGAAACTCGGCATCTATTCCGATGCAGGTGATAAAACATGCGGCAAATGTTTTGGCGGTTTTCAGCACGAAGAAATTGATGCGAAAGTTTATGCCGAGTGGGGAATTGATTTGCTGAAATATGATTTCTGTTTTGTGCCGTTCAAAAAAACAGAAGCGCTAACGCGCTACAAAAAAATGGGCGATGCACTCAAAGGCAGCGGTCGTTCCATCGCTTATAGTTTATGTAACTGGGGTTTGTTTAATCCATGGGAATGGGGCGAAAGTGTTGGCGGAAATTACTGGAGAACCACCCCAGATATTATTGATACATGGAACGGTGCACCGTTTTGGTACGGAAGTTTTAAAAGCATTTTAAAGAAGCAAACTAAACTTGATAAGTATGCTGGACCAGGACACTGGAACGACCCTGACATGATGATTGTAGGCAATTATGGAAAAGGAAAAGCTACCGGTGGTGGTGGCAAATACAAAGGCTTGAGCGACCTCGAATATCAAACGCACATGAGTATGTGGTGTATGCTCAACGCACCTCTGCTTTCAAGCTGCGATTTGCGAAACATGAACGAAGCGACAAAGAATATTTTGTTGAATCCTGAAATCATAGCCATCAATCAGGATGAAAAAGGCGAGCAGGCGAAATTGATTTTGAAAAAGAACAGTACATGGGTTTATAAAAAAAATCTATCCAATGGTTCCATAGCTATTGCTGTGTTTAATCCAACAACAAAAGAGAAAACCGTAATTCTTAACTATTCAGAACTTGGCTATAACGAAAGAGCGAAAATTATGACTCCGGTTACACAACCAATAGTTAGTAAAGTGGAGAAAGACAAAATGCAGTTAACTATTAAACCGCACGAAGCGTTAGTATTTAAGTTAGAGAAGAACTAGTAGTTCCGAATTTAATCAATATCGGTTTCCCTGTTTTTGCTCAGCCTCAATTGCAAAAGTAAAATCGGAAAACAAAATGATGAATTTCATACACTGCTCCTTTGTTTTAAATTCTAAAAAAATACCATCCCTATTTGAAGAACTCTCTTTTACATAAACGCATCCTTTATCTAAGCATTCTAATTTGACTATTTGCCTTGTTTTACCTTGTTCTTCACCTGCTATTTCTACCCAACTAAGCCTTACTTTGATAACTGGAATAACAAAATGTCGATTGACTTCAATCTTATACTTTTCACTATTGTACTCTAAATGCTTTGTTGTTTTTAAAATACCGTAATACCCATAATACTCTGTCAAATTATGTAATGCTAAACGTCCTTTAGCACTCGTTGGTGGACCGTCATAATCTTTATTCTTTGTGCCATTTGCTTTCATGGACTCAATTTCTTCTTTTGCCACAGGTGCTAAATTTACAAACACATCTTTTGTGCCATTCTCATATTTAATCATAAACACCTCACTCTTTTTGATAGCATATAATGGACTTGTAGTGTCCTTCATGTATTCAATCTCACTGACACCTACCTTGATTACTTTCGCATTTATTTCATTTCCTGTTTTTAGGAGAATAATATCTTGAGTAAACCCATAGAAGGATGTGATAGATAATATAATAGATAATCTAGCTCTCATAGTTTTTTATGGTTTCAGAGTGTTATTGGTTTGCCATTTAGAATTTTTAAAAAGTAAGCCGTAAAGCTGCTCCATAAGAGTGAGAAGTAATTTCAGGAGCAAAAGACAAAGACCGTTGTTGTTCTTTCCATTGCCGTTTACATTTCAAATACTTGTGTATTTCAGTTCCTCCAGAGATAATAAGTGGAATTGATGCACCCATTAAAGAAAGTCCAATAGCTAGGGCTACATCGCCACCAAGAGGTGAAACAACAGAACCACCTATTAGAAATAGACCACCTGTGACCAGTAACCCTTTTCCTGCTCGCTTGTGTTTCCCGTATTTCAAGTAAAAGGCTCGAAATGATTGTTTGTAAATATCATTTGCAGCTAAACTTGTCAATACTTCTTTAGAACCATTTTCATACTTAATCATAAATACTTCACTTTTCTTAATTGCATGCTCTGGACTTGTTGTGTCTCTCTTGTATTCAATTTCGCTTACTCCGACTTTAATTATTTTCCCTTTTATTTCATCACCATTTTTTAAAGTGATTACATCTTGTGAAAAACCTGAAACATAGAACAGAACAGCTCCGAGAAGTAATAAATTTTTCATGTTGATTTTCTTTATTGTTAGTTATTTTTTTGACTTAGGATTCAAAGGCACTTACGGACAAAAAAATAGGCGTGAACCCTATGCTTCGTGTTTCAACTCTCCACGGGCATCTGGAAACGCCTTCGACAGATTGAAAACTAACACAAGGACACGCCCGAACGGGCGCATCACTCATGTAGTTTTTTCTGTCTTAAATTTTCCAGATTTTGTGGAAGAAGAAAACTACAGCAACGCTGCTATTTTTTATGAGTTGGGTATTTACATAAGCATAAGTTTTATAAGTTAATCGTGGGCTAAAAGTAAACTTCCTTTTTTTGCTTCGCCAAAAATTATTTTTTAAGCTGTTTTTATTTTTTGCTATTCCTATTTGCTTTACAGCATTTTCAATTGTTCACTATAAAGTTATCTTCGTATCGTGACTAAAGAAAGAGAAATCATTTTCCACGGGCAACATTTCAAAGATTTTTACTTAGCAGTTAATGACAGCGTGAAAGAAAAAATCGGTTACGTATTTCGTGTTATTAAAACAGTAGAAAAGGTTTCGGAAAAGTTTTTAAAACACATTGAAGGCACCGATGGTCTCTATGAAATTAGAGTTGAAGTGGGCAGTAACATTTACAGAATTTTCTGTTGCTTCGACAAAGGGAATTTGGTGGTCTTGTTTAACGCATTCCAAAAGAAAACACAAAAAACACCCAAACAAGAAATTGAATTAGCCGAGAAACTTAAAAAAGAATATTTCACTTTAAAGCATAAACAAAATGAAAAAGAAAGAAGCAATAAGAAACGCTAAAAATTTTGACGAGCTTTTAGATATCCAATATGGAAAGATTGGAGAAAGAAAGCGCGATGAGTTTGAAGAGAAGGCGCAATACTTTGTAATTAGCGAAACACTAAAAGACGCAAGGCGCCATGCCAACCTCACACAAGAGCAACTGGCAGATAAAGTAGGGACAAAAAAAAGTTACATCTCCCGATTAGAGAACGGCAAATGCGATATTCAGCTTTCAACACTCTACAGAATTTTTGAAGATGGACTTGGCAGAAGAATTAGTCTATTAATTGCATAACACTTCTTAAATACGGCAAAAAAAATTTCCATGAACAAACTTCTCTCTCTTCTCTTTATTCTTTCTTCGATACTTCTTGAAGCTCAAGACACACCCAAAACACAAAACATAATTCTCGTAACTTTCGATGGCTACCGATGGCAAGAAGTTTTTAAAGGTGCCGAAAAAAAACTCATCAACAATAAAAAATTGGTGAAAGATATTCCTGCACTCAAAAAAACTTATTGGGCAGAAGATGGAGTAACGCGTAGAGAAAAACTCACTCCTTTTCTTTGGAACACAATCGCCAAACAAGGCAGCATAATTGGCGAAAGAAAAAGAGCTAGCAAAATGAAAGTAACTAACCGTTATCGTTTCTCTTACCCGGGTTATAACGAAATTTTCAGTGGTTATGGCGACCCTAAAGTAAACAGCAACGATTTTCCTGATAATCCCAACCTTACAATTTTCGATTTGCTAAGCAGTGATGAGAAATTTAAAAACAAATTAGTTGCGGTAGCCACCTGGGATGCCTTTACCAAAATCATAAACACAAATAGAAATTCGGTTCCTGTTTATGTAAACATCAAAGACACAGCCGGCAAATGCACCAGTGGAAATTTGACCTTTGAAGGATGGAATGAAAAATGTCCTCCGTCAAACGGATTTATTTTAACCGATTCGCTCACGTATCGTTTTGCCAAAGAGTATATCTCTAAAAACCATCCCCGCTTTGCCTTCATCGGCTTCGATGAAACGGACCACTTCGGGCATGAAGGACAATACGATTCCTATCTACACTCCGCCAACCAGCTCGATGGCTATATGCAAGACCTCTGGAACTTTATTCAAAACGACTCCCAGTACAAAGACAACACAACCCTCATTCTTACGTGCGATCACGGTCGCGGAAAAACCGGAACGCAAATGTGGCGGCATCATGGCGGTTTAGTATTACCTGCCGATAAAATTTGGTTGGCAGCAATTGGCTCAGGAATAAAAACCGAAGGGTCTTTGAAACAAGGAAAATTCTATCAAAAACAAATTGCCGCAACTATTGCAAAACTCTTTGGTAAGAAATTTTATGAAGGCGAAAAGTTGGGTAAACCGATAGATGAAATTCTGAAGTAATTATTCCACTACAATTTTTCGCGTAGTAGTTCCTGCTTTCAAAATGTAAACACCTTTGGCAAAATTTTCTGTATTGATAGAAATATTATCAGACGTTGGAATCACATTCAACACTTTCCTTCCATCTACCGAAAACAATTCAATGGCTAATTGCTTTTCAACTGCAAACGGTAAACCATAAACTGTAAGCTGACCCGAACTCGGATTCGGATAGACAGAAATATTTTCACTCTGCGCAATCTCATTCACACCACTCGGATTCAACAACCACGATTTTCCATCTAAATTCCATTCAGGTTTTGTTTCCGGATTTATTCCTGATTCATAAATTAAATGATGTAGTGCAGTCACAGCAATATCAGGATGTGTGGGCGAACTTTTAAGCAATGGAAGATTTACACAAGTAGAATCAAAAACATTATTCAAATGACAATTGTAAGTGCCCGGGTCTGCCTCATTAATTTGCTGATGCGCCACCACACTTCCGTTTGCCATCCACCAGATGTGTCGCTCTTCATTCGAGTTACCTCCGTGACCAAAATTTTTGCCGCCATGATCTGTTACTACTAATATCAACCAGTTCTCGCTACTGTAAGTTGGGCGTGCATGTAGCGCATTTAACACTCTACCCACCGCGCTGTCCACATCTTGAATAGCAGAAATGTAAAGCGGATTAGATGGCGAAAACGTAGTGGTGTGACCTGTCACGTCAACCTTATCGAAATACGCAAACAGCAAATCAATATCCGGGTTTTGTAATTCCGCCACAGCACTGTCTGCCGTTGGCCAGTTACCGGTATCGGGAACTTTCACTGCATGGTTCCAACCGGCATTCGTAATATTATCTACCAATGGGTCCCACTCCGCCACAATCGAACAATTCAAATTCGGATAAATCTGCTTGGCTAAAGTTGGGAAAGGCGGATAGTTTACAAAGTCATGATTGGTAAATGAATTACTCGTTACCAAATGTTTATTCCACTGCACTCCGGTAAGGATAGTCGTCCACGAAGGGCCGCTCCACGTAATACCGGTATGCCACGAATCGTAACTGTAAGTAGAGTTCGCCAGCAGCGCATCAATATGTGGCGTGTTCGCCTGCTGAAACGCATCGCTACGTGTGCCGTCAATGCCTATAATTAAAACCTTGCGGTTTTGTAACGAAAAAGAAAAAAGAAAATTGAGTGTGAGAAAAAGAGTGGCGTAAAATATTTTCATGTGGTTGATTTTTGGCTTGAATCTATACTGTTTCACAATCTGCAAAAGCAAACTTCATTTCTTATCCGCATTCAAATAAAAACTGAGCGCACCACTAGGGCATTTTTTAATTTGCTCCACCAATTTTTCTGTAGAAGAATTTTCAGGTGTAATCCAAGGGTTTTCGCGAGGTTTAAAAACTTCGGGCAGGCCTTTTACACAATTCGCAGAATGAATGCAGAGCGAGTTTTTCCAAACAATGGTTACTTCTCCGTTGGTGTATTCTTTGGTAACTTCTTTCATACTTTAAGTTTGTTGTGTGATTGATTGCGGAAGCATCAATAAAAACGGAATGGCTTTGGAATAATTCAATTCGTTATACTCTAAACCTAAGTGCCGAATATTAGTGTAGTAAGTTTGATGCTGACTGTAATAACTTTTTTCCGACTGAATAAACCATGCCTTTGCTCCCAGCTTTTGTGCAACGAACCATTTCTCTAATAACCGTGCGGTTCTTCCGTTGCCATCTTCAAATGGATGAATTTTCACAAACACCAAATGAATCATGGCAGCGAAAAACAAAACTTCTTTAAAATTTAATTCAGCAGCAAGCAGCAATTCTATATCGGCATAAAACTTTTTCATTTCTGTTTGCACCAAATCGGGCGTGGCGGCTACGTATTCCATTTTGCCATCGTTGGTTACTACAAACATATTACCTGTTCGCATTTTGCCTTGTTGCTCTTTTTGTAAAATATGTTTGGTAAGTAAAGCATGCGCCTGTTCTAAACTTACCGAAGACAATTTTGTTTTTTGCGCAAACAAATAGGCATCATACAAATCATCAATCTTACGGGTGTAGTCTGGCAGAAAATGTGCACCAAGTCGTTTGTGCTTAATGTAAGAATCGAGTTCAATATTTTCTCCTTCAATTTTAGAAGAGAACACTGCTGAAACAGAAGTATAAAAATTAAAAGTGTCAATACTCAACTCACTGTCGTGCAACGATTCAAAATTTTTTTGAACGGTATCTTCTAACTTCAAATTGTGTTGCTGTATTAGTTCGGCCGAAATAATTTGTAGTTCCATTTTTGTATTGATACTGTCTGCCAAAGGAAAATATTTTTATTAGAGCGGGGGAATTTATTGCGGAATTGCAGAAATGTATTTGCAGTTAAATGCCTGGCGCTTCTTCCCATAGGAAGTTAGTAGGTTGCGTAGCACGTATTTTCCTCGTCTCCCCTCCCTCGCTCTTGTCCCTTATTCCGCCTTAAACGAAGTCATCGTCAGCGAACCAGCAACTGCCTTATCATTAAAGAAAGAAACATCATCTTCCTTCTCAATCAAACCGAGCGAATAAATCATCGGGTAATAATGGTCGGGAGTAGGTATAGCGAGTTTAGCAGCCGCACCGAGTGATTCGTAATTTATAAGAGCAGAAAAATTTCTTTCCGAAATATTTTTCTTAAACACGGCATTCATTTCATGCGCCCAATCGAAACCGTAATCAGGCTCATTGAATTTATCGAAAGCAATCATACCAAGATTGTGTACCATGTTTCCGCTGCCAATAATGAGCACACCTTTTTTGCGCAGTGCAGCAAGCTCCTTCGCCAAATCGAAATGATATTGCGCGGGCTTTGCATAATCCATACTCATTTGTAAAACAGGAATTTTTGCATCAGGATACATTTGTTTCACCACACTCCAAGTGCCGTGGTCTAAACCCCAATCGTGATTCAAACCCACATCGGTGCTTTTGATTAACTCTTTCAATTCACCGGCAAGCCTGGGATTACCAGGCGCGGGATACTGCACATCAAACAAAGCTTTCGGAAAACCGCCAAAGTCGTGAATCGTTGCAGGATGCTGCATGGCCGTTATATGCGTGCCTCGTGTAAGCCAGTGCGCGCTGATGCATAACACCGCTTTTGGTTGAGAAATTTCTTTTCCCAGAGCCAACCATCGCTGCGAAAACTCATTGTCTTCAATGGCATTCATCGGTGAACCATGCCCAACAAAAAGCAACGGCATTTTCATTTCTTCAGAAGGAAGGGCTTCCGAAAATTTATGGAGTTCTTTTAATGATGACATACCTAATAACGAAGTTTGAAGAAACTCTAAGCGATTCATGTTATACTGACAAATGTCAAAATCCAATTATCAAACAATCACCAAATGCTGAATGACCAAACCGATTTTTGTCATTCGGATTTTATTCATTGTTTGAAAATTGATTATTGGTCATTGACAATTTTAGCCTTTGAAAAAAACCGCATCGGCACTGTATTTACCCGCACCCTTCAACAACAGCGTTACGTAAATGGCGAGATATAAAAACGCAGTTTGTCCATCTCCAAAAATTTCACCACTGTGTGCTTTGAATACAGCAACCAGCATGGTTATAATGAGTGGAATTAATGCGAAGCGTGTTCCAAGGCCTATAATTAAAAGTAGTGAGCAGAAAAATTCTGCAAACACAGTTAAGGCTAAAGACGCGCTCATGCCCAAGCCCATAAAATCCATGAACTTTGTTTGCATTTCAGAAAAGTGCGTCAGTTTTCCATACCCGTGATGCGCCATTAAAACACCGGCAGTTACACGAAGAATGAGTAAAGCAATGTTCACTTGTGAATCATTAATTTTTGAGGAAAGGATTTTTTTTATCATGGTTTTTGGTTTTATGAGTCTGCACCGAAGGTCAGACAATTGTTATAAAATTTATTTTTTCTGTCTAACTAAACTATCCATCGAATACGTTGCCTCCATTTGTCTACGAATATTTTTTGTCCAGTTAATCAATGTTTCTTTTTGCTCTGTCGAAAGTATCGCATCGCGATGAATGAAAGTATAAGAAGATAAAGGCATTTCGTTTTCATTCAACATCTCTTCGGTTTCTTCTAACTTATGATACTGCCTACGCGGACTGTAACTTGCAAACTCATCAAAGTTCAATCCGTGTTTAGCTTCATCAATATGATGATCCAACCACCACGCCACCGGTTGAATATTATTATACCACGGATAAATGGTGTTGTTGCTGTGGCAGTCGTTACAACTTGTTTTCAAGATAGCTTTCACATCTTCTGGTGTTGCAAAAATCGCGGCAACATTATTTGTCTGAATTCCTTCAGCAATATTTTTTGCTGGATGAATAAATTGTGTTGCAACTAAGACGACAAAAACTCCCAATAAAATTTTCTTCACCTTACTCATGCACCATGTTTTTTAGTTGCTACTGCTTCCGCAAGCCAAAGAAATTCGTTTGTAAAATTCATAATGTTGTTGATGAATTTTTCTTCCAAAAGATTTCCGTCCTCATCAAAACGCTTATCCATCATTCCCACCACCAACATATTAGGACAAGGAATACCGAACCAAGCGCAGATTTGATTTTGCATTCCAACGGCTGCGCGAATTCCTCCCATTGCCCCTTCGCTTGCTGTTACAATTCCAAAAACCTTTTTTGTTTGCTTCGGAAAATGATCGAATAGATTTCTTAAAGCACTTGACATGCTTCCGTTATACTCGGGCGTAACCAAAATAAATGCATCAGCCGAATAAATTTTTTCCGATACACTTTTAAACTCCTCCGGCACATCATTTATCGTGCTCCACACTTTTTGAACGAAAGGAATTTCATGTTCGCGTAAATCCAAAAACTGAAATTGATGAGCAGTATATTTTTCCGAAAAATATTTCAGTAAATAATTAGCAACACGAACAGTGATACTTGCCTTTCTCGGGCTTCCTGATACAATGGTAATTTTCATAAACGCTAATATAGTTTTTAGGATTTCACTCGTCCTTTGTCCCTCGCTCTTGTCCTTTGTTATTTAATCTTCCAGCACACCAAACTTACCACTATTCACATCATCATACGCCTGAATAATTTCAGCTTTCGTGTTCATCAAAAATGGACCGTAAGCCACAATCGGTTCGTTAATCGGCTCACCACTTAACACCAAAACTTTTACATCGCTCAATGCTTCCACTGTAATTTCTGTTCCTGAATTTTTGAAAAGCAAAAAATGGTCAAGCGGAACATTCTTCTCATCATTCACTTTTATTTCTCCTTCTGCCACGAGTAAACCGGTGTTGAAATTCTCAGGCAATTCGAAAGAAAGCTGCGCGCCTTTGTTCAAATACAAATTGTAAACGTGCATTGGCGTAAACGTAGAAGCCGCACCTTTCACACCTTTAAGTTCACCGGCAATAACATCGACATGCCCACCGTTATCAGGCAAATTGTATTTACCCATTTGGTCAACAGAAATTCCCTGATACTTCGGCTTGCTCATTTTATCTTTTGCCGGAAGGTTCACCCACAACTGCACCATTTGAAACGCTCCGCCTTTGCGCGCAAATTCTTTCTCGTGATATTCTTTATGCAAAATTCCTGACGCAGCAGTCATCCATTGCACTTCGCTTTCGCCAATTATACCGCTGTTACCCGCACTGTCGTGATGCGCTACTTTTCCTGCATACGCAATCGTAACCGTTTCAAATCCGCGATGTGGATGCACGCCTACACCGCGCTGATGTTCGGAAGCAGGGAACTCAATCTTCGCGCCATAGTCCATCATAAAGAATGGGCTCATACGCGTCATTTCACCATCAGGGCCGGGAAAGAAATTATGCACCCGAAAACCATCGCCTACCATATGCGGTGCTGGCGGAGTAAGAATTTTTTCGATTTGCATTTTCATAGTTATCCTTTTTAAAAAATTATTTTTTTTCAGTGCTTCGCGAAAGTAAAAGAATACCTGTTGCTAATACCGCAAAAAACAACGGAGCAACAAGCATGGCTGTTTGCGGAGGCGTTGCCTGTAAGTGCGTATAAGCAGCTACTACAAACCAAGGATAAACTGTATACGCTCCCCATTTGCGCAATTGCGGAATGAGCATCATCAATCCTATAAATACATCGACAACTCCGATAGGGAATAGATAACAAACCGGGTAGCCCCAGCTTTGAATATTTTGAACCTGCATTTCTAACCCGAGGATTTTAGTGATTCCTGATACAACTAAAAGTCCACCTGCTATTCCGGCTACAATCCATGAAAGGATATTTTTTGTTTTTGGTGTCATGTTCTTTGTTTTTGTTTTAATCAATTTGATTTTGACAACAAAAGTAAAAACAATATTTGTATATACAACTGTTTAAACAAAAAAATTAATCCCTTAATTTATCGAGAATACGATTCAGCTCCTGCGCCTCCGCTTTGCTAATACTTTTAAGGGTGCTTAACCATTCTTCCTGCTCATTATCTATTTTGGTCAACAGAGCCAATCCCTTGGCCGTAATAACAATGTCCACCTGTCTGCGGTTTGTTTCGCAGCGTTCCCTTTCTACATAACCTTTCTGTCTAAGTTTTTCTACCAAACGAGTAGCGTTGCTCGCTTTATCAATCATTCGGCAAGTTACGCTGCCGAGCATTAATGGTTTAGGATAGGAGCCTCGTAGAATGCGCAGCACATTAAACTGTTCGGGGGTAATGTCGTGTTTTTTTAAACGCGATGCATTTACATTATAAAGCCAACTGCCGGTAAAGGCAATGTTCACCGCTGCCTTTTCGTGTTCACTCGCAAATTTTTTTTCTTGCTTTATTTCCTCTTCAATGCTTGCCATGGAGTAAATGTAATTGAAATAGTTGTATGGACAATTATTGCAAATGGAAATTTAAAGATCTGGCACTTTATTAAACCAGGGTTGCGCTTTTTCCAATTGCGCGCCTAACTGAAAGAGGGTGGCTTCATCGCCAAGCGGTGCGGTGAACATGATTCCCACAGGAAGGTTTTCGGGAGCCCAGTAGAGCGGAACGGTCATGGCAGGCTGACCAGTGATGTTGGCGAGTGGAGCGTAAGGAATCCAACTAAAAGTTTGCTCGGCAATTTTTTCAATCATGCCGGTGTAGCGGATGAGGGATGAAATGCCCAGTGCATTTAAAATGCGAAGAGAAATTTCTTCTAAGGGAGGATTGTTCATGGCACCAATTTTAAATGGTCGCAAACCGAGTGTAGGTGTTAGGAGCAAATCATAATCCTTATGAAACTCCGCAAGTTTCCGGTTGACTTCATTCCACTTGAGTTTTGCGAGCGCGAAAGCATTTGCCGAAAAAGATTTACCGAGTTTGTAAAGCAACCAGGTGTTGGGTTCCACTTCGCTGCGGTGCGGTTTGCGCCCGCGCTGTTCGCCAATGTAGTCGAGTGTGGCAGAAGTTTCTCCATAAACCATGGCGTAAAGTAACTCGGTGAGCATTTCTTTTTTGTACGGTAGTTCCACTTCCAACACTTCGTGCCCGAGCGATTTTAAAAGTTGCACTGCGTGCGCTACGGCTTTTACATTTTCTTCGTCCACCGGTTTGCCCATTCCGGCAGGCATTTTTGTGCTATAGCCTATTTTGAGTTTGCGCGGTGTGCGGGTAATCTCATGCATGAAAGGATGATCGGGCGGTTTTACATGATAGGGGTCGCCTTCGTCAGAGCCGTAGACCAAATCGTAATAGAGCGCGCTATCGCGAACGCTGCGCGAAACAAGGCCTTCGCACACAGCACCCCCCCAACCTTCACCAAAATACGGACCGAGTGTGATTCGTCCGCGCGTTGGTTTAAGGGCAAACAACCCGTTGCAACTTGCGGGAATACGAATGGAACCACCACCATCGTTGGCGCTTGCCATAGGCACAATGCCAGCGGCAACTGCTGCGGCACTTCCTCCGCTGCTGCCACCGGTGGTGTGATTTAAGTTCCATGGATTGTGTGCTGTGCCGAGGAGTGTGCCTTCTGTCCACGGTGTTAAGCCAAACTCCGGTGTATTTGTTTTGCCGAAGATCACGAGACCCGCTTCCAACATTCTATCTGTAACCACAGAATTTCCGGTAGAAATAAAATCTTTGAGAATTCCTGAGCCACATGTGTAGCGTGTGCCTTTTAATTGCGGACCTAAATCTTTGATTAGATATGGAACCCCTGCAAAAGGAGCATTGATATCTATGTTTTTCAGCTGTTCTTTTCCTTTGTCGTAAAGTTTGGTGACAATCGCGTTTATTCTAGGATTTACCTCTTCGGCTCGGGTGATAGCCGTTTCGAGAAGTTCGATTGGTGTTACTTCTTTTTTCTTGATGAGTTCAGCAAGCGAAGTGGCATCGTGGCTGCGGTATTCAGAGAATTTCATGAGAATGTTGTTTAGTGATTACACCGATTTTCCTCTAAGTCCATATACCATTAAGATTAACGAAAACACCATTGTTAAGCCTACAGAGATAAGACCTGCTGTAACAATATTTTCCTGAATTTCGCTACCAATGTAACCCGCTCCTGAAAGGGGAGTTGTTTTAGAAGTTCCGAAAATGGCAGAGAGCAAAGTAGATAGCCAATTGACAAAAGTTCCATAAATTAATGTCCAGAACAAAATTTTCTTTAGCGCAGCGCTAAGTTTTAATTCGTTCCAAACAAAACCGGCAACAACTAAGAAGGTACCATTCATTACCCCTCCTAAATGTGCGGCAAGACCCATTCGAGGATTCTTCACCGACATGATAATAAATCCGGTAATCAACCCAAGTAGAAATAATAACATGCCAAGCATCTTAAGTTTTCTTGAAGTTTCTGTTTCCATATTTTTTTGTTTTGAAAAGTTAGGAATAATTGAACTGCTACTTTAAAAATATTTTTATTTTTTGAAATTTCTTTCGTGAAACCATTTCACCATCACCGAATACTTTACCGGAAACCAACGCGCAATTTTATCAATGAGTTTTGCGTCAATACCAATCAAAATTTTCTCTTTTCCTTTTTTAATTCCGCGGATAATAATGGTTGCCGCATCTTCGGCAGTAGTGATAGCCATTTTCTCAAATTGATCAGCACTTTTACTTCCATCTTTATAATGAATTCCGTTGTGTACAATATTGGTTTTGATACCTCCCGGATGTACGCACGAAATAATAACATTGGTGTCAGCCAATTCCATTCGCAAGGCTTCGGTAAAACCACGCACTGCAAATTTGGTAGTGCAATAAGGAACCTGTGTTTTAACTCCGATAATGCCGAAAACGCTCGAGGTATTTACTAGATGCGCTTCGGGTCTTGAAATTAAAGTGGGTAGAAATGCACGGGTAAAATTGATTACGCCCCACATGTTTACGTCAATTATTTTTTTGAGATGATCGTCTTTTACATCCATCAATTCAATTTCGCCCAATGCCATACCGGCATTATTAAAAAGCACATCTACATATTTTTCTTCTGCCAAATACTTTTCTTTGAAGTCGAAAATCTGCTGTTCACTTCCGCTATCTACCACGTAGCTTTTGCATTTACCTCCTTTCGAAATTATTTCCTGCTCGGTTTCTTTAAGTGTTTGCGCGTTGATGTCGGTTACAAAAACTTCGGCACCTTCAGCGGCCAATTGATAAGCTAGATGTCTGCCCATTCCTGAACCTCCACCGGTGATGATTATTTTTTTGTCTTTAAAGTTTTTCATGCGTGAGTTTGTTGTTTAGGAAATGGTCCGACTTTACTAATGTGATAATCGGGATAATCTTTTGTATAATAATCGAGTATGTTTCGGTCACTAGGGTCGGGTAAAAGTTGAAAGATAATGCGTAGTTGAATCCACATGTAAATCTTTACTCCGTAACGATAAATAAAATTCGGTTTTGGAATGCGAAGTGTTTGTAAAAGAAAATCATCAAACAAACTATAGTAATACTGTGTGCCACTGTACTTCATAAACGATGGATACCAGCGTTCCGCAAATTCTGCCGCTAACGCTTCAACAATTTTTTTTCCTTCGTCACTGTAACTGTAATTCTTCTTTTCAAAATCTTCATACCAATCGTACAATTTTGTTTCATCGTTGGGAATGGATTGAATGCTCATCATCTCTGCCATTCGTTTCCACATCGTATATACTGCATGAAATTCTTTTTTCGAAAACAAATCTCTGTTGCAAAGAAAGATGGCATTTCGTTTTGGTTCGCAAACTATTGTAGCAAGTGTGTACAAGTTTTCTTCGTTGGTAATTTGAAAATGACTATGAATGAAATTCAGTAACTCAATCGCTTCTCTACCTTCGTTCTTATCGCCATGCTTGTAAAATTCTCCAAAGAAAAGTAGCGTATCATTATTGCGTTTTCTGGTATTGGTGATAATACCTCCTTTGCCACCACGATACAAAACCTTAGCAATGCTTGGAACTGCCGCTTGCCTTGCAAACGCCACGGAAAAAATAGAATGTGTAAAAAGTGGAGTGCCGTAACGAACTTCGAACGCAAGGTGCGCAATTTCGTGTGCATCTTTTTCGGCATCTAGTGTTGCAATTTTTTTACGTGCCCAAAACGGATTGAAAAAATTCATTGCTGAAATGTAGGAAAACAATTTTAGGCAGGAAGAGAAATATGGAAAACGGAACCTTTCGGCTGGTTTTTCTCCACCCAAATTTTGCCGTGGTGCCGGTCAACTATTCTCTTGCAAATGGTGAGGCCTATTCCTGTGCCACTGTATTTTTCGCGCGGATGAAGCCGCTGAAAAATTTCGAAAATTTTACTTTGGTACTGTTCGGCAATTCCAATTCCGTTATCCGAAAAACTAATAGTGATACGTGCCCCGCTTTTCGAAGCTCGGATATTTATTAGCGGTTGTTTGCTCTGGTTGTATTTAATACCATTGGTTATCAGATTTAAAAACACTTGAAACATTTGCGCCTTATCTGCAGATACGATTGGCAACTTTCCACAATTAACCTGCGCCTTTCTTTCGGCAATCATTGTTGCAAGACTACTCACTGTATCTTTAAAAACTTCATTCAGGTTTACATCTGTAAAAGGTGTTTCCGATAAATTGATGCGCGAAAGATTCAACAAATCTTTTACCAATTCCTCTAAGCGTTTAGTGCCGGTGATGATGTAGTCGAGATACTCTCTGCCAGTGGGGTCAATTTTATTTTGGCAATGTTTCTCGAGCAAATTCACAAAACTGGTGATGGTGCGTAGCGGTTCCTTTAAATCGTGCGAAGCCGCATGAGCAAATTGCCTGAGCTCAGTGTTCGAAATTTCCAGCCGATGGATATAACTTGCAATTTCGAAATTTTTGAGTCTGTCTATCGTGGCATTTTTTTCCATCAACTCTAAATCATAACGGGCTGTAGTGTCATTATAGGCTTTCTCTAATTCATATCGGTGCAGTTCTTCGTGCAATTCAATATACTCTGCTTGACACGCCACTGCTTGCTCAAAATCTTTGGTGTGTTTGTAACAACGGCTCATTGCACACATTAGCGATGCCAGTTCGATTTTGCTTTTAGTTTTACGTAGAATTTTTTCTGCGTCTAACAAATGAATAATAGCCTCCTTAAATCTTCGTTTATCCATCAAGGCATTGCCTATGTTGATGAACGAAATTGCTATCGGAATAGGATTGCCCGTTTTTTTTCGCAATTGCAAACTCTTCATGAGGTAGACTAATCCTTCATTAAATTTGCCCGTCTTGATTTTGATGGTGCCAATATTATTGCTCGCCAAATACACGCCTTCTTTATCGCCTGCTTCTTCAAACATTTTTATGGCCTGCAGCAAATGCTCCATTGCCTTTTTTGTATTGCCAGCATAAAAATGATACACGCCCATGCCATCAGAACAACGTGCTACACCTGTCGGCATATTTATTTGCTCGTAATACTTTCGCGACTCTTCTAGAAACTCTTTGCGTAAATGAATGGTCTCCTGGCTCCTATTTAATATAGCGAGATTGTAATAAAGATCAGCTATATCCTTTATCTCTTCCTTTCCTTTTTTGGCTATACTTAATAAAAAATTCAGAGCGTTTTTATAGTTGTCCTGAGCCTTACGCAACTCGCCTAAATAGAAATAATTAACCCCCATCGTTTTGAAGATTTCGGCCAGCTCTCGTCTAGTTTTAAACGCAGCTTTAAATTGAAGCGCTTTTTCGCAATGGTTGAGCGAAGTGATATAGTCTGTTCGGGAGCGGCAAAAGTAAATGGCTAATTGCAAATGGGCTTCTCCAATATTTTCTTTTCTGTCAAACTGAATTGATTTTTCCAGCGCCTGCCTGGCGTAGGTGAAAGCAAGTTTGTTTCTATCCTTATTGTATAGCTCGCTCAAATGCAATAGCGCGCAAATAGCATCACTCACCTTAGCCGAACGAGTCGCCTTTTTTAAATCTTCGAGCTTTTTATTTTTTTCAATTGCCATTGGCCAACTATTGATATCCAAAGGCACGCTTAATGAAACGTAAAACGATAGATGAAGTTGTCAAAAACACAAATCAATGCTTGTCTAAAACAACAACTCCGAATAAAATGATTCGGAGTTGTTGCTTTTAAGAATAAATTTTCTCTACAATGTCTTTATACTTTTCGAGTACTACTTTTCGTTTCACTTTCATAGTTGGAGTCAACTCACCACCTTCAATGCTCCACTCGTTTTCCATCAACTCAAATTTTTTCACGGTTTCCCAGTTGCCGAAGTTTTTATTTTTTTCTTCAATGCTATCGCGGAAAAGTTTTTGCACTTCAGCATTCTTTGTGAGTTCAGTAGGAGATTTTGCCGAGATGCCATGCTTGGTAGCCCAATCAGATAAATTCAAAAAGTTTGGAACTATAAGCGCAGAAACAAAATTACGGTTCTCTCCTACTGCCATAATTTGTTCGATGTAAGGAATCTCCTTCATTTTATTTTCAATCTGTTGAGGTGCAATATATTTTCCGCCACTCGTTTTGAAAAGTTCTTTAACGCGGTCGGTAATCTTGATGTAGTTAGCTCCTTTGTAGGCAATAAATCTGCCCACATCCCCGGTTTTTAACCAACCATCACTAGTAACCGTTTCGGCAGTAATATCGGGTCGTTTGTAATAGCCCATCATTACGTTTGGTCCCTTCGCCCAAATTTCGCCTTCTCCTTCTCCCATTCCTTCCCGGTGGTCGAGTTTTACTTCTACGCCATCAATTACCACTCCCACTGTTCCAAATTTTATTCTTTCCAACGAAAACGGATTGATGGAAATTACCGGTGAAGATTCGGTTTGCCCGTAGCCTTCCATAATAGGAATGCCTGCACAAGTAAACACTCTTGCCAGCAACGGATTGAGAGCCGCAGCTCCTGTGCAAATACCCATGCACTCACCGCCTAATGCCTCACGCCATTTTTTGTAAATAAGTTTGTCGTACACTTTGCGTTTCAAATTATCCATGAAACCATATTCTTTTTCTACATCAAAATTTTGCGCAAATTCAAGTGCATTGGCGTAAAGATTTTTTTTCCAGCCATCAAGATTTGCTGCAGCGCCTTGAAGTTTGATATAAACTTTCTCTAACAAGCGCGGTACGGAAGTGAAGAAATGCGGTTTCACTTCCTTTAAATTATCAGCAATGGTTTCCATGCTTTCGGCATAGTAAACCGAAACTCCGCGTACCATATATACATACACCACCACGCGCTCAAAAATGTGACAGAGCGGAAGAAAACTTAGACAACGCATGTTCTCATTCAACGGCAATACGGGCAATACAGCCTTTACGTTGCTTACTATATTATCGTGCGAAAGCATAACTCCTTTCGGATTGCCGGTAGTACCCGATGTATAAATGATAGTAGCCAATTGCGCAGGTTTAACAGCTGCTTTTCTTTTTTCTACTTCATTCAAATCGCCCCCTTCTGCTAATGCAAGAACTTCACTGAAGTGTTTGCAGCCTTCTACTTTTTCGAAACTGAAAATTTCTTTAAGCGAAGGAACGGAGCTTTTTATGCTATTGATTTTATTGAAAAGATTTTTGTCCGTAACAAAAGCGTATTTTATCTCAGCATCGTTGAAAATAAATTTGTAATCGCTTTCGCTGATGGTGGGATACACCGGCACATTAACGGCTCCGGTTTGCAAAATTCCCTGGTCAACCATATTCCACTCTGGTCTACTGGTAGAAACCAAGGCAATTTTTTCATCGGGCTGTACACCAAGTTTTAGCAAAGCAAGGCTTACTTTGTTTGCCGTGTCAACCAATTCCTGTGTAGAAACTTTTTTCCATTCGCCACTTACTTTATTAGCAAATGCATCAGGTTGAGGAAAATCTTTGAGCTGCACATGTGGAATGTCGAAGAGACGGGTATAGTCTGTCATATCAAATAGTTTTTAGTGAGTGTGTGGCGTGAATATAGAAAAGTAAGGGAATACACAAATGAGCTCTCGTCATGTAAGAATTCGTAACCAACAAATGCTGTAGTTGAAAACAAAATAACCTCTCGCATTTCTGTGAGAGGTTACTCAATTTGTTTTTAGCAAATCACAAAATTGATAGAAACATATTTCTTAGTTCTGCGAAGGCGGATCCAACAAAACCTTGCGGCTTAATTTGAACTTACCTGTTTTGTTGTCAATACCAAGAAGTTTCACTTTAATCACTTCGTTCTCTTTCAACACGCCTTCTAAACTGTCAAGACGTTTGTGAGAAACTTCAGAGATGTGCAACAAACCTTGTTTGCCGGGCATAAACTCAACAAACGCACCGTAAGGCATAATTGATTTTACGGTAGCTTCGTAAACGTCACCAATCTCCGGCACGGCTACAATTCCTTTTATCTTGCGCATAGCTGCATCAATACCTTCTTTGTTTGGCGAAAAGATTTCGATTTTACCCTGGTTGCCTACCTCTTCAATTTGAATAGTAGTGCCAGTTTCGCGTTGCATTTCCTGAATAACTTTTCCTCCAGGTCCTATGATTGCTCCGATGTATTCCTTCTCAATCATAATCATTTCAACACGCGGTGCATGAGGTTTGTAATCTTCACGCGGTGCAGAAAGAGTCTTATTCATTTCACCAAGAATATGCAAACGTCCACGCTTAGCCTGGTCAAGAGCTTCTGTCAATAACTGACGCGAAAGTCCTTTGATTTTAATATCCATTTGGCAAGCTGTGATTCCCTTTTCCGTTCCACACACTTTAAAGTCCATATCGCCTAAGTGATCTTCGTCTCCAAGAATATCAGAAAGAATAACATACTTACCGGTTTCTTCATTGCTGATTAATCCCATTGCAATACCCGAAACTGCTTTCTTGATTTGAACACCGGTATCCATCAATGCCAGAATACCTGCACAAACAGTTGCCATAGAACTCGAACCGTTTGATTCCAGAATATCAGAAACGATACGGATAGTATAAGGAGTTTCCTTAGGCATTACTTTTTCAATAGCACGCCATGCTAAGTTACCGTGACCAACTTCTCTTCTTCCAACACCGCGTGGTGCGCGTGCCTCACCTACCGAGAACGGTGGGAAGTTGTAGTGCAACAAGAATTTTTTATCGTAATTGAAGATAGCTCCATCAATTAACTGCGCATCTAATTTAGTTCCGAGTGTAACAGTGGTTAAAGACTGAGTTTCTCCACGGGTAAACAAAGCCGAACCGTGAGGACCGGGCAGATAACCAACTTCGCTCCAAATAGGGCGAACCTCATCCATCTTACGTCCGTCAAGGCGTTTGTTCTGCGCCAACATTACATCGCGCACAGCATTGTATTCTACTCCACCCCAATATAAACCAAGCAAAAATGCGTTTGCTTTTTTCTCGTCTTCAGTAAGCGTAGCGAGGAACTCTTCTTTGATAGCTTTGAAAGCAGCACCGCGAAGTTTCTTGTCATTTGTTTCAGAAGCGGCAACTACTGTGCATTTATCATAACAGAAAGCATTCAATTTGTCGCGAAGTTCTTCGTTGTGTTTTTCATGAACATAAGTTCTCTTCACCGTGTTACCGGTCTCCACTTCGAACTCTTTCAAAACTTTAACCTGTGTTTTAATAGCCTCGTGCGCGAACATGATAGCTTCAACCATATCGGTTTCGCTTACCTCATTCATTTCACCTTCTACCATTACAATTGATTGTGCTGAAGCAGCCACTATCAAATCAATGTCGGCAGTAGCAACTGCAGAAATAGATGGATTGATAACCAACTTGCCTTCAATTTTCGCCACACGAACTTCGGATATTGGACCATTGAAAGGAATATCAGAAACTGCAAGAGCCGCAGAAGCAGCCAAACATGCAAGAGCATCCGGTAATTCATTCAAATCTCCGGAAACTAAAGTTACCTGCACCACAACATTCGCGTGATAATCTTCAGGGAACAATGGACGAAGCGCACGGTCAATTAAGCGTGACACCAAAATTTCATCATCGCTTGCTCTTGCTTCGCGTTTGAAAAAACTTCCCGGAATTCTTCCTACCGAAGCCATGTTCTCGCGGTATTCAACCGTTAATGGCATAAAGTCAACGCCTTCTTTTGCGTCTTTATCGGCACATACAGTAGCCAACAGCATCGTGTTGCCGTATTTTACCATTGCAGAACCGTCAGCCTGTTTAGCAAGCTTGCCCGTTTCTATTTCTATTAGTCGCCCCCCTCCGAGGTCGATTGTCTTTTTAATAATGTTCATCTTGATTTATGTTTATTGTTATTGGATACGATAATTGTTCTTCAGGAAATCGGGAAAACAGGAAATGAAAATGAACACCCGGTTGGCTGTTATTTCGTATTTCTAAATTCCGATTTCGTAATTTGTTTTAAGGAGGGAAGGCAATTTGCCTTGTTTAGTTTTTCGTCAGGGTCCATCCCAAAACCTACCCGGACGTTTTCATCTATAAACTGCAAAGGGATGGCGTTGAGCCATCCCTTTGCAGTTGTATTATTTTCTGATACCTAATTTTTCAATCAACTTACGGTAACCTGTAAGGTCCGTTTTCATTAAATAGTTCAACAGTCTTCTGCGCTGACCTACCATACGAACTAATGAGCGCGTATTGCTGTGGTCTTGTTTGTTTGTACCAAGATGTTCACTTACGTGGTTAATTCTCTCCGTGAACAAAGCGATTTGTGCCTCTGTAGAACCAGTGTTTTTTTCAGAACCACCATATTCTTTAAATAATGTCTTTTTTACTTCTGCGGTTACTTGCATGACTTCTTCTTTTTAAATTGAGCGCGCAAAGATAACAGCGGTTTTTAAAAAACCAAACGCTCAGCCTACCCAAATCCAAAAACCTTATTCCTCACCAAACTTCTGATTCACTAATTTTAAAAACATCCTAACCGATTGCGAGGCTTCGTTCCATTGATATTTGTTGAACAATTCAGAATACACATATGCTTTAGCATCTTCAAAATTTTCTACGGAATCAATATGCTGTACAGCCTGTGAAAAATTATCAGAGTTTCCTTTAAACAACTCGTTGACTAAGACAAAACGTTTATTCATATCAATCAATTCCTTCAATGGTTTGGTAGAAAGGTGCTTGTGAATCTCTTTTTTATTACCGGTCTTCAACTTCTCGTTCAAAGAACCTGACGATGTAGATTTTTCGTTTATAGTGGCTTTAGCTGCAACTAAATTTTCATTTGATGAAGCTATATGAAGCGAAAGTTCATCATTTACATTAGACATTTTAGGTCCTTCCCTTTTTACCTCTTTCACCAGTTGTGTTTTTGTTGTACTATTACTTTGTAACTGCTCCACTTCATCATATAGATTACGAATATACTGTTTCAATAAATCGAATTCGAGGGATGTAAGTGTGGTAGAATTTGTGGCTGCGGTAATTTTATTCAACAATTCGGATATTTTTGGGCGCATACTTTTTGATTTATTACGCAAACATAAACGGAAAGAAATAAACGAAGTCAATAGACAATAACTTCGCTTGTTAATATATATAGAACGCCATGTTTATAGAACCACTTACGGGTAACGCGCGCAAAGGATGGATTGAAGTCGTTTGTGGCAGTATGTTTTCGGGCAAAACCGAAGAGCTGATCAGGCGGTTGAAACGCGCAAAAATTGCTAACAAAAAAGTTGAGATTTTTAAACCGGGTATTGACACTCGTTATGACACCATAGATGTTGTTTCTCATAACGCGAACTCTATTCGTTCCACCCCGATTACACATTCCGAAAATATTCTGTTGTTGGCTGAAGGGGTTGATGTAGTTGGAATTGATGAAGCACAATTCTTGGATGCGGAACTTCCACGAGTTTGCGAACAACTAGCTCAAAAAGGAATTCGGGTGATTATTGCAGGACTCGATATGGATTTTGAAGGCAAGCCTTTTGGTCCCATTCCTCATTTGCTTTCTATTGCCGATTATATTACCAAGGTAAACGCCATCTGTGTTAAGTGTGGCGATATTGCTCACTTCAGTTATCGCACCTCACCCGATAAAAACAAAATTTTATTGGGTGAAATGGAAAGCTACCAGCCGCGCTGCAGAACCTGCTTTTATAAGGGCGAAGAGACCTAAAATCCTTCATCTTATCTTGCGCCATAAATGAATTGTCATAGAATTGTCATTTTTTTAAATTATTTTTTGCGATGCAGGCTTTTTTGTTTTCATTTGCCCCTCTTAAATAAAAAAGCAGTTTAATTTTAATAACCAATTCAAAAACGTAAAACGGTACACCATGAAAAAGTTTTTTACTCTACTTATGTTACTGACAGTTGTGTTCTCTATGAATGCACAACAGTCCTTAACTAAATCTGCCATCAGCAAAAACAGCATGCTGAATAGCCCTAAAAAAGATCCAACTTTTCTTAACAGAAAACAGGTTCAACCTTCAGCAAACAGAAACATACAAACTGCGTTTGCAATTGACTATGTAAGCGTAGATGCTTTATATGCTCAAGCCATCGGAACAGACTTCTATTATGATAACGAGTTTTTACAAAATAACCGATATAAGAATTCTGATTTTTTTACCTTAACCACAGCAGCAATCAATTTTGATTCATTAGAATATATTGATGCTACCTCTCAGTTGCCTACTTTTGTTCCAAGAGCCGGTACTACCTTGACTCTTGATAGTTTGGATTTCATTTTCCAACATACTAATGCTTCAGGCACTAATGATACTCTTCATTTAACTGTTTATGACAGAGATTCTTTCAAAGTGAGCAGTTTCACTTTAACTACAGGTAAAATGACCAACAATATTGTTTGGGACACTTTTATTGTTGTTAACCAAACTATCCCTACTAATTTTGGAGATGATGGTGCTGGTGGTTTCCTTTTTACTGACCTTACTGTTTACCCTAACAAAACTTTTGCAACCGGAAAAACTTTCGGTTTCAGATTTGAATTTAGTGGTGATACAAGCGATCATTTTATGCCTATTTGTAATTTCCGCGATGATTGTGGAAATGCTTGTGTAGCTGCGCCTACTGCAGCTGATAATCCATTGAACTTACCTAGCAGTTTATATTACTTGAACTTGGTAACTCAAGGTGGAACAAATCTTTCTGGTATTAACCGAGTTGGATACGATTGCAATACCGATGGTATTGCAGGAACTCCCGGCTTTTGCGAAGAGTTTGTGATTCAAAATTGGAGAGTTTTACCTTTCGTTACTGCAGATGTAGCTTTAGGTGCATCAATTATTGCTGACTCTTTGAAAGGTTGCCCTGGAACTATTCTTAATTTGACGGCTTTTGGTTTTGGTGCTGATTTTACAAACGGAACTTATTCTTGGGCCACCACAAGCGGCAGCCTAAGTGCACCGAGTGATCAAACTACAGCATTAACTATCGTTGGAAACGCGGTGGTTACTGTTACTGTAACTGATGGTGGTTCAAACTCTGCTACAGCTTCTGTAAACATCGTTTCAAACGGCATTACAGTTACCATTACCGATTCAGATCCAATTACATTGACTTGCGGTGGAAGTTCAACTATACACACTACTGTTGCCGGTGTTACTACAGGAAAAACATATGCTTGGAGCAATAGCTCATTAACTACAGCTAGTTTAGCAGTTTCTACATCAGGTCACTATGTGGTTACCGTAACTAACAACAAAGGATGTTCAGCTACGGCAGGTATCAATGTAAATTACAACGGAGTTTCTAACAACGTTAACTTTAATACTCCATCTGGTGGCGCAAACTGCCAAGGTTCACCTGTTTGCTTTACTAACCTTTCCACTAACCAAACCGGATGGAATCAAACTTGGGACTTTACAGGTCAAGGCGGCTTAGGATTCACTAACTGCTATACTTATACAAGCCCTGGAGTTTATAACGTTACTTTAACCATGGATAGCGCAGGTTGCACATTTATTTCGCCTTCACATTCTGTAACCGTTACAGCTACACAAACCGTTAACCCGGGAGCTCCTTGTTACACTGGTGTTGGTATCAACGAAATTGATTTCAGTAATGGAGTTAGTATTGTTCCAAACCCTACTCACGGTAATGTAGCCATCACTGTAAACGGAGTTGACAAAAACATTTCTATCAAGGTTTACAACGTTATTGGTTCTGAAGTTAAATCATTTGCTGCATCTGATGTAACATCAGTTTTCACCAAAACTTTTGACTTGAGCGATTTAGCCAATGGAACTTACTTGGTAAAAATTCAAAGTGCTGAAAACATAGCTATCAAGAGATTGACAGTTAGCAAATAAATCTTGTTGCCACAAGTAGAAAAAGCCCTGCTCACGCGGGGCTTTTTTGTTTTATGTAATCAAGCAAAGCTTGCGGTTCTAAGGACATGGAATCAAAATCCATACAAATCCAATTCACTTAAACATTCCAACATCAAAATTTTATTTTATGTAGTAAAAATAGGGAGGGCTAGGTGTTGTCCGGAAAGTTTTCTTTTCTTTCCTATCAACCTAGAACATTTTCTTTAATGTAGATTCACACACAATGAAAAAACAGATTACTCTCCTAACCCTTATGTTGTTTTCTACCTTCTCACAAGCACAATTGGCGTGGCTCAAGTTGCCCGATTTTCCCGGTGGTGAAAGAATGCTTTGCACTGCATTTTCAATTAATGGTAAAGGCTATATGGGTTTAGGCATTGATTCTAATTTTCAATATCACAACGACTGGTACGAATACGACCCTGTTACGAATAGTTGGACTGCAAAAACTTCTTTGCCGAGTGTAGGCAGAGACCACGCTACGGGTGTAGCAGTGGACACTTTAGGGTATGTAATAGCAGGTGAAGTAGCCGGTGGAGCTACGGCACAAGTTTGGCAGTACAACCCATACGTTGATTCATGGGTAGCAAAAAGCAGTGTGCCAGTAGCACGTGAAAATGGAACCGGTTTTGCACTGAATGGGAAAATTTATTACGGTACAGGTTTTCAAGGTTCAACTGCAGGTGCTGGTCCACCGATGCAGTAATTCAAACTGCTTAAACTGCTTATGCTTGCCGTAGGTCCGCTTACATTCTGCACTAATATTTGCGACAGCGCAGTGCAGCCATTTATATCCGTTGCAGTTACCTGGTACAATCCATCCAATAAAATTGTTGCCGGGTTAGCACCCGATGTATAACCGCTTGGTCCGCTCCATAAATAAGTATAACCAGCCACGCTTCCTTGTAATTGTGCACTGCCACCAGGGCATAAATTTCCAATTTGCGTAACGGTAAATACCGGCACCGGATTAAGATTTAAGCTAACAGCACTCGTAAGCAATGTGTTACAAGCATTCACCACTAAAGTAACAGTTACATTTTGAGGTGCATTGTTGCCCCATTGTATAGTTGCGTTTGCTGTGCCTTGCCCCGCTATCACTGCTCCAGCGTTTGTAGGAGTAATACTCCAGGTATAAGTTGTTCCACTTGGGTAAAGTGTGGTGCAAACAAAATTGCTGTTGCTATTGGCACAACCGGTTATAGGGCCTGTAACATTTGGTATTCGTAACACAGCAGGATATACATTTTGTACCGCTGTATCGCTCGAACAGAATGGCGAAGTATTATCGGTTTGATAAGCCTTTACAATAAATGGTGGGGTGTTTCCCCAATTTACGGTTATGCAATTTCCACTTCCTGTACTCGGAGTGCCTCCTGTTATCACCCAACTTATCGTGTTGGTTGATGCAGCACAATATTGCACCGTGCTGTTCACGCAAATGATAGTATCACCTGTAATCACTGGTTTTATGGGTGGAGCTACCACGGTAATAATCATTTGAATAGAATCGTCACACACTTGATTAAGTGGAAGTGGTTTTACTGTAAGCACATAAGTGCCGGGTAAATTATTCCAATTAATGAACACACTTGATTGCGGGCCACCGGGAGTAATGGTTGGTCCTGAAGGTGAAACAGACCACAAACAAGTAAAGCCACCAAACACATTATAGTTCGTACTGGAATTGGCGCAAACAATAGTGTTGCCCAAAACTGTAAGATGCGGTCGCACACGAATAATTTTCATTCCGCTGCCACCACAACCTAAAAACGTATCGTAGTACGAAACAAAAAGTGTGTCGTTGCAATTAGCAAAAGCTGGATAACAGATTTCTACTTTTTCGCAGCACACTGTATCGCTTTGCGTTCCTCCGCAATTGCTGTTCAATGTCCAGGTATAACCCGCACCGCTAAAAAGAGGTAGCGTAAATTCAGCACAATCACCTGCACAAATTCTGGCTGGTCCACTGATGACCGCATTAGCCGGAACAATAGGAATCGAAATCAAAGTAGTGTCGCTGCAGAGTGTGGCGCAGCCTGTGATATATAAACCCAACGTTCCCAATTGCCCTGCGCCCCAAGCCACTGTAACTGTTGGTGTTCCTTGTCCTGCAATCACAGTTCCGCCAATGGCAAACCAATTGTAAATACATCCGCCACTTGCAGCAGTGCTGTAAGTTGCTGTGTCGTAAGCGCAGAGTGTAGAGGGGCAGGTAATATCGGGACCCGGCATAGAATCAATATTGATAGTGCTTTGAAAAGTATCTACACAATGGCAGGCATTGGTAGCAATTAAAGTAATGGTGTAAGTGCCGGCATTGCTGTAGGCGTGAACAGGGCTTGAATTAGTAGATGAACCTCCATCGCCAAAATACCATTGGTAAGCAGTGGCGTTGGTAGAAAAATTATTGAACGGCACTGAAGTAAATTTGCAGGCACTTGCCTGACGCGTGAAGTATGCCACCGGCAAACTAACTTTCTCAATACAAATTTTGTTGGAGTCCACACATCCCCATTGATTGGTTTCAATCACCAGTAGTGAACCGTAAGTGGTCGTATCCCAAGTTACAGTTGCCGAATTATTGCTGATAACAACATTTGAATGTCCGCTAACTACCCATTGATAAGTACTTCCTGCGTTCAGTTGAGTGCTATAAACAACCGTATTGCCTTTACAAACTTTCTGACAATTGTTTCCGCCTTCGTGTTGTGGTAAACTACCATTTGGATTGCCACTCGATGCACACGTAGGATAGGGAGGATGCGTAATGGCAGGAATTGGATTAGGTTGAATGGCTACTGTGAGCGTGTACACATTTGCTGGAACGGTAGTGGTCACAATGATTGTTCCTACTCATGCATTGCCCCAAGAAATGGTAGCTGAATTAGTACTTCCACCTGCAGTTACATTACCACCTGTTACACTCCAATTATAAGTTGCCGCTCCTCCTGGTACAGAAAAAACAACTGACTGATGTGCACAAACAGAATCTGGACCGGTTACAGGAATTGCGTTTGCGCAAAAAGTAAACAATAAAAACAAAAGCGTAAGAAGTTTTCTCAGTGCTAAAAAACACTTCGTGTTGAGTAGTGTTGTTATCATATCGGATAGTTGTGTGTAGTAATGGGTGTAAAATACAAAGAAGAATTCAGAATGTAGAATTTTGAAAGCCCTAATAGATTTTTTAAACGTATAAATTTGTCCCCACAGCATCACTGCTACAAGATTCTGCTAAAGAAGAATTTCTGATGTCTCTGAAAGTTTCTCTCAAACCCCTGAGAATGGTAAAGTTTTCATTTTTATTATTCCTGGACGTTCGCTCCCAGACAAGTCATGGCTCTTTGAACTAACGATTCACCTTCACATAACCTTTCTCCGCATTTCCACAAATAAAAAAGCCCCACATTTCTGTGAGGCTTTTAAAAAATAAGGAGGCGACTACCTACTCTCCCGGAGGTTTAATCCAGTACCATCAGCGTGGAGGGGCTTAACTTCTCTGTTCGGAATGGGAAGAGGTGAACCCCCTCGCTATAGTCACCCTTAAGGTTCGTCCTATAACATAGGGACAATAAATTTTGACATATTGGAGTTAATAAAAAAGTAAATTTCACACTAAAAAAATATAAAGTAAACGGGCAATTAGTATCACTCGGCTTCGATATTACTATCCTTACACCTGTGACCTATCAACGTAGTAATCTTCTACGACCCTTAAAAGAAATCTCATCTTGAGGTAGGCTTCGCACTTAGATGCTTTCAGTGCTTATCCTTTCCGAACATAGCTACCCTGCAATGCAGCTGGCGCCACAACAGGTACACCAGTGGTTCGTCCGACACGGTCCTCTCGTACTAGAGTCAGCTCCTCTCAAATTTCTAACGCCCGCAACAGATAGGGACCGAACTGTCTTGCGACGTTCTGAACCCAGCTCGCGTGCCACTTTAATGAGCGAACAGCTCAACCCTTGGGACCTTCTCCAGCCCCAGGATGTGACGAG
>CANJZE010000028.1 GCA_947479455.1 Bacteroidota bacterium
AATGCCGTCTTTACCCTCTAACTTTTTGCCTGAACGTAATTGTTCAATGGCATCTGATTCAAACTTCTTGAAGTCGAATCCTTCTTTGTTTTTTTCTTCCATGCTGTATCAAATTTAATTTTTGACACAGTTTGTTGAACAGACTCCTACTTTGTAATTCGTAATTCGTATTTCGCACTTCGTAATTCGTACTTTAGCTTTCAACAGCTGCGCTAAAATACTACCACATTCTAGGGCAATGACCCGGTCTTGCCACTTTCTTAAACGAGCCCTGATACATTAATGATAACTCGGGAGCACCCACTGTTTTAGAAGCAGGCACCAGTTTCGAAATATTGATATCGTAACTAAAGCCCATGGTAAAGCCTTTTACATCTAAACGAGTGCTAAGAATAACTGCATCTAGCAAGCCGCGGTATTGTGCACCGAAATAAAGGGCGGTGTTACCTGTTTTAATATTTCCGAGCGCAGTGCGAACGTGGCAACCCAAATTAAATTCATAAGCACCACCTTGATACAACACTAAGAAGTTAGGCATTACCGCCACGCGGTCCCCGGCAGGTATTGATGCACCACCATGCACTGTAATTTTCATAGCCAATCGTTGAACCCCTAAACCATTGCGGTCAATGCCGCTTGGTTGAAATGAAATTTTAGGTTGATTCAAATGGTTGATTCCAAAACCGAGAAAGATGTTTGTTCCGCGGTGAAACATACCGCTATAGAGCAAACCAAACCCTGCATCGCCAAACATTACTTTAGTTCTTCCAAAAGTTTCACGCGCGCCATTTGGGTCTACGGTGCCTGTAGTAGAATTCCACTGCGAATCAAAAATAGCTCTTGACGGGTCAATGGTGCGAATGTTGAAACCTCCCTGTAAACCCGCAGAAATTTGTTGCGTTCCGCGATGATTCAACATAATGTGATAAGCAAAAGTGAGGTCAACGCGATTGGCGTTAAGATGAATATCACCCGCTTGGTCGCAGTTGAACGAAAGACCCAAACCCGCAAAGCTGTTATACTTGGTTACTTTACCAATGGCTACATCTGCTCCACCTGCAAACGAACGGTAGGTATTGTTTTTAGAAACCGTCATCCACTGTGTACGGAAGTTAGCATACACTCGGTAGTCACCGGCATTCAAACCGGCTAAAGCAGGATTGAGCAACATAGGCGAGTTGTTATACTGCGTGTAGTGCGGGTCCTGCGCCACGGTTTTAGCCACCATCAATGTAGCTAAACCGAGTACCGTAATTATTCTTTGTAAAATCTTTTTCATGATTATTCTTTTGTAATAAGGGCTTTTGGCTGTTCACCATTCACCATTCACTATTTACTATTCACCATTGCTTACGCTGCCGAACTACCTTCAAAAGGTCTTTTGTTCATGGTGTTTTCTTTCATCAGCAATTCTTCGTAAACGCTCAGTCGGTTAGTGAGTTTTTTATACTCATCAACCACCTGCGAAAAGTTGATGCGGTCAAAAATGAGTAGGTTCTCATCGTTTACCGGAATATCGAATGCCAGCAGAAATGAAATTTCAATTTTCATGACATCGCAATAACGTTGCATGGTATCCATTTTCACATTGCCCGCTCTTGTTTCAAGGCAACTGTATGCCTGCTGAGTAATGTTCATTTCCTGCGCCACGGCCGATTGTTTCATGCCGCGGTATTCGCGAATTTTTCTAAGTCTGGTAGCTAAGCTCATAAGTACTGGTTTTAATGATTGATTTATTGATTGTTTAATTAGTGACGTTTTGTTTTATCTGATAAGGGCAATGTTTCCGCTCTTGATTACATCGTATCCGTTTTCGCATTTGCCTTCGGCTACATAAGTGTAAACCGAAGAAGCTACTGATAAGCCTGCTGAGTTTCCATCCCAACCTTCATTTATGTTTTTGGTTTCAAAAACTATCTTGCCCCATTGGTCAAACACGCGTAGAAAAGTAAGTGTGCTCAGTGCTCTTGAATGAACCAGGAACCTATCGTTGATGCCATCGCCATTTGGTGTAAAGGTGTTAGGTATAAAGAGCGACTCGGGGTCGCAGTTGATAACTTCAATGTTTAAGGAATCGCTTGCCGAGCAACCTGCATCGGTAGTTCCGGTTACATAAACTGTTTGTGTATGTCGTGGATATACTTGCGCATCTTGACAAGTGTGGCAGTTCACAGAATCAATAGCTTGCCATACGTAACTCAAATTGAAAGTAGAAGAAGCATGCACACCTACTTCGGCACCGGGTGTAGTTAATGAATCGCCCGAAGCCTGAATATCGGGCGGGTTATTTACAGTTACGGTTACAGCCGCAGTATCTGAACCGCAATTACCCGCTGCTGCGCGCACAATAAAGTGTGTAGTAAACGGAATGTAATGTGCCGAAGGATTTGAAGATGTAGGTGAATTGAGATAGAAGGCTGGGGTCCATTGGTAACTCACCGGAATTGAATCAGGTATTTGTGCAATAGAAGCGGAAAGCTGAATAGAATCACCAATGCAAATAGCAAAGTCTGGTGTTACTGATAAGTCAAGCTTGTCAATTACGTTTATTTGAATTTGTGTACTTCTTCTGCAACCTGCAACGGAAACGCCCGATACATAATAGGTCATTGAACTATCGGCCGTAGCTATAGGATGAATAGCTGTTGAATCGTTCAGGAAAGTAGAAGGTGTCCAATACATCATGTCGGCAGTTCCCGCATTTAAAACTACTGGTGTGTGTTTGCAAACGGTAATCGTATCTGGATTGTCAATGAAGCCCGCCATTTTTTCTACATGAACCCGCATAGTGTCAACTACTGAACAACCGTAAGCGTTTGATGCAGAAACACGGTAATCAATATTGTCGGTAGCATTAATATTTACCGTAGCGCAAACGTGGCAACTCAAATAAGTTGCCGGAGTCCATTCATAATTATCGGCACCCAAAGCCATAGCAATTGGAGTTCCTTCACATACAGTTGTATCGGGCAAATTAAGAACTGGCGATGGACGGGTTATTATACCGGGCTGTATAAACGGTACGGCACAACCCACGTGGTCAACCAAAATAAGCTTCGGATTAAAAGAATCTATTCGTGTGTATGTATGTGTAAAATGAGTAGAGTCAGAAATTAAGGTTCCATCACCCAAATCGCACCACATAGCAAAGGTGTTACTCGAAGGATTTGCTGTAAAATCAACTGTAAGAGGCAAACATCCTCCGGTAGAACTTACAGTGAACACACCACTTGGACCTTCGAGGTTAATGAGATCCACATAAGTCATGGTATCTTTGCAACCACTGCTGGTAGTGCCTATCAAGGTAACGGTATAAAGGCCGGGTAAAAAATAAACGTGTGTTGGGCGAGCAGCTGTATCTGTTTTTCCATCACCAAAATCCCAAAGGAATTTCATTCCGGTGCGGTCTGCCACGCTGTTGAACACAGCTACAAACGGTGGACAAGGTGAATACGTTTGGTTCACACTAAAATCTATTTGAGGACTAACGATATGGACATAATTTATTCTTGAAACAGTGCTGTCGCATCCAGAAGCATTGGTAGCCGTGAGCGTAACACTGTAATAACCATCGGCTAAAAAGTTATGCAAAGGATTTACATCGGTGCTGGTAGTGCCATCACTAAAGTGCCATAAATAAGTTGATGCTCCCGTTGATTGATTATGAAAACGCACAGGACCACCTACACAACCCAGTGTATCTGCCTTAAATTTTGCTTTAGGCATCTGACTGCTTACTGCTACCGGTAAAGATACAGGTATAGCACAACCACTAGGGTCTGTTGCAGTTAGTGTAACGTTGAAATTGCCATTAGTATAATATACATGGGTTGGGTCAACATCGGTTGATGTGGTGCCGTCACCAAATGTCCAGCTATAGGTTACACCGCTGCCTACGGTAGTATTATCAAAAATTACTACCGAAGTATCGCCACAACCGGCAGCCGGTACAGTAACAGTAAATGTAGGAACCACACCCTGTCGAATGGTTATATAAAGTAACTTCACAATGGTGTCGCGACACAAGCCACTAACTATATTAATCATGGTTACGGTGTAAACTCCCGGTGTTAAGTAAATTTTAGAGGGGCTTGCAGCGGTAGCGGTGGTGCCATCACCAAAATCCCATTTACAACCACCTACAAAGTTCGAAAGGTTGTCAAAGTTTATGGTTTCTCCGGTGCACGCATTTGTTTTATCAGCAATAAAGTCAGAACTAAGATCGGTTACACTTACGCGGTGTTTTACGGAATCAACACAACCGTTTGAGGATGTTACAACTAGCCACACATTCTGTTGTTGTTGCACATAAGTATGCGTAGGATTTTGTATGGTCGAGGTAACAGCGCTATCTAATTCCCAACGGTAAGTTAATCCTGTACCGGTCGATGTATTTGTAAAAGTTACGAGTTGGCTATAGTTGCAACTGGTGCTTGGCGATGCGCTGAATGCCGCATTTGGCTGTTGCAAAATTTGAATGTACCCGTGTTTGGTTAAGTTGGCTACACAGTTGTTCGAATCTTGTACTACTAAGGTAATGTCATATGCGCCTGTTTGGTTGTACACATAAAAAGTAGAATCGCCACTGCGAGCAATTCCGTTACCTAAATCCCAGGCGTAATCGGTTATACCGGCATCGCCTAAAGTAATATCACTATAAAGATTGACTGAATCGCCTGCGCAAACATCTATATCGGCTGCGGTAAAATTTACTACCGGCAAACGAAAAACAGTAACTGTTTTGGTGATTGAATCTGTTTCTAATCCATCGGTAACTACCAGCTTTACTTGATATATACCTGGGTTTTGAAAAATAGCGGAAGGTGTGCCTAGCACAGAATAATTTCCATTATCAAAACTCCAACGCAAGTTCAAACCGGCCGGAAGAGAAGTATTGGTGAAATTGACAAGCAAAGGTGGACAACCCGAAAATTTATCGGCTGTGAAGTCGGCATGAACTAAAGCCATTGACCGCAAACCCAAACACAATAAAATAGAAAGTATAAAAATCCTCATGGCGTAATTTTGAAATAGGTTTACGCCAATGAATTTTTGCTGTCTGTGATTTATTAGAGTTTACTACAACATGTGTGTGCATGGTTAAAACAATAAACTTTTTGCTTACAACTTTAAGGTTGTATTCAAGCGGGTTCAAACTGTTTATCACGTTTTATAACCTTTCGAAGTACTGGGTTGGTACTTTGTTTCACAACACAACTGATGTAGAAAAAGCGGAGGAGGTGACGAAGTGACGGGGTAACGAAATGACGAAGGGAGAACGAAACCTAGAAATCGGAAGATTCCATCATTCCATTTTTCCATCAGCCCTCGTTCTATAAATAGATGTGATTAGTGCTGAATATTTGCAATGGATTAGAAGAGAAAGAAAGAATTAATACTACGCCTGAGCAGTAGGACCAAAACTCATAGGTATTACCGGAGCTTCTTTATCGCTAATGGTGCCAAATTGCGATTCGTATTTTTTTACATTATCAATCATGGCTTTCATCAAGCGCTTAGCGTGTTCGGGAGTAAGTACCACACGCGATTTTACTTTTGCCTTAGGCACACCGGGCATTACCCGAATAAAATCAATTACAAACTCTTGTGGTGAATGCGAAATAATTGCGAGGTTAGAGTAAGTCCCTTCTGCAATATCTTCGGGCAATTCAATATTCAATTGATTTTCAGGAGTAGGATTTTTATCGGCCATGTTACGTTTGTTTGATGCGAATGTAAAAACCTGTTTGTATTTGTGATGATTCAATTCGTACAGCCCGAAGTCGGAACTCAGATAGAACTTACCCTTTAAAGCCTTCTATTTACAAGGAGCTTTCTCTTTTAAATAAGTTCTTGGGTTTCAGATTTAACAGCGCTTCCTTAACCAACTTCACCACATTTTTCGAATCTTCCATGTTCCCTTGAAGAAGCGGACATGAAATTAATTGGATGAAAAAATTCTAGCTCACTGCTTTCTTAGGCAAGGTAAAATGGAAAGTGCTTCCTTTCCCTTTTTCAGATATAGCCCAAATTCTTCCGGCATGTTTGTCCATTACTTTTTTGCAAATACCTAAACCAATTCCGGTTCCTTGAAACTCTTGTTCGGTAGGTAAGCGTTTAAAGATTTTGAAAATAGAATCTGCATCTTTTTGGTCGAAGCCTATTCCATTATCCTTAATGGTAAACTCCCATTCGGTAGGGTGTTCAATTACGTTTATATCAGCCGTTTTATTTTCGCTCAGGTTATATTTTATACCGTTCTCAATCAGGTTCTGAAATATTTCACCAATCATAACTTCATTGCACGAAACCTTTGGCAATGGAGCTACCGTTACGGTGGCATTGTTCTTATCCAAGTGGTCTTTCAACACACCACATACTTTTTGAACCATTACATTAAAATCCACATCAGGATTAATTACTAAATCCTGTTCCATACGTGCATAGTTGAGAATATCGCCAATGAGCACTGTCATTTTATTGGCACCTTCAATCGAATAATCAATAAATTCGTTGGCTTCAGGAGTAAGTGCAGCAGCGTGTTTTTTCTTCAGCAATTGCAGGTACGACACAATTGTTTTAGTGGGTTGTTTCAAATCATGACTCACCACATAAGCAAACTCTTCTAACTCTTTGTTCGATAGTTCAAGTTTGCGAGCCTTATTGGCAATTTCGTTTTGTGCTTCCTTCAAATCGGTAATATCTCTCATAATTACGAGGTATTCATTTGCTTTGAAAGGAGCTATAATAACTTTGAAATACTTATCCTTCTTAATGGTAGTATCATAAAATTCAAAACCCGAAGGCATGTCGTTATCAATTACAAAGTCTAATGCATTGGAAAAAAGTTGAGCCGTTTCAGCAGGTAAAACTTCATGAAAAGTTTTGTCCATCAAATCGTAATCGGGAATGTAAGGTTCCAGTGATGAATAGTTATTGCTTCCCGAAAACTGCGATTTTTTATTAACGATGTACAACCAATCGGGCAGAGCGCGCAAGATAAACTCGTTAGTCAATTGCAACTCATGCAATTTCATTTCGGTGCGCAAGCGCGAAAAAGCGCTGGCAATCATGTTACCTACTAAGCCAAAGAAACTGCGTTGAATGTGGTTTACGTTCTCATCGAAAATAAAAATGACAAAGCCGTTTACGTTGTTTCCGCTCTGCAACGGAATGAGGTAAAACATTTTTCCGCTCAACGTTTCGTTAGGTATAATTTGTATTTGATGAAGCTGAGGAGTAGGAATAAAATTTCCATGTGAAGACTGGCTGCCTCTCATGCTGCGCAAAAATACGAGCAGTTGTTGATTTATTTTTACAACTAAATTAAATTGCGAATTCAGTTTTTCTTCCGGGTTTGCAAACCACTGGTTAGTAGAACGGAACTCATCTTGCAGTTTACCATGCATACGATAAACTAATACCCCTTCTGCTTTCAACATACGCCCGAACTCGCCCAATGCCGTATCAATGTTCTGTTGAATTTCTGAACGCTCTACGTTGATGAACTGATTAGAGTGTTTAATCAACATTTCTTCCACTTTCATTTGCTGTTGAATCTCAGCTTCCAACATTTTACGCGTTTCAATATCACGCGTTTCAGTAAAAATTAACTTGGTATTAGAGTTGGGGTCTGGTTTAAACAAACTAAAAATACTTTCAACCCAAAGGTAATTGCCTCCCTTTACATTAATTCTGTACTCCACACTTTGTCTTCCGTCTTCTTGTTCTTTAAGTTGATTGATAACTGTTGAAACCGCTTCCTTATCCAAATCAGCCACAACGCTTAAAAAATTCTTTCCTTGTAATTCGGCAAATGTATAACCCGAAATATCGAGCACAGCAGGATTGAGATAAATAAAATCCAAGTTTAAATTGATTACGCTTTGTATATCGCGGGCATTTTCGCTCAAAGATTTAAATTGAAGACTACTTCCTCCTGTTACCTGCGTCAATTGAAGCCGTTGGGTACCCACCAAAAAGTTTCCTATCAACACTAACGAAAACATCAATTGCTGTAAAGGGTCTAACAACATAGGGTGATTGTTCAAAAACAACAAGACTATGCCTACATAAAACCCAACTTCAAGCAGGGTATATAAAATTAGTTGTTTGCGGTTGTCCACCATTTGGCTGGTGACAATGAAAACCGCATAACTGAACATAAGGTAGAACGCTTGCTCCTCTGTTGTAGAAGCGGTTTTAGTACCATACACATAAATAACATGGGCATTTATAATAACCACTACCGCTTTAAAAAAATCGGGCGTAAATCTTTTCCATTTGGTTACAGAAACTACAATAACCAGTATGCAAAGTATAATTGCGGTTACCCAAATGGCTGGTGGGTCGTGGTCTTTGGTATCGGTAAACCAATATTCAATAATGTTGCCCGCCACATACATGGTTAAGGCAAGTCCAGAAATCATTTTCTCTTTCCAGTAGGAAGCTCCGCTAAAAATGGTTGAAATTTTTTTCAGCACAGTAAAATATGTGGGTTCATTTTTATTGTTTCAAAAATACGAGCAATGAAACCGTAGAGGAATATTGTTCCAATTATTTTTGCACCATACCCTTGCTTTAGTGTACTATGTAAACCACTACACTGGTAAAAATGATTCACTGTCTACTCCATATTTCACACTACACAAGAAAGTGTTTGTAACAAACAGATTTTTCGATGATGAAAGTCTAATTTTAAACCCTGTCATTTGCTGTCCTAAAATCCCCTGACTATGAAAAAAGAATTTGCAGAAATTATTAACAAGATTGCCTCACAAGGCCGCGAACACGGTCTTCTCCATTTAGTCAACGAACTTGATGAGTTCGATGGCAAACACCTTCGGGTAAAAGGGAAGGACTACATTTATTTTAGTTCATGCAGTTACATGGGTTTGGAAACAAACGAAAAAATGAAAGCTGCAGCCATCGATGCAGTGCAACGGTACGGTACTCAGTTCTCTACTTCACGCACTTCATGCTCTCTTAAACTTTACGAAGAGCTAGAAGAATTGCTTACGCAAATTATGGGCAAGCCTGTTTACCTCGCGCCTACAACTTCGCTTGGGCACATTAGCACCATTCCAACTATTATGGATGAAAACGATGCTATTATTATGGACCAGCAGGTTCACAACAGCGTGAAGAACGCAGTGCAAATGGTAAAACCCGAAGGTGTTTACACGGAGATTATTAAGCACAACAACATGGAGCATCTGGAAACGCGCATTCAAATTTTGCGTCAAAACCACAAACGTGTGTGGTACATGTGCGATAGTATTTATTCAATCTATGGCGACACCGCACCATTTGGTGTGCTCAACGATTTCTTAAACAAGTACGAAGAGTTTCATTTATACGTAGATGATGCACACGGTATGAGTTGGACCGGCAAACACGGTCGAGGATATGCATTGAGCCAAATGCCGTTTCACCCGCGCATGATTGTAACTTCATCTTTAGCTAAAGGCTTTGGAAGTAATGGCGGTGTGTTGGCTTTTTATAATGAAGAGCAAAAACGATTGATTCAACACTGCGGTAGTTCAAGTATTTTCTCGGGCCCTATTCAACCCGCTGTGTTGGGTGCAAGTATTGCTTCGGCAAAAATTCACCTGAGCAATGAAATTGAAACCTTGCAAGATGATTTGTATGAGCGCATGTTTTTCTTTACACAAACAGCAGCCAAGTACAACATTCCTCTTATCAATGACGAACTCACTCCTATTTTTTATATAGGCACGGGCAAGCAAGAGGTTGGTTACAAAACGTGTAAGTTTTTACAAAATGAAGGTTACTTCAGTAACCACATGATGTTCCCTACCGTGCCTATGAAAAATTCGGGTATGCGAATTACGCTTACTCGCCATCATTCATTACAGGATATCAATAATATTTTGGAGCGCATTGCTTATGCAATTCCTAAGTTTATGAAGGAAGAAAATTATAGTATGGAGGAACTCTATACAGATTTTGGTATCAAGAAAATGGAGAAAGCTATTGAAATGGAACCCTTCAGAAGATTGAAAGTGGCTTAGCCTTTTTGGTTTTGTCATTCACAAACCCGCCTGACTCTGTGAGTCAGCGGGTTTTGTTTTTTACATATCGAGCGATAGTACAACTAAGCAATGTTTGGGCAAAGCAATTCATGCCTTCATTAAAATCAGTGTTAATTATTCTCAACCATTTTAAAGCATGAACAATATTTCGCCAATAAACAGTTCTTGATTCATAAATTTGCTTTGTGAAAAAAACAATCCTTCTCTCCATTATCGGCCTTTTCATTTTCAATACATGCTTTTCGCAAAAACAGGAACGGCTAATTCAGTTTTCGGGATATACACTTACGGCCGATAGTTTAATGGGAGTTCCATTTGCCCATATTACGATTCTTAACCGAGGTCGTGTAGCCACTGCTGGCCCCGATGGTTTCTTTTCTTTTGCGGCTCATGAAGCCGACACGCTCTATTTTACCTGTATTGGTTTTTCACCGGTGCGTTATGTTATACCTGCAAAATTAGAACTCGATAAATTTTCTGTCATTCAAATTATGGCGAAGAGTGAAAATTATTTGCCAACTACTATTATTTATCCATGGGGTGGTCGGGAACAATTTCCAAGGGCATTTATTGATTTGCATTTGCCTGATGATGATTTACAACGTGCTAAAAAGAACATGGACAGAGAACGATTGGCAGAATTAGGAGAGCGATTAGAAATGGATGGAGGTGAAGCCGGTAGCATGGCCTTAAGAAACACTTCGGCAAAAACCTACTATTACGGACAATTGCCACCGCAAAATATTTTCAATCCTCTTGCCTGGGCAGAATTCATACGAGCCTGGAAGCGCGGAGATTTTAAAAAGAAAGATAAGTAGGCCTGGCTCAGACATTCGAAATCACTACTACAAACTCACCTCTCGGTTCTTTTTTTGTAAAGTGGAGAATCAATTCATCGGCAGTTCCGCGAATTGTTTCTTCAAACATCTTTGATATTTCTCGGGAGCATGAAATCTTTCTTTCGATGCCTATGTGCAGTTTCAATTCTTCCAACAATTTTAAAATGCGGAACGGTGATTCATAGAGCAAAATTGTTTTTTCAATAGCGGCTACTTCTTTCAGCTTGGTTTGTCTGCCTTTCTTGTGCGGTAGAAAGCCAATGAAAACAAATTCATCGGTCGCAAATCCAGAATTGACTAAAGCAGGAACAAAAGCCGTAGCACCGGGTAAGCATTCCACCGAAATATTTTCAGCAATACAGGCAGCAATTAAAATATGACCAGGGTCAGAGATACCAGGTGTACCTCCATCGCTTACTAAAGCTATGGTGATTCCCGACTTTATTTTTTCGGTAACAGACTCAACAGATTTGTACTCATTAAATTTGTGGTAGGGGAGAAGTTGCTTTTTAATTTGAAAGTGGTCGAGCAGTTTTTTTGTTTGGCGGGTATCTTCTGCCAAAACTAAATCTGCTTCTTTCAAAATACGCAAAGCACGAAGTGTAATGTCTTCTAAATTTCCAACAGGAGTGGGAACAACAAATAGTTTAGACATTTTTCAAAGTCCCCTTTAGGAGAATTTTGTTTCATCCCGCCATTTAGCGGGAAGGGGTTATTCAGCTATTAACTCAAACTTAAATCCTTCCATTATAGGATTGGCGAGAAGTTTTTTGCAGGCGTTTTCTACCTGAGTTTGTGCTTCTTCTTTTGTATTTGCACTTAATTTAATGGTGATGTGTTTACCCACACGCACATCATCTACACTATTGAAATTCATTTTTTGCAAACCGTGTGCTACGGCTTTGCCTTGTGGGTCGAGTAATTCTTTGAGAGGCATTACGTCAATTTCTGCTCTGTAATTCATTTCGAAATAATTTTTTGTGTAATTGAAACTAGTATGTAAAGAATAACAATTAAGGAAACAGCTGCGAATTTAAGAGCCGCCAATAAACCAATGGAAAGAATTATAAACAGATAACGTATTTCATTTCCTTTAAAACCAAACGATTTGAATTTAAAACCGAACATGGGTATATCAACCAGCATTAATACGGAAAGAGAAACAATAGTGGTGTACAAAACTTTAGCGCTTAAAATATGATGAGCTAAACCAAAAGGATTGTGAAGCAATATCAGTAACAGACCTACCACAAAAATTGTAGCTGCCGGTGTTGCAAGTCCATAAAAATTTTCTGACTGACGTGTATCTAAATTAAACTTAGCCAAACGCAGGGCGGCAAACAAGGTAACTATAAACGCAGGAACTGAATACGCATACATTCTGTTCAGTGAAAAAACAACCTCACTGGTTTCGTATTTCATAAACAAGAGGTGGAATAAAATTGCCCCTGGCACAAAACCAAAACTCACCACATCAGCCAATGAATCTAATTGTTTACCAAGTTCACTTGAGCTTTTAGTAAACCGTGCAGCAAAGCCATCTAGAAAATCTGCCACCAATGCAATCAACACACAATAAGGAACCCATTCGATTTGATAGCCGAATAGAAACACAATAGCTAAACAACCTGCAAAAAGATTGACGAGCGTGAAAAGATTCGGGAGATTGAAAAGTTTCATTGATTATTCTTGAAATAAGTTGAAGTGTAATTGAAAAAAGATTTTGCAAAGTCCAAAGCTTCTTGTGCTTCCTCTTTCGAAATTTCGGCATCTACATCATAGTCGGCTGCTAATCTTTCCTGAAATATTCTGTCGTATAGTTTTGCCTTTTCCATTTCAAACTTCCCCGTTTTTACAAATAACTCATTGAACTTTGATTTAAGACCTGAATGAGTTTTTGCGAATACATTTTCAGAAAGCACTAATGCCTGAGCACAATAAAATAATGAGTAGTAAGAACGATTGATGGAGCCCTTCGTCAATGAATTATTCAACAGAACTTCAGCGGAGTCAATAGAATCTTGTGAGTTATTCAGATAATCATCGGGATTAAAATTCATACTACTTTTCCTTCGGTTCTTAAAAAATAATAGAAAACCTTATCTGTTTGGTTGAGCAAACTATTGTTTATTGGTTTGTAAGAAATATCTGCATTGTGTTCCAGCATTACAGGAAAAACAACATTCACCATTTGAGATATTTCCTTAAAGGAATTTATTGTTTCGTCTTTCAGTACTACAGCAAAATCAAAATCTGAATCTTCACGGTTATCTCCACGGGCTTGTGAGCCATACAAAATAATTTTATCTAAACGATTGCCGTAGAGTTGTGCAACCGCTTGTTTAAAATCTTTTATAACAGCTTCTTTATTTACCATAATTCAAAAATAAATTTTGTGATGTATTACTTGCTGTTCATAATACTTTCAATCTCTTCCGCCTCAATTGGAATATTCGCCATCAGGTCAATTGGTTTGCCTTTTGTAACCAATAAATTATTCTCAATTCTTATTCCCAAATTCTCCTCACGAATGTAAATGCCCGGCTCGCAGGTTAGCACTGCGCCTGCTTTTAGTTTGTCGAAACGATTGCCTACATCATGCACATCTAAACCTAAAAAGTGTGCTGTGCCATGAGGAAAATATTTTTTGTAAAGAGGATTGTCTTTGTCTTGTTTCTTTACATCAGCTGCTTTGAGCAAACGAAGTTTTATCAATTCAGCTTCCATTATTTTGCGCACTTCATTATTCAAATCGTTGAGCACTGTACCCGCAGTCATTAAGTTGGCTGCCGCGCGATGTACTCGAAGGACCGCGTTATAAACAGATTTTTGTCGTGCGCTAAACTTACCGCTTACAGGAACCGTGCGCGTTAAGTCGGCATTGTAGTTGGCATATTCAGCTGCGCAATCCATCAATACTAATTCCCCCGCCTTACATTGTGCTTCGTTCGAAATGTAATGCAGTACACAAGCGTTTTCACCGGTGGCAACAATGGGTTCATAAGCATGACCTGTGCCGCGGTTAATCATATATTCATGAGTAAGTTCAGCTTCAATTTCATATTCCCATACTCCGGGTTTAATAAACTTAAGCGCGCGTAAAAATCCTTTGTTCGTTATGTCAATTGCTTTGCTTAATAAATCCAATTCAATTTTCGATTTTGGAACACGAAGTGCGTGAAGAATTGGGGAACTGCGAACGTATTTATGAAGCGGAAAATCGTGCATGACTTTGCGCGCAAATTTTACTTCGGTGGTTTCTCCCATAGAAACGCTGCGGTCGTGTTCGTTAGTATTTAAATAAACGTGCTCAGCATAATGCATAAGCATATTAAAGATGCGCTCGAATGAATCATTCGAAAATGCTTCTGCCACTCCTGAAATTTGTTTGGCTTCTTCAGGTGTGTGCTTCTTGCCTTCCCAAGTCATAATAACTTCATTTGTTTTGCGAATGAATAACACTTCGCGGTACATTTCCTCGGGTGCATCAGGAAACAAAATCAAAAACGTTTCTTCCTGGTCAATACCACTCAGGTAAAACAAATCGGGATTCTGTCGCCATTTGTAACTCGCATCGGCACTTCGGGTAATCATATCGTTGCTTACAAAAACAGCCAAAGAGTTTTTCCTCATCTGCTTTGTAAAATTCTTTCTGTTTTGTTTAAACAGATCTGAGTTTATGACATCGTAACGCATAGAATAATTGTTGAAAGGCGAATGTAAATATTTAATGAAAGGAGGAAAGCAGTAAACCGATGGCGAAAATGTATTGGTTTAATCATTCAATTTCAACACCGCAATAAATGCTTGTTGCGGAACCTCTACTTTACCAAACTGACGCATTTTCTTTTTACCCTTCTTTTGTTTTTCGAGGAGTTTGCGTTTACGCGAAATATCACCACCATAACATTTAGCTGTAACATCTTTGCGAATAGCCGAAATGGTTTCACGTGCAATAATTTTTGCACCGATGGCTGCCTGAATAGGAATCACAAACATTTGTCGTGGTATAATCTCTTTTAGTTTCTCACACATTCTTCTGCCAAAGTCTTCAGCTTTAGTACGGTGAATCATAGCTGAAAAAGCATCAACCTGTTCGGCATTTAAAAGAATATCGAGTTTTACTAAATCACCGGTTCGGTAGCCAATAGGGGAGTAGTCGAACGAAGCGTAACCGCGTGAAATAGATTTTAGTCTATCATAGAAATCAAAAACAATTTCTGCCAATGGCATTTCAAAATGAAGTTCAACTCTGTCTTCGGTCAGGTAACTTTGATTGATAAGAATACCACGCTTGTCCATACACAAAGTCATTATGGAACCTATGTATTCGGGCTTGGTAATTACTTGTGCTTTAATATATGGTTCTTCAATGCGTTCAATGCGTGTTATATCAGGCATATCAGCCGGATTGTGAATCGTAACCTTATCACCGTTACTCAAATAAGCATCGTAACTTACCTGCGGCACAGTGGTAATGATGGTCATATCATACTCGCGCTCTAATCTTTCCTGCACAATTTCTAAGTGAAGCAAACCAAGGAACCCGCAACGGAAACCAAAGCCGAGTGCAATGGAAGTTTCAGGTTCAAACACCAGTGAAGCATCGTTGAGTTGTAGTTTCTCTAAAGAATCGCGAAGATCGGTGTAATCATCGTTATCCATTGGGTAAATACCTGCAAACACCATTGGCTTCACATCTTCGAAACCATGAATGCCTTCGGCACATGGATTGTTTTTGAGCGTGATGGTATCACCTACTTTAATCTCTTTCGCGCTTTTTACTCCGGTAACAATGTAACCTACATCACCGCATTTTACTTCGGGGCGCGGTTCTAAATCAAAGCGAAGAATACCTACTTCATCGGCAATATAATTTCCACCGGTGTTGAAGAAATGAACCTGGTCGTTTTTCTTTAACGAGCCATCCATGATTCGGAAATAGGCAATGATTCCACGGAAGGAATTAAACATGCTATCAAAAATCAAGGCGCGCAACGGTGCATCAGGATTTCCTTTTGGCGATGGAATTCGTTCAATGATGGCATCGAAAATTTTCTCTACTCCTATACCAGTTCTGCCGCTGGCATGAATAATTTCTTCGCGCTTGCAATCCAACAGGTTTACCATTTGGTCTTCTACCAATTCAGGATTTGCACCTTCCATATCAATTTTGTTGATGATGGGAATAATGGTTAAGCCCTGCTCCATGGCTAAGTAAAGATTCGATATAGTTTGCGCCTGAATACCTTGCGAAGCATCAATCAACAACAAGGCACCTTCGCAAGCGGCAAGTGAGCGCGAAACTTCGTAACTAAAATCAACGTGACCTGGCGTGTCAATCAAATTCAACACATACTTCTTACCGTTTCTTAAAAAGTCTAATTGAATAGCATGGCTCTTGATCGTTATGCCACGCTCGCGCTCTAAATCCATATTGTCGAGCACGGTGTCCATCATGTTGCGTTCGCTAATGGCTTTAGTGGTTTCAATCAGTCTGTCGGCAAGGGTGCTTTTGCCGTGGTCAATGTGGGCTATAATGCAGAAGTTGCGAATGTTTTCCATGTTTTCAATTCCCGCTTTACAAGCGAGGGCGCGAATATAAACGCAATTAGCAAAAATGAACTATGGTAACTTTTGTAGTTGTTGATGAAGTTTGAGTAGCGCAATTGGCTTCTCAATAATTGGTGGTAATCAGACAGCGATACAAATTGAAACTTGTGAAACTGTTATAGCGTATAAACTTATAATTAGCTTAACCCTTGTGAGAAAGATTTTTGTTTTAATGCTTCTTACTGTTTGTTTTTTTACATCACGCGCTTCGTGGGATGTACTCTTTTGCACCAATAGTGATAGCTTGGGTAACTGCAAAGGCAAAGGCGAAACCTTTAACTGGAATGGTGATAAAACTCCTATTGAATTGATTGTGTTGAATAAAGACGGGCTTGGTTTAGAGAAGATTCGTTACATGATTTTTAACATGAAGACCGACAGAGAAGGAAAATTGTATGCTGATTTATCGCTTACAACAAGACCTAAATCGCTGTTTGCTGTAAAGAAAATTTACTTCTACAAACCCGGTTATTATAAAGTTGATGTGTTGGATGTGAACAATAATTTTCTCACCACCGGATTCATTACCATTAGCGATAGACCGGAGTAAAAGAGATTTTTTAAAAATCTCTTCTGTGCACATCCTGTGCTAATTTGAGCAAGCGTGCTTTCTGTTCCGCTTTTACATCAACCGATTGGAGCGATTCACGAGCAGTGGCATACAGTTCATCCATGCGCTTTTCGGTGTCGACTTTTACACCGAGTGCATTAAACAGGTTTTTTACACCTGCTATTTTCTCTTCTTCATTCTCGTGTTGTAATAAAGCTCGGAGTTCATTGAGCTGTTTTCCTTTCGCCTTGTGTAAAGCGCTAATGAGTAAATAGGTTTTTTTGTTTTGAAGAATATCGCCACCTATTCGCTTACCTACCTTTTCGCTTTCACCAAATGTATCGAGATAATCATCTTTTATTTGAAAAGCCAAACCGAGGTTAATTCCGAAATCATAAATCTTTTTTTGATTGGCATTATTGGCACCGGCCAGCAAAGCGCCTATTTGTAAAGAACAAGCGAGGAGCACCGAAGTTTTGTATTCAATCATTTTTAGGTATTCCGTTTCGCTAACATCCTCACGCTTTTCAAAATCCATATCCATTTGCTGTCCTTCAAAAATCTCAATAGCTGTTTTGTTGAAAATGCGTAACACTTCGGGAATCGTTTGCACGGGAATATCTATGAGGTATTTATAGGCGTATGCCAACATTACATCACCCGCCAAAATTCCAGTGTTGATACCAAATAGTTTATGCACAGTTGGTATGCCTCTACGTATGTCGGCATTGTCCATAATATCGTCATGCACCAAAGTGAAATTGTGAAACAGTTCCATAGCGAAAGCAGGATTTAAAGCCTGCTCTACATTGCCGCCAAATAAATCGGAGCTCATCATTAGCAAAAGCGGGCGAATTTTTTTTCCCTTCATGCTCATGATGTGCTTCACCGGTTCATAAAGCCCCGAGGGATTTAGGCTAAAATTATTGTTGCCAAATTTTTGTTCGTAAAGAGAAAGAAGTGTTTCAGTTGACTGCATAAGAATGCAACAATGATAAATATTTTTCTGTGCCTAGCGCAACGCCTTTTTTGTCTATGGAAAGCTTTTCGTTTCCTTTTGCAACTGCGCTTTCGGAAGAGTCGTATTGTTTGGTACAAATTAGAATAAAAAACCCGTTCCAGCTTAAGGCTAGGAACGGGTATGAAAACCTAAATCAAACTTCGAACAAAAATTGTATGGTATAGTTAGGATGCTATTCTCAAACTATTGCCACATGGAATTACTTTAGATGGTGTGTTTGTTGTGGTTGTAGTAGTAGTTTCCATCGTCCCTTCAGATGTTTCCACTGAAGGCATTAAATCCATTGGAATACCGAAAGAAGCATAACTTATATTGGCTTTAGTCATTTTTAAATTGAAGTCAATGGTATCCTGTTCTTTCTTCGATTGTTGAAACATCATGTCTAATCCGGTCCAGGCAAGGAACCAACCTATTGGTTCTAAGGCAACGTGTGAACTACTTAGAAAAGAATTGGCTTCGGCAATATTTCCTATGTAAATCAGCGCAACAATTAGGGCGAATCCTAAACCGGTCATGATACATCCATTTCTAAAAATGGTATTCATTTCGTCTTTAATTACCTCAGCAAAAAAGGCAAAGTGTTCATGAATGTTTTTGGTGATAATTGCTTCCGTTTCAGGATTGGATGGTTCTATGAGCAAGTTGAATTTAAGTTCAATGTTTTCAGAAGGCATTTCGCAAACTAGTTTTCTTACCTCCAAAATAAAATCATCAGAAAGCGCACGCTCTGTAAAATCGCGTGAGTCATAATCAGAAAACAGATCTTCATACTTGTCTACCCAGATACTGATATCCTGATAGTCTTTTGCATTAAGTGCTTTTCTTTTCCCTTTCATAATCTTGTTTTTTAAAACTCAAATTCCTTATCTCCAAAATTTCAATTACTACTTTACTTTTTGTCTTGGCAGGGTTTTCTTTTTTGAGAAAACCCTGCTTCGACAGTTAATTTTATAATTAGTTGATACGAATAATACGTAGTTGGTGCTGTGCCGTTCCTACTAATGGCGTAACTGTTGCAATCAAATTACCAACTTGAATGGAAGCTGTTTGACCGCTGGTCATTTGAACATATTCTGTCATTACCAAACCGCCACCCACAGTAGGGCTTGAGTAAGGAGCACTTGATATAATTGTTTCCATGTCAGTAACTCCACCTACAATAATTCTACCCGTTAAACCATCGTTAGCACCGTTACCAAAACTGTAGTTATTGTTTACAATAATTTGGTAAAGCCCTGTTGCTGGTGCAGTAAACACGCCTGTTGAAGTATTATAAGCTGAACCTACGTTTGTAGCTGCTGTGTTATACACCACGTTAGCATAACCCGAAGTAGTAGTATAAGCACTTGTTCTAGCTGCCGCAACGATTACCGTTGGTGAAGCTACCGAGCCCCATGCTAAAGTTCCGCTACCGTTTGTAGTCAATGCCTGTCCGCTTGTTCCATCGGCACTTGGTAAAGTGTAAGTAGTAGAAGGTAAATTTAAGTTGGCCGTACCGCTAATTGTTTGTGCTGTTCCTATAAATGTTATGGTTACTGAACCTGCCGAAATGGTTCCTCCATTGTTGGCTAAATTACCTTTAAGGTCAAAGTTATCGTTCATATTGAACGTCCCCGATGAGTTGATCGTAAATGCACCGTTTACTGTGAATGTTCCTGCACCTGCCGCCAATGTAGTAGTGGCGCTGCTCATAATATTTACCGTATTCATGATAATGTTCTTGGTATCTGTAATGGTTCCTGTACCGTAAAAATTAGCTGTACCTGTGGTACCCCAAGTTATGTCTGACCCGGTAATAGTATAGTTACCATAAAAGTTTACTGTGCAGCCGGTGTAAAAGGTCATGTTGTCGTAACCATCCGAAAAATTGGAATTGAAGGTAACGTTTCCACCACCGGTAAAAACGATGGATTGATCTGCATCGGCAATTGCCACAGCCGCAGTAAAACTAATGCTACCGTCACCAATCTGGAATTTGTTGTTTCCCGTAGTTCCCCAATGTGAAAAGGTTCCGGTAAATGACATGTCACCGGGTCCTGCATCAACCAGGTAGGTATAGTTTTTATTAGTTGGGTTTACATCTAAGTCTCCGGTTACTGTTAAACTGTGACCCGATGTAATAATCTTTACCGTAGCACTGCTATTGGCTGAACTACCCAAATCTAAATCGCGGCAAGTATAGTCGCCATCTACAGTCAGCGTTACACCGCTGTTGATTATCACGTTGTCGGTATCATTCGGCACACCCGATGGACTCCAAATACTACCCGTACTCCAGTTACCAGTAGTAGTACAAGTTTTTGTGGTAATTGCTTTAGCGCTATTGCTAAATAGGAGCAAAAGCATAATAGAAACTACGGTGGTTATTTTACTCAAAATGGTTATACTAATTCCTTTTTTCATGGTGTTGGTTTTGGTTCTAGTTGTGCATATGTCTCTTTTTATTTTTGTTCATGTGTTGTTTTTTAAACATGTATTATAAAAAGATTAATATTTACAACCTGCATCCTTTACGCCACAAAAAATCTATAGTTGTTCAAACTCGAATGTGTGTTACAAGGGAAAATTTGTAACGGTGTTCAAAGGTGAGTTTGAAGCAACGCGATAAATAAGATGGATAGTAAAGGGGCTTCCGACTTTGCTTTTATGTCTTTGTATTTCTGTCTTTCCTTTCCGCCTTTTTATCACGTTCAGTAATTCATAAATTCGCGGCTCCAATAATTAACCATGGCTACTACTTCAGAAGAAATTATCAATGCGCTACGTTTTGTAAACGACCCCGACATTAAAAAGGATTTAGTTACCCTCAATATGATAAGTGAGGTGGAAGTGATTAACAACAGCGTGCGTTTTAAACTTACACTCACTACGCCTGCCTGTCCGCTCAAAGAAAAAATCAAGAAAGACTGCATAGAAGCCATTCACGAACGGGTGAATAAAGATTTGCAGATTGAAATTCAATTCGATTCCAATGTAACTACTGTACGAAAAGAAAATGTAAACGTGTTGCCCAGTGTAAAAAATATTATTTGTGTGGCATCGGGTAAAGGCGGTGTAGGTAAATCTACAGTGGCGGTTAACTTGGCTGTGAGCCTGGCACGAAAAGGTGCAAAAGTAGGGTTGATAGATGCTGATATTTACGGCCCATCAATACCAGTAATGTTAGGACTAAAAGGAAAGAAGCCCGAAGTGCGTTTGATAAAAGATAAACATTACATGGTGCCTATGGAAGCTGAAGGAATTAAAGTTCTTTCCATAGGCTTATTGGTAGACGACCGGCAAGCAATTGTTTGGCGAGGTCCAATGGTAACATCGGCACTGCGTCAATTTGTTACCGATTGTATTTGGGGGAAACTCGATTATTTAATAGTTGATATGCCACCGGGCACAGGTGATATTCATATTACCGTAGCGCAAACATTGAATGTAACCGGAGCCGTAATTGTCACCACACCACAAGAGGTTGCTCTTGCAGACGCACGCAAAGCTATAGCTATGTTTCGTTTAGAAAATATCAATGTGCCTGTATTGGGCATTATAGAAAACATGGCGTACTTTACTCCTGAAGAATTACCCAACAACAAATATTTCTTGTTTGGAAAAGATGGAGGCAAACAATTAGCCGAAGAATATGAAGTGCCTTTTATTGGGCAAATTCCTATTGTGCAAAGCATACGCGAAGGTGGCGACAACGGAAAACCGGCAAGCACTTACGCTAGGGAAAATGAAATAGTGGCAAATGCTTTTGATGAAATAGCAGCAAACGTAGCTCAGCAGGTTGCCATTAAGAATGCTAACTTGCAACCCGAACAAACCCACACCGTTTTAGCATGACCATTGCTCACAATAAAGAATTGTTACAAAAAGTTGAGACCTCGCTCGATACTATGCGTCCTTATTTAAACGATGATGGAGGCAATGTGGAAGTAGTGGAAATAACCAAGGATATGATTGTGCGCGTAAAACTTCTTGGCGCATGCAGCACTTGTCCGCAAAGTTTCATGACTATGAAAGCCGGTATTGAAGAAGCCATTAAACGCTCAGTGCCCGAGATAAAAGGAGTAGTAGCTATCAATATGAAACTCGAATAAGACCTCTCTACCTATTCGTTTCTGCCTTACTCTTGCTAGAAGTAGATAAAAGGCAACTCCATTTTATACAGCTAATGGTATTTGCTCCCAACTTCCAACTTAACTCATTCCTTCCATCTTCTTTATTGGGTTCATTTAAAAATATATTTTTGGGCTCTTCAATAATTAATGCGTCATGAAGAAACTAGTTGCACTCACAGTTTTTGTTTTTGCTTTATCGTTTTTAAGCCATGCACAAGTGGGTATTAATATTCTTATTCCCGATTCCAGTGCTGTGCTGCAATTAGAATCTACTAATAAAGGATTAGGTCTATCGCGACTCACCACTATACAACGCGATTCTATTTTCAATCCACTTAAAGGACTTACTATTTTCAACACACAAGATAGTACCATTGAATATTGGAATGGTGAGTGTTGGTTAAAAGTTTGGGAGAAAAATTGTTATGAATGTGCCTTTACTTTAAGCATAGATGATGCTACTGATACCCTCGACCGCACAGTGAATGATTCGGTTTTTTCAACAGTTACGGTTCTACAAACACACGGCAATCAACCAATCACTCTTATTGCACTTTCATCTATGCCCGCTGGCATTACTGCTTATTTCAATGGTAGTTCAACTATTGATTCAAGTGGTAGTGTTCAAATTGTGGTGAAGGCCGATTGGTGTGCAGCCGTAGGAGGAAATTATCCTATAGTGGTACAGGCTTTGTGTGGCGATGTAATTCACTTTGTAAGTTACCAGGTATACATTCGTCCGCCTTTGCAATATACCATACCAACCGACCAACTTAATTACGATTTACAAGTGGTTAACGGATTGCCTTCGGGGTCTTCACAATTTGCAGTCGTAGAAATAAATAGTTCGGTGGAAGTAAAATCAACCGACCATGCCTTACCCGCTTACACCACCGGAAACCTTGACCCCAATTCATTGATATGTATTGTAAACAATGGCGACATATTAGGAAGGGGAGGTGATGGTGGCGGTGTTAATTTTAATGGAGGATTTTTTGTGGCCGGTGGCGAAGCAGGTCATTATGGTGGTAATGCGGTAAACTTGACTACGCGCACTATTCTTGAAAACCACGGGGCTATTTACGGTGGCGGAAGCGGTGGAGGTTCGGTTGATTTAGCTATAGGCACACCTAGCATTCCTATTATTGGACCACTTACTATTGGTTTTGGATTTTGTGGTGGTGGAGGTTCTGAATCGGGCAAAGGCGGGTTGGTGAATGGAGGTGGTGGAATTACGCTTGGATTGTTTCAACCGGGTGGCGATGCCACTTGTTGCATAGGTTCGGTGCCCGGCTTAGGTCCCCAAGCAAATTATCCAATCAGTATTCCAATCAGTATAGCTACTATCAATATTACACCTTCGGCACATGGTGGCGATGGCGGCCCTTTCACCACTACTGGAACGCCTGCCTATTTAGATGTGTCACTCGAAGTTTGTGTCAATATTCCAATCATCGGTAATATTTGTATTCAAATTCCTATACCGGGTGGTATACTTCCTTTTTATGGACCCGCCAGTGAACCTGCAGGTTGGGCTATTAAACGAAATAGCAATTCGCTAATTGGTCTTAATGACGGCACTTATAATTCGGCACAAGTAAAGGGACAGGTAGGTCCTTAGAATTGGAGCATTAAAATTGAAGATTTAAAACCTAAATACGTTATGAATAAGTTTCTTTCTCTCTTCGCTTTGCTTTTGTTTACTGCATATTCTTTTGCTGAAAAAGGTTTGGTAGTTACCCAGAAGTTTACTGATACCAATTCGAAGGCAAGTGTAACCGTTACCTGGTATGTAACCGATGCTGCCTGCAAAATGAAAATGGAGTTTACTGATGATAAAGTAAACAGCGTAAGCTGGTTTATTCCTGATTACAGCGGCAATCAGTTGCTTACTTATGCCGAAGGGGAAGTTCCTGCCGGTGCTGTAAAAAACTATTACCTTATTCCAGTTGCCGGTATTAAGGCTGACCATGCTTCTAATGATTACAAAATTGAAAGAACGGGTGAAACCAAAACGATAGGAGGAATGAACTGCGAAAAAATAGTTGCTCGCTCAGCATCTAGCACCACCGAAATGTGGGTGACCAAAGAGTTTACCGCTAGTTTTTATAAAGCATCTTCTTTTTTTGCCAATAGTGTGGAACTAAGTATTTTGAACGCACAAAAGATTACAGGCGTTGCTTTGGAATCAAACACGAAAGACAACAGTGGTAAGGTGCTCAACTCCTACAGCTTAGTTTCTGCAAATTATATGCAGTTATCTAGTACAGATTTTAAGGTTCCTGCCCCGTATAAATTAGCGGTGGTGGGTAAGTATTAAAAGAGATTCGTTAACTAAAAATGCTGCTACGGCATTCACGGCATCTGCACTCACGAAATACATCTAGCCAATTGTTTCACCCTCAATCCCAATAAATGGGGAAAATACTTCAACGCGGTGAAGCGTATGGTTAAGCAGTAAGCACAGGGTCTGGAGCGAAGAACCTGCTGGGATGAAAGGACAGTGAAATTTGTAGGCTCATTTATAAATCTCCACTTTCTCCTCTCCATTGTTGCTCTTCATTGCTCTATACATACCTTCTGAATTAAAAGGCAATTCTATGTTGCCATATTTGTCAATGGCAATTAAGCCGCCTTCGCCTCCAATCTTCACTAACTTTTTCATCACTACTTCTTCACAGGCTTCGCGCAGCGAAAGGTTTTTGTATTCCATCAAAGCAGAAATATCATAAGCCACCACCGAACGAATAAATAATTCTCCGTGACCTGTGCACGAGATAGCGCAGGTGTTGTTATTGGCATAAGTGCCTGCTCCAATGATGGGTGAGTCACCGACTCTGCCGAATTTTTTATTCGTCATTCCTCCTGTTGAAGTAGCAGCCGCAAGATTCCCATTTACATCTAAAGCTACTGCACCAACTGTTCCAAACTTTTTGTCATTTGCATTTTCTTCGGACTTCGGACTTCTGACTTCCGACTGTATGTTATGATCAAGAAAAGTTGAGTCTGCCTCTTTGGCTTTTAACCATTGCTGGTAACGAAACTCGTCCCGAAAATAGTCATCATCTGCAAATTCAAGATTCATTTGCTTCGCAAAATCTTCGGCACCATCACCGCATAAAAAAACGTGTTCGCTCTTTTCCATTACTGCGCGCGCCAATGAAACGGGATTCTTTACATTCTTAATCAAACTCACTGCACCCGCACTTAAATCTTTTCCGCTCATGATGCTAGCATCCATTTCGTGTGCTCCTGCGTTGTTGAACACAGCACCTTTACCCGCATTAAACAGCGGACAATCTTCTAAACTGCGCACAGCAATTTCCACGGCATCAAGTGCACTTCCTCCTTTTTCTATAACAGCATAACTCTGTTGCAAAGCAATTCGCAAAGCATCGGTGTATAGCTTTTCTTTTTCTGGAGTCATGGATGAACGCAAAATAGTTCCCGCTCCTCCGTGTATGGCAATTCCAAAATTCATTCTTTCGGGTTTAGTAATTTTTAAAGTGCTTGTTCCAAATCGTTGATTACATCGTTCACATCTTCAATACCTACGCTCAGGCGAACCAAGCCATCAGTTATTCCATACTTCTCGCGCTGTGCTTTTGGAACAAAGGAGTGACTCATACTTGCAGGATGTTGAATCAGTGTATCAATTGTGCCGAGCGAAGCGGTCAGTTGACAGAGCTTAATTTTCTTCATCAGTTTCTCACCGGCTTTATAGCCGTTTTTCAACTCAAACGAAAGTACACCACCATAATTTTTCATTTGCTTTTTAGCTATTAGGTGGTCAGGGTGATTTTTTAAGCCGAGATAATTCACTTTGGAAACACTTGGATGTTGTTCCAAGAATTTTGCAACCGCCATTGCATTTTTGCAATGCTGTTCCATACGCAGCGAAAGTGTCTTCATTCCAACATTCAGCAACCACGCATCAAAAGGTGCGCAGATAGTGCCGTTGAACTTTCTGATTTTCCAGATTTCTTTTTTCATGAAAGCAATATCGGTTCCTACGAGGAAACCGCTGAGTCCTGTTCCGTGACCGTTCAAATATTTGGTGCCGGAGTGAACAACAAAATCAATTCCGCTTTTGAATGGTTGTTGTAAATATGGTGAAGCAAAAGTATTGTCAACAGCAGTTTTTGCTTTATACTTTTTTGCAAGTGCACTCAATGCTTTTAAATCATAACAATTCAATGTTGGGTTCGAAGGCGTTTCGGCATAAATCAGTTTTATGTTTTCCTTCTTCTTCAAAATGTTTTCCAATTCATTCAACTTGCCGAAGTCGGCATAGATGATTTCAATACCGAATGCTTGTCCGTAATGATTGAAGTAATCAACCGAAGTTCCGTAAATATTTCCCTGCGCTAACATGGCATCGCCCGGTTTTAAAATGCTTTGAAACAAAGCGGAAATAGCGCCCATGCCCGAAGAAAAGACGAGTGCCTTTACTTTTTGATTTAAACCAAAAGTTTCTAACTGCTCTAATTTCTTCTCAACAAGTTCAGCGTTTGGGTGACTCCATCGAGAATAAATAAACGCATCTTCCTTTCCTTGAAAAACAGCTTGTGCTTTCTCTGCACTTTCATATACATAAGTAGACGAAGTGAAAATGGGTGAAGCGTGAGGATTGATTTTTATTTCTGAATTAAACTTATCCTGTGAAGTAATAGTGGCAAAGCCGACTTTGCGATTTGCGATTTGGGATTTGTGATTTTGAATTTTAGTTGCCATTTATGAGGTTTGTATTCAATCTTAATTTTTCAATTTTAAATCTTCAATCTTATGTATTCCCTTCAAAAACATCTTGCTTTCAACTTTTGGGCTAACGGCAAATTTGTAGAAATTCTCAAGACTGTTGACGAAAATATTTTCGAACAGGAAGTCACCAGCAGTTTTCCTTCGCTGCGCAAAACTGTTTTGCATATCTGGGATGCTGAATATATCTGGCTGAAAAGAATTGAGGGGCTTTCGTTTAGCGAATTTCCAAGTAAGAATTTTACCGGTAACAAAGAAGAATGTTTGAATGGTTTTCTGGAGCACACAAAAAAGATTGCCAATTTTATGGAAGGTAAGGACAAAGCCTATTTAGAAAGCAAAATTGATTTTAAAACTTTGAACGGTGATGCGTTCTCTGAAAGCGTGGAAGGAATTATTTATCATGTGGTAAACCACGGTACTTTCCATCGCGGGCAATTAGTAACTATAATGCGTACATTGGGAATTACCACTATTCCAACTACTGATTTGATTCGCTACTTACGGCAGTTGAACTAAAGCAATTTCTTCTAACGATTTTATTTTCCTATCTGCAATAATCAGTTTTGGATTTTCAAAATCCTCGGGATAAGGAATGGCAATGCATTTCATTTTAGCAGCTTTGGCCGCTAAAATTCCATTGAAAGAATCTTCCAACACTAAACAATTTTCGGGTCGAACGTTTAGCATTTCAGCGGTGCGCAAAAAAACTGCAGGGTTGGGTTTGCCGTAGGTTTCATGCTCTGCCGAAACCAATATGTCGAAATAGCTTTCTATTTTTAATTTTTTTACGGTGGCTTTTATCAATCGCATGGCCGATGAAGAAGCCACCGCCATTTTCAAATTCTTCTTCTTAAAAAACTCGAGCGAAGCATGCACTCCGTTCATGGCATGCGCATGATGGGTAATTGCGTTCTCCATTTCATCCATCACTTCATCGTGAATTTGCTGTTTGTTTTTACCTGTCCACGGTTGTTTATGAAACCAGTAATCAACCACTTCATCAAATCGAAAACCGGTGAGCATGGCACAATCGGCATCGGTTAAATGTAAACCCACCGAAGCAAAAACTTTTATCTCGGCTTTGCGCCAAAAGGGTTCACTGTCTATTATCAACCCATCCATGTCGTAAATTACTGCTTCAATATTTTCAAGCATCGGTTTCGTAGTTATTTTTGCAACGAATAAAATATCTCTGTTGGAATCGATAGCGCAATTCTTTTCACATTTTCTAGAACCGGATCCTCGAACTGCATTGCTTGTAGTACTTAATCTGATTTTAATTGAAAGTTTGCTTTCGGTTGACAATGCGGCTGTGCTCGCAACTATGGTCATGGATTTGCCAACGCAAGAACGTAAGCGCGCTTTACGCATAGGGATTGTGTTCGCTTATATTTTTAGAGGCGTTGCGCTTGTTTCTGCAAGTTATTTGATGAAAATTAGTTGGCTCAAATTGGCTGGTGGTGGTTACCTGTTGTATCTCGCACTCGATTTCTTTTACAAAAAAATAATCAAGCACGAAACTGTTCTTGAAATAGAATCGGAAAAAATTGGAGAAAAAGTAAAGCATCCGAAGAAGTTTTTCGGGCTTAGTCATTTTTGGAGTACTGTGTTGATGGTCGAAGTAATGGATATGACTTTTTCGCTCGATAACGTTTTTGCGGCTGTGGCGTTCACTAGTAATATCTATCTCGTTTGTCTCGGAGTTTTTATTGGCATTATCACCATGCGAATTGTTGCCAGCTACTTTGTAAAACTAATGACTCGCTTTCCATTTCTAGATACAGTGGCGTTTTTCGTTATTGCGTTACTTGGTTTGCGCTTGTGTTTAGATTTTGTTTGTGCTTACTTTCAGGAGAGTGTTGTTTGCCATTTTTTGCATAACGAACAAATCAATTTGTATTTCTCCCTATCAACTGTATTTATATTCTTTCTACCCGTACTCAGTTCAATGCTTTTCAATTTTCCTGCACACAAAACAGATAATGAAGGTTGATATAAATTCTCTTCCTTGTTTTGTTTGTAAGCTGAACTCCACTTTATTGCACTACCTTACGTTTTGTATATGATGAACCTACGTCCATTCAAAAAATGGTTTCTTTTTCTAACCATTTGCATAGCAGCTATTCCTTCCTTTGCTCAAACTTCGCACATTGGTGGAGTGGTCAATAAATATGCAGGTGTAACCGCTATTGATTACTGCAATAACAATATAACTGTTGATGATGTTTCTCCGTTTTTTATGGGTCAAAAAATCATTCTTATTCAAATGGCAGGTGCATCGGTAGATGGTTCAGCAACCACTGCCTATGGCGATATTCAGAATTACAACAATGGTGGTAACTACGAAGTGCAAGTCATTAAATCTATTGTAGGTAGCGTTATCGAGTTTACGTTTGCCATCGTGCGCAATTACGATGTGGCAGGTGCGGTGCAAATTGTTTCTCTTCCCGAATATCAAATTGCAGCAGTTGATTCAGTGCTTACTTCACTTGACTTTAACGGAATAAAAGGGGGCGTAATTGCCATTAAAGCCGATACCATTATTTTGAACGATTCAGTAAGAGCAAGAGGAACCGGGTTTAGAGGTGGTGCACTCATTAATGATAATAATGCACAGCCTTGTTATAATAATGGAATTGGTGGTTCTACCGCATATTACTGCGCCACACTCGATTGTGGTGCAGCTAAAGGAAACGGAATTGGTAATGCCGGTTATGGTTTTGGTCGAGGAAAAAATGCAAACGGTGGTGGTGGCGGTGATGATCATAATACCGGTGGTGGCGGTGGTGCAAATTATGGAGCAGGTGGAGTGGGAGGTACGCGTTCAAACACTTCCGTGTTTAGTTGCCCAGGGCCTGCTGCGGGTATAGGAGGAGCGCCACTTACTTATTCCAATGCGTTGAACAAAATTTTTATGGGAGGAGGTGGCGGTGCGGGTGATGAAAACAACAATGAAGGTACCGAAGGTGGACACGGAGGCGGCATCGTAATTTTTATGGCAAACACATTAATTGGTAACAATAAAAGAATTAATGCCGGTGGAAATTGGGAATGGTACTTAGCTAGCAGCGATGGCGCAGGTGGCGGAGGTGGGGGTGGCACAGTTTTGCTTTTCGTAGATAACTATTCGGGAAACATTATAGTAAACACTACCGGTGGTAAAGGAGGAAATTTAGATAATGGCGGAAGCGCAACCGCCTGTATGGGACCGGGCGGTGGAGGAGGTGGTGGTATGTTGTGGGTGAAAACAAATTCAATTCCCGTAAACATAAATTACATAGACAGCGCAGGTTATAATGGAAAAAATACTTTTGGCTTAGCTCCACCTGCTTGTCCATTTGGCACCACCAACGGTGCTCAACCGGGAACAGTAGGCGGCAGCTTAACTAATTTAAATATGGTAATTGCAGATGTCCCTTTTGTAAAATTAATTGCCACTTCTTGTTGCGATACTACCGTTTGCCCAAATCAACCTATACGAATGATTGAAGCTGATACTTCGTCTTACCCGGCAACAGTTTTTTGGAGCAACGGTTCCTCCGCGCATAGTTTTGTTGAGAATGTTTCTTCAACTACCAGCTATACCGTTACAGTAAGCGATCATCACAACTGTCAGGTTGTTTTATCGCATACGGCAACTGTTTACAACAATATTGTAGGTGTGGTTACTTGTTGCGATACAATAGTTTGTTCTGGTGGTACCGTTGGTTTGAATGTAACAGCTCCGGCTGTACCGGTACTTACATATATGTGGAGCACGGGCGAATCAACTACATCCATTACACCGACCGTTTTTACTTCGCAAACTTTTTTTGTAACCGTTACCGATCCTAACGGATGCACTATTCAACAAAGTGCAGATGTGACGGTAGGCAATACCTTTCCAAATTTTAATGTTTGTTGCGATACCACTGTGTGTGCCGGTGCGCAAATTACTTTTGTAGCCAGCACTACCGCATCACCGGTAAGTTATAGCTGGAGCAGCGGACAAAACACTTCGAGTATTACGGAACAGATTTTATCATCGCAAATATTTACCGTTACTGTTTCAAACACCAGCGGCTGTTCAGCCACCTCCAGTGTAAGCGTTACAGTCAACAATATTCCTCCTGTCTTTTCTGTTTGTTGCGATACTACGTTTTGCCCGGGTGCAACCCTTTTGGCCAATGCAATTTCAGACAGTTCACTCACATATCAATGGAGTAGCGGACAAAATACGGCTAGTATTTCGCAACAAGTTTTTGCTTCGCAAATATTTACCGTTACAGCAACCAATTCTAGTGGTTGTACTGCTTCGCAAAGTGTGAACGCTATAGTTAATAACCTGCCACCGTCATTTTCTATTTGCTGCGATACAAGTTTTTGTATTTCGGGAACTGTACAAACTGTAGCTACGTCAACTGAACCACTTTTATATCATTGGAGTAATGGAGATACTACTGTTTCTTCTTTTCAAACTCTGGCATCATCCCAATCTATTTTTGTTACTGTAACTGATCTAAACGGTTGCACTGCCGAAGATTTTATTGATGTGCTGATTCAAAATGTGCCACCTGCTTTTTCAGTTTGTTGCGATACAGTTATTTGCCCCAATGGAAATGCAACATTTGCGGTTATTGCTTCACCAACTTTGCAATTCAATTATAATTGGAGTAGTGGTGAACAAACAGATGTCATTACAAAACAAATTTTTACCGCGCAAAATTTTGTGGTAACCGTTACCGACCAAGGTGGCTGCACGGGCACAGGAACGGTGAATGCTACTATCAATAACAACGTTGTTGATTTTTCTGTTTGTTGTGATACCGTTGTTTGCCAAGGAAACGTGGCAGTTTTTGTGGCATCTTCGCTTACTCCTGTGAATTATGTTTGGAGTAATGGCGAAACAACTTCCATGGTTACAGAAATTATTTCGGCACCCCAAACTTTTACTGTTACCGCTACAAATGTTTCGGGATGCAGCGGGGTAAAAACTGTGCAGGCAACTATTTCGGTTCCGCAAACAACCATTACCGCGGCACCCGATACCAACATTACACTGGGACAAACAGTCCAGCTAATGGCTACGGGTGATAGTGGCACCAGTTACCAATGGTTGCCAGCTTCTGGTTTAGATGATGCAGCTATTCAAAACCCAAAGGCTAAACCTGACAGCACTACTACCTATTGTGTTACCGCTACCGATATTTATGGTTGCACCGCCATGGCCTGCTACCGAATTGAAATTCTTTTGCCCGAAATAAAAATACCCGATGCGTTTTCACCGAATGGCGATGGGGTGAATGATGAGTTCATCATCTTTCCGCTTTCATCAACCATTGAGGAAATAAAAATTTATAATCGATGGGGCGAAGTAGTTTTTTATGCAAAAGGAAATGCTGCTTGGAACGGTACTTACAAAGGCAATGCACAACAAGCCGGTAATTTTTTTTTACAGGTTTCCTATACCAATCCACTCAACCCCGGCAAAACCAACACGGTGGTAAAGGATGTAATTTTGGTGAGGTAAGTTTAGCCGCAGAGAACAAATCACTTAAGTGGAACCGCTACGAAGGAGTAAGTTGAAAGCTGCCTTCAATGCAATTACATTCTTCATTTTTCACTTCATTAACTGCACGAATGAACGATCAATTGGAGGGAAGTTTGATATTTTTTGTTTCGTTTAAGTCGCTGATTTTTACAAAAACACAAGTGTTTTTTTGTAAAACACAATCATTGGTTTTATGCTTCCTGTGTAGGGCCGCCTACTTTAGCTATCCTAAAACTTAAAACTATGAACACTACAAATCAAACATCAACCCCTGCAATTATTACTGAAGAAATTTCTGAAACTTCTGTTTTCGGAATAGATATAACTTTTGAAATGTTTTAGAGGCTGCCATGGTTGGAGTTACTTTACCCTCCAAAATTTGTATTTGAAACAATGGAACAATAGCAATGCAACGAGTCTTTGTTTATACAATGCAACTGGCTTTGGTCAGTTCTGTTTATTTAAACTTAGCAGTCTTATGCTCCGCTAAAATATTTTCACTACCACACAAATGCAGTTTGCTGTAAACCAGAAACTGAACTTCTTTTTGCGCATAGCAAAAGTCTTCCACCTTTCTTAATAGTTGTTGCACCGCTTCGTATTCTCCTTCAAGCGTAGTTTCAAAAGCACCAACAGAATAACTGATACCCGATTGCTGAATAATTGCAATGGCTTTATCAATTATAAGAAGTGCTTTTTCAATTTGCGTAAGTGGAATAACTTGTATGGTTGCGTTAATGAGCATGATTGAAATTTTGAGCGGCAATGATAACTACTGCTAGCTGTATCTATCTAATGTCTAAAATCTATTGTCTCTTATCTATTCTCTAATATCTTTAGGTCAACTATGTTCTACTTATCAAAATTTATTTTCTGGATTTTCGGTTGGAAATTGAAAGGCGAAGTTCCGCCATTGAAAAAGTTTGTGATTATTGCCGCACCTCATACCAGTGCTTGGGATGTTGTTTTCGGGCTTTGTGCTATTTATCTTTTCAAATTGAAACTTTCATTTTTAGCGAAGCAGGAAGCGTTCAATCCGCCTTTCGGTTTTTTGTTTCGCGCTGTGGGTGGTATACCGGTTGACCGTTCATCGAAACATAATGTAGTAGAACAAGCAACAAAAATGTTTGAGGAGAACGAAAATTTTATTCTCGCTTTATCACCCGAAGGAACACGCGAGCATGTAGCGAAATGGAAAACGGGTTTCTACTATATCGCGCTTTCTGCAAACGTGCCGATTGTTTTGAGCTATCTTGATTTCGAAAACAAGGTTGTGGGTATTGGTCCCACCATTTATCCTACCGGAAATTTAGAACATGATATGGAACTGTTTATCAATTTCTACCGACCTATAAAAGGAAAACATCCGGAGAAGGGAATTCGTTAGTCGCTAAAAAAAATACCTCCGAAGTTTTTGAAACTTCGGAGGTATTAAAATCTTCCTTTTTAAATTTTCAATCTTTAATAAACCTCACCACTTGCACGCTGTTGTTCGCTTGAATCTTGATAAAGTAAACACCCGCGCTGAATTTATTTACATCCACCGCTTCGGTGCCTTGTTTAAAGTCGTTCATGTTTTTGAACCAAACTTGTTGACCAAGGTTATTGGATATTTCCAGATTTACGTGTTGTGTTTCGTAAAGTTCTAAATAGATATTGCAAACATCTTTCGTTGGGTTTGGATATACTTTTATCAAAGCAATGTCTTTCACTATCGCAATTCCGTTAGGACTGCTGATAGTGATACTTGAAACCTTTGAGCAACCAGCGTTGTCAGTTACGGTAACCGTATAAGTTCCTGCAGGAACATTCAGCAGCGTTTGCAATTGACTTCCCGTATTCCATAAATAAGTATAAGGACCACTTCCTCCTGATGGATTCGCAGTAACAGAACCATCGCTGTTTCCTTGCGTAGGATTTTGCGAAGTGAAACTCACACTCACATTCGATGCATCGGTAACCGCTACAGAATTTGTATTGGTGCAACCGTTTGCATCGGTAATGGTTACAGAGTAAGTTCCCGCATTGAGTCCTTGAATATCTTTTGTGGTAGCTCCGTTGCTCCAAGTATAAGTAAACGGACCTGTTCCACCATTCACCGTCAAATTAATTTGCGCAGCTACCTGACAAGTTCCATTTACAGGATTCAAAATAGAGTTTGGTGCAAGTGCGTTCGATACTTGTGCCGATGAAGTAACCGAACATTGGTTAGCATCAGTCACTGTAATTAAATAATTGCCGGCTCCTAAATTTGTAATGCCCGAACTTGTTCCGTTCGTGCTCCAATGATAAACGTAACTTCCTGTTCCGCCTATAACGTTTGCCGTTGCTGTTCCATTTTGATTTCCGCATAAAGCATTCGTACTGCTTACATTTATATTGAGTGCAGGAGGATTGGTTATAGTTACCGATTGCACAGCAATGCATTGCGCGTTATCATGCACAGTAACTACATAAGTTGTTCCACCCGTTAAGCTGCCTGCATTGGCAGCGTTGGCTCCTGAACTCCAATTGTAAGTATAACCAGGTGTTCCTCCGCTCGCACTCGCTGTGGCACTTCCGTTAGAACCGTTAAAACAACTTGGAGAAGTTTGAGTAACACTAACCGTTGGCGCATTTGCGTTGCTGATAGTTCCTACTGCAGTAGAAGAACATCCGCTGTTGTCGGTAACAGTAACGGTATAAGAACCCGCTGCCTGATTTGAAAGAGTAGCGGAAGTTCCTCCGCCATTCCAGCTATAAGTATAACCACCACTTCCACCGCTTGGTGTTGCAGTAATACTTCCTGTTGACTGACTACATGCAGCAGGAGATGAGTTGAAGGCAACGCTGATGGTTGAAGCTACATTCGTAATAGTTGCAGAAGCTGATGCGGTGCATCCGTTTCCGTTGGTCACAGTTACTGAGTAAGTACCTGCTGCAAGACTACTGATGTTACCCGCTGTTGAACTGGTGCTCCATGCATAACTAATTCCTGAAAGAACATTATTAGGTAATGCCAAAGCAGTTCCGTTGTTCAACCCGCAGCCTGCGTTAGTGGTTTGAATAGTTACTGTTAAAGTATTAGCTGCAGTGCCAACAACCATGGTGGTGGCAGCAGAGCAATTATTCACATCGGTTACTGTAACCGAGTAAGTGCCTGCTGCAAGATTGGTGATAGATGCAGTAGTTGCATTATTTTGCCAGTGATAAGTATTACCACCCGAGCCCCCATTTGCGGTAACAGTGGCTACACCATTATTCTGTCCGCAACTTGCATCGGTAGTACTTGGTGTTAAAGTAAGAGCCGCTAAAGGTTGACTGATGTTAACAGAGGCAGTTGAAGAACACTGATGATTGTCGGTCACCGTAACAGTATAAGTTCCTGCAGGTTTATTTGAAATAGTTGCCGTAGTTCCTCCTCCGCTCCAGTTATAGGTGTAAGAAGTTGCACCACTTGCAATAACAGTTGCGGAACCTGTAGAACCACCAAAGCAAAGTACCGATGTTGGACTGCTTGTAGTAAGTGTTGGTTTTGCATATACAGTTATGTAACTGTTTTGTGTTGATGTGTTACTTCCGTTAGCGTTTGAAGCCGTAAGTGAAACATTGTATGTACCTGCTGTGTTATAAGTAACTGTAGGGTTTTGTGATGACGATGCGGCAGGAGTTGCGCCTGTTAATGTCCAGCTATAAGATGTAGGACTTCCTGTAGATGTGCTAGTGAACGTAACCGAAGAACCAACGCACACAGCTGTATTATTTGCGGTGAAAGAAGCTGTTGGCGCATTTCCGCTGGCAGTGCAAAGCACAGGTAATATGAAATTATCTAAGTCTAATCCCCATGAATTTGCATCGCTGTAACTATACCAGGTACCGTTGCTTTGTTGCTCCCATCCATAATTGGGTACCGGTGTATTATTAATATCAGTGGTCACCAAACCTACGGTATCACCCGGCACATAAGTCATCGTGAACCCTATGTAGAAATTACCAGTAACCGTAGGTGGAGTGGTAAACGTTACATAAGTAAGGTCTAAGTTTGCTACGTCAGTAGCTATGGTGCTTATTAATACATTTTGCGAAGCCAATAAAGTTCCAGGGCTACCACCTGCACCGTTGGCGTTCCATACGCTTGCAGTAATATGCGAAGTAGCAGGTGTATTGGTATGCGCATGTGCGAAATAGAAGAAAGCACCCGATACCTGAGCGGTTGTGGTATTGTCGTATTGTTCGGCTTTACCTAAATCGCCATAACCATTGTGGCCGGCAAGGTAGCCCCAGTTATTCGACAAATAAAGTCGAAGGGTATCGGCAGGTGCTGCAAAAATGTTTGAAAGGGTATCGCAGGTAGAGCCCCCTGCTGCAATTACGGTAATGTAGTTTGTTTTGGTAATCGGATTACTGCCATTACCGTTGGTAGCTGTAAGTGTTACCGGATAAACACCTACCGCGTTGTAAGTAATAGTAGGGTTCTGTGCTGTCGATGTAGCCGGTGTTCCACCGGTAAAGGACCAACTCCATGAAGTGGGCGTATTGGTAGATAAATCGGTAAAGGCAACAGTGTTTCCTACAACAACTGTAGTAGGTGTACCTATAAAATCAGCCACCGGAGCTGAACCTGCTTGTGCCGATGAGTTGTAAATGTTTACGTTATCGAGGTAAATATTATTTCCGTACTGGCAGGCATTTTTAAATGCGAAGCGCACATTGGTTTGTCCGCTAAGCGCAGCCAACGAAACAGAATCTTTTTTCCATTGCGCAGCTGTGGGAACAAAACTTGTGGCAATAGCAGTAGCTGTACTTAATGAACTTCCGCCTTTACTCCATAGAGTCGTCCAGCTAACTCCGCAATTAGTAGAGTAGAGAACAATAAGTGAATCATTATAGCCTGCTTGGTTGTATGGTGCGTAAGCGTAGTCCCATTTAATCCTTCCGGTGCTTATTCCACTAAAATTATACGATGGAGTGATCAACCAATCTTTTTGGCCCGCAGCATTGTAATTGAAATTATACATATAAGCCGAAGCAGTAGATGTTCCAAAACCACTGGCAGATGTTGTGCGTGCCCAGGTTGTTGCTGCATCTACATTGTTCAGCGACCAGCCCGCAGGAGGGAAGGTTGCATTTTCAAATCCTTCGCTTAATGGTAGCGCACTTGAGCCTGATACTACTACTATACTTGCTTGTGTTGAAGTGTTGGTTCCGTTGGCGTTAGTAGCAGTAAGCGTTACACTATAAGTTCCTGCTGTATTATAAGTAACAGTTGGGTTGGTGGCCGTTGAAGTAGCCGGAGTTCCCCCCTGAAAAGACCAACTGTATGTATTGTTACTACCGGTAGAAGTATTCGTAAAGGTTACCGTTTGACCCGTGCAGATAGAAGTTGGATTAACCGTAAACGAAGCCGTAGGAGCGCCTATAATTCCGCATCTGTTATTGTTGGTGACCAAGGCACTTCGAACTCCCGTCAAAATGCTGTTCATTGCATTTGCCTGCATGGTGGTAAACATGACAGTGCAGTCGGTGTAGTCCATAAAATCTTCTAGTAAATCGCCATACGAAGAATTTCCGTTGCAAGAGAAGAGCGGTGTACAACCAAAGTTCGCAGCCCTTGAATCGGGAGTGTCGCTATAACCATCATCGGTAGCCGGAAAAACATTGCCGCAAGCGTTTGCACTAAGGTCGCCCCAGGTATGGTGTAAGCCAAGGTAATGCCCTACTTCGTGGGTCCAAGCTCGGTTACTCAAATTATTTAAACCAATAGAATAATCTACTACAACTCCGTCAATAGGATTTCCCACCAACCCGTTTCCCGCTGCAGGAATGTAGGAGTAACCGCCTACACCACCTGTTTGTGGTGAGCTACCGCAAAGATGTACTACCCAAATATTGAGGTAGTGATAAACATCCCAAGGCGTTGCGCCACCGTTAGCCGTTGATTTCATATCATCGGTTTCCGTATCGGGGTCCCAACAGGTGTGCGTAGTTGATACTCGATTAATACCGGTGGTTGCTGCACCCGAAGGTGTTTGCTGTGCTAAACAAAACTGAATATTTGTGTTTGCTGCCAAGCCCTGAACGGCAGTGCGTGCACCGCTGAAATCAGAATTTGTTTTGGCGTAATCTGCATTCAACTGTGCAATGTATGCCTGAATGGTAGCGGTAGAAACATTCTGAGCAGCGTTATTATAAATAACGTGCACTACTACAGGAATGGTGCGCACCGCACGGGCAGCAAAGTATTCGTCCTGCTGACCTATAGCCTGAAATTTGCGCACGGCATCTTCCTGAACGCGCATTTGTTCATCGTAATTCGGATTGGTAGCGCGCAGTTTGGTTACGGCATCCATAGTAAAGCAGGTGCGGTGTTGTGCAAAGCTACCGATACTTAAAAGAATAAAGAGGGCTAAGAAAATCTTCTTCATGTTATGCTATTTTTTGAGCCGCCAAAAGTAGAATAACCCTTGAAAGAGAGAAGGGGTGATGAGTTAGTTAAAAACAGATTGTGGATAATGAAGAATAAACAGTAGGTAGTGGATAGAAGCTAGTAGTTAGTTGATAGATAATACAAACAGCCCGTGGAGAGGCGGGCTGTCTGTAATCATGAAGTGTTTAGGTTAGGGGGGGTGCGGAGTGCGGGTTTAAGAAGCACTACTTGTCCACCGAAAACTAAACTAAAAAAGAAAAGCAAAACTTTGATTAAAGACTTCGCCCCGCATTTCGCAAACGCCTTGTGTGCGCCTTGAATCGAGAATTTACAGTTGCATTTAGATAAGCAAAGCTTGAGGAATTGAAAGGTTGAAACAAAAAAGAGGTTGATTAATAGAGCTAAACTAGAACTAGCAACACAGCAAACTGCCCTTCACTCGCCCAGGGACCCGAGGCGGAGACCTTGCGAAGACTATGGCTTTGCCCCGCATTGCAGCAATGCCATGTTAGCGGCTGTGCTATTGGTTACCTATTGCTTAACTCTTTATAAAATTTGGCTTATATTTTTTTCCCGGTTGCTGATATTGCCCGGTTTGATAATAAAGTCGGTTCCAATTCTTAAAGGGCACTGGTATTACAGTTAAATTCCGGAGTTTACCGCATAGTGTTTTATTTTTTTAAAATGATCTTCCGCATGGCGGAGTTAAGTTGTACCGCCAGTTCTTTGAATTCATCCGGTTTATAGTACAACAAATTATCCATCTCATAAGGGTCTGTAGTTAAATCATAGAGTTCGGTTTCTACTTCTTCCGCCTTTGATTTTAACTCCAGTGTTTTTTTATTGCCGGAGGCAATCCTGCTCATAAGTTCGGGATTTTTCATCCGGTATTGATTACTGAAATCCAACACTTTTTTGCTTGTGTTTTTTTGCCATTCGATGTATTTATAGGTGGTTTCTTTTTGAGCCCCATTTGCTATAGCCGTCACTTTCATTCTTATCGCATTATAAGTTGGATGATCCATGATGTACAAAGGCAAAAGCTTCATACTAAGATTGGGCTTATCGTATAAATGAAATTTGGACAGGCTTGGCCCGAGATATTCCATGACGAACCGGTCTCTGAAATTCGTAATACTATCATTGTATAACAGAGGAACTAGGGAATAGCCTTCCACACTTTTGGGAATTTTTACACCGGCAATATCTAAAATGGTAGGCATCAGATCGAGGTTGGTTACCCATTCTTCCTTTTTTCCG
>CANJZE010000029.1 GCA_947479455.1 Bacteroidota bacterium
AGGAGCAAACGGAGTTACAGGAACCAATGGTACCACCGGGGCAACAGGCGTTGGTATCACTGGCGCTACGGGAAATAACGGAACAACAGGTGCTACAGGAGCAAACGGAGTTACAGGAACCAATGGTAGCACAGGTGCAACAGGTGTTGGTATTACAGGCGCAACAGGAAATAACGGAACCACGGGTGCTACAGGAGCAAACGGAGTTACAGGAACCAATGGTAGCACAGGTGCAACAGGTGTTGGTATTACTGGCGCTACAGGAAGTAATGGAACCACGGGTGCTACAGGAGCGAATGGAGTAACAGGAACTAATGGAACTACCGGGGCGACAGGTGTTGGTATAACCGGTGCTACTGGAAACAATGGAGCAACGGGAGCTACGGGTATTGGAACTACAGGAGCTACAGGCGCAACAGGACCAAACGGAACCGCAGGAGGAGATTTAAGTGGAAGCTATCCCAGTCCAACCGTTGTAGGTATTCAAACGGTGCCCGTGAGTGCAACTGCGCCAACTACCAATCAAATTTTACTTTATAACGGTACACAATGGATTCCTTCCGATGGTATTTTTTGGAAGTTGACAGGTAATGCCGGTACAACCTCACCTACAAACTTTGTAGGAACTACCGATAACGTTGATTTGGTGTTTAGAACGAATAATACAGAAGTAGTTAAATACAACACCGCTGGCAAAGTAGGAATAGGAACTGTCACTAATGGAATAGGTGCTACACACACTAATGCAAAATTAGAAGTAGCAAGTCAGGGAACTGTTGTCAATGTACTTTATCGCAGTGCTTCAGCTTCTGCAGTTTATAATATTTTTCAACGAGCTAAAGGAACGCTCTCCGCTCCTACTGCCGTTGCCAGTGCCGATGAATTAGGCACTATTCAAATGCAGGGATGGGATGGAACTCTATATTCGACCGGTGCACAAATTTCTGCATTAGTAGATAGCACGGTGAATACTGCCAGCTTACCCACGCGCTTAGCTTTTTCTACTACACCAGGCGGATTTGCCACCTCGGCAGAAAGAATGCGTATTGACAGAAACGGTAGGGTGGGAATAAATACCACAGCGCCTCTAGCAAAAGTGGATATTCGCCACGATGGCACTACTTCTGATCCTGAACTTTTGTTGTATGAATCAGCCGATGACCAAATAAGAATGAATTATCAGAATTTGACCGGCTTTACCAAATACTGGCAAACGAATGCTTATCCACATGCTACGCAGGATTCCGCTTCGCAGTTTAATGTACGGTACTATAACAACGTTCTAACCAATGATATTTTATCGGTAACCGGAAATAATAAAGTAGGGGTAATGAATACCAATCCGCGTACAAAGTTCGATGTGAATGGCGATGTGGCTTGGCGCTCGGCTAACTTAACATTGGCTACAGGGGTTACGAACCACAACATCAATTTAGAAACAAGCAAATTTTCATACTACAGAGTTCAGGGACCAACAGGCGCTTTCACAATAACAGGTTTTCACGGAGGAACAGACGGGCGTTTAGCTACGCTTTACAACACCACCGCTTATCAAATGACTCTGGCAAATCAAAATGGTTTATCGTTAGCTACTTATCGAATTATTACTGGTACTGCTGCTGATATTATTGTCAACGCTGGCGGAGCAGCTACACTTCAATATAATGCTACCGATGGAAGATGGATTGTAATTTCTACAAACAACCAAGCGGGTGGTGGTGGAACTTCATATTGGTCTTTAACCGGCAATTCAGGAACTACTCCTGCTACAAATTTTGTTGGAACCACCGATGCACAAGACCTGGTGTTCCGATCAAATAACTTAGAAAGATATCGTGTATCCTCAAACGGAAACGTAGTAGTTAATAATACAACGCCCATTGGAACGGATCAATTTTCGACCTACTCCTATGTTGCTAATACGGCATTAAGTGCCTATTCCATGGGTACCTCCGGTTTGGCTGGGTTTCTATTTGTAAACTCTACCTCCACAGGTGATGGTTTAGAAATTCAAAAAAATGGAACCACCGGAAGAGGTATTGACCTTTACATGGGTGCTTCTAATACAGACTTAGGAATTTCAGTAGCGCATAACGGTACAGGAAGGGCTGGAACTTTCCAACAACAAAATGCTACATCAACAAGTCCAGCTTTATTTGCTTCGCACGTTGGAGATTCAAGAGTTTTAAATATTCAAAACTCCTTGATCACTACTCAAAATCCAATTGGATTTTTCTCACAAGCTTCTACAGGTACTAATGCGGCTGTATACGCAAGTGCCGCTGCTGTTTGGGGACAATCACCGGGTATTCGAGCAGGAATTTTTCAAGCTAACGCTGCCAGCGATAATTCACAAGCGGTGCATGGCGAGTTTAATCAGGTAGGTAATTTTAATGCAATTGGTGTTTATGGTTTATCAACCCCCGCTACAGGTTTTGGTTATGGGGTTTTTGGAGCCGGAAACAATGCTGGTGTGTATGCTTTAGGAAATCAAACAGCAACCGGTACCAAGTCTTTTGAAATTGACCATCCACTTGATCCTGAAAACAAATTGCTTCGTCACTTTGCTTTGGAATCGCCTGAGGTGTTGAATGTTTACAGAGGCAATACAATTTTGAATTCAAATGGCGAAGCGGAAATTCAATTGCCCGATTATTTCCATGCTATCAATAAAGAGTTTTCATATGTGCTTACTCCAATTGGAGCTGCAGCTAATTTGTTTGTGAAAACAGAAATTGATGCAACCGGAAAATTCTCTATTGCCGGTGGTAACAGCGGCATGAAGGTGTCGTGGTATGTATATGCCGACCGTAATGATTTGTTTGTGCAACAACATCCGGAAAATGTTTCGGTGGAGCGTATGAAACCAAGCGCACAAAAAGGAAAATATATGATGCCTGCACTTTACAATCAACCTGAAGAGAAAGGTGTTTTCTATAGCGGTAAATTGAAGATGCTTGAAAACTTACCTGAAGGAAAACCTGAGATGCATAAGGTGGATGAGAAGAAAATAGAAAAGAAAGAGAAAAATTAAGAACTTTACTTTGATATGTTTCGACAAGCTCAGCGTGACATACCACTTACAACACTCTTCATCGCTTCATCATAACCCGAAATCAAATTTCTCCAGTCGTACTTACACGCGTATTGTTGCGTATCCATTACGCGCAGGTATTTTACATCCATAATTCTGCGCTGAATTTTATTGACAAAATCTTCTTCGTCATAAAAGAAAGTAGAATGAAACTGCGCTGGTATATGTTCGGGATAGGCTAAGCGTTTAGGCAAGAAAGGAACCACGTTGCAATACATGGCTTCTACTACACTTCCGCCAAAAAAATCTTGATTTGATGTTACCGGCAACATATCGGCTATCCATAACCATTTACAGTATTCTTCAAAGGTTTCAGCATAGCCCCAATGAAGAATTTTATCGGCAAGTTTTTCTTTTGCCACATCAAAAATTGGTGGATGCTTTTCATACTCCTCTCCTAACACAATTAGTTTAAAATCAATTCCACGTTCAGCAATTTCAAACAAGGCTTTAAAAAAGCGTTCCGGATTTTTATCGTATTCCCATCGGTGATTCCAAAGAATAACAGCGCGATTTGGTTTTACAATTTCAGCAGGTTTGTGTTCATCGAACATTTTTAAATCAAGTGCAAGCGGTAGCACCGATGATTTATTTCGAATGCTTTCCACCGTTTCTAAATTGTTGTAATCGGGAAATGCTCTTAGGAATTTAGGGAGTTCATCAAGAAAAGCATCGTGATGGTATTGCGAATTAAAAAACACTTTATCGGCAGTTAATGCTGATGAGTAATTGATAAACGCGTAATGATTATCGCGTTGAAGTTTTACATCCTTATCTGTAGGTGACCAGGGATAGTTCAGTTGATTTTCGTGAAAGTAAATGGCGGTGGGAATATTATGCGACCAAGTTCTTGTGAGCGAAAGGAACAGATTAAGGTCAAGCATATCTGTCGCTAAAATCAAATCTGGTCTTGCTTTTTCTTGCTGAAACTTTGAAGCAAGAGTAACTGCTCCGCCATGCATTCGCCATTTCCAATGATAACCGCTTATCGATAAGATTTCAATTTCGTGTTTACTGAACCGTTGAAATTCCTCTGCCCATTTTTTGTGTGAACCGGTAAAGAATGTTTCGAGAAGAAGAATGCGCATAATGCAAATGAGTAAATTCGGAAATTAGCAAATGAGTAAATGGAATACAAGATTCTTCACTGCGCAAAGCCTACGTTCAGAATGACATAGCGCTTAAATTACCGCACAAACTCTAACCGCTCTCCTTTAATGTTTTCGTCAAAAATACCTTTGTTGTAAACCAAATTACCATTTACAAAAGTTTTAGAAACTTTTCCTTTGAATTCGTAACCATCAAACGGACTCCAACCGCATTTGTAAAGAATATTTGAAGGAGAAACTTTCCAGTTGGTTGTTGTGTCAAACAAAACCAAATCGGCAAAGTAGCCTTCGCGAATATACCCTCGCTCTTTTACTTCGAAACAAATGGCAGGTGCATGACACATCTTCTCTATAATCTTCTCCAATGAAATTTTTTTATCGTGATAAAATTGCAACATGGTGTTCAACGAATGTTGAATCAATGGCAAACCCGAAGGCGCTTTGAGATAAGAATTGTTTTTTTCTTCGATAGTATGCGGTGCATGGTCGGTGGCAATAACATCTAAGCGGTCGTCAAGCATAGCAGCAAACAATTCTTTTTTGTGATGTGCATCTTTAATAGCCGGGTTACATTTTATTTTACTTCCCAACCGCGCGTAATCACTTTTATCGAACCAAAGATGATGCACACAAATTTCGCTGGTGATTCTTTTTTCTTTCAACGGAATATCGTTTCTGAAAAGTTTGAGTTCATCGGCTGTAGAAAGATGAAACACATGTAAGCGCGAATTAAACTTCTTCGCTAATTCCACCGCATAGCTCGATGAATTCAAACAAACTGTTTCATTTCGAATTTCTGCATGACATTCGAAAGGAATGTTCTCTCCGTATTTTTGTTTGTAAATTTCTGTTCGTGCCTTTACAAGGCGGTCATCTTCGCAATGCGTAGCAATTAAAATATCTGCCCGCTCGCTGAAAACTCTTTCCAAAACTTCAGGTTCATCAACTAGCATATCGCCCGTAGAAGAGCCCATGAAGATTTTAATCCCACAGATTTTTGTTTTGTCCACCTTCAGCAATTCATCAATATTATGATGATTAGTGCCCATGTAAAATGAGTAATTGGCAAGAGAAGTTTTTTCGGCAATGGAATATTTGTCTTCTAATAACTCGATGGTGCAGGCAGGTGGGTTGGTGTTTGGCATTTCCATAAACGATGTAACACCTCCGGCAATTCCTGCGCGTGCTTCGGTTTCAATTGTTGCTTTTTGCGTAAGACCCGGTTCGCGAAAATGAACTTGGTCGTCAATAATGCCCGGCATGAGGTAAAGACCTTCGGCATCTACTTCTTCCACTTTAAATTTTACATCAAAAGTAGAATCAACACGCTCTATTCGCTTTCCTCGAATGAGAATATCGGCACTTAATATTTTGCCTTCGTTGATAACACTGGCGTTTCGGATAATGTAGTCGCTCATAATTTTATTGGCACAAATGTAATTTCAAAAATTGAATTCATTATGGTAGAAAGTGTAAACTCATAAGTACAGCGCTGCCTAAATAAAGACGATTATTGTCCATAACTTTTACAGGCATGAGTTACCTCAACTCTATATTTGCAGCGTATTATTTCAAACCCAAAAAATTTAAATCATGAAAAAATTTATTTACACAGCAATGATTGGCATAATCGTTTTAGCAGCTGCAAATACTATTAGCGCACAAGCCTGGAGCAAAGACACGAAGGTTTTAGGTCTTGGCTTTGGTGCTTCCTATTTCTTTCATTTAGACCCTGATAGAACTACCTCGTCTTTTTTAGGTACCGCACCTATTTGGCTAACAGGTCAATTAAATTTTCAGGGTGAGTTTGGCGTGCATGATTATGTGGGAATTGGATTTACTACCGGAGTTGGAGGAAGAGCCGGTTATTCAAGAGGCTTTTATTCTTGGTACGGAAGAACTTCTTACTCTAGCTATGGCGAAGTGAATGTGCCAGTAGGTGTTTTAGCTAATTTTCATTTCTATCAATTAATTGCTGATAAAACAGGTGCGGATATTAAAGCCGATAAGTTAGATGTGTATGCAGGTGTAAGTGTTGGGAGTGGTGTGGCGGTTACTTTTTATTCCAACTCAAACCACATTTATCCAATCGTATTCGGTGGAGCACATGTGGGTGCACGATATTACTTTACCGATAATTTAGGAGCAAATGTGGAAGTAGGTTTTGGTAAATCAATTGTGAATGGAGGTTTGGTTTTTAAACTTTAATTCCTTCCCGCAGCATTCACACTTTTAAAAAAATGACAATGAAAAAGACAACATTAATTTTTCTAGCATTGGTCACATCATTCTGTTTTGGTTTTACTTTTAAATCAATACTTGCTAACAAAAACAAAACCCACGTTACAACGAAAAGAGTAACAAGTATTGGTGGCATTTTTTTTAAATGTAAAGAGCCAAAAAAGATGAGAGAATGGTACAACACACATTTGGGTTTAAACACTAACCAATATGGGACCGTTTTTGAGTGGCGTCAAACCGATGACTCCACAAAGAAGGGATTTTCGCAGTGGAGTCCTTTTTCTGAAAAGACAAAATACTTTGAACCTTCTACCAAAGACTTTATGATAAACTACAGAGTTGAAAACTTACAATTACTAGTTGAAGAATTGAAAAAAGAAGGCGTTACAATTACAGATACCATTGAAACTTACGATTACGGGAAGTTTGCACACATTATGGATATGGAAGGAAACAAAATAGAATTGTGGGAACCGAACGATATTGAATATGAAAAACTAGGAAAACAACTCGGTAGTCAAACTACAAAATAACAAATCGATTCTCCCATGATTTTGCTTTCCTTCCCGAAACTCAAACCACATAAAAAATGAGTAAACAAAAAACTATTTATTCTGCTGTAGAAAAAGAATGCCTTACACTGCTGGACTGGCTGCTGCAAAAGTTAGAAGCCATGGAACAAGAAGGTGAAAATATAGGGGCTAACGGCAAAAAGTTGACAAGGTTGTTTATTGAAAACAAAGAAAGAATTGAAGCCCGCGCCCTAAAGCGCATGCGAGAAGTCGAAGAATTGAAAAGAATTGACCTGACCGATACCGACCGTGGTTTATTAAAAGAGTCTATGGAAGCAGGTAAAAAGACCGATGAAAAATTGGTGGATATACAGACAGCCCTTCTACGCGAAAAATTCAAATTGCTGAACTGGGGCAAGGGAACAGATAAGCCAAAAGCATAGCATAAGAAATAATGTTTCGCCCAGGGTCGTGAAACACAGTCTCTGCGAGACAAGTAACAAAAACCAAATGTTCAAATAATTTCACCTCATGCTCCCCGAACAATTCATTACTGCTTATGAACTTGCTTTGGCAAGTCAACAATGGAAAAACGTAGAACCATTGATTCATGCAAACGCCTGCGTAACCTTTTCAACAGGCGCAGTGCACAAAGGCATTGAAGCCATTCATAAGGCTTACGAGAAAAATTTCTCGGCAATTAAAAATGAAAAGTATGCTGTTACCAATGTGCATTGGGTTCTGAAGAATAATGAAATGGCGGTGTACCTTTTTAACTTCCATTGGAAAGGAATTATCAATGGCTTAGAAGCCATAGGTTCAGGCAAAGGAACAACCACGTTAATTTTTGAAGAAGATAAATGGAAATTACTAGCCGAACATCTTGGCGTTTGAACCAGCTAAATATATAGTGCGCGTGGTCGCAAAGCAAAAACAAAAAAAGCCCTACACATTTCTGCGCAAAGCTTTTAAAGTTGTGGAAGCAAGATACGAGTTATCGAACTTCCTGCAAGACCTCCAAAGAATAGATAACCTACCTATTCCAAATCACGTCTCGGATTCTTCAACCGAGCAAAAGCGTAATAGAAATATTTCTCCTTCAAAAAAAGTGCGTGGTAAAAATACCACAGCAAGGGGCGGCACTATTCCCCAAAAACGTCCGCAAGGGAGCGCCTTGAACAAAAGGCAAATCAGATAAAATCATTCACAATAAATAATCATTCAAATTTTTCAATCACTTAAAATCAAACAAAATGAAAAAAGAAAATATCGATTTCGATGAGGCAAAAAAAGACCTCCAACGCATTTTTGATTCACGCTTCGTGAAGATTGTAATAGGCACAGCCGCTACTGTCGCTCTAATCTATGTTGCGGGAAAAGTCATACGAATCATTACGACAACTGTGATCGAATTTAATGGGTTAAAGGGGGCGCTTAAACCACCTGCTTTACCACCTAAAAGTGGATCGCAACCATGAGTAAAAGTTCCGCTCAAAAAAGAGGGTTTCTGAATGTTCCGCTTATGCTATGCAAGCATATTGTGGCAAACAAAATATTCAATCAGGCAAAGCTGTATCTGCTCCTTAAATGGGTAACGGATGGCGAAGTTGTTTTCACAAACGATGTGGCGGAACTTTGCATGGCTGAATTGAAAATCTGCAAAAGAACTTTTGAGCGGAACCTTAAATGGCTGATAAAGGAACGATGGATAATACATGAATACGGCTTGAAGTATCGAATAATCGGGTTCAAACCTTTATGCCATGAATTGTGTGAACCGACAACAAAGAGCGGATTTCTGTGGGACAATCCAGATTTCACGATGTGTAAAGCATTTGTTATTGCCGCTTGTTTAACGAAGTGTGTAAATATCATTAGGGTGAGGAGAGGGGCATCAGCAAAGGGGCGTGCTCGGTTTACCTCACCCACATTTTTGAACGATAGAAAGCACATAGTTGATGAAGCAATTCTTATCAGCAATAAGAACTGCTATATGGCAAAAAGCTACTTCGCTAAATTTTTAGGCATTCCGCTTACAACTGCTTTCGATTACATCCAATTTGCAGTAAAGAGCGGCTTAATTGTAAAGAAAAAGCATACAGTGAGAACAACCATTTCAAACAAACAGCTACACTGTTACAGAAAATATTGTCCAGCCGCATTCATGCCGACTGTATATTACGGAAAAGGGGAAATGGCGATGATGATTTTACCAAACTCTTATGCCAGTAATCTTTACAGCAAAAAAATCAAAGACCTGTTTACAAAGGACGATAGATTGTCATGGGTGGTTATGACAAAATCCGACAGAAAAGGAGGGGATTTATAGCTTTGCTTATGGCTGTTGTATTCCGTGTTAGAGACACACTCCAATAGTAAAGACTACACGTTCAATATAAGGGTAAATACCCTATTATATAGAGAATAATAGAGGAAAAGAGGGAAATTAGGGAAATTTCAAAAAAAAGCTGCTGCGGTTCCTGATAGAATACCAGCAAAAATTCCATCAGCGTTTGATTTTGACTATTTCTTGACAATGCTCAAATGCGGCTGCTGTTTTCGATTTTGGTAGTTTTATTCTCTTCTAACTGCAACATTTCCCAATCGTTTTCAACTATCCATAGCATTCCCTACATTCGCCCCATGAAATTTTTCGCTTTCATCTTTGCTTTCTACATACTCAGCATTTCTACAATGCCGTGTAATGATGTGCATGATGGAGCAAAGAGTTCTATTTCTACTGTTGAACAAGCACAAGACCACCACGAAAGCGACAATGATATTTGTTCTCCGTTTTGTATTTGTTCGTGTTGTCAGGGTTTTGTGGCGATGACTTCTTTTGCTGATATAACACCGGTTACTTTCACTTTTACTACGGGGTTTGCACACTACACCGAAAAATTTTTCTCTTCATCTTTTGCCGCTATCTGGCAACCGCCACGGTTAGGTTAATCACTTTCCTTTCTGCTTTTAATAATCTGCGATAGTGTTTATCGTGGGTTCGTTATTTTCTGATTAACCTTTTCAAAAGTGTAAAATGATAAATAGTATCATTCAATTTTCTGTTCGTAATAAATTATTAACGGGTTTGTTTCTCATCATCTTCACGGCTTACGGAATTTATTCTGTAACGCAACTTTCTATTGATGCGTTGCCCGATGTAACGAATAATCAAGTGCTGGTGAATACCACTGCGCCTAATCTTGCCACACAAGAAGTGGAGCAATTCATCACTTATCCGCTTGAATTGCAATTCAAAAATTTGCCCGACTTAGTAGAGTTGCGTTCCACTTCGCGCAGCGGCTTGTCTGTAATAACTGTTGTGTTTAAAGACAACGTTCCGGTAAACATTGCGCGGCAGTTAGTGGCAGAGCGGATTAAAAATGCTGAAGAACAAATTCCAGCAGGTTATGGAAGACCGGAGTTAGCACCGCCCACCACAGGGCTTGGAGAAATCTATCAATACACACTCGCGCTGAAACCGGGTTTCGAGAAAAAATATTCCGCGATGGATTTGCGGAGCATTCAGGATTGGATTGTGCGCAAGCAATTACTCGGTGTGCCGGGTGTTGTTGATGTAAGCAGTTTCGGTGGTTTTTTAAAGCAATACGAAGTGGCGGTCAATCCCGAAAAATTGTTGAGCATGAACATCAACCTGCTTGAAGTGTATGATGCGTTGAGTAAGAATAACGAAAACACCGGTGGCAGTTACATTGACAAGGGTCCAAACATTTATTTCATCCGTGGCGAAGGGCTGATTACTTCTTTAAAGGATATTGAAAACATTGTGGTGAAAACACAAAACGGAATGCCTGTTTACATCAAAGATTTAGGCACGGTGCAATTCGGTTATGCTCCACGCTATGGTGCAATGACACGCAACGGCAAAGGCGAAACAGTTGGCGCGGTAGTGCTAATGATGAAAGGTGCAAACTCCGTTCAGGTAATTAAAGGAGTAAAAGAGCGGATTAAACAAATAGAAAAATCGTTGCCCGAAGGTGTAATGATTGATGTATTTGTTGACCGGACAAAACTGATTGACCGCACCATCACCACCGTTGGCGAAAATCTTTTGCTCGGTGCTTTGATTGTAATTTTTGTGCTGATTCTGATGCTCGGCAATTGGCGTGCTGGTTTAATAGTAGCATCCGTAATTCCGCTGTCATTATTGTTCGCAATTATTTTGATGAACTTTTTTGGCGTGAGCGCAAACTTAATGAGCATGGGTGCGCTCGACTTCGGTTTAATTGTGGATGGTGCAGTCATTATTGTGGAGAGCATGATGTTCTTGCTTCTCGCTAAATTCAAAAACGCATCGCTTAATCAGCAGCAAATGGATGATGAAGTTATCAGCAGTTCATCAAAGATTATGAGCAGTGCCGTGTTCGGGCAATTCATCATCCTCATTGTTTACGTTCCCATTTTCGCGTTGGTAGGTGTAGAAGGAAAAATGTTTCAGCCAATGGCGCAAACAGTTTCGTTTTCTATCATCGGTGCTTTGATTTTATCGCTCACTTATGTTCCGTTGATGAGTTCTTTGTTTCTCTCTAAAAAAATCAGCGACAAAGAAACATGGAGCGAACGCTTTATTCATTGGGTACAAAAACACTACACACCGGTTCTTGAAAAAGTATTGAGACAAAGAGTGGCAGTTATCATCACTTCGCTGATACTGCTTATTGGTGCTGTTCTATTATTCAATCGTTTAGGTGGTGAATTTATTCCTGAATTAGATGAAGGCGATTTTGCGACCAACTATACCATTCGACAAGGAAGTAATTTGCCACAGACGATTGATGTAGGATTGCAACTCGAAAACATTCTGCTCAAAAATTTTCCCGAAGTAAAAGAAGTGGTTGCTAAAATCGGTTCATCTGAAATTCCTACCGACCCCATGCCGATTGAAAGTGCCGATTTAATTATTGTGATGAGGGACAAAAAAGATTGGACGAGCGCACATGACCGCGAAACGATGGCGGAGTTAATGAATGAAAAACTAAGTGCCGTGCCGGGTGTCAATTTATCTTTCGAACAACCGATACAAATGCGATTCAACGAATTGATTGCAGGAGTAAAGAGTGACATAGCCATCAAAATTTATGGCGACAACCTCGATATGCTTTTTCAAAAGGGCAACGAAGTTTCAAAACTCATCAACAATATTGAAGGAGCGGTTGACATTAAAGTGGAACAGGTGGTGGGTATGCCGCAACTTGTGGTGAAATACAATCGTGACCGCATTGCTCAATACGGTTTAAATATTTCTGACGTAAATAAAATTTTGAACACCGCACTTGCCGGTGGCAAAGCCGGAGTGGTGTATGAAGGCGAACGCAAATTTGATTTAGTGGTTCGCCTTGCACATTACCGCGATGCTGATATTGATAAAGTGAAAAACATTTTTGTTCCGCTGCCGAATGGCACACAAATTCCCATCAGTCAGTTAGCCGATGTTTCTTTCAAATCTGCGCCTGCACAAATCAGCCGCGATAATGGTGAGCGAAGAATTGTAATTGAAGTAAACGTGCGCAACCGCGATATTCAAAGCGTGGCAACCGATATTGAAAACAAAATCAATAGCGAACTGAAACTGCCTTCCGGTTATTTTATTAAATACGGTGGGACATTTAAAAATTTACAGGAAGCAAAAGGACGACTACTAATTGCTGTTCCTGTAGCACTGCTTCTCATTTTTGTTTTGCTGTTTCTAACCTTCAGAAATTTCAAAGAGGCACTTATTATTTTCTCGGCTATTCCTCTTGCTGCTATTGGTGGCGTGGTTGCACTTTGGCTGCGCGATATGAATTTCAGCATCAGCGCAGGCATTGGGTTCATTGCTTTGTTTGGTGTGGCAGTGTTGAACGGAATTGTTCTCATTTCATATTTCAATCGCTTGGAGCAAGAGGGCGAACACGATGTAATGCAAAGAATTTTGAAAGGCACAGCCGCACGATTGCGTCCGGTGTTAGCTACGGCAGCCGTTGCCTCGCTTGGTTTTTTACCAATGGCAATTTCAACATCAGCAGGTAGTGAAGTGCAAAAACCGTTGGCAACTGTTGTTATCGGTGGACTGCTTTCTTCAACGCTTCTCACTCTTTTTGTGCTACCGGTGCTTTATAGTTTGTTCAGTAGAAAGAGGAAAATAAAAGTTACCGGTGTAGTCACTTCCTTGCTTTTGTTGTTTTCGTTTTCTGCAAACGCACAGACAAAACTTTCTTTAGATAGTTGTGTGAGTATCGCGTTGCAAAACCATCCATCTGTTCAATCTGCTACTTATGGAGTGCAGCAACAACAACAGTTGAAGAAAACTTCTTTTGTCTTCGACCACTTGAATGTAAATTATCAGGGCGGACAAATCAATGGCAAACCGATTGACTATAATATTTCTGCAACAACAGGAATTCCATTTCCTACAACTATTGCAGCGCAAACAAAATTGCAGAATCAAAAAGTTGAGTTGGCACAGCAACAACTGAATGTTACAAAAGCAGAGTTGATAAGAAATGTTTCTGCGGCTTACTATCAATTGCTTTTCGGCAAACAGAAATTGCAATTGCTTTCATCGCTTGAAAATTCTTACAAAGATTTCTCCAACTACGCGAACAAAAAATACACGTTAGGTGAAAGCAATCAGCTTGAAAAGATTTCTGCCGAAGCGCAACTCAAACAAATTCAGTTAGAGAAACAACAAACAGAAAGTGATATTCTTTCTTTTCAATCTGAATTGCAGCAATGGCTTGGAACGCAAAACCAAATTGACGTGGCAGAAGATTCACTTACCTCTTTACCTCCACCATCAATTCTTGATACTTCTTCGCTTTCAAAATATCCATTGCTCAAATTACAGCAACAACAAACCGTTGTAAGTTTAGCAGAATACAAATTGGAAAAATCGAAATGGGCACCGGCAATTCAGTTTGGTGGCTTTACACAAAGTTTAGATAACGCTGTTCCGTTTTTCGGATGGACTGCGGGGCTTTCATTGCCATTTATTAAAACCGGACAGAACGGAAGAACGCAAGCCGCATTGTTGCAATCGAAAATTGCATTGAAGAATTTTGAAGCGGTCAAACTTCAACTCAACAATGCTTACACACAAGCCATTCAGCAATACAATAAGTTTTCGCAGTCGCTTAATTATTACAATACAGAAGGTTTGCCATTAGCGAATTCGCTAATCAATGCAGCCGATAAAAGTTACCGCGCTGGAAACATCGGCTATCTCGAATATATTTTAAGCATACAACAAGCGCACAACATCAAAAACGATTACCTGCTAACGCTCAACAACTACAATCAGTCCATTATTAACCTCAACTATTTCTTAAACAAATAAAATCACAGCATCATGCTAAAGCATATAAAATCAATTACAGTTTTCTTTCTTGCTCTTTCAATTTCTTCCTGCAATCAAAAAGCACCGGTAGTAAAAGAAGAACATCACGAAGCGGCAACAGCAGAAGTAAAACTTACTTCCGAACAAATCAAAGCCATCAATTTGAAAACCGACACCATTAGTTTTCGTAACTTAAAATCTTCACTCAAAGTAAACGGCAAACTCATGTTGCCTCCACAAAATCAGGCGCAGGTTTCCGTTTTAATCGGTGGTATTGTAAAAGAAATTCCGATTACCGAAGGCGTATTTGTTACCAAAGGACAAACCCTTGCTTCGCTCGAAAACATAGAGTGTTTACAGGCACAGCAGGATTTTTTAGAGAATAAATCATCGCTCAAATTTTTGGAAGCAGAATACAACCGACAAAAAGAATTGCAGAAAGAAAATATCAACTCCACAAAAACATTTCAGCAAACAGAAGCCGATTACAACAACACTGTAACTAAAAACAAAGTGCTTTCCGAAAAACTAAAACTCTTCGGCATCAGCGCACAAAATCTTACTGCTGAGAAAGTAAATTCTTCATTTGCTATTACCGCGCCAATCAGTGGCTACATCAAGCGCATAGATATTTTTATCGGCAAGTTTGCCGAACCCAACAAAATGCTTTTCGAAATAGTTGACAACCGGTTTCTGCATATTGACCTAACCGTTTACGAGCAGGACGTTTCAAAAATAAAAACAGGTCAGCAGGTAACCTTCACCATCATCAACGACCCGCACCATGCACACACGGCTACAATTTTCGCTGTCAATAAAGCATTTGAAGATAATCAACAGGCGGTGATTGCGCACGCAAAAATCAATGAGACGAGTGATGAACTTCTGCCCGGTATGTTCATTGAAGCCCGTGTGCAGGTAGATAATTACAAAGCCATGAGTTTGCCAAGTGACGCCATTGTAAGCAACGGAAGCGACCATTATATCTATGTAGAAAAAGAGCCAAACATATTTGAGCAGATAGAAGTAAAAACCGGAACTACCGATATGGGCTTTACTGAAATCACACCGCTACAAACTATTTCGCCCGAAACAAAAGTGGTTACTAATGGTGCATATTATTTGTTGAGCCAACTTACAAAAGGTGAAGGGGAACACGATTAAAATTTTCATCTTCATTTAAAATTTCACAGCATGGGAAATCAAGACCGTAAAAACCATTGGGAGAAAATTTATCAGACAAAAGATTTGAAGGATGTAAGTTGGTATCAACCCACACCGACCACATCACTCGAATTTGTGAAGCAGTTCGACTTGCCACTTAATGCTAAAATTATTGACGTGGGTGGAGGTGACAGTTTGTTCGTTGACCATTTGCTTGAATTGGGTTTTACAGATGTTACAGTGCTTGATATTTCCGAAGTAGCATTGGAAAAAGCAAAACAGCGTCTTGGTAATAACGCGCACAAAGTAAAATGGATTATGGCTGATGCTGCTAACTTCAAACCAACCGAACAATACGATTTCTGGCACGACCGAGCGGCATTTCATTTTCTTACTAACGAGCAAGACATCAACAATTACATCAATACTATTCAGCATTTTATTAAGCCCAATGCAATTTTGGTCGTTGGCACTTTTTCTGAGCAAGCACCTAAAAAATGCAGCGGTATAGAAATAAAACAATACAGTGAAACCTCTATGACGAACCGACTCCAAAATTTCTTCGAAAAAATTAAGTGTATCTCTGTTGACCACGTTACACCCTTCAACACCATTCAGAATTTTATCTTTTGTAGTTTCAGAAGAATAGCAAACCCAATATGATACATCTCATTTTTAGCAGCATTCTTCTCAGCATCATTCACGCATTCATTCCTAATCATTGGCTGCCGTTGGTAGCTATTGGTAAAGCAGAACGGTGGAGTAACAGAACGACACTTCTCTCCACCGCCTTAGCTGGCTTCGCTCATATTGCAAGCACAATTCTCATTGGTATTCTGATTGGTTGGGCAGGTTACTCGCTTTCGACCTCATATAGCTGGATAAGCAGTTTAGTCGCTCCGGCAATTCTTATTGGCTTAGGTTTATTTTATGTGCTTCGCTTTTTCTTTCACCGCGCACATGCACACGACCATTTTAAAAATGTAACAGCGGGTAAAACTTCTTACACAGCAATCATTATTTCGCTTTCTATCAGTATGTTCTTTTCCCCTTGCATCGAGTTAGAGAGTTACTATTTCACGGCAGGAATTTTCGGTTGGTTCGGCATTATCGCGGTATCATTTGTCTATCTTATAGTTACTGTTTCCGCAATGGTGGTTTTGGTTTGGCTTGCGCTTAAGGGAATTCAAAACATCAATTTTAAATGGCTGGAAAAATATGAGAAGCTGATTATCGGTGGCGTTTTAATAGCAGTCGGCTTGTTCACTTTCTTTATCAAACTCTGAAAACAATAAATGAAACTTCCCTTCCACGATAAAAAATTTCTCTTTCTCCTTTTTGCAATTTCAATTGTAATTGCGTTAGAGATTCTCTCCATCATCGGCATTCACATCCCCATGCCTTACGCGCCTTACGTGTTCGCCACTTTTATTATTGGCATTGGTTATCCGGTAATATGGAGTGGATTAAAAGCACTTGTCAAATTCAATTTTAGCAGCATCAGTTTACTCATGCTCATTGCCGTTATCGGTGCATTTTATCTCGGTGAATATCCGGAAGCAGCAGTAGTAATTGTGTTGTATGTGTTAGGTGAAAGATTAGAAGACATAGGAATTGACAACAGCAAATCAGCATTAGATGAACTCGTTTCTAAATCGCCAAAAACCGCTTTCGTAAAACAGAGCGCAACAGAAATTGGTATTGATAAAATTACAGTTGGCACAATCATTCAAGTAAAGCCCGGAGATTTAATTCCGCTTGACGGAAAAATAACTACCGGTGAAACAACTATTGATGAAGCCACCATCACGGGCGAACCAATTCCAAAAGACAAACACACAGGCGACAATGTATTTGCCGGAACACTCAACAAAAACGGTTTCATCGAAATAGAAACCACCAAACTTTCTATTGATACCACCTTCTCAAAAATAATCCGCCTAACCTTCGAAGCCACCGCCAACAAATCGAACACACAAAATTTCATTCAGAAATTTTCAAAGTATTATACACCGTCCATCATTCTGCTTGCAGTTTTAATTTTTGTCATTCCTGTTTTCGTTTTGCATCTGCCTTTAGAAAAATGGCTGAATCAAGCCATCACCTTACTGGTAATCGCCTGTCCGTGCGCATTAGTAATTTCCACACCGGTAGCCATTTATGCAGCCATTGGCAACGCATCTTCAAAAGGCGCATTGGTAAAAGGTGGAAAATACATTGAAGCATTGGCAACAATCAAAGCCATTGCCTTAGACAAAACACGCACCATCACCTTTGGCAAACCAATCGTAAGCGATGTAATTCCGCTCAACGGAACATCAAAAGAAGAATTGCTGGCTTGTGCATCAGGCGCAGAAGTTTTTTCAGAACACCCATTGGCAGAAGCCATCATTGCAGAATGTAAAAAAGAAGGTTACGAACCACACGCAGTAGAAAAATTCAAAAGCATAATGGGCAAAGGAGCAATCGCAAAGTGCTTAGTATGCGAAGACGAAACAATCTACGTTGGCAAATTGGAATTTATCAGAGAATACCAACCGGTAGAAGCAGAAGCAGAAAAAATTGTTGCACAACTTTCTGCACAGGGAAAAACAAGCGTAGTAGTTAGTTTCGGAAAAGGAGTTGCAGGAATCATCGGACTAATGGACGAAATAAAACCCGATAGTGCGGCTGCACTAAAGGAATTAGAAACACTCAACATACAGCCGATAATGCTTACAGGCGACCACAGCAACGCAGCAAAATTTGTAGCAGAGCAAGTTGGTATCAAAAAAATATTTGGCGATTTACTTCCCGAAAATAAATCGGAGAAAATAAAAGAATTGCTTTCGCAATACGGCACGGTAGCAATGGTAGGCGATGGAGTAAACGATTCACCTGCTTTAGCTCAGGCGACTGTTGGCATCGCAATGGGAGCAGCCGGTAGCGACAGTGCCATCGAAACCGCCAACATTGCTCTCATGAACGATAAACTTTCACTCATCCCGTTTCTTATTCGACTTAGTAAAAGAACGCTCACCACAATAAAGTTCAACACCACAGGTGCAATCGGCATCAAACTATTATTCGTCACCCTCGCATTTCTTGGTTATAGCAACTTGGTCTTTGCGATAGCTGCCGATGTAGGAGTTACGTTGGTAGTAATTCTGATTAGCTTAAATCTGATGCGATTTGAGACGGATAAAATCACAGTGCAGCCAAACTTTTCTTTACAAGCTGGAAAGAAAGAATGTTGTGATAATTGCTGAGAAAAACTAAGTTTTTATTTTGTTGCAAAGTCAATTTGTGGTTTATAGCTGATAATGTTCGTCTTTGTGGCACGCCTATTCTATCTTACTTTCAAGAGTTTTTGCCTTTGTGGCACACTGTTAGGTTTATGTGGAAGAAGGAATTAGTTGGAAATGTTTATGCACCATGCTCCGCATAAACCCAAATGCTTCCTTCATTGAATTAAAGTTTTGTTCATTCCGTGCTTTGCCTTTCCAAATTGTAATTTTTTCTCTTGGCGATATGAATTGCATTTGAAAATTAAGTCGGTTTTCCTCTAACTCATCCGCAAACACAATATTCATTATGTGGGTTTCTCCTTCTCGCATCATTTTATCAAGTTTTTGTTCCGCTGTCGAAAAACTTTCAAGTGAATTGAAATAAAAATGGTCGTCCATAGTTTCCCACTTGCCGCCATATCGTTTTAAAAATTCCACAAAGGTCATTAGCTTTTGTGGACGAGGTTTAGCGGAGTTCCTATGGCTATTTTGTGGCGATGTTGGTTTGGGGCTTAATGCACTATTTCCCTTTCCGGCTTTGTTGCCGAGTTCTTGTGGGCACTTTTCGCAAATACTTTCCTTAATCGTAACCTCCTCTACTCCACAAACGCGGCAGAAATATTTACTTGAACCGTCCGCAAAGTTGATGGATACTAATTTTGGTTTTGCATAACCCTTTTGTATGGCATTCGATTTTGCCACTATAATAGCATCATCTGTATTTGTGGCGCGAACCATAGTGCCGTATGAATGAAATGATATGAAGTATTCGTCTTTGTTCATGCTTACTTCTTTTTGCTGGTGACTTTGCGGCTTTCCTTTTTCAGCGCGAAGAATTTTTCAGTCACACTTCTTATGTATGTAAATACCTCTGTGGCTGTGTGGTATTGTCTTGGTGGAAAATCACTCCAGTTACATTCAATTTCTAATAGCGCGAAAGGATTACCGGTCTTGAGATTAAATATCAATTCAGAGCATTCGGTGTCATCATTTATCAGGTCGTCAAATTCTTCGCGAAAAGAGATTGTAAAATCCAGTAACCCATCTCTTTCTCTTTTTGCAACAGTTTCTCTCTCGAAGTTTTTGTAGTCGTCAAAGGATTTCAAATCTCGTTCTTCTCCGAATACTTGCAATTCATGACCTTGCCGTAAAAACTCTTTGAAACTTTTCGGCTTACTTGTTTTTGTGCGAGGAGTTCTAATATCTACTTTGCCTTTTAGTTGCGGAATTTCCAACGCCATTTTTACATACTGACTGAACTCCACAATATCTCCTTCGCTTTGCGGATGGTTAAATCTATACTGGTGGAACTTTGTGGAATAGATATCGTTTTCGTCAAGTAACGCCTGAATATTTCCTTCAAAGAAAATTTCAGTTGCAGAAAGATAAAGTGTGAAATCAAATCGTTCAAGATTCGGCAACAAGGATTCTTGTATGCTTTCCTTTAAAGATTCGCTTGTTCCATATTCGTCAAATTCAATTACACACCGCAATGCTTTCAGATCGTTGTAGTCTGTATTTTTCAAAGCGGCAATTATTTTTTCCAATTTCTTGGAATGAAATAGTTGAAGTAGTTTAATGATCCCTTCTTTTACTTTTTGGTCAATTTCCGTAAGAACCATAGTTTATGTGGTTTTATTTTCCGTGAAGTTCGGGTCGGATGGTTTAGAAAATAAACTGGACGTTGAACCTCAAAATGATTAACCCGACAGGAAGGAAAATAACAGAACAACCTCTTTGCGGATGCGCAACCGCTACTGGTTTCTAAAATCTCAATTTTCAGATTCGGGAAATCATTGTAACGCCAATGATTTTATGTATTGCAATTTGTTCTTAGAACAGAACTTTGACTTGCGACTGCAATATACACCCACATAGACCTTGCTACAAATGTTTCGTGATATTTATTTTTTTGACTACCGTTTTCGTTCCGCAAAGATGTTTCAGAAATAAAATATTGTCCTACAATTCATCGTTGTGGCTTATGTGGATTCACTATTGCAGGTCTTTATGGCACTTTGTGGATACGCTCCAATTTTGCAAGCAGTGCTTGCAAAATTGTAAACTGTCTTTGCGGCTCACAATTTCGTTCTCTTATTTTTCCTTATTCGTCAATGCAGGAAACGCATATATTCGCTCACAACAAAAGCAGAATTTATAGATAAAATTTAAGAACTAAAGACATATAAGAATTTGCGTTAAGCTGATTCTCGTTACGAAAACTGGTAATTTTTACACACACGAGAGATAAAGCGAAACGCTCACGCAATGCGTGGGCTTTCCTTATTTCGTGTGTGGGCATACCAGTGCCTCGTAACGGATAGGTGCATTGTCCACGCAGATTTTTTTGTGGCTGGTAACACAAAAAATAAATGCCCTCACTACACTGGATAGGAAAAGATAAAGTTATCAATCATCACATGGACGTGCCATTTAGGGTGCTGGAACATAGTTATGGTTTTGACAATGGAACACAGTCAGCTACCGAAACAAAAAGCGGGAATAAAATAATTCACGGTGATAACCTTGAAGCATTAAAATCTTTGCTGCCCGAATACGAAGGGGAAATCAAGTGTATATACATAGACCCTCCTTACAACACTGGGAATGAAAATTGGGTTTACAACGACAATGTAAACGACCCGAAAATTAGAAAATGGTTAGGACAAGTTGTTGGCAAGGAAAGCGATGATTTAAGCAGACATGATAAGTGGTGCTGCATGATGTATCCCAGATTAAAGTTGCTACATAAACTTTTAGCTGATGATGGAGCAATTTTTATTTCCATTGATGATATTGAACTTTCCAATTTGAAATTGATAATGGATGAGATTTTCGGTGCTGGGAATTTCATTGAATATTTTTCTTGGCATAAGACCTACTCACCTTCCAACCTTTCATATAAAAGCAAAAAATGTCTTGAGTATGTTTTATGCTACGAAAAGAAAAGAAATAACAAGAGGTATAAAGGGCTTTACAAAGTTAATGAAGCCGACAACCCATTGATTAAAAGTAACAATCAAAAAAAAGTATTACGATTTCCTAAAGATTCAGTTGAAAGCACAATGGAAGAAGATTGCTTCTTTCAAGCGGGTAAGTATGGAACAAAAGTCAATGAAGTAGTTCTGCAAAATGATGTTTGGTTTAAAGATGGAAAGTTTAGTGATGACTTAATTCTTGAATCAAAATTTATCTGGACACAAGAGAATTTAGAAAACGAAATTGAAAGGAAAACCAAAATTATTTTCAAAGGAAAGTCTTTAGCACCTCGATATGACAAAGCAACTTATGACCCAGAAGTTCCAAGAAATTTAGTTGATGCTAATGATTACGTTGGAACCACTGAAGAGGGAGGCGTCATTCTTAAAGAAATTTTCGGCAAGAAAATGTTTGATTACCCAAAGACACCCACTCTAATTCAATACTTGATAAATTTTATCAGCGATGAAAACTCCATTGTGCTTGACTCATTTTCTGGAAGCGGAACAACAGCACAGGCAGTATTGAATCTAAGCAAACGAGACGGCAAAAAGAGAAATTTCATTTTGATTGAAATGGAGGATTATGCAGAAACGATTACAGCTGAAAGAGTAAAAAGGGTTATTAACGGATATAGCGACACCGAAGGCACGGGCGGTAGCTTTGATTTTTATGAAATAGGTGAGCCACTTTTCAATGAAGATGGAAATCTGAATGAAAATGTTGGAGTTGAAAAAATGCGGAACTACATTTTTTACACTGAAACAAAAAAGCCTCTTGCTGAAAGCAAACACAAAGACAACAAGCACTTTTTAAGCAAGTTCAACGACACCGCTTATTATTTCAACTACCAAGCAGACAAAGCAACAACGTTGAATCATGCCTTTTTAAGCACCATGAAAACAAAAGCCGAACAATATGTAATATATGCTGACAAGTGTTTACTCACAAAAGAGTTTATGGCAAAAAACAATATCGTTTTCAAAAAAATACCGAGAGACATTACAAAATTCTAAGCCAGCAAAATGGAATTAAAGAAATATCAGCAGGGTGTAATCACAGACCTTGACCGCTTTTTAGAAAACGTGCAACAAACAAAAGTGGTTAAAGAGGCGTTCAATAATTTTTGGGTAAAACATCCCAAAACTCCTTTGCATCCTTATCCCGGCAAAGCCATTGAACCATACAAAGACAATGTAACTCGTGTTCCGCATATCTGTATAAAAGTTCCAACGGCTGGTGGTAAAACTTTTATCGCTTGCAATGCACTCAAAACAATTTTTGATGCCTTTGATTACGACAGACCAAAAGCAGTTTTGTGGCTTGTTCCTTCAATCACAATTTTAGACCAAACAATTAAATGCCTTAAAGATTCAACGCACCCTTACCGACAAAAAATAAATTCTCATTTCGGGAATAAGGTTGAAGTGTATGATAAAGAAACTTTGTTGCAGGGAGCAGGATTTAATTCGTCATCAGTTAAGGAACAGTTGAGCATAATGATTTTCAGTTTCGACAGTTTGAGAGCAAAGAATAAAGAAGACAGAAAAGTATTTCAGGATAATGGGCGACTGCAATCGTTTGAAAACTTAATTGCAAAAGAAGATGAACTCACACTGGGCGCAGTAATTAAATATCTCAACCCTGTAGTAGTGGTTGATGAAAGTCACAATGCCGAGAGCGAGTTAAGTGTAGAAATGCTGAAAGAAGTAAACCCCTGTTTCATTTTGGATTTAACGGCAACACCGCGAAACAACAGCAACATCATAAGTTTTGTGGATGCAATGGAATTGAAGAAAGATAACATGGTAAAACTACCAGTGATAGTTTACAATCATCAAGATAAAACAGAGGTGATAAATTCTTCTTTGCAGTTGCAGCGTAAATTAGAATTGCAAGCAATAGAAGACGAAAAAAACGGTGGGAAATATATACGCCCTATTGTTTTGTTTCAGGCACAACCCAAAAACGGTAAAGATTTTTTAAACGATGACGAGGAAAAAACAAATGTTCAAAAACTTAAAGAGAAACTAATTGAACTTAAAATTCCGGCTGAACAGATTAAAATAAAAACAGCAAACATCAATGAGATAAAAGGCATTGATTTAATGAGTAAGGATTGTGAAGTACGATATATCATTACGATAAACGCATTGAAAGAAGGTTGGGATTGCCCTTTTGCTTACATACTTGCTTCGCTTGCTGATAAAAGTTCGGCAGTAGATGTTGAACAGATTTTAGGAAGGGTTTTGCGTTTGCCTAACGTGAGTAAGAATGCAACTCCGTTCTTGAATTTCAGTTATGTGATTACCGCATCGGCAAAGTTCATGGATACACTGCAAAACATTGTAAAGGGATTGAACAAAGCAGGGTTTAGCGATAAGGATTACAAATTGGCAGATGAATTGCAATTAGAAGAAGCGAAAAAAGCGGATGTAGTTACGCAACTTGAATTAACGCCAACAGATGAAACAGCAACAGTTGGAGAAGATATTACGGCAGATATTGACACAACACGAATTTTAGATTTAACCAATACAGAAACTCCAAAATCTGTAGAGCAAATTTTAGAACAGGCAACCATTCAAAATACTGAATTAGAAAATAAAATTGCCGAAGCCGAAAACTCCAACGAAATACAACTGCCAAACGAATTAAACGACATGGTAAAAAAATATAGCATCAAGGAAATTTTCAAAGAACAAGCCGCACAAATTGTGATACCACAATTTTATTTAAAAATAGCGGCAATGGATTTATTCGGTGCAGAAGCCGAAGAAATTTTATTAGACAAAGAAAATTTGTTGGAAGATTTTGCTCTGAGTAAAGCCGATACAAATATTTCTTTTGACAGTGTTACATCAGAGTTGTATGCAGTAGATTTAGACCCTACAAAGAAAGACCACACTCCAACTTTTGTAAAAGTTGATGGCGATGTAAAAGAAAGAGTGCTGGCTTATATTCTTGACCCTGTCCGTAAAGACAGTAGAATTAAAAACCTTACAAGTAGAATTTTAGCAATCATCGGAAATATGTATCCGATAGATGATAAGGAAATTGAAAAGTATGTGAATAGAATTTTAGAAGATTTTACGGATGAACAGTTCAAAGATTTTACCGACCACGAATACAGTTATGTGCGGAAAATTAAAGACAAAATAAATTCATTAGCAGCAGTAGCAGCCGAAAAAGCATTTCGCGATTTTTTAGACATTGACAAATTATATCTCAAACCTGTTTACACTCTACAACCGCAGATAACACCAAGCGAAACTTCAAAGGACATAACAAAATCACTCTACGAAAAAGAAGGTGATATGAATGGCTTTGAAGAAATGGTTATAAATGAAATTGCAAACCTGCCTACAATTTCTTTTTGGACAAGAAACATTGAGCGAAAAGGATTTTGTTTAAACGGCTTCATCAATCACTATCCCGATTTTATTATTCAAACCAAAAGCGGCAAAACAATTTTGCTGGAAACTAAAGGCGATGACAGAGATAACAGCGATAGCGAAATGAAAATCCGTTTAGGTGCTGCATGGGCAAATAAAGCAGGAAGCAACTTCAAATATTTTATGGTGTTTGATAAAAAAGAAGTTGCAGGCGCGCATAAGTTAGACGAGTTCATAAAACTCATGCAACAGATTTAGCCACTGGGAAATTTAGAACTGTAAAAGAATAATCTCAATTTTATTGGAGAAATCAATCGAAAATAAATTCTATAAAACGGCAGTAAATCGTGTTTACTGCCGTTTTATAGAATGTTAATTCCCGCCAAATGGTCTGTATAAAAATCTATCTCGTTGAAAATGACCATGATAAAAAAATATTAAATACTATTTGGTATTTAAATTTGCAAATTAAATACATAATTGTATTTTTGTGACGTGATAGCACAAAACCATTCTCTTGATTCCTTACTTAATCCTAAAACCAGCGATGATTTGTTTGAGTTAAGGAATAAGTTGAAGGCAAAGTGCTTCACTCTATCGGATACCCAACTCACCCTTAAACAATTTATTGATTGGCGAAAAGTAGGACTTGTGCCACCGACTTTAAATAGTTATGAAAAAGGAAAGAGAAATAGAATTGAACTAAATGTTTTTGAATACATCTGGTTGGATATGCTACTTGACTTAAAGGCACTTGGCATTGCAAATCTTGCATTAAAGAAAATTACAGAATGGGCGTGGGAAAAAATCGATATAAAGGAAACAATCGGTAAGATGCTTTCACCAGAAATTCTTGCAGCGGCAATTCCAAATGTAGAAGAAAAGGATAAAATAATTCAGAGCCTTCTATCGGCTAACCAATCGGATTTAGAAGATTTTGCGCTGTCGGTTCAAGGCGAACCTGTTTATCCTTTTGAAACCTTGTTCCTTCAAGTATTCACAACAAATGCTGACTTTAAAATTGTTTATAGATACGATGGCATCATAACTGGAGTTTGGGAGCATCAGACTTTTCGAGATTCAGATACGAATGAAAAAGTAAGTGCTCTTGGAGTATATAATACTCAATTTGCACCTCACCCCCATTTCTCATTTGGTGTCGCTAAATATCTTTCTAAGTTCTTATGCGATGACAAGAAGCTGTCATTCCTAAAGCCGTTAGGAATGATTGATGAGGATGAACAAGAGCTACTTGAACTAATTAGACGAGGAAATCTAAAGCAACTTATCGTAAAATTTGATGCTGGTAGCGGAAGAATGAGTGGTTACGAACTTCATAAGGATAGGAATCTGACACTCGAAGAATCAAACCAGATAAGAAAGATTCTCGCCCTCAAAGATTACGAGAGCATTACATATAAATCTAAAAGCAATAAGACAGTTTATCTTGAGAAAACAACTCAAAAAAGATTTTCATAGCTACTGGCATCCCCGGAGCAAAGGTTAAGATAGTGACTACATCGGCATCCCCGACCCCTCACACATCACTAAATCAAAATGAACGCGAATGAAAAAAGTTATGAAATAACTATCGCTGACTTAAAAAAAGAAAACGGATTTGAAAACATCACAGATGATGAAGCAAACATTATCGTAAGACATTTGGTTAATTTCTGTGATGTGTTAGCGGCAATAATTCTTGAATCTAAATTTATCTAAAATGAAAAAGAACAAAAAAGAAATCTCAACTAATAACGAGAATGATTTAGACATATTCTCAAAATTTGACCAAAAGTCATACAGAAGAAAACCAGTTATCAAATCATCTGATGAACCGCCAGTAGGTGTTTCCTACACGCGAGTTTCATCCAAGGAACAGTATGACACAAATGGAAGTATTGATACTCAAATCGAGATGGTAAGAAAATTATCGGAATCGCGCAAAATCCCAATAGTTGCGATATTTGGCGGCACGTTTGAATCTGCAAAGTCAGAGGAGAGGAAGGAGTTTCAAAGAATGATGACTTTCATTAGAAAATCCAAGCATAACATCAAGTATATTCTTGTTTCAGATATAGACCGATTTTCAAGAACAGGCGGAAATGCAATATACATTGCAAGCCAATTACGTGCGAGCGGAATACAGATTTTAGCTGCTTCTTCTCCTTTTGACACTCTAAATCCCTCTGGAGCACTGCACCAAGATATGCTGCTTCTGTTCTCCAGCTACGATAACCAAGTTCGGGCGCAAAAATGTGTTCGGGGAATGAAAGACAAGTATTTGAAAGGGTTATACTTCGGCAGACCGCCACTTGGATATGAAGTAGTAAAAACAAATGACGGTTCCAAGATAGTCATTAACGATAAGGGCAGACTTCTTGCAAAAGCGTTTAGGTGGAAAGCCGAAGGCAAATCCATCATTGAAATTGCCAAGCGTCTGAAAAAACTTGGACTTGTCTTAACCGATAAACGGTTAAGCTGGGCATTTAGAAATGTATTCTATTGTGGTTTGCTACGAAACAATTTACTTGGTGATACTGTATTGGAGGGCAAAAACTGGGAACCAATAGTTTCAAAGAAATTGTTTTTAGAAGTAAACGAAGTGCTTGAAGAAGGCAGGGAAAAATTTCAAAACCACAAAGAGGATAACAACATACCGCTGCGCCATATGGTAGGGTGCGAGAAGTGTAAAAAGCCGATGACGGGTTATGTAGTAAAGGCAAAGGGGTTATTTTATTACAAATGCAACACCAAAGGCTGCGGCAGCAATACGAGCGCAAAGGCAATGCACTCCCAGTTCGTTTTGCTACTTGACAGTTTTCAGCCAGACAAAAAATTCATTCCGCTTATTCGGAAGCAAATGCAACTCTCGTTTATCAAAATAGATAGCTCACTTGCACAGAAGCAAGAAGATTTTTCCGTCCGCGAAAAAGAAATTAAAGAAAGGATAGAAAAATTAGAAGAGCGCTTCGTTATGCAACAAATCAGTGACGAACTTTTTCAAAAGTTTCATAAAAAATTTAAGGCGGAGCTAATGAAAATTCGGTCAGAAATGAAGTATGATAGCAATGGTTTATCGAACCTTGAAAAATTGGTAGAAAAAAGTATCAATCTTTCGCAGAACATAAGCCAGTATTGGGTTTCAGCATCCTTCTATCAAAAGCAGCAACTGCAAAAAGCCATTTTTCCTGATAAAATATACTACCAGAAGAAAAAAGGAACTTATCGAACCACAAAAGTGAATATTATACTGCTTGAAATCACACGACTGGCGCGGGTTTTAGAGGATTCTAAACAAAAAAGTCCCTCGAAAAAATCGAGGGACTCTCATTGGGTGGACCTGGTGGGGATCGAACCCACGTCCGGATAAGTTGACGATAAACTTTCTACATGCGTATCTACTTATTGATTTTCGTAAACAAGCCGCATAAGCAGACCTCCAACTTGTTTCTTACATCCGTTGTTCATACATCGTAAAGGGGATGAAACTTTACGAGTACGTTACCAGGTTTTGTTTGTCAGTGCGCTGTGTATGGTACCTCAAGCGCAGGACAATTGGTTGTTAATCTCTAAGATTAAGCAGCCATAGCGTATGAATATTCGCCATTTAAAACTGTTTGTGAGATGGATTAACGTGGTATCAAACACCCACGGCACGCGGGTTTACCTGCAAGGCTTCCCGTCAATTCCAATCAGGCCCGGTTTCACTTCGCAGCAGCAATTTACCAAAGTAGTCAACTGCCAAAACACGAATGAAGTTTCAAAGAACAGCACAAATGTAATTGCTTTTGTGTTTGTCAATCACAAAAAAAATAAAAGAATAAAAATGAGGTGGCGCTCCCGCTCGGTCACTTCGCTTAATAGTTGTGCGCCACGCGCGCAGAACGTTGCGTGCGTTGCGCTATCAGTAAATACAAAACCGCAAAATCATTTGTTGTTCGCCCATTTTACAAAATCAAACCAAGTCAAAAAATCATTCTGTTTTTCAAACGCAAGAATCGTTTTCAAATCATCGCTCAATTTTTCAAACAACCTTCTCCTCTCCTTTTTATCTATCTGTTTTAAAATTTTCAGCAAAGCATTGCCAAGTGTACTGGTAAGTTTAGATTCAATGCCATGTTTGCTGAAATAAAACCGTGCACTTCCTATCTGGCTTTCGAGCAACGAGTAATTGTTTTCTTCAAAACAAAAAATCATTGCCATGCACCGTGCCAATACTTGCAAAATATCATACTGGCGTTTTTCATCCTTCATGCCTATAATGCGTTGTGCCCATTCCAACGATTTACTTTTTCTACCGTCATAATAAAACACAACCATCAACCGTGCATATTGTGGAGGAATCACAATTTCCAAATGGGTAGAATAAAATTTTTCAATTTCATCAATCCGTTTTATCGCTTCATCAAATTTTTGTAATGAAACTGCTTTAGTTAAAAGATATTCATATCGAATAGAAAGATTCCAATCCTTATCAAATTCATTTTGCGCTTCAATTTTTTCCAGAGCACAGAAATAGCTATCGGCTTCTTTAAACTTACCCAGCGAACAAGCCATGCGAATCAGCGAATCGAGCAAACCTAAATGACCCGTAGAATTATTATGTGCATATTCCTTGTGCAGTTCATACACTGCCAAATTGTTTTTTAAACAAGCGTAGCTTCCGGCTCTATCATCCTTCATTTGGCAAATCATAGAGCCTACATAATTTCGAATCACTTCTGTACCAAAATGAATTTTCTTTTTCACGTTCAACAGTGCGTGCTTTTCAATTTCCTTTAATCGCTTATTATCCTTTTGGCCAAAACCTATTTGCGCACGGTAGAGTTGCTCCACTTCTTTGAACAAAGTGTAAACTTCAAAACGTTCTTGCAAGTCAGTTAAGTTCACTTGCAATTTTGGTTGAATATCCTTCCACGATTGAAAATGCTCGGACAGCGAAGAGGTGTTACGCGTAAAATTTTCAAACCAGAACAAATACAACTGCAACGAATTCAATCCTGATTCTTCAGCTGTTTTCATCGCCTTGTTCAGCTTGCGCGAAAGCAGATGGTCTAGTTTTTTCGATTTCAATAAATGCAGCTCCTGAATCTCTGTCAACAAATCATACTCTGCCGAAAACTGTTGATGAAACATGCGAAGTGCTTGTAGAATTTTTTCGGTCAGATAATTTTTAAGCACGGAAAAGTTTACCGACTTGTTTTCGCGTTTCAATTTCTTTTTAACCTCTGCTTCTTCGTATTCATTTGCTTCATCCACCAAATCAAACAGCAACAAAAAATCCTTATCCTTTCCTGTTTCAAATGCTGCATATAACTTTTTGAAATAGCCCTTCTCATTCTTTGAGAGTGATTTTACCAATAAAAAAAGGTCGTCTTGGCTTTGCATGCTAAATGGAATGAGAAACTGACGGTATGACCATTATCATAAAAGGAGTCCCTGTTCTACTCTATTTTTCGGAACCTAAATTTAGACTAAAAACTCTTTTGCCTCAGGTTACCAGGTTGCCGACTTTTGTCTCACAAAAATTAAAAGCCATGAAAACAAAAAACAAAACTCAAATCTTAATGATCGCCTTACTATTATTAACCGCTTCTCTCTTTTCGCAACCGGTTGAACAATGGGTAGCGCGATACGATAGTGGTGGCACTGACCAACTATACGCAATGACTGTAGATGCCTCGGGCAATGTATATGCCACAGGTGCAAGTGTGCAGCTTCCGTTTACTGCCGACTACCTCACCGTTAAGTATAATGGTGCAGGAGTTAAGCAATGGGAAAAAGCTTACAACGGAATTGCCGGAAGCGATGACCGCGCTTATGCTATTGCTGTTGATGCTTTAGGCAATGTTTATGTAACCGGTGGTACAGCTTACGATAATTCAATTGTTACAATCAAATACAGTTCGCTTGGCGATTCACTGTGGACACGTACTTACACCGGTCCAACAAGCGGACATAACTGGACTTTTGCGAAAAGTATTTTTGTTGACGACTCAGGCTATGTATATATAGCCGGAACCAGCGAAGGACTGATAGCCGTTCACGGTCTGCGACAAGATTACACAACCATCAAGTATTCTCCCCTCGGTGTTCAGCAATGGGTATCACGATATAATGGTCCAGGTACAGATGCTGATGTTATAAATTCAATGACAGTTGACCTCGCGGGTAACGTTTATGTTACTGGATTTGCCGGTGGCGGGTCAACTGGTAGTGGCGATAGTTACAATAACATTACTACTATCAAATACAATCCACTTGGAGATACGCTCTGGACAAAAACTTTCGCTGGTACAGGAATAAGTTCAGATGTAGCCAATATGCTTGCACTCGATAATCTCGGCAATGTTTATATAACCGGAACTACTTATGTGGATACTTCGGTTGACGAAAATATAATCACGATAAAATATGCCGCTGACGGTACAGAGTTATGGAAGAAATTTTTCAAAGGGCCTGGTAATAATACTGATGAAGGAATTGCGCTTGTGGTTGACTCATTTCATAACATTTTTGTAACGGGTAAAAGTGTTTACAGTGTAACTGACGGATTTGACATTGTAACTATCAAATACGATTCAATGGGCACGCAACTTTGGGACAAAAACTTTAACGGCTCGGCTAACATGCACGATTTAGCAGAATCCATCACCTTAGATAATGCCGGAAACGTGTATGTATTCGGAACCTCTGTGAACACAACTACTGCCGAAGATTTTCAACTTATCAAATACAATACTGAAGGAACACAGCAATGGGAAAAAACCTATACCTATTTGAACGCTGCCGGAAGTCAGGAATACGCCATGGCATTGTTTGTAGATGACTTGAATAACATCTATGTAGCAGGAATGAGTGCATTGGATTATACCATTGTAAAATACGGTCAGCCTACCACCATTCAAGAATCAAAAGAAGATTTGGTTGATGTTGTTCTCTATCCTAATCCTGTTTCAAATTTTTTGTTTATAGAAACCGAAACTCTTTTGTTACAGCAAATGAATATTTATAACACTGCCGGAATTTTAGTAAACAAAACGCGAGAACATTTTATTGATGTAAGTTCTTTGGCTGCCGGTTTTTATTTAGCCGAAATAAAGTTGACCGATGAAAAAACTGGCATGAAAGACTTGTGTCTTAAGAAAAAGTTTGTGAAGATGTGATTGCTTAAACAGCAAGTTTATATAGCGAAATAGATGGTGCGTTAACCTGCAATAAAACTCGATTCCTTCTTTTGGAAAAAATAAAATATTTTGCACTCACTAACAAAATTTCTTAAACACCATTTAGTAGTATGAAACTACACTTGAACCTCAATGCAAGTTTAATTCTTCTATTTTTTGTATTGCTTCTTGCAAACAACATTTCTGCTCAATGTATTTATAACGGACCAGAACCTGATGATGTGTTATCTCCTAATTGCACATCACAAAACACCTCAGCACTAGGAAACGGAGTTGGCGCTGGTGCATACCGTTTCTATTCTGGTTTCAGCGGAGGAACTTGGTATTATTTCAATTTAGAGAATACTGCTGGAAATCTTACCTGTGCTTCCGCCAATTTTGCCGATGCCAGCAAAACAACGGTTGGATTATGGAATAACATTTTAGGAACTACCGCTTACATGTTAGCTTCTGCTACCACCAATTATGTTTGGGTGCAAACTGCAAGTAATGGTACCTGGAGTTCTACTTCATCACTATTAACTTATGGTGTTGCAGTTCCTTCTACTCCTGTTTGGAATGCAAATCCTTCTAATGTTTGCTCAAGTACAGGTACAGTTTACTCTGTAAATACAGTAGATTATGCCACCGAATATGTATGGTCGATAAGCGGTGGAATAGGTTATTTAAATGGAAACGTTGGAGTAACAACCCTCACGACCACCACTAATAATGTTACTGTAACCTTCACTGGAGTTTCATCCAGCGATTCAATAACCGTTTACGCAACTAACAATGGCGTATGTTCTTCTGCACCAATTAGTACTTACATTAACTCCTTTATATCACCTACAATTAGCGTGGACTCAAACGCTGTTATGTGTGCCGGCAACGCAGCATCAATAAGCGTTAGTTTTAGTGGCGGAGGTTCCCCTCAATTTCAATGGCAGCTAAGCGATAACGGAAATTGGATAAATGTGATTGACGGAATTCCTGCTTCAACCACTTACATAGGTTCTACGAGCACTTCGCTAAACATACTGTCCTCTCCAAGTACTCCCTCCAACTCCTATTCTTATCAGTGTGTTTTGGTACAAAGTGGCTGCGCTTCTAATGCGGTTACTATAACAACTAATCCAATTTTTAACGATACAATTTACCAAACAATTTGCGAAGGTCAATTAGCTGAAGGTTATGCAGTAACGGGTATTTTTACTGATCTTTTTGTTTCTGTAAATGGTTGCGATAGCACCCGCACCTTAGACTTAACTGTGCTTCCAAGAGTAAATGGCTCGGTAACTCAAACCATTTGTGAAGGCGCTTCATTCGAAGGTTATTCAACTTCAGGAACTTTTGTGGATACGCTTGCCAACGCTGCTGCAAATGGTTGCGATAGTATTCGTACGTTAGACTTAACTGTTTTACCTCGAGCAAATGGCTCAGTAACACAAACAATTTGTGAAGGCTCTTCATTTGAGGGGTATTCTACCTCAGGAACTTTTGTGGATACGCTGGCTAATGCTGCTGCAAATGGTTGTGATAGTATTCGCACGTTAGACTTAACTGTTATACCGAGAGCAAACGGCACGGTTACACAAACCATTTGTGAAGGCTCTTCATTTGAGGGGTATTCTACCTCAGGAACTTTTGTGGATACGCTGGCTAATGCTGCTGCAAATGGTTGTGATAGTATTCGCACTTTAGACTTAACTGTTTTACCTAGAGCAAACGGCACGGTTACACAAACCATTTGTGAAGGCTCTTCTTTTGAAGGTTATTCAACTTCAGGAACTTTTGTTGATACGTTTACTAATGCGGCTGCGAATGGTTGCGATAGTATTCGCACGTTAGACTTAACTGTTTTACCGAGAGCAAACGGCACGGTTACACAAACCATTTGTGAAGGCTCTTCATTTGAAGGTTATTCAACTTCAGGAACTTTTGTAGATACGTTTGCAAATGCTGCGGAGAATGGGTGCGATAGTATTCGTACCTTGAACTTAACTGTTTTACAAGGTGTAAATAGTACTGTAACGCAAACAATTTGCGATGGCGAAACTTTTGAGGGGTATTCAACTTCGGGAACTTTTGTAGATACTTTTGCAAATGCCGGGGCGAACGGTTGCGATAGTATTCGCACTTTAATTCTTACTGTTTTACCAATTGCAACAAGTTCAATTTCGCAAACTATTTGCGATGGCGAATCTTTTGAAGGGTATTCAACTTCGGGAACTTTTGTAGATACGTTTGCAAATGCCGGGGCGAATGGTTGTGATAGTATTCGTACCTTGTTGCTCTCCGTTTTACCAAGTGTTACAAGTTCAATTTCTCAAACAATTTGCGATGGCGAAACTTTTGAGGGGTATTCAACCAATGGAACTTTTGTAGATACTTTCGCAAATGCCGGGGCGAATGGTTGTGATAGTATTCGCACATTAATTCTTTCTGTTTTACCAAGTGTTACAAGTTCAATTTCTCAAACAATTTGCGATGGCGAAACTTTTGAGGGGTATTCAACCAATGGAACGTTTACCGATACTTATGCTAATGCCGCAGCAAACGGTTGCGATAGTATTAGAACTTTAATCCTAACTGTTTTACCAATTGCCACAAGTTCAATTTCACAAACAATTTGCGATGGCGAAACTTTTGAGGGGTATTCAACTTCGGGAACTTTTGTAGATACGTTTGCAAATGCCGGGGCGAACGGGTGTGACAGTATTCGTACGTTAAACCTAACGGTATCTCCTCTTCCTGCAGTTCCTACTATTACCCAGTCAGGAAACACCTTAACCTCAAGTGCGGCAGCGCAGTATCAATGGTATCTAAATGGAAATTTATTGGTTGGGGAAACCAATCAAACCTTGGTGATAACCACTAATGGCAGTTATACTGTAGAAGTAACCGATGGTTCATCTTGCAGCAATACCTCTGCTCCGTTCAATGCTATTTTCAATAGCATTAGTCACATAGCAGAAGCACGTCTTGTAAATATTTATCCAAACCCTACCACCGATGTTTTGAATCTACAGTTTTCGAACCTTACAAATTCCGAAGCTCTTTCGTTACGTATTTTCAACGATGTTGGTCAGCAAATTGAAGAGAAGACCATAATCATTAAGAGTACAAGTTTTTCGCTTATTCAATCTTTTAAAGATTTCGGTGCGGGAGTTTATTTATTACAACTTCAGCAGGGTAGCTGGACTCACTGTCAACGAATAATGAAAAGCAATTAATGTTCTTGATACGATACAAAAAAGGCGAGGGTGATAATTATCCTCGCCTTTTTCTTTTGCCTTCTTGCAAGTAAATACTAAAACAGGTTTGGGAAAAGCACAAGGTCTTCACATATTCACTCCATGAAAATTGGAATTTTAAAAGAAACAAAAACCCCGCAGGATAATCGTGTGCCACTAACGCCTTCGCAATGTGCCATATTGAAAGAAGAAAATCCGGAGTTAGAAATTTATGTGCAAAGCTGCACTTATCGTTGTTATACCGATGATGAATATCGTTATCAAGGAATTGAAGTAAGAGAAGATTTAAGTGATTGTGATGTACTTTTGGGAGTAAAAGAAATTCCTGTTGAGTGTTTAATTCCAAACAAGACCTACTTCATTTTTTCACACGTCATAAAAAAGCAACCGCACAATAAGAAATTGCTACAAGCGGTTCTCAAAAAAAATATACGACTTATTGATTGGGAAACACTCACTGACGAAAAAGGAAAACGACTCATCGCATTTGGGCGGTGGGCCGGAATTGTCGGAGCGTATCATGCGATAAGAATGATTGGATTGGGAACAAAAACATTTACGCTCAAGCAAATGAGCGAGTGCCACAACTTTAAAGAAGCACAGCAAGAGTTTTCGAAAATACAATTTCCAAAACTGAAAATTGTACTCACCGGCACTGGAAGGGTTTCAAACGGTGCGGATTTTCTTTTAAACCTCTTGCACATCAAAAAAGTCTCTCCTTACAATTTCTGTTACAACGAGTTTAATGAAATTGTTTATACGCAATTGACCAGCGGGGATATGTATCATAAAGAAGGAGAAGAAAAGTTTGATCGCAATGATTTTCATTCGCATCCTGAATTGTATAAGTCCAACTTTTATCCCTTTACTAAAACATGCGATATCTTAATTAACGGAGTTTATTGGGATAAACGAATTCCTGTTTTCTTTTCACAAGAGCAGATGAAAGAAAAAGATTTCAGCATTAAACAAATTGCCGACATTACTTGCGATGTGGCACCTTCGTCTATTCCTTCTACACTTCAAACTTCCACTATAGAAAATCCCTATTACGGTTACGAAGCTGCAACTGAAAAAATTGTTGAGCCCTTTTCTAAAGGGGCAATCGATGTAATGGCCATTGATAATTTGCCTAACGAATTACCGAGAGATGCCAGCGAAGACTTTGGAAATATGTTGATGAGCCGAATCCTTCCGGAATTAAAAAAGCCCGATAGTAAAATTATCTACCGGGCTACAATTGCTTTAAACGGAAAGTTGAATAAACCGTACGAGTATCTTAGCGAATACGTACAGGCATAATTTCTATTACTTCGTCACTTCTTTTACAACTGGCTCTTCTTTTACAGCAGGCTCCGTTGGTTTATGACCGCAATTTCTATTGATTGGAATAAATACAGTATCGGTGATACATCTGTCTGCAGTAAATCGAACTTCATTCTGCGCACCGGTTTCCTCATCCTTTGCCATAATTAGAAAATTTCCAGGACCTAAAGCCCCACCTGAAGGTCTGCGAACACGAATCTGTCCGTTTGCATCGGTCTGTCTCGTACCATGGTGCGTTGAAATCCACTATACTCGACAGAATTGTGCACGATGCACATCGAATAGAACTATCCGGTGAATCGTTGAGAAAGAAATCTATCTTTACCAAACAAGAAGCTGATAAAAATTAAGTGAAACAGTATTTAGACAGGTAAGAATTATTAACCGCTTAAACTAACCTTAAAATGTTCCTTTATGCAACTACAATCGCCCTGGTCAGTTTGCTCCGAAATGAGGTGGTCAACTACACCGAAAAATCCAGTTAATCAAAGTTTGGTTCTCCGCATCAACATTTGTGGTGAAAATCGCCACCTTCGCCAAGCCCGAAAACGTTAGCAGTAATTGTGGCAGACCTCAATGAAAGCATAGAAATTCAAACATTTGTTCATTTAAAATGTTAATCTAGTAATAAAAAAAGACAATAATGAAAACTCAAATTGAAAAAATTAAAAAGACAATTGAACCCTTAAGACAAGAGATTATTAATCATAAAGTATATTCAGCTATTAAAGACATAGAAGACTTGAAAGTATTTATGCAATTCCACGTTTACGCTGTTTGGGACTTTATGTCTTTATTAAAAACTCTACAAGGCAACTTGACTTGTACATCTGTTCCTTGGTTTCCCAAAGGAACCGCAGACACAAGATATCTTATTAACGAAATTGTTGTAGGTGAAGAATCGGACGTAGACCTTAATGGCATAAGGAAAAGTCATTTTGAATTATATTTAGATGCTATGAGACAATGTGGAGCAGATATCTCTAAAATTGAAGTTTTTATAGATGTATTAAAAAATACTAGCGACTTTGACTCCGCTTATTTGGATTCAGAAACTCCAAAGGAAGCAAAAGATTTTGTTGACTTTACTTTCAAAGTTATTGAAAGCGGTAAAGACTATTTGCAATCAGCTATTTTCACTTTTGGACGTGAAGACCTAATCCCAGGAATGTTTATCTCCATAATAAAT
>CANJZE010000030.1 GCA_947479455.1 Bacteroidota bacterium
CAAGCAACTAATAGCGTAATTGCCAAACAAAGGTAAATTCTGGTATGTATTAACATTTATTTTTCAGTTGTGTTTAAATGACACTAGCTATAACGGTTTCGGGCTTGGCGAAGGTGGCGATTTTGGAACCATAAATTGTCTGCCAGCACTACACTTGATACGAAGCACAAATGTTCATTGAACCACTGAACCGCCAATTTCTTAAACCCGCTGTTAGCGGATGGCTTGTTTTCAACTTTGTTAAACCAAGAATTAATATTTGGAGTGGAAATATTCATTGGCCCTTATCTCTTTTTTGCCTTTGCTATTTGCTTCGGCAGCCCTCAATTCTACTCGCCTGATTTTACCACTTATTGTTTTGGGTAAAGACTCCACAAACTCTATAATTCTTGGTATTTTATAAGTAGCGAGATTTTTATTGCAATAGTTAAACAAATCTTCTGCCAACGCTTTGCTTGGGGCCTCCCCTTGTCGTAAAAGCACAAAAGCTTTTACAGCAAACCCTCTTATTTCATGAGGACTGCTAACAACGGCTGCCTCCACCACTGCCACATGTTCAATTAATATGCTTTCCACTTCAAAAGGTCCAATTCTATAATCCGATGCCTTAATAACATCATCGTCTCTACCCACAAACCAGATGTATCCTTCTTCGTCTTTGTAGGCCTTGTCGCCAGTGTAATACAAGTTATGTTTAAAGACCTTATCATTTCTTTCGGGCTCTCCTAAATATCCCGTAAATATTCCATTGGCTTTGTTGTCATCCATTTTTACACAGATATTACCTTCTTCGAGTGCCGGAATTTCGATTCCTTCATCATCAGCAATTACGATGTCGTAAAGAAATGTTGGCTTACCCATTGAACCATATTTTATAATGCTACCGGGCATATTTCCTGCAAGAAGGCTGCTTTCAGTTTGACCATAGCCATCCCGAACAATAAGGCCCGTTCCTTGTTTCCATTTTTCAATGATTTCCGGGTTAAGTGGTTCTCCTGCCGCAACACACTGACGTATACTGAGTGTATAAGCTGTTAGATCTTCCTGTATCATCAAACGCAAAACAGTAGGAGGGGCACAAAAAGTAGTTACTCCATATTTTTCCATCGTGACCAATTGCTCTTCAGCAACAAATTTATCTACCTGGTAAGCCAATATTGTGGCACCCATATTCCATGGACCGAAAAAACTGCTGTAGGCAAACTTAGCCCAACCTGGAGCTGAAATATTATAATGAATATCTCCATAGCGTAGTCCTATCCATGCCGATGTAGTCAAATGTCCAAAGGGAAGCGTGAAATGTGTGTGGGTTACAATTTTAGGAAGTCCCGTTGTTCCAGACGTGAAAAAATAAAACAAGGCATCATCCGATCGAGTAGGGGTTGCATCGGCCACTTTTTCTTTTTCAAAAATCTCATCCATGGTATGCCAACCTTCCCTTGTTCCATCCACAATAATTTTAAGCTTTATGGATTTGTCTAATAATTCCTCAGCATCATCAATCTTTTCCGCATTGGCTAAATCAGAAATTGCAACTTCAGGAAATACTGTTTTGAAACGATAGGCAATGTCTTTCTCGGTCAAATTTGTTGAAGATGGAATTAGGATAAATCCGCCCTTGATTGCTCCTAATAAACTAATCCAATTCGCAGGGTCTAAAGAAATCTGTGAAAAGATGCTGTTACCTTTTTTTATACCATGGCTTCTCAAATAATTTAGAAATTGGTTAGCTTCTTCATAGATACTTTTGAATGTATAGATTCTTTCCTTTTCGTTGTATCGCCAAATAAGGGCTTGGCTGTCGGGGTAGCATTTTACGTTCATTTCGTAAAATACTTCCTGCACCCAATTAAAGTATTCGGGTTTTGTAAGTTTTAGTTTGTTCAGGTCATGAGTATCTTCATTAGCTACCGAATTCCTTACCTGTGTAAATAAATCATGTATGTTCATCTTATTATTTTTAAAGCTTTCCGCTAACGAAGAAGGGATTAAAGAAGTAAAAAAAAGAAGGGATTAGAAGCACCACTGTTCGTATTACCTACACTGTTTATTAGAAGCTCAACTCTTTGTTTACCTATCAAAGCCCTTCTTTTTTTTATTTCTTTTAATCTGAATGTTATCGGCAGCTCTTCTGCTCGTTCGGAGTTCGTCTGCCCGAAGTTCCGATACTGTTTGTTCAATGCGATTTATATTCATTATTGTGTCGTTTGAAATTGTCCAAAGACGAAGATATGTAGTTTGAGTTTTCATTAGTTGTTTGCAGTTTTAATTATCCAAACAATTGACCAAAACACAATGAAAATTATTCCAATCAAAAAAATTCTGTTACCATGTTTTCTGTCTGAAGCAGAATAACCATAAACTCTGTCGCCATTTGGCAATGTCTTTTTGTAAGACAATAAATGCCACCCAATAAAAATTGAAATTAGTCCGCCAAGAAGTGCAAAAGTATAGCCAGCATAAATCCATGTCTGTTGCCCTTCCTCTGGTTTTGCTAATTCTTGCAGTCGCTGCTTTCTTAAAGCATCAGCAAGTTCGGGTTTAATTTCCTTGCCTCGTTCTTTCAGAATTCGTTGTGCAAGAATAAAATCATACTGACTCCACTCGTCTGCCTTGGCTACAATCTCAATAAGTTCTTCGTCTGTGAATTTAAACAGGTAATAATTCTTGTCAACATTTTCAAGTTGCTTAACAGAGATTTCAAGAAGAAGGGTGTTTGCTTTTTCAAAATCTTCCTTTTTAAGTTTCACTCTAAACTCTTTATTAATTTCGCTGTTAGAAAATGATGGGTCAAAATTTTGAGTGTCGTCAACTATAAACTCAATGTTGTTTTGTTCTAACACTTCTGTTAGCTCGGTTGCCAAACCTTCGTCATTAAATTTCTGAAAAGTTAAGTATTGCTCGTCTGTCATGTTATTGATTGTTCGCTTTGAGTTGTAATTTATTTCTGTTCGTTTCTTGCAGTCACTTCGTGCTTGCTGGGTCGCCAAAGAGTTGCACATAACGTTTTACGGATTGCCGAAGGCGCGGTTAAAAATGCGCCCAACTGTCCGCAAGCACTAAACTAAAAAGAATGAACAAAGCTACCACTAATGACTTCACCCGCGCTTTCGGCAATGCGATGTTAGCGGCTGCCTTACTGATGTCCACCAGTGGACATCACGTAAAATTTAAGCGGATATTTTCTTTGCCTGTCAATGAAGCGCATAATTGTCAAACGAAAGGCAAAACCCCTGCGCGGCAATGCACTCTCTTTGTTTTGAAATCCTTTATCAAACAAACAGAGTAAAACAAAAGGGAGTGCATTTGCGTGGATAAATTTGTATAGGTCGTTACAAGGAAACAATATATTTGTGTAGTTAAACAAGAGATACTCGCAAGAGTAAAGAAGTTAGAAAGCTAACTAAGATGAGACAGCCGTCTCAAGACCAATAGAATTTCTTAATCTATTTTAAAACCATTTTACAAATGGAAACCTTTGTCAGTTGTGTAACAGCAGTAGCGTTGCTATTGGCTGCAATAGCCGAAGTGGTCAAGGCTTGCAGAAAAAAATAACCGCAGAAGGGAGAGTGTAAAAACTCTCCCATTTTATTCTCTAAAACTGACGCATGAAAATTAAACAAAGCAAAACAAAATGGGAGTGCATTAGCACCAACAAAAAATCATAATTACATTTAAACCCTAAAATTACTATCCATGAGAAATTCTTTACTGATTCTTTTTTCAATTCTACTGACTAACGTCTATTCGCAATTAGCACCACCACAAGCGTTCAGTTATAGTGCTGTTGCAAGGGATGGGTTAGGAAATCCACTGGTTAATCAAAGTGTTGGAATTCAATTTAGCATTCTTAAAGGGTCTACTGTTGGTCCAATTCAATATCAAGAAAATCATTTTACTTCTACGAATCAGTTTGGGTTATTCAATCTTACATTAGGAGCAGGTGCTTTGCAACAAGGCAACTTCAACAATATTAATTGGGGTAATGATGCGTATTATTTAAAGGTTGGTTTAGATGCTAACGGAGGAACCAACTTTGTAACTATGGGAACTACTCAATTTTTAAGTGTGCCTTACGCATTATATGCGGGCAATTCTGGTAACGTTAATGACCATGATACAAGTGCCACTAACGAAATTCAAACTTTATCTGTTAGCGGAGATACGCTTAAAATTTCACTTGGCAACCAAGTTACTTTACCAAATCATTATGATGGGGATACCAGTTCTATAAATGAAATACAGAACCTTAGTTTAAGTGGAGATACTCTAAAGATTTCAGGAGGTAATCAACTTGTGTTGCCTTATAATACGCAAACAAATTTTACTGTAAAGATTAATGATGTTTTAATTAGCGACCCATCTATAAATCATGTAATGATTGCACCTTTTGCCTTTTTAACCTCGACAAATTACCGGTATGATTTAGAATACTCTCAGAGTACGGGTTACGGAAATGGACTTATGAGCGATTCAAATACTATAGCTGATTTAGGAACTATTGGAGTGAACTTGTATTCAACGAGTACTTCATGCACTGGTCAGATGTATGCTAAAGCAAATCAATTAGGGGCAATCAGCCCAGGAAGAATATTTCTTTTTAACGGCAGCATTTACTATATACCTCTTAATACTACACCTACAATGATTAATACTCAAAGTCGGTCAATATCTAATAGTTGTACTATGGTGTCTAGTACCATCAGTGGCTATCCAATCATTATTAATAATCCAGTAATAACTGGATTTACGTTTGGGCCGGGTAAAATGAAAGTCACTTTTGAGAGATGATACAAATCAAATGGAGAGGCTTACCTAAATAATGTTTGCGTTAAATAGATATTTTCAGCATGTTTCTGATGACACAGTAATTTGGCGATATATGCCTTACGAAAGGTTGCTATCTATATTAGAAACAGAAAGTATTTTTTTTGCGAAAGTAACTACTTATGAAGACGACCTGTTTGAAGGCAGTTATAACAAAGCCAGCACAGACCATTATACTCAATGGTTGCAAGCCAACGAAGCAGAACTAACAGAAACATCTACAGCGGATGATCAACGAATAGAAAATTCTTTGTGGCTTGCAGAAAAAATGAAAAATTTGGTTTTAGTAAACTGTTGGCACATGAACGACTATGAATCAGTTGCTATGTGGAAGCTTTATTCAAATTACGAAAATGGTGTGGCAATACGTACAACTTTCGGAAGACTTAAAAAGAGTTTGGAAGGATACTCAAAACTAATACACGGAGGTGCTGTTCAGTATATTGATATTAAGCAACATAGAATAAGTTTCACTAACACTCTCGCTCCCTACACTTTCAAAAGATTAAGTTTTGCTTATGAACGAGAATTAAGACTAACAACACAAGTCGAGCCTGAAAAAGGTTTTGACTATGACTGGTCAACGGAAGAATTTATTAACGGCAAACTTATTCCTTGCGACATTAAACTGCTTTTTCATGCAGTCTTTGTTTCGCCTAAATATTCAGAAGAATTTAAATCACAAGTCCAAGATGCATTGGTACGTAAAGGCATCAATATAGAGGTAGAAAAAAGTGACCTCAATAATATTTATTAATAACAATCAAATCTTACGTCAGCAAGTTTGTAACTTCTAAACTACAAAGTCGGCTGTTGGCTGTTTTGTATTTGCGCGACAGCGCAAAATAAAAGGGATGATTCAAGTTTAAAAAATAGAAGAGCATCATCTCTTTTATTTTGCTGAAGCATAGCCAATGGGCTTCGCCCTTGTTTTTGTCTTTTGTCTTTAAGCGACTACCCTACACAACCTTGTCAAAAATTTACGTCAAAGGTTGCCGCTAACGTTTCACGGATTGCCGAAGGCGCGGTTAAAAATGCGCTCACTTGTCCGCAAACACTAAACTAAAAAGAATGAACAAAGCTACCATTTAAGACTTCACCCGCGCTTTTGGCAATGCGATGTTAGCGGCTGCTTTATTGCAAACTGAATAAAAGTTTGAAACTTTTGTCTGGGAATAACGGGTCAAGAATTTCAAATGTCTTTGCGTCTTTATTGAACACTAGCAACATCTTTTTTGAACAGATTTCATCAAATGTTCCTTGATACACTGTCTTATAATTGCTGTTCTCCTCGACTTTGTCCTTGGTCACAACTATGTTTTTGTTTGCTGTTGTTGTCAGCTTTATAACGCTCGCAGTTTCTTCGAAATTCCCCCCGTCAAGTTTCAAAATCTCTTTCCATAAGTCGTCTAAGATTTCCCAACCAAATGGTAATGCTGGATGAAATCTTTGCTGTTCAAGAACTTTAATTTTTTTATTGGACGAAAAATCATTGCTCGTCATTAGTTCGCTTGGTGTATCTATTGACAAAAAATGCTCCTTAAGTTTAGAAGTATCTAAAGTCTCGCAGTTAGATGCTGACTGAATTGCATAAGCTAAGTCCATCCAGTCCTTTTCTGCATTGCTACGTAAATAAGTGCCTGTGTGAACCTGGTCAGCAATCTTGGTAAAGAGCTTACTATAGTAATCATCTTTAAAGTATAAAATACATCCATCGTTAGCCGTATCTTCTACAAGGAGTTCTCCTTTGATGGGTTTGGGAAATAGGTTTCGCATTAAAGCTGTTGTCAATAGTCCAAGTTGTTGACTGCTCAATTTTTTCTTTTTAAACATAGTATGGGCTTTTTAATGGTTATCGCAAACCTCTTCTATTCTAAACTCTCCATATACCGCTTGGTGCTGGATACGATGTCTTTCAATTTGATATAATTGTCTACCATATAATGAAAGTAGTCTGCTTTTCCTTTGTCATTAAATGCAGGAAATTTTTTTTGTGCGGCTGCCAAGACATTATTCTTTACGTCTTGAATTATTGACCTTGGAAGAACACCATTTGCCTTGTCATGATACTCTATCAATAAATCTATAGCATAATAAGCTATTAGGGTTTGAAATTCACCCATAGTAACCCCCTTACCATCATTCTTCCGCTGTAATCTATCGTAATACACCATTAAGTCGTTGGCGTATAACATAGTTAAATCAGGAGCTTTGTGTATTTCGTTAAGATAAGGGTCGTCCGATATGTTCAGCTGTCTGTCAGGCATAACTTTTTTTGAAAATAAGTTTTTGTGAATGTTTTTAAACCAATTCATGTCTGTAATTTTTTTTGAGAGTAGCCGAAATCTGTTTTACAAAAGTAGTCGGTGAACGCTGTCGTCAAAAGTTGCCGCTAACGTTTTGCGGGTTGGCTGTAGGCGCGGTTTAAATACGCTCACTTGTCCGCAAACACTAAACTAAAAAACTAAAACAAAATGAACAATTTAAGACTTCACCCGCGCTTACGCCAACCCGCTGTTAGCGGTAGGTTTTTATTTTTAAAGTCGTTTCGCCACACGAAACATAAGAACGTTTTAAAGACAGTTTTTGTAACAGCGTTTATTTATTTGAGTTTGAATTTGTCCGCAAGTCCGAACCAGTCATACTCGGCTGCAAGCAATGTTAGTCCTTTCAATACACCGATTACATATAACCACCAATACTCTGCAAGAGTTGTCTTGGCGTTTTTTTGTTTTGGGTTTTCAATAGGGGCATCAACACTTGCTTTAATATTAGCTGTCAGAGGTGAATTGTCTAAACGCGACTGAGTTATGACCACACTATCCTTAACTGAATTGTCAATATGCGTTACTTGTCTAACTGTCGGCTTACGTGCGACTGCATGCGCTCCGTTTGGATGTTGTTTAAGGTGTCCAGTTAAAACTAAGTCCTCAACGTGCATAGACCATTGTTGTTCTGTCGGTGGGCTTGGGAAAGTGTCTGTAACTTGGTATAAGTCGCAGCTTTGTTTGTCCGATAAATACGTATCAATGAAAGTCGTCATTTCGTCTTTTGTCATTGTCAAAACTTTAAATTATAAAATGAAAGTATGCGCGTCAAAACTTACCGCTAACTTACTTGTAGAGGAAGTTTTTCTCTAAAAAACTTCCTCCTATCTGCAATAAAACGAAAATAGGAGGAAGTTTTATGTTTTATCACTTGCCGGTTATTTTTAAGTCGAGTTTATCTAAGGGGCTCATTATTTTATTCAAACTGCGATGACTTACATGGTGTAAATTTCGGTGGTGAGGCTGCTTTTGTGCCCAAGTAGTTCCCGTATAAAGCTCAGGTTTGTTCCACTTTCAAGTAAGTGAGTAGCATAGCTATAATGGTGCATTTGCAGGTTTACCTGTTTTTATTCCGGCTTTTTCGGAGGCATTTTTCAAAACTAATGCAAGACTTCGTTAGTTGTATTGGTCAACAGCTTACTCTTCAAACAGATATTCTTTTTGTTTATAGGGTTTGTAATATTCGAGTAATAGCTGTAATCCGGTTTAGCTTATAAGGAATAACTCAGAATAGAATCTGCATTTACTTTGAGATCACCCTCCGTTGACCACTTTCAATAGTGCATCATCGGTATCTTTATGCATAAAATTTCCCTGATAGACCGCAGTAGTTAGCATGGATTTATGCCGGTAAAGTTTCTGCAACATCGGAATCGGAATCTTATCACCGGCCAGATTTCCAAAAGTATGCCGCGAAATGTGCGTGGAAAGATTCTTGTCAATTCCTGCGCGCTTAGCCACCTTCTTCAACTTCTTATTGATCTTCGAAATCGCTGAATTTATTTTGCGTTCAAGATCTTCGGGGTCTTCCCGGTCCGCATCATGTAAGTAGGGGAGGACGTAGGCTTCCGGTGAAGGTTTATCCGGTTTATAATGCGAGAGAATTTCTTTTGCTTTCACCGGTATCGGTATGCTGACATTGGCATTTGTTTTCCCCATTTGATAATGCAAACGCCCCCCCTGAATCTCCGCCCAAGTCAGTTGCAGTAAATCGCTGATGCGCACGCCGGCAAAATTGAAGGAGAGCAAAAACGCATTGCGTGCATGCCAGAATTCCGAACCCTCTTCCAGGTCTACATTTTCTAAGGCATTGAGCTCGTCCTGATCAAGCCCAACCTTATGCGTCTCCACTTGCTTAACCTGAATTCTATCCTTCCCACCGAATGGATAAACATCGCGGCTCACTATTTCTTCTCGGATGGCCCGGTTAAAAATTGTGCGCACCATCAGCAGGTGATTGTTGATGGTCTTCTCGCTCATTTTTTTCTTCTTGTTTTTAGTGCGCAGATACGTGACGAAATTATTTAAGAAGGCTACGTTGATTTCGTGGAAGTAAAGCGGTCGCTCTTTGTTGTAGGTGATTATATTTTTCAACCGGGACTGGTCTGACTTAGCTACGTTGATTTTACCTTCTTTTAAAACACCGGCAAGATAGGCGGTGGCAAACTCAGTAAACGAAATCGCCTTGTTATTTCGTTTGATTTTCTTGGTGACCTGCTCGATGGTAAATTCCTGCTGTCGGCCTTCCATCTCCATGAGGTGTCTTTCTGCCGCCACCAACTGTTGGTCGAGCAGAAAATTTAATCTCCTATGATTTTTGTGGGAGGGTTTTACCGTCTGCTTTTTTTCGTCCCAGTCATCGGTATGAATGGAGTGTCCAATGAAGAAATACTTCATTTTTCGATCCTTAATGAGGCGCACCGCCAGAGGAGACTTCCCGTTGCCTAGTTTTTTGTAATCATAAATCAGCTTTTTAACACTTGCCATAAGGTCGATTTTCATTGGCAAATATAAGATTTCTGGTTTAAACCTGGTTTAAACATTTTGCGACCTAAAATGAACACAATAGATTTTTAAAGAACAAAAATATATTGATTATCAGTATATTGCGTTCATCAGCGTTCATCGAAATTCATTAAAGACCCTAAGCGCATGGGCTCATAACCCAAAGGTCGTAGGTTCGAGTCCTACCCCCGCAACACTCGGAAACCCTTGTTAGCACTAGCTTTCAAGGGTTTTTTATTTGATGATGGATCGCACATCTGTGCAATAGGCAATTGGTTAAATTGGAAAATTCTTTAGGCTCTTCGGAATGGTTAAGTTATAGTAATTTACCAAAAATGCCTTTTGTTGTGTCATAATAGTTTAGGTAAAAGGAAAGCAGAATTTTGGTTCTCAAAATATTTTTTCTGCGCTTGCGTCATTCTTACGCTGAGTCATTTACAATCACCTTTTCAAAAAATATCCAATTAAAATTCGCTATGAAAAAAATCTTCTCTGCTTCACTCCTTTTGTTTTTTTCTGCTTCACTTTTTTCTCAAACTACTTCCAAACGCAACGTTGAAATAGTACGCGATAGTTTTGGTGTGCCACACATTTTTGGTAAGACCGATGCGGACTGTGCTTACGGTTTAATTTATGCCGAGTGCGAGGATGATTTCAGCACCGTGCAGTGGGGTTTACTGGCTTCAAAAGGAATGTTAGGTCGCATACTTGGAATTGATGGTGCGCGAATAGATTATGCCGTTCAGTTAATGCGAATAGAAAAAACTATCAATGAGCATTACGAAAAGGATATATCGCCAGAATTCAAAAAACTTTTAGAAGCTGCAGCCGAAGCCGGAAATCTTTATGCGAAGCAACACCCCGATAAAGTGTTGGTGAAAAAAGCCCTGCCCGTTCGTCCGCAAGATTTTATTGGAGGCTACATGTTGGCCATGGCTTTAATGACCGGTGTAGATGGCGCGCTAAATTCCGTAGTTAACGGAACCGCACCCGAAGTTTCTTTTACAGATAAAGGTAGAGGCTCGAATGCTATGGCCATGAATTCAAAGATTACGACCGATGGAAATGTTTATCTCGATGTCAATTCGCATCAGCCCTTAGAAGGCCCGCTAAGTTGGTACGAGGCGCATGTTTGCAGTGAAGAAGGATGGAACATGTACGGTTCAACATTTCACGGAGGAGTTACCATTTTTCATGGTGTGAATGAAAATTTAGGATGGGCACACACTACCAATGGGTTTGATGCCATAGATGTTTTTCAATTACAACCTGACCCGAATAAGAAAAACCATTATTTGATAGATGGTGTTTCGCATAAATTAGAAACAGGCCGTGCTAAACTTTCGGTAAATCTTGCAAAGCACCCTGACAAAAAGAAATTCATACTCACGATTGGAAAAAAAATATGGTGGAGCAAGTATGGAGCTACGGTGGTAAACAAGAAAGGAACGTTTGCTGTGCGTCTGGCTTCTAACATGACTATTAAAGCACCTGAGCAATGGTATCGCATGGATAAAGCAAAAAATTATACCGAGTTCCGCAACGCACTCGAAATGCAGGGCATCGTAAACCAGAACATTACTTATGCCGATAAGAACGATACTATTTTCTTCATCAGTAACGGAGCATTTCCTAAACGCGATGAGAATTACGATTGGACAACCACCGTACCGGGCAATACTTCCAAAACATTATGGACAGAATTTTTTCCGGAGAGTTCTATTCCGCAGGTTTTGAATCCTGAATGCGGTTATGTGTTCAATGCTAACAATTCTTGTTTTCGTTCTACTTGCGCCAATTCAAATCCTGTTTGCACAAAAAATATTGCTACCATGTGTATGGATACTACCATGACCAACCGTGGTCTTCGGTTCGAAGAAAATATTGCCAAGTACAACAAAGTTAGTTGGGATGATTTTTTGAAAATTAAGTATGACAGCAAATATCCGGCACATCCGTTATTCTTTAAAAAATTTGAAGCTTTTGATATTGTAGAATTAAAAGAAGAAGAACATGCTGATATTGCGGATGCTATTCGAATAATAAAAGGATGGGATAAGGGTGGCGATCTAAACAATATGAACGCTGCTTTGGTTTACAGCGTGCTTTACTACGTTTATAACAATACAAATGGAGAACAAGAAAAATTATTCGCCATCGATAAGAAAGCCAAGTTCGAGTTTTTTGTAAAAGCTATTCAAGAAGTTAAGAAACAAATGCTTGCAGATTTTGGTTCGGTGAGTATTCCACTTGGTGATTATCAACGCCACCAACGCGGAGATGTGGACTTACCTACCGATGGCGGGCCCGATATGTGGAATGCGAAGTACTGTAAACCATATGGCAATAAAGGTCGTGTGCGCGCATATATTGGCGAAACCTTCATCCTGCTCGCAAAGTTTACAAAGGATGGACCTACTTTCAGAACCATTTCACCTTACGGCAGCAGTAATACTCCTGGTGCAAAACATTACACCGACCAGATGCAGATGTATGTAAACCATGAAACCAAAGAGGAGAGTTTGAAAAGGGAATGGGCTTATAAACATGCTGAACGCATTTATCATCCGGGTGAGTAGGAGAGAAGCCTACCAACCAAAACCAATATTCATCTGTAGCATTGCTTTGAAGTTAGGAACCGGACCTCTAATCACATAATATTCGCGTTCCGTGGTCGTTTTGTAATAAGCATCGTAATCGCGAATGAAATTTTTACGATACCCAAAACCACCAAAAAATTCCATGAATACACCTCTGCGCATGTGAAACTGATAACCAAGTATGAAGCAAGCATCGGCATAATTCCAGGTTTCGAAACTGCCGTTGCCTTTACGTTCTTTTATTTTTACAAAATTAAATGACCCATAAGGACCAAAGAATAAACCATTAGGAGCATGCCTTCGCTTTAAAGGATAAAAACGATAACCCAAAGTAATTCTCCCTCCGCGTAAACTATAATTTTTAAGTGTCGCCCTTCCAGGGTTAGAAATAGCGGGCATTACAAACAAAAATAAATTCGGAAAATTGTAGGAAGCGCCAATAGTAATTGATTGATTATGCGTCAGCATTCGTTCATAAGTAAACCGTAGTTCACCACATAATGGAATTTGCCCCATTAAAACAGGAATGAGATTCGACTTAATCACATTTTGCTTAAATGGAAGTTTACGTTCCTTAAATCCTTGAAACTCATTTTCCTTTCCAATATTTGGAAGATTTTGCGAAAACAAATAAGTGGGGATTAAAAAAAAGAGAGCAACTATAAGAATAATTGCTCCTGTGATTTTTTTCATGCAGTAAATATAGTGCAGAATTACTTCAACAATTCGCCTATCTTCTCATCCAAAGCTGCACCGCGAAGATTAGTAGCTACAATCACTCCGTTTTTATCTAACAAAAACGCAGCGGGAATTCCCTGAATACCGTATTTCAAAGCGGCTTCACATTGCCACCATTTCAAATCACTTACTTGGTTTTCCCAATTCATGCCCAGCTTAGCAATTGCACCTTTCCAGGCAGCTGCATCCTTATCAAGTGAAACGCTGTAAACTGTAAACCCCTTTGATTTATATTTATTGTAAGCGGCAACTACGTTCGGCATTTCCATGCGGCAAGGGCCACACCAACTAGCCCAAAAATCTAGCAATACAACTTTGCCACGAAGCGAAGAAAGTTTAATTGATTTTCCGTTCGGGTCGTTCAAGTCAATTTCGGGTGCTTCTTTACCAATACCAATGGAAGCTGCAGACTGTTGTGACTGCCCTTGTTGTTTTAACTGCTCTTCATATTTTGTATAAGCGGCACGAAACTCTTTGGTATAAGTAGAAGTAGGAATTTCTTTTTCCATACGCACAATTACGTCAAGATTTTCTTTAGGGAATTTATCAACGGGTGCATTTGTTACATAAAACATGGCCACTAAAGGACTTTTAGCTAAGCGTGCGCTATCTTTAATCATGCTTTCAAAGTTTGCGGCCACCTGTTGTAATTGTTGTTGAATAAACATCATGGTATCTTGCGATGCTCCGCGTTGACCATACATTTGGTACGCCATATTCCATCCTTGCATATCGCGTTGTGCGGCACCTAAAGTTTTAAACGCTCTTTGAAATTCATCATTTTCTTTAGATCCGGATATAACAAACGGTTCTCCTTGCCCACCTGTGTTTATCTCAACGGTATATTTTGTTGGTTCCAAAAGGAATAGAAAAAATGTTTTTTCATCTAAACGAAGACGATAGAAACCTTTTTCTGAAATTCCTTCCATTTTGAAAAATCCTTTGTCATCCACTTTTGATGAATCAATGGCAATCATTTTCTGTAAACCAAGTTTTTCGAGAATGATTGATTTTGCGGTACTGTTTTTTAATGTTCCTTGGATTGAATATTTGTCACTTCCACCAGCCAAATTACAAGAAGAGAAGAATGTAAGGAACAGAAGGACGTTGATTAATTTACGCATTGTATTTGTGTTTGTGTATGAATGTTTATGTAGTTTCTAATTTTTCTGCTACTAATTTGTTTGTCAGTTTAGGGTCAGCTTTGCCTTTTGAAAGTTTCATTACTTCTCCCACAAACAAACCAAGCAAACCTTTTTTACCCGAGCGATATTCGGCAACTTTTTCGGGATATTTAGCAATTACTTCGTCTATTAGTCCTGCTATCATTCCTTCATCGCTGCTTTGAAGCAGATTTAACTCTTCAGCTATCTTCAACGGGTCTTTACCTGTTTCAACTAGTACAGGAAATATTTGTGATGAAGCTACACTGAAATTTGTCTTGCCCTCATCAATCATCTCAATCAGTTTTGCAATGCTGCTTGGTGAAACTTTGAAATCTTTTATTACAATTCCGTGTTCATTTAAAGAATTCTTAACCGGCCCTAAAATCCAGTTCGAGGCAGCTTTGTAATTTTTAGTTTCGGCTAACAGACGATTGAAGTATTCCGCCATTTCTTTTTCATCGGTAATAATGCGCGCATCATATTCGGGCAAACCGAAAACATCCATATACTCCTGCTTCAATTGATTTGGAAGCTTAGGCATGTGCGTTTTTACATTGGCAATGTATTCATCGGTTACGTAAACCGGTGGCAAATCAGGTTCAGGGAAGTAGCGGTAATCGTGTGCGTGTTCTTTGCTTCGCTGGGAAAGTGTAACTCCTTTAACGGCATCGAATCCTCTTGTTTCCTGCACCATCTTCTCTCCTGCTTCCAGCGCATCTATCTGACGAATAAATTCAAACTCGATAGCGCGTTTTACATTGCGCATACTGTTCATATTCTTCACTTCGCTTCGCGGATTTAAAGCAGTTGCACCTTTTAAGCGGACAGAAATGTTAGCATCGCAACGCATGCTGCCTTCCTCCATGTTACCATCACATATTCCTAAGTAACGAACCAACTTTTGAATTTCATTAAGATAAGCCATCGCTTCATCCCCGCTTCTTACATCGGGTTCAGAAACTATTTCAATTAGCGGAACACCAGCACGGTTCAAATCAACCAAGGTAAAATAAGGGTCAATATCGTGAATAGATTTACCCGCGTCTTCTTCCATATGAATGCGTGTGAGATTTATTTTTGTCTTTACTCCGTTTGTCTCCACATTGATAAAGCCACCAGTGCAGATAGGAGTTTTGTCTTGCGTAATTTGATAGCCCTTCGGCAAATCGGCATAGAAATAATTCTTACGCGCAAACTGATTTTCATAGCGGATGTTGCACGATGTTGCCAAGCCAATCTTCACAGCATATTCAATAGCTTTTTCGTTCACCATTGGTAAAGTGCCGGGATGCCCAAGCGACAGTACGCTCACATGCGTATTAGGTGAACCGCCAAACTCTGCCGAATCACCGCAATACATTTTGCTGTGCGTGGAAAGCTGCGCGTGAACTTCAAGTCCTACAACTACTTCGTATTTACTGTATTTATCGTCCGACATTTTTTTATTCTTTGCTTATTAAAACGGCCAATGCTCGGTTCTCATTTTTCAATTCTTTCTCTACAAAAGGAACGAATGGAATCAATTTATGTATTTGATTATCCTCACAATTCAGCACTAGAATTCTGATTTTATATTTTTCTAAATTTTGCTGGAATTGTAAATTTTTGTCGGTAGTAATCATAGCATGAAAACCATTCTCAGCCATCATGGCAAGTAGTTTTCCGTTTTGTAGAGATTCCCATCCGCAATATTTTACGGTATAAACCTCAAAATCGCTTGAGAAATGTTGCCGCAAACGAAGCGGTATATTTTCGTCAAGCAGCAATTTTATCATTGGAGATTGGGGCAATAGATTTTTCAAAAAAATTCATTACTTCAATAGCGTGTTCTTTTGTTACTGAAGGAAAATCAAGTAGGAACTCATCAAGCGGCATTCCTCCCCGCATATAATCGAACAAACATTTAATAGGAACACGTGTGCCGGTAAAAACAGGAGCACCGCTTTGTATATCGGGATGAATGGTAATTGGATTTCGCATAACGCTAATTTTTCCTCAAAGATAAACTACTTAAACCTTTCTTTCAACTTCAAAATCAAATCTTGCACCTCGCTCATACTTCCTGCACTTGCCTGTACAAAATCGGCAGGACCGCCACCTTTAATTGTTGGTGCAATTTCTTTCAATAACTGATTGCCGTTTACATTTAACGAAGGCGCAATGCGCAGATGAACTACATTCTTTCCGTTGGTAGATGAAGCCAAGAGCAAAACAAAATTCTCTTTTAAATCATTGGTCAACTGAATACCCAGTTTGCGTAATGCTTCAACAGAACTTAACTCAACTTTGGTTGAGGCAAAGAATTTAACCTTACCAACGTTTTCAATCGAAGTGATGATTTGCTTTTTTAAATCAGCTACTACTTTATCTTCAAACTGTTGCAATTGCTTTTTCAATTCTTCATTCTCATTCTTCAAAGTATCAATACTCTTCAACGCATCTTTCGAATTATTCAACGCAAGTTTGACATTCGCTAATTCGCTAATTGCCGAATTCGCCAATTCAATTGCTTTCTTTCCAGTTACCGCTTCAATTCTTCTAACGCCACTTGCAACAGAACTTTCTGAAGTTATTTTGAATAAACCAATTTGCCCGGTTGATTTTACGTGAACTCCTCCACATAACTCACGACTGAACTTTTCATCGAAAGTGATGATGCGAACAAACTCCCCATACTTCTCACCGAACAAAGCAGTTGCTCCAAGTTTCTTTGCCTCTTCAATTGGAACATTCCTTCTTTCATCCAGAGCAATGTTCTCCATTATCTTCTCGTTCACTATCTGCTCTACTTTTGCAATTTCTTCATCAGTCATTTTACTGAAGTGGGAAAAATCGAAACGCAAATAATCGGCATTTACCAACGAGCCTTTTTGCTGAACGTGTGAACCAAGTACAATGCGCAAAGCAGATTGCAGCAAGTGAGTAGCAGAGTGATTCTTAATTGTATCGTTGCGCTTAACGGTGTTTATTTTTGCATGAGCAGCCGCATTAACCTTTGCAGGAAGTTTCTTAACGAAGTGAACAATCAAATCGTTTTCCTTTTTGGTATCGAGCACATCTACTTTTTCTCCTGCAAAATCTAAGTAACCGGTATCGCCAACTTGTCCTCCGCTTTCGGCATAGAAAGGAGTTTTATCAAGCACTACCTGAAACAGTTCTTTATCTTTTTGCTTAATGCTGCGATACTTTACCACATGCGCATCGGCCTCTGTAAAATCGTAGCCGATGAATTCTGTCTTTTCATCTTCACCAACATTTATCCAATCGCTTTGCTCTTTAGTAGCATCGGCTTTTCCTCTTTGCTTTTGAGCAGCCATTTCTTTGTTGAAACCTTCTTCGTCAACCGTCCAACCTTTTTCAGCTGCAATTAATTTGGTTAAGTCAAGAGGGAAACCGTAGGTATCGAATAATTCAAAAGCAGTTTTGCTATCAATACCGGTCAATGTATCAATTCGTTTAATTCCGTTTGCTAAGGTTCGGAGGAAAGAAGTTTCCTCCTCTTTAATCACATTCGATACAAAACTTTCCTGTGCTTTTAATTCCGGAAACACATCAACAAATTGATTCGCCAACATTGGAACCAATTCACACAAGAACGGCTGTTCGAAACCTAAATAAGAATATCCGTATCGAACTGCTCTACGCAGAATTCTTCTGATAACATAACCGGCACCGGTGTTGGATGGAAGTTGCCCATCTGCAATTGTAAACGAGATTGCACGAATGTGGTCAGCAATTACACGAAGTGCAATGTCCGTCTTCTCATTTTCGCCATATTTCACTTTTGCTTTTGAAGCTACCGTTTGAATAATCGGTTGAAAAATATCTGTATCATAATTGCTCGTCTTCTTTTGAATAGCTACACACAAACGCTCAAAGCCCATTCCGGTATCAACGTGTTGCGCAGCAAGTTTTACTAAACTGCCATCAGCTTTACGTTCAAACTCCATGAACACATTGTTCCAGATTTCAATTACCTGCGGGTGCGAAGCATTTACTAAACTCTTTCCGTCAACTGCTTTACGATCTTCATCACTTCTCAAGTCAATATGAATTTCAGAACAGGGACCGCATGGACCTGTGTCGCCCATTTCCCAGAAGTTGTCTTTCTTGTTTCCGTTTATAATTCTGCTTGGGTCAACATACTTTTTCCATTCATCATAAGCTTCCTGGTCAAAAGCAAGATTCTCTTTCTTGTCGCCTTCAAACACCGTTACATACAATCTGTCTTTCTCTAAGCCGTAAACTTTAGTTAGCAACTCCCAACTCCATTCAATGGCTTCCTTCTTAAAGTAATCGCCAAAGCTCCAGTTGCCCAGCATCTCGAACATAGTGTGGTGGTAAGTGTCAACACCCACTTCTTCTAAGTCGTTATGCTTACCACTTACGCGCAAACACTTCTGTGTATCGGCTACGCGCTTATATTTTATTGGTTCATTTCCCAAAAAAATATTCTTGAACGGAGCCATACCGCTGTTGATGAACATTAGCGTGGGATCGTTCTTTACTACAATAGGTGCGCTGGGAACAATCTTGTGTCCTTTACTTTCAAAAAAATCTAAAAATGCCTTGCGTATCTCCGATGATGTCATGCCTTCAATTCTGTAAATGAAAAATGATGATATTTTAGCTCCGTTTAAGGAGTGGCGAAAATAAAAGAAAACGCCAAAGACCCGAGAGAGATGGCACTGCTAAAAAGAAAAGACAAATTCATTTTCAATACACAAACACTCGCTTACGAAAAAGCAGTAGTGAGTTGGGGTAGTCGCATTCTTCGTTTACTTGGATTTTTAATTGCCGCACTCGTTTTTTCATTGGCTATTTCTACTATCTACTATAAGTTTTTCGATTCGCCAAAAGAAAAAATTTTGAAATCGGAATTGAGTGCTATGCAAGACCAATACTATATCGTAAATCAGGAAGTTGACCGTCTGAGTAGTGTGTTGGATGGTTTGCATTACCGCGATGGAAATATTTACCGAGTAATGTTTGAAGCCGACCCTATTGATAAAGATGTTTGGGAAGCGGGTTCGGGTGGTGTAAACAAGTATCGCTATCTTGAAAAATACGACAATGGCGATTTGATGAAAGATATTGCGGGCAAAGTTGATAAACTGAAAAAGCAAATGTCTATTCAAAGTAAAAGTTACGATGAAATTGCCGAGTTGATTAAGAACAAAGAGAAGATGTTGCTTTCTATTCCTTCGGTGCAGCCAATACCCAACAAAAAGTTAGTGCGCATGGCTTCAGGATACGGATGGCGCATTGATCCTGTTTATAAAATTCAGAAGTTTCATGAGGGAATGGATTTTACCTGTCCTATAGGAACTGAAGTACATGTAACCGGTGATGGAGTGGTGGAGGCGGTTAATTATTCTTTTCATGGTTATGGAAATGAAATTATTGTGAACCACGGTTTTGGTTACCGAACGCGTTATGCGCACTTGTCGAAATTTAAGGTACGCCCCGGTGAAAAAGTTACGCGTGGTGATGTGTTAGGCAACACGGGCAGCACCGGAAAATCTACCGGACCTCACTTACATTATGAAGTGTTGAAGAACGGTAACGCAGTTAATCCCGTTTATTTCTATTTCAATGATTTGAAAGATGCTGATTTCGAAAAAATGGTGGAGATTTCGAACAATCCGGGTCAAGCACTTGATTAAGTTGCAACTCCCAATAAATTTTTGTTTAACAGAGCGGTGAGTTCCACCGCTTTTTTATTGGTGTAAGTTTTTGTTTCAAATTCTTTTACCCATTGAATTCCCTTTACGGCATTGGTAAAAATGATCTCATCGGCTTCAAGTAATTCTTTGGTTTCTATTTCGCGCTCTTCAATTTCGCCTTCGAAAACAGAAATGAAATACGTACGCATAACCCCGTTTACACAGCCACTTTCCAAGTTAGGTGCAATGAGTTTATTTTCTTTCACCAAAAAAATATTGGAATGGATAGCTTCGCAAACCTGCGCGTAAGAATTCATCAAAATCATTTCGTCCCATCCTTCGGCAGCGGCAAATTGTGCGAATAAAACGTAAGCCAACGCGCTAGAATTTTTCAAATCGCTTATGTTATAAACGGGTTTGAAACAATCTTCGCGCATGCCCACTTTTAAACCTTCGCCACATTCAAACTGCGAGTTGTCAATTTTATCCATGCTTATTACGTAACCAAGTTCATCATCATCGGGCAAATACAAACCTTTCCCTTTTCTGAAAAACTGTAAGCGAATGCGCGCGTTTTTTACGGCATCATTTACCGAAGCTAAATCCAAAATCATGTGCATGAAACGCTCTGCATCAAAACGCTTGGGAAAAACAGCCGACAAAACTTCGGCCGTAAATTCCATTCGACTAAAGTGATAATCGAGCAACGGAATTTTTTTATCGAACATCACCAGGCTCTCAAAAAAACCATCGCCATACTTAAACGCGCGGTTGGTTACCGGAAGCAGTTGCTCATGCTCGGGATATATGTTGCCGTTAAAGTTGATATACTGCATAGGTGTTGTTCGATAAAATTAAAGTGCCTTCGGCAGGTGGAAATTTTTTTCGCGTAAACAAATGTGTAACGCCTTTTTGTTTCAGCAAATCTAAATGCGGTTTATCAAGATGATAGAAGAATTCATCTGCTTTTTGTTGTAACGTAAATCCTTTCTCTTTCATTTCGTAATTTACATCGAATACCTCCTGCACTCTGTTCGCCCATTCGCGAACGAATAACTTATTGCGAACGTTTGCTTTAAACTCTACATAGCTTGAGCGTTGCGCATGAAACTTTAGTTCGGTGTTATCAAACGGCTGAATGAAAACTGCATTCTTGGGTGTGTTCGTTTTTATTTGCCTGCAAATTGAAACCGCATCGTCATTTTCTTTCAAACAAAAAATTTGAAACGGAACATGGTAAGGAAGAATATTTTGAAAGCAAACAATCACCAACCAACTGGAAAGCAAACCAGTAATAAGAATTTCTTTTTCAAACTTCAATAGATTCAGCCAATCAGTTTTTCTGAAGAGAAACTCTTCAGCCAACCCAACTATTGAAACTACTCCAAGGAACTTCAACCATTGCGTGGTTTTGTAAAATTGAAAATTGCCAATCAGAATATTGTGCAACCCATCTACTGCTATGATGTAGAAAACAATTCCTGCGCAACAGATTAGACTAAAGTGAAACAGAGTTGAAGACCGTTTGCTAAAAAAAATAACAGAACTGATTGCAAGCAGCGCGAATACAATCGTTTTGATTTTGGGGAAGGAAGAAAAAATAAAATGATGCGGATGTCGGAATTCAAAAAGTATTTTGAACAGTTCCTGATTAGTAATTTCAGAGGAAATGTTCTTCTGCATAAATATCAGCACTAAGTAGAAGCCCGAGGTAAAAGCATAAATGGAAAGAAAACCGATAAAGGTTTTTAGTGAAACTTCTTTCTTGATTACTGCAACCAAAAGAACAGCACTTAGCACCAGCATTACATCTAAGCCTTCGAGCAATTGAATGAATGTGGCAAGAGAGAGTAAGACAGATGCAAACAAATATTTCCTATCCAGAAACAAATTGATTGCCCAAACTACGATAGCAACTGCCAACGCGCTTGCCTGAAAACATTCTGAGTATAGCTCCACATTGCCGAGTGTGTAATCGTTGAGTGGAATTAATGCAGCTAGTATGGCTAACCATGCCAAATATTTATGTTGAATAAATCTGCGCGCTAAATTTTCTAAACCAAGAATTAAAACAATGGTAGAAAGAAACTGAAGCAGAAAACATAGAAGTTCTAACTGATTGACAAAAGGTAATAACAAATGCGCCATTACTGTTCGTTCGTTAGGAAGGGAAGCATTTAATCCTTGTATAAAAAAATCATGCGCGAATAAAGTAGTGTCATAAAGGTATTGCGTGTAAGGAAGCAGTTCTACCTGATCACCCGTGCCAAATCGATAACCAAAACGCACAAGTAGCAAACTCCAAACAAGCACCGCAAAAAGAATAGAGGATTTATTTTTCAACTGAAATAATGTTCGAAACAAACTTACACTTAAATTGAAAAGTGATTTAATCAGAATAAATATTTTCACCTCGCAAAATTTCAACAATGACAGACAGCAATAAATTTACAAATGCGATTCAAACCGGATACGATTGTAAAGGGGATTACATCGTTTTAGGTGCAGCCATGCTCGATGGAAATGCAGTAGAAGGATTGCAGGTACGCGCTCCGCTCAAAACGTTTAACCGCCATGGATTAATTGCAGGAGCTACAGGTACAGGAAAAACAAAAACATTACAGGTGATTGCCGAACAACTTTCGGCAAAGGGAGTACCGGTCGTACTGATGGATATTAAAGGCGATTTATCGGGTGTTGCACAGCCGGGTAAAACAAATACTGCTATAGAAGAGCGCCATGCAAAAATAGGAGTGGAGTGGGCGGCAAAAGGAAACCCCGTGGAGTTTCTTTCGCTTTCAAAAGAAAATGGTGTGCGCATGCGTGCCACAGTTTCGGAGTTTGGTCCGGTATTGTTTTCAAAAATTTTGGCATTGAACGATACACAGGAAGGTGTGGTTTCTATTGTGTTTAAATATTGTGACGACAAAAAAATGCCTCTGCTCGATTTGAGAGATTTTAAAAAGGTGATGAACTACATTACTGATGAAGGCAAAAAGGAAGTGGAAGAAAATTATGGCAAGGTTTCTACGGCAACCACTTCAACTATTCTTCGCAAAATTATTGAACTAGAGCAGCAAGGCGCGGAAATATTTTTTGGTGAAAAAAGTTTTGAGGTTGATGATTTAGTGCGCATGGATGAAAATGGCTGCGGCATTATTTCTATTCTTCGCCTTACCGATATTCAGGATAAGCCGAAACTCTTCTCTACCTTTATGTTGAGTTTGCTGGCAGAAATTTACGCTACGTTTCCAGAAGAAGGCGATGCGGGCCGACCGAAGCTCGTTATCTTTATTGACGAAGCGCACTTAATTTTTGAAGAAGCCAGCAAAGCATTGCTCGACCAAATTGAAACTATTATCAAACTCATTCGCTCGAAAGGGGTGGGTATTTTCTTTTGCACGCAAAATCCTGCTGATGTGCCCGATGATGTGTTGGCGCAGTTGGGTATGAAAGTTCAACATGCACTTCGTGCTTTTACCGCAAAGGACAGAAAGCAAATAAAACTCACTGCCGAAAACTATCCGCTTACCGATTTTTACGATACAGAAACCCTGCTCACTTCTTTAGGAATGGGCGAAGCACTGGTAACCGTGCTGAACGAAAAAGGAATTCCTACTCCGCTTGCCGCCACTTTATTGCAAGCACCGCACTCGCGTATGGATGTACTCACGGCACAGGAAATTGAAACCATCAATAACCAAAGTAAACTGGTAAAAAAATACGGTGAAGTGATTGACCGCGAAAGTGCTTATGAGATATTGAGCGGCAAAATCAATTCTGTTTCTGCTGCTGCAACAAAAACAACTGCGCCAGGCAACACTATAAATGCTCCTGCCAGCAACGAACCAAGTATGGTGGAAAAAGGAGTAGGTGCTATTGGCGATTTTGCCAAGAGCAGTGCCGGCAAAGTAATTTTGCGCGAAGTAACGCGCGGCTTGTTAGGTGTGTTGGGATTGGGAGGAAGAAGGAGGTAAGAATAATTAGCAAAGAGGAAAAGTCTTCCTTGTATCAAAATCATCCAGAAACTTTCTACTGAAAGCTCCATGAACGAATTCAATCTTTTAAACTGTTTGGAAGTGTAAGTTGCTTAGAAATACTTGAAATCGAAATTCGGTTTCAGGTTCAGCAGCGATTCGTAAATCAGCTTCACCACATTTTCCAAATCTTCAATGTTTACCAACTCAACCGTGGTGTGCATGTAACGAAGAGGCAACGAAATTAATGCCGATGGAATTCCACCTTTGGTGTAAGCGAAAGCATCCGTATCGGTTCCTGTAAAACGCGAAGCTGCATCAATCTGATAGGGAATTTTTTTCTTGTCGGCTGTTTCAATAATATAATCTAACAACTTATTGTGCACTGCCGGTCCAATCGTTAACACAGGACCTCTTCCACTTGCAAAATCACCTTCTACGGTTTTGTCAATCATAGGTGTAGTTGTATCATGACAAACATCAGTAATAATAGCGCAGTCTGGGTGAATCGTATGCGCGACCATAGCAGCACCGTTCAATCCAACTTCTTCCTGTACCGAGTTTACAATGTAAAGTGCAAACGGCAATTGCTTTTTATTCTCTTTTAAAAGACGAGCAACTTTTGCAATTATGAAACCACCCGCACGGTTATCTAACGCTCGCCCGCCAAAGTATCGATCATTGAGCGTAAAAAACTCATCTTGATAGGTAATTACACAACCTACATGCACACCAAGCGCTTCCACTTCTTTTTTGGTGGTGCAACCAAGGTCCAGAAAAATATTTTTTACTTCAGGCGATTGCTCTTTGCTTTCTCTTCGGGTATGTATTGCCGGCCAACCAAACACCGCAGGAATTTTTTTGCCCTTGCGAGTATGAATCCAAACTCTTTTAGAAGGAGCAATCTGATGGTCGCTCCCGCCATTGCGTTTTACATAAATTAAACCTTCAGGAGTTATGTAAGAAACAAACCAAGAAATTTCATCGGCATGTGCTTCTATCGCTACTTTAAACTTAGCCGATGGATTTACAATGCCATACACTGTTCCATATGTATCAACTTCGTGTTTATCAATGGCAGGTTTAATATAAGCTAACCACAGTTTTTGTCCTTCCGCTTCAAAGCCTGTGGGAGATGGATTGTTGATATACGCTTCAAAAAAATTTTTGTCTTCGTCAGTTAGTATAGAGGGTTTCTTTTTTGCAGGTGCTTTCTTTTTAGTAGCCATGAATTTTATTGTAGTAATGATTTATTAACGACAAGAATAAAGATTAGATACAGAAAACAAAATTTTCGAATCTGCTCAACAAAATTTAGAGCTCTTGTATTTAAAACTTATAACTTTCACATTTACTCAATGCACTTTTTATTTTAGCGCACATTGTATTTCTGTATTCATCTCAATACTCAATACTTACTGCTCAATACTAAAAAATGGAACTCCCAACAAAATACGACCCCAAACTAACCGAAGACAAGTGGTATAAATACTGGCTTGATTTAAATCTGTTTCACAGCGAACCGGACGACCGCGAACCGTTCACCATTGTAATTCCTCCGCCCAACGTAACCGGTGTGTTGCACATGGGGCACATGCTCAATAACACCATTCAGGATATACTGATTCGCAAAGCGCGTATGGAAGGAAAGAATGCGTGTTGGGTTCCAGGTACCGATCATGCGAGTATTGCCACCGAAGCGAAGGTGGTGCAGATGTTACGAGAACGTGGAATTAAGAAAAGTGATTTGAGCCGCGATGAATTTTTGAAATATGCCTGGGAGTGGAAAGAAAAATATGGCGGAATTATTTTAGAGCAATTGAAGAAACTTGGAGCAAGTTGTGATTGGCAACGCACGCGTTTTACTATGGAAGAAAAGTTGAGTGAAGCGGTAATTGAAGTGTTCATTGACCTCTACAAAAAAGGACTCATCTACCGCGGTCTGCGCATGATTAATTGGGACCCTTCGGCAAAAACAACGTTGAGCAACGAAGAAGTATTGCATAGCGAAGAGAACAGTCAGCTTTACTTTATTAAATACATGATAAAGGGAAGCGAAGAATTTATTTCTGTCGCCACGGTTCGTCCCGAAACTATTATGGGCGATGTGGCTGTGTGTGTAAACCCAAACGATGAGCGCTACAGAAATTTGGTTGGCAAAACGGTGATTGTTCCATTGGTAAACCGCGAAGTGCCGGTAATTGCCGATGACTATGTAGATATAGAATTCGGAACCGGTGCATTAAAAATTACACCCGCGCATGATGTGAACGATTACGAGATTGGAAAGAAATATAACCTGCCGGTTATTGATTGCTTTAACGAAGACGGAACAATTTCAGAAGCGGCAACAATTTTTATTGGTGAAGATAGATTCAAAGCAAGAAAGCTAGCTGCGCAAAAATTAGAAGATGATGGTTTACTAATTAAAAAACAAGATTACTTAAATAAAGTAGGAAGAAGCGAACGCACCAATGCCATCATCGAACCGCGCCTGAGTTTACAGTGGTTTGTAGATATGAAAAAATTCTTCGAAAAAAATCCGCAAGTGCTCAACGATGTAATGAATGATGACATTCATTTCTATCCTGAAAAACTCAAGAACACTTACAAGCACTGGATAGATAACGTGCGGGACTGGTGTATCAGTCGTCAATTGTGGTGGGGACAACGCATACCGGCATGGTATGATGAAACCGGAAACCTTGTAGCGGTAGCAAAGACCGAAGTTGAGGCAAGAACACAAGCCACCGGGCATCGGACATCGGACATCGGACATCTCAAACAAGATGAAGATGTTCTCGACACCTGGTTCTCTTCCTGGCTCTGGCCTATTTCTGTATTCGATGGTTTCGAAAACCCGAACAATAAAGACATCAAGTATTACTACCCTACCAACGATTTAGTTACCGCACCTGAGATTATGTTCTTCTGGGTAATGCGAATGATTATGGCGGGCTACGAATGGAGAGGAGAGAAGCCTTTCAAGAATGTTTATTACACCGGTATCGTTCGCGATAAGTTGAGAAGAAAGATGAGCAAGAGTTTAGGAAATTCTCCTGATCCTCTTGACTTAATTGAGCAATACGGAGCAGATGGAGTTCGCTTAGGAATGTTGTTGTGTTCACCGGCAGGCAACGATATTCTGTTTGATGAAAAACTTTGTGAGCAGGGAAGAAATTTTAGCAACAAACTTTGGAACGCATTGCGTTTAGTAAAAGGTTGGGAAGTTTATGAAGGTGAAAACAAAGACAATAAAGTAGCTATTGAATGGCTTGAAACCAAAATCAACAAAACAATTTTGGAATTAGATTCATCTTACAAAGATTTTCGTTTAAGCGAAGCATTGATGACTTTGTATAAATTAATTTGGGATGACTTCTGTTCCTGGTATTTAGAATTAATTAAACCCGAATACCAAAAACCAATTGATAAATACACCTACAATAAAACGGTAGAGATATTTGAAACGCTTTTGAAATTACTTCATCCAATAATGCCTTTTATTACCGAAGAAATTTGGCACCTGCTTAACACACGCACCGAAGGCGCAAGTATTTGTGTAGCAGAATATCCCAAAGCAGGAAAAGTAAATGATGTATTGATTGCGCAAGCCGAACTAACTTTCGAAATCATCACTAACATCCGCGAAATACGCGCAAAAGCAAACAAGAAGAACACCGAAACGGTGGATGCATTCTACAATGGCAGCGATGCAATAGTTTTTAATTCCTTCAATGAAAAAATTATTAAGCTAGCGCGACTTGGTAAGTTGGAGAATGTAAAAGATGATTTAACCGGTTCTAAAACTTTTATCTCCAAAGGCTATAAATTTTTCATCATCACCGGTGAAGTTGCCAACGAAGCAGAAGAGCGCGAAAAACTTTTGAAAGAATTGGAATATGCAAAGGGATTCCTTGCGTCAGTAGATAAAAAACTTTCGAACGAAAAATTTGTAGCTTCTGCTCCTGCTAATATATTGGAGAACGAACAGAAAAAACGCAATGATGCGCTTACAAAAATTGCAATGCTCGAACAATCAATTTCATCGGTATAGAAAAATGTATGTGTTATAACTTGGAAACTTTTGAGTTTCTTAAAGTTTCCAAATCCCTTTGTGGGCGCACCTTTGGCGGAAACTACGCGCTGTTTTTTTCTAGCATAAAATTTTGTTTTGGTGGTTGAAGACATATATTCGTTGCCCCAAAACAACCCACACATGAACGACATCTATACACATCCACGTTCAGCACAGCAAAAAAAGCAAATGCATTATTCGCCCAATTTGCTTAGCACGGTAAACAACTCTATTGACAATTGTAAAGTAGCTATCCTTGAATATGATTCCAACGAAAAGGGAATTACTATTCGAGAAGTAGAACCAATGGCTATTGTTTACAAAGACCGTAAACGCAACTTAGTAGCCTGGTGCCGCTTGCGAAACGATTATCGTTCATTTCGTTTAGACCGGTTGAATTGCATCAAACTAAAACAAGAAGAATTTGGTCGCAGACAAGATTTTCAAATTGAAAACTTTCAGGATGATTCAGCAAACTCGAATCACGAAGATTTTGAAGAAGAGAATTAAACTTTTACACACACTCACTAAGGAAAGAGCCGCCATTCGTGCGGCTTTTTTATTTTAAAAAATCAATGTTTCGTTTCAACCCTTTGTATTTGGTCCTCTTGACAGGTGAGCCTTTAAACAGGGTTCTAAATTTTTCTTCGTTCAACTCTTCCCAATCTTTTTGCGTCATATTTAGAAATTCGGAGCTCATTAAAAATTCCGGTTCCTTATGCTGTTTTGCTTGTGCATTAATCGGGCACACTTGCTGACATATATCGCAACCAAACATCCAGTTCTCGAATTTTCCTTTCATCTCCAAAGGAATTTTTTCATCCTTTAGTTCAATAGTGAAGTATGATATGCATTTGCTGCCATCAACTTTGTATGGTTCGTAAATAGCATCGGTAGGACAAGCGTCAATACATTTTGTGCAGTTGCCGCAATAATCTTTCACCGGTGAATCGAACTCTAGTTCGATATCGAGAATTATTTCCGCAAGAAAAAAATAACTGCCGTTGTTTTTGGTAAGTAGATTTGTGTTTTTGCCTTGCCAGCCAATGCCGCTTCGCTGTGCCCATGCCCGTTCAAGGACCGGTGCGCTGTCTACAAAACATCGTGCGTTTACTTCACCGGCTTCTTCTCGAATGAAGTTTAAAACTTCCTTTAACTTGTGTTTTACTACCTCGTGATAATCTTTTCCCAACGCATACATGGCTACTTTTGGGGTGTCTTTTTGTAAAATAGTTTCGGTGTAATAGTTGTATGAAAAAGAAATAACACTCTTTGCATTTTCTACTAGTAAACGGGGATCAATACGTTTGTCGAAATGGTTGGCCATGTAGTCCATTTTGCCATGCAAGTTTTGGTTAAGCCAGGCTTCGAGCAAACGTGCTTCATCATCTAATTTTTCAGCCTTACTAACACCACATGCATCGAAACCCAAACGTTTCGATTCGCGTTTAATCAAAGTAGTTAAATGATTTTTGTTCATGGCTGAATGTTCACTCAAGGAAAATAGATAATTAATGTTAGCGTTTCTTTAATAATAGCCCAATGTTAGCATAGCTTCCGCACTTTAAAATTGCAGCTTAAATAAAAACCAAAATGAAATTTTTCAGCAACATACTTCTTCTTTTTCTTTTGCTGTTAACTGCCAGGACACAAGTTTTTGCTGTACAACCTTCGATTAAACCAGGTGAAGAAGAAGTTGAAGCTGATTCAAAAAATCTAAAAATACTTTCGTGGAATATTTACATGCTGCCTAAAATTGTAGTGCAACGCGGCAAACGGGAACGCGCTCATGCAATTGTAGATACACTTCGCCAATCAGATTTCGATATTATAGTTTTTCAGGAAGCATTTTTTCCTGCCTCGCGCGAAATTATTGGCGAAGGATTAAAAGCAATGTATCCGTTTCAATATGGTCCTGCCAATAACAGTGGAAGCACTTTAAAAACAAACAGCGGTGTTTGGATACTGAGTAAAATAAATTTGAAATTGCTCAACGCTACTCAATTTAAAAACTGTGTAGGCTACGATTGCTTTGCAAGAAAAGGAGCGATGTTACTTGAAGGAGTTTGGAACAATAAACCCTTTCAGATTTTGGGAACACATTTACAAGCTGATGGTTTTGACCTGGTACGACAAAAGCAAATGGACCAAATTTATACGGATCTTTTAGCTGAAAATAAACGTGAAGGAGTGCCGCAAATTATTTGTGGCGATATGAATACAGAACGAGAAATGAATGAACACTATTGCGAAATGCTGAACTGTTTAGATGCTGTTGACGGTGAGATAAGCGGTGTGGAAAAATGTAGTTATGATGGGGTAAATAACACAATTGCGCAATCGTTTGGTATAAAAAATAAAACCAACTACGATTATATTTTAGTGCGAAGCAATGGTACGAAAATGAAAACCCTCAAGCGTTTTGTAAGTGTTATGCGTAAAGGCAAAAAATTTCTTAGTGACCATTATGGTGTGGCGTGTGAGTTAAAATTTTAATTGTGTAAAGATTCCGGATTTTTTTTCCAATTGAAAGATACATGAGTTTATAACCAAAATCTACGAAGGCAAACACCTGGGCAAAAGATATTGCTAAGCTAGTAAGTAATTAGCTTGTCACCATTGCTCCTTAAAACAGTGTGAGAGTTCACACGAAGAATGATCACTCAATTGTATTAAAATCTGGAACTCAAACTGTCACCAGTAAACATTAGCCTTTAATCAGGGTTTGTCTGTCACAGTTAAAGCCCGATATAAATAACCCAAAGTGTTTGGATTATTATAGAAAGTAACAGTAGGACTGCTCACAGACTCAGCCATCCATTGAATCTTAATGACTGTAGGTGTTCCCACAACACCAGTGATTGGATAGGTAATGGTGGTTGGATTAGTAGCGTTAAATGTAAAGGTACCATATGCGTAAAACTCTTTAATCGTTATGCCATCTTGAACAATTCTATAGCTAACTCTATGTTCATCATAATTTGTACTCGAATAGGTACAACGCGCTGAAAACTCCAAGTTAAGATTTGCATTTAGAGGAGTAACTGTCACTGTCATTTGAGACATGTCCACCCAAGTTCCACCACCCACTAAAGGCGCAGCAATAAAAATATCTGTTGTGCCTATCGCATGATAAGTAACCACTCCTGTAGGTCCAGTAGCTCCTGTTATTCCGTTTGAACCTGTTGCGCCTGTAATTCCATTAGCACCAGTGGCACCAATTGTTCCGTTTGAACCTGTCGCACCTGTCGTTCCATTAGCGCCAGTAGCTCCTGTTATTCCGTTTGAACCTGTCGCACCTGTAATTCCATTAGCACCGGTAGCTCCTGTTATTCCGTTTGAACCTGTTGCGCCTGTAATTCCATTAGCACCAGTGGCACCAATTGTTCCGTTTGAACCTGTCGCACCTGTCGTTCCATACGCGCCAGTAGCTCCTGTTATTCCGTTTGAACCTGTTGCACCTGTAATTCCATTAGCCCCAGTAGCTCCTGTTATTCCGTTTGAACCTGTCGCACCTGTAACTCCATTAGCACCGGTAGCGCCAACAGTCCCGGTTGCCCCGACATTTCCGGTAACACCCGTAGCACCCGTCACTCCTGCACCAGTTGCCCCAGTAATTCCAGCAGCGCCAGTTATACCATTTGAACCGGTGGCACCGGTTATTCCGTTTGTTCCTGTCGCACCTGTAATTCCATTAGCACCAGTGGCACCCATTGTTCCGTTTGAACCTGTCGCACCTGTCGTTCCATTCGCGCCATTAGCTCCTGTTATTCCGTTTGATCCTGTCGCACCTGTAATTCC
>CANJZE010000031.1 GCA_947479455.1 Bacteroidota bacterium
AATGCCGTCTTTACCCTCTAACTTTTTGCCTGAACGTAATTGTTCAATGGCATCTGATTCAAACTTCTTGAAGTCGAATCCTTCTTTGTTTTTTTCTTCCATGCTGTATCAAATTTAATTTTTGACACAGTTTGTTGAACAGACTCCCTTTTTTTTGCGTTGCCTTTTGGGTGGCAAAAAGAGCGTAACGGAAAGCGCGACCGCGCCTCGCGGGAACCCTTTAATCATTTTTATCCGCGCGCCTCGTACTCCCCTGCATTTATAAGTTCCACTTCTTTAAGAAGTGGAACTTATGAAGGCTTACCCCACCTCATGATGCTCCCCTGCATACATTTCCTCAACATGCTTATTGTATTTTTCGAGAATCACCTTGCGTTTCACCTTCATCGTAGGTGTCAGTTCACCGGCATCTACGGTCCATTCTTCGGTCAGCAAGGTGAACTTTTTAATCTGCTCCCATTTGCCAAAGTCTTTGTTGAGGCGTTCCACTTCGGCATTAATCAGCGCTTTTATTTTACTGTTGTCCACTATCTGCGGATGGCTGGCGGCTTCCACTCCGTTATCTTTTGCCCAGTCTTTTAAATTGAGAAAACTCGGCACCAGCAGCGCGCTCACAAATTTTTTGGAATCGCCCACAATCATTATCTGCTCAATGTAAGGGCTCTCTTTCATTTTGTTTTCAATAGGTGAAGGCGCGACATATTTACCGCCCGAAGTTTTGAAGAGTTCTTTTTTGCGGTCGGTAATTTTCAAAAACTTATTGCCGAAGCGCTCTTCCCAAATACCGATATCACCGGTGTGGAACCAGCCCTCGCTGTCAATTACTTCTGCCGTTAAATCAGGACGGTTGTAATAGCCCTTCATAATGTTCGGCCCTTTGGCGAGTATCTCTCCGTCATCGGCAATCTTAATCGTAACTCCCGGAATAGGCATACCCACGGAACCCATGCAGCGTTCTTTTTCATCCATGCGATTGGTGCAAAGCACCGGTGAAGTTTCGGTGAGTCCGTAACCTTCAATCACCTGCACCCCGGCAGCAGTAAAGAGTTTAATCAATCGCGGTTGCATAGCGGCAGCACCGGTGCAAATAAATTCAACGTTGCCTCCGAGCGCTTCCTTCCATTTACTGAAAACCAATTTGCGCGCTATGCCCAATCGCAAATTGTACCAAGGTCCCTGATCTTCGCCCAGTTTGTATTGTGCGCCTAAATCAATACTCCAGAAGAATAATTTTTTCTTGAAGCCTTCGAGCGCGTTGCCCTTCTCCATAATTTTTTCATACACTTTTTCGAGCAATCGCGGAACGGTGCTGAAACAATACGGATGAACTTCTTTCAAATTTTCACCAATGGTTTCGAGATTTTCGGCATAGTGCACATGCACAGCCATGGAGAGATAAGAGAACACCACAATGCGCTCGAAACTGTGACAAAGCGGAAGAAAACTAAGCGAGCTTACGCCTTCGGCAAAAGGAGTAACCTGTTTAACGCTATTGATATTGCTCACCATGTTGAGGTGCGTGAGCATTACTCCTTTCGGATTACCGGTAGTGCCGCTGGTATAAATAATAGTAGCTAAATCATTTTCAGAAACCGCATCTTTCTTCTTTTCAATTTCAGCAATATTCACAGCCGTTAAAGCCGGAAGCGAATCCCAGAAACTCTGCGCACCATTTACTTTTGCAATAGTGTAAATACCTTTAAGCGTTGGCACCCGCCCAAGCAACGGGCGCACTTTGTTGTAAATTATTTCATCACCTACAAAAGCGTATTGAATACCGGCATCGTTGAAAATAAATTCGTAATCCTTCTCGGCAATGGTGGGATACATGGGCACATTGATTAAACCAATCTGCTGGCTGCCGAGGTCAACAAAATTCCACTCGGGGCAGTTAGCCGCAATGATGGCAATCTTGTCGTCTTTCTTCAAGCCGAGATTCAGCATCAACTGGCTGACGCGGTTTGCCGTATCGCTCACTTGCTTAAACGTGTAATGCACCCATTGCCCGTTTGTTTTTCCCGAAATAGATTGCACATCGGGTTGCTTGCTCACTTGCTCAGTAAGAATATCGAAGAGTCGTTTAATTTCCATAATGCAGAGTTTTAGCGTGTGGTAGAATGTTGAGTAGACTAAAATACATTTTTCTTAAAGTAAAAAAACAGAATTAAAGAGAGATATGTCATGCTGAGCTTGTCGAAGCACCCTTCGACAAGCTCAGGGTGACAAACTGCTATACCGGTTCTTTGTCTTTATGGTGCTGCACATACGCGAAAATATCCGCATCAAATTTTTCTTTGCCATCAAACAAAAACTCTACGGCTATCGGCTGAATAAAAACAGGAATCTTGTTTTCATAAAACCACGCTCGGAATTGTTCTAAACGTGCAGCATCTTTTTCGGTGCTAACTACTATTTTATTTCCTGTACCTAAATTCTTGAAGGTTTCTCGAATAGCTTCCAAGTCCATACTTTCAAAACGGTGATGGTCGCGGTAACTGCGCACAAAAACATTTTTTGCTTTCGGCTGCAAATAGTTTTTCAATCCTTCAGGATTAGCAATGCCACAAACCAAGAGTACATCGGTTTCTTTATTCAATTCAAATTTCTGTTGCGCATCGTAAAAAGAATACAGCGGAGCATACTGAACCGCGGAGAAATAAACTTTCTGATAGCGAAATGGTTTTATCTCTTCAATAATTTTCGTGCGCCCTTCGAGCGAAATGTTGTGCGGACATTTGGTAACGATGATAATATCGGCACGATGGTAATTGCTTCGCGCTTCGCGTAGCCAACCCACGGGCAGCACTTCATCCTTTGTAAAACGATTGGAATACTCCGTCAGCAAAACCGATAAGCCCGCACGAATACTGCGGTGCTGAAAGGCGTCATCGAGTAATAATACTTCTGCTTCAGGATGTTCCTGCAAAATTTTTGGAACAGCTAGCACTCTGTCTTCACAAACGGTTACAACAGTGTCTGGAAATTTCTTTTTGAATTGAAAAGGCTCATCGCCAATTTGCAAAGCAGTGGAGTTTGCATCAGCTTCCACATAACCATGTGAAGTTCTTCCGTAGCCTCGGCTGAGTGTAGCTACTTTAAAATGATACTGCACAAGCGAAATCAAATATTCCACATGCGGGCTTTTACCTGTGCCGCCAACAGAAAGATTGCCCACCCCAATCACCGGAAAATCAAACCGCACCGAGCTGAGATATTTTTTGTCGAACAAAAAATTACGGATAGAGGTGACCAAGCCGTAAACAAGCGCAATGGGATACAACAATATTTTAGAAAGCGGAAGAATATAATTTGTGTTTCGTCAAAATTATTTCTTTGATTGATTGTTTCTAATTTTGAAACAGAAAACAAAAAGCTATGGCTGAAATTGTAACCTTAAAAGAATTGGAAGAAAAGTATGGATGGGGCTGGGTAATTTTACGCGAGCCTGTAATTCCTGAAGGACATAGTATGATTTCACAGGGAGAATATGTTTTTCACAGCCGAACCAGAAAAGACTGTCACCAAGTTTTAATGAAAACTAACGAAGACAATCTGGGAATCGTTTCGTTTGGAAAAAACCCTGCTTACCTAAACACCTCTCCTTCTTTGTCTATGGTTTCTATTGTAAAAGAACCGTAGAGACCTGTTCATGAAAAAATACATTTTCGACAATTCCGAATCACTGGTGAAAATTGCTCCTACCGTCAGTGGCGCTAACAAATCGAATTACCGCATCATACTGGCGATTGACACAGGTTCGTATCACAGCATTCTTAAACCCGAAATAATTGAGGAAATAGGAGGAGAAATTCTTGCCGGTGGTTATAAACTTATCCCCGCAACCGAATCGTTTCATGCTGATACTTCTTCTTTAAAAAAGATTTCGGTTCTCGGAATTACTAAAACCGAATTGCAAATTGCCGTCAGTCCTCTTCCACCCGATTTTGAAATTGATGGATTACTCGGCAATTCTTTCTTCCGCGACCACAAAATAAGTTTTGATTTCCCTAACGGCACAATTTCCATCGAATGAAAATTAAAGACATCACCGATTACCTCGAAACCATTGCACCCCTTTCCTACCAGGAAAGCTACGATAACAGCGGCTTGATTGTAGGCGATAAAAATACTCCGCTTAAAAAAGTGCTCATTACACTTGATTGCATTGAAGAAGTGGTGAATGAAGCTATCAAAGAAAAGTGTCAGCTCATAGTTGCGCATCATCCAATCGTGTTTGGCGGATTGAAAAAACTCAACGGAAAAAATTATGTAGAGCGTGTAGTGATAAAAGCAATCAAGAACAATATCGCCATATATGCCATTCACACCAATTACGATAATGTTCTAGAAGGAGTCAACGCCAAAATATGCGAGCGGCTTGGTTTAGTTGATTGTGAAATACTTCTTCCTAAGAAGCAATTACTCAAAAAGCTTTACACCTTTATTCCGGTGGCTCATCAAGAGCGAGTAAGCAAAGCGGTGTTCGAAGCAGGAGCAGGTTACATTGGCAATTACAGCGAAACAAGTTTTAATGTAAAAGGCACCGGCACTTTCAAAGGCAACGAAAAGTCGAATCCTGTGCTGGGTAAAAAAGGCGTTTTAGAAAAAGTAGAGGAAATAAAATTCGAAACTATTATCCCCGTACATCTTGAACAGCAGGTAATTTCTGCCTTACTAAAAGCGCATCCTTATGAAGAAGTGGCTTACGATATAGTTTCCCTCGATAATTATTATTCGAAGGTAGGTAGCGGAATGGTGGGCAATTTGAAGAAGCCTATTGATGAATTGACCTTTCTGAAATCTGTGAAAAAAATTTTGAAGACAGATTCTATTCGTTATACTAAACTACTAGGCAAAGAGGTGAAACGGGTAGCTGTTTGCGGTGGTGCGGGCAGATTTTTATTGAACAACGCAATAGGGGCAAATGCCGATGTTTTCATCACAGGAGATTTCAAATACCACGATTTTTTTGATGCAGATGGAAAGATAGTTGTAGCTGACGTGGGGCACTATGAAAGTGAGCAGTTTACGAAAGATTTACTCTTAGCGCATCTTTTGGAAAAATTTCCTATCATTGCCGCCCGAATTTCAACCGTCAATACAAACCCGATTAAATACTTATAAAATGGCAGCAAAGACAGCAGCAAAAGACATTTCGGTAGATGAGAAGCTTCAACAACTTTGGGCGCTTCAACAAATTGATACCAAGATTGATAAAATTCAGATTCTGAAAGGCGAACTTCCTATTGAAGTGCGTGACCTTGAAGATGAAATTACCGGATTGCACACCCGCCTCGGAAACGTGGAAGGTGAATTGGCTGAACTGGAAGACGAAATCAAGAACCGTAAAACAGCAAAATCGTTGGCGAAGGAATTGATTACCCGTTACGAAAAGCAACAAAACAACGTAAAGAATAATCGCGAGTTTGATGCGCTTTCAAAAGAAATTGAATTGCAGAAACTTGAAATTCAACTTTGCGAGAAGAAGATAAAAGATGCCGAAGCAAAAATTGATGCAAAGAAAGAAGGTGTTTCTGCCACTGAACAAACTATTAAAGAGCGCGAAAAGCATTTGAAGACTAAGAAAAAGGAGCTCGAAAAAATTATTGAAGAAACGGAGAAGGAAGAAAAAGACCTTCAGAAAGATTCTGATAAACAAGCCAAGAAAGTAGAAGACCGATTATTGAAATCTTACCACAGAGTTCGCAGTGCTTACAAAAACGGATTAGCCGTGGTTGCCGTATTGCGCGACTCATGCGGTGGTTGCTATGCAAAAATTCCACCTCAACGTCAAATGGAAATTCGCCAGCGCAAACGTTTGTTGACTTGCGAACATTGCGGTCGCATTTTGGTTGACTGGGAAAACACAGAGCACGCCAATTAAAAAATTAAAACCCTCTCCATCGAGAGGGTTTTTTATTTTCTGTAACCGAAGTTTATCTTGCCGAGGTGTTCAGAAAAATTCTTTTTCTTCTATTAGCTTTTCATTCTTCGCCAAGCAAAGCGCAGATTTTTGATTTCAACGAAAACTGTCGGAACGCTTACAACACAATTCTTGCGTTGAAACTAGAAGAAGGAAATGCTTTACTCAAATCAGAAGAGAAAAAAAATCCCGATAATCTCATTCCGCTTTATCTCGAAAACTACGTTGATTTTTTGACGGTGTATGTAAGCGACAAACGTGAAGACTACGAACAACGCAAGAAGGATAAAGAAGTGTTACTGGTTTTGCTTTCAGTTGGAGACAATGGTTCTCCTTATTATCTTTTCACACAAGCCGAAGTAAATATTCAGTGGGCGGCTATTGAAATAAAATTCGGTGAGTATCTGAATGCAATTTTTGAAATCAGAAAAGCATTCAAACTTTTAGAAGAGAATCAAAAAAAGTTTCCCGATTTTAAACCGAACAAAAAATCGCTCGGTGTTTTGTATGCGCTGCTCGGTAGTGTGCCCGACAAATATAAATGGGGAGTGAACCTCCTCGGCATGGAAGGAAGCGTAGAAAAGGGAATTCGCTATTTGAAAGAGTTGGTTGATTATGGAAAAAAGAATGACTTTATCTATCAGGAAGAGACCATCACTTACTATGGATTTTTGCTTTTTCATTTGCAAAATCAAAATGAAGAAGCGTGGAAACTATTAATGGAAAATGGTTTTCCGAAGAAGGATAATCTGATGAGCGTTTATACCTGTGCTCATATTGGCGTGTATGGAAAGCATAACGATGAAGCGTTGAAATTTTTAAATGATAAACCAACTGATAAATCATTTGCTGAATTTCCCTTTCTAAATTATCTCACCGGTTTAGCAAAACTGAATAAACTGGATGCAGACGCAGATTCTTATTTCAAACAATTTATTGCGGCTTATAAAGGCGAGAACCACATTAAATCTTCGTTTCAAAAAATTGCGTGGACTTATTTATTGAAAAGCGACACCGTCAATTATTTCCACTTCATCAATAAGGCAGATAATCTTGGTGCAAGCATGGTAGATGCTGATAAGCAGGCGAAGAAAGAAGCAGAGAGCAACCGTATGCCGAACAAAAATTTACTCCGCGCGCGTTTGTTGTTTGATGGTGGCTACTATCAGCAAGCCGGTGATGAAATGAGTAAACTGACGGAAAATTTTTTTAGTAATGTAGAAGAACAAACAGAATACCTCTATCGCTTCGCAAGAATTTATGATGAATGGGACAGAAAAGATTCAGCGTTGATACTTTACAGCAGTGCAATTGCACGTGGTAAAGATTTGCCGCGTTATTTTGCCGCCAACTCAGCTTTTGAATCGGGAAAGATTTATGAAGCGAAAGGCGACAAAGAGAAAGCGAAGTATTATTACAACCTGTGTATGAGTTTTGAAAATCACGAATACAAAAACGGATTAGACCAGAAAGCAAAAGCAGGATTGAACAGATTAAAATAGTAGCAGTAGGCAGCGGCAGTAAACAGTGAATACAAAATACAAGAAGTAGAAATTAGAAATGAAAATAGAGGATAACAAACCACTTGATGATTTAAACACTTTCGGATTGAAAGTGAGTGCGCAATATTTTGCTGAAGTAAATTCTGTAGAAGAGTTTCGTGAGTTAATGGAGATGGAAATTTACAAGACGAACAAGAAGTTAATTCTTGGTGGTGGTAGCAATATTCTTTTTACCGATTGTGTAAAGGGTTTGGTGGTGAAGAATTCCATCAAAGGAATTTCAATTCTAAGTGAAACAGAAACAGAAGTTATATTAAAAGCAAATGCAGGTGAAGTGTGGCATGAGTTTGTGCTTTGGTGTATTGAACGGAATTACGCAGGCATTGAAAATCTTTCGCTTATTCCCGGCTTGGTTGGTGCTGCCCCTATGCAAAACATTGGCGCCTATGGCGTAGAAATAAAAGATGTGTTTCAGGAATTAGAGGCAATCAATATGGAGAGTGGTGAAATCGTAAAATTTGTTTTGAGCGATTGCGAATTCGGTTACAGGGAGAGTGTTTTCAAAAATAAATGCAAAGGCAAATTTTTTATCGCCTCAGTTACGTTCAAGTTGACGAAACTTTCTTCACCTAAAGCCATTTACCAATTCAAGACCGATTACGGAGATATAAAAAACATACTCAGCGATATGCGCGCGTATGAACTTTCGATAAAAGCAGTGAGCGATGCAGTAATTCAAATCAGAAATTCAAAATTGCCGAATCCGAAAGAGTTAGGAAACGCAGGAAGCTTTTTCAAGAACCCAACCATAAGTAAAGAGCAATTTGATAAACTTGTTTTGCAGTACCCTATAATGCCTAGCTACCCTTCCGCAGAAAAAAGCGGAATGAAACAAATTACCCAATTGCCTAATGTCCCAATTGCCTATAAGATTCCCGCAGGCTGGTTGATTGAACAATGTGGGTGGAAAGGAAAAGTAGTTGGCAATACAGGTTCTCACAAATCACAAGCATTGGTGTTAGTGAATTATGGCAATGCCAACGGAAAAGAAATCTGGAACCTTGCACTTGAAATTCAAAAATCGGTGCGAGAAAAATTCGGGATTGAAATTATGCCGGAAGTGAATGTGGTGTGAGAAATGTGTTTACGTACGTATGTGTTTATGTTGAATACAAAAACAATTGTGTGCATGAATCGTATTGTTGTTTATAGAATTCTCTTTTCTGCATGAAGCAAAATCTTCTTTCTGTTTTATTCTTCTTCTCTTTTTCAATTGCTGCATTTTGCGCGGGCTTCGATATAAGAACAAGTTCTGTTATTGACCAACCTGATGTCGAAGTGCTCGGCAGTTATAATGGTTCGTGGTATGCCATTGGTTTTGAGAAGCCCGGCAATTTGAACAAACCGCCACGCTTCAAAATTTTCAAATACGCTTCGGGTTTTAAAACAGGGAAAATTTCTGTGCTCTTCAATTCGTTTGGAGAGAAAACATATTACCTGCGCTCAGCCATTATCAACGGTAAAATTTCAATGTTCTATGCCGTGTGCGAAATGCGCATGGATGAAAAAACCATGCTCGATAACAAAGAAGGACATAAAGAGTTGCCCGTGATTAAGCAGCAGAGTTTCAATTTAGATTCTTTGACGACAGATGGAGAAGCCAAAACAATTTTAGATAATAAGGAAGATTTTTTCGCATCATCTGGAATTGAGATTGCAGAGAGCAATGACAAAAGCAAAACGGCTATGTTGCTGAAACCTTTTTACCGTCAGCAAAAATACAAAGTGATTATTACCGACAATAAAACAGGAGATGTTTTTTCAAAGACTTATGAGTTTAAAGAACTAAAAGAGTATTTGCAGTTTTTAAAACTAAGCGTGAGCAACGATGGTCACGCGTTTATTGCTGCTAAAGTGCGCGATGATGTTTACTCAATTTCTAAAACAGCAAAAGCAAACGAAACTACCTTTTATCTTTTTTCTGTGGGAAAAGAAACTGCCAAACCGCTTCAATATTCTTTCACTTCTCCAATGAGTAAAGAACAGTTCATCGGGAATATTCAAATGACAGTTTTAAACAGCGGAGAACTTTTGCTGACTGCTGATTTTTTTGCTGATGAGAAAAAACAAAACTTCAAAGGTGTTTCGCTAATGAAGTTTTCATCTGCTCTAGATGTTATAGGCAAGCGCGATATTTCTCCCGATGCAAATTTTATCTCTCAGGCGGCAACTTATCATGCGTTTAAAAAAGGAAAAGAGTTTTCAAATCTTGAAACGCAACAGATTCTTCCACTCGATGGCAAAGATTTTATGTTGATTGCAGAATATCACGACACCCTTCCTAATCCTGATAAAACCCAGCCGCATATTTCCGAACGCGGCTATCTGCTCAGTTTCCGTATAGATGAAAACCTTGCCGTTAAAGCGAAGCATTTTATTGCTAAAAAGCAATTGAGCGCGAAAGTGGATTACGCTTTTTCCGCTTCTGCCTTTTGCAAAGGCAACGATGTTTTTCTGTTTCACAATGCCGAATGGGAAACAGATGATGAACACAATATGGAGTTGCAATGCACGCGTTTACCTGCCGATGGCGGTGAACCCATCACTCAAAAAGTGCTCAACACTTCGAATGATTTTTTCACCTGCGTAAGCCCTCGCTACATTGGCAGCGATGGCAAGGTTTTATTTGAAGAAATAAAACTGGTAGAGTTTGGCGATGTGAGCAGAGAGGTGAAGTTGTTGGAGGTGGGGGTGAAGTAAAAGACTAACACATGCAAAGTGAAAATGAAGAATTAATCTATCGACCCGATAGAAATCCAATCAAAATGCCGATCCCTGTAAGTCCCAAAACAGTTGCTACAACACTTCCTTTTGCGATTGCTGTTCTTCTTTTATCGCGCATATAGTCGTAAAATGCAGTTGGGGATTGATGTACATATTGAATACCGTCACTCGATTTTCTTTTAAACTCCCCTTCAGTCATAATTGTAATTTTTTTTATCCAAAAATTATTGTCAACAAATTTGAGGGAATCGAGGTCTTTATCAAATGTATAACCAACATAATTTCGGAATTGCAAAGGGGTACTCAACGAATCGTAAATCAACTCTTCCCCTTTTCCAGCGTGTGCAGTATTCTTCTTATAAGGAATGTAATTGGAAATATTAAAAGAGCTAACGCTAACAGCTGCATGTGGTGGTATTTGAGCATTAGGTCTTGGTCTTTCAGATTTGCCTCGAGTATTAGAAATTGTTGCATTTGGAAAAAAACCTGAATTACCACCCTTATCCAGAATAATAACATCATCCATAGTACTCGATATAGTTCGGGATACAGAATAAGTAACATCTTTCCAATAATCCTTAGCAATATTATTTTTGATAAAATTGCTTTTTGCCCAGTCTATGTAAATAGGTTTATCTGTTTTATTAAGCATTGTGAAATAAAAATCGCCTCCTTTTGACCAAAAATTGTAAATCAATTTTACATCGTCATTTTCATAAAAAAAATTCTTCCCCGAATCTTTAGCAACCTTACTTGAATCAGTTTCAAAAACTTGATAAACCTTACAAGAACTGATTGTAGTTACCAAAATAGCGAGTAGTAGTAAGCGGAGCATGATGTTTGTTTTTAGTTAGTGTAAGCGATTTGTCAAATGTAAAAGAAATTTTACATTATAGCATATACGCTATAACATACCAGTTGTAATGAACTGACTTTTATCCCCATGAATTTTAGGGATGAAAATTGGCTCAAGCAGTTCGCGAAGAATCTCAAAAAGATTCGAGAGGAGAAAAAATTCACCCAGGAAAAACTTGCATATCAATCAGGTCTTAGTTTATCTCAAATTGCAAGAATTGAAACCGCGAAAACAAATCCCACTCTCTGTACTATTGTAGTAATAGCCCAAACTTTAAAAGTAGATGCTTCTCTGCTTTTAGATTTGAAATTCAAGTAGAATAAATTCTTGAGCAAAATCATTTCTCCCTACACAAAAAATCGTTTAGGTTTGACTTGTATTTTGGATTTGTATTCAATCTCCCGAAAGAATCGGGATGAAACATAAAATCTTACTTCTAAAATCTAAAATCTCTCTATGCCTCATTATCAAAAACGCGGAAAGGTTCCTCACAAGCGTCACACGCAATTCAAAAAACCTAAAGGCGGATTGTATAGCGAACAATTAGTTTCCACCGAAGGGTTCCATAGTGTTTCCTCGCTCATTTATCATTGTCATCCACCAACGCTCGTAAAAAAGATTGATGAGCCGATTGATGTGAGTCCGAAGATTGCTTCCTCAAAAAATATGCAGCATCGTTGTTATAAAGGTTTTGATGTGCAACCGACTGAAGACTTTTTGAAATCGCGTATTCCTGTTTTGGTCAACAATGATGTGCATATTGTTTTGTCAGCTCCGAAAAAATCAATGAAAGGTTATTTCTACAAAAACAGCGATGCCGATGAAGTTATTTTTGTGCATGAAGGCACCGGTGTTTTGAAATCTATTTTCGGAGAATTGAAATTCAGCTATGGAGATTATATCGTTATTCCGCGCGGCACTACTTACCAAATGGAATTCGCAACCAAGAGCAATCGCCTGTTGATTGTGGAGTCCTTCTCTCCTATTCAATATCCAAAGCGTTACAGAAATGAATTTGGTCAGTTGCTCGAAAATTCTCCGTACTGCGAGCGCGATATTCGAGCCCCGCAAAACTTAACCACCACCGACCGCAAAGGAGATTTTTTGATTTATATTAAGAAGCAGGGTTTACTCTATCCGTATCATTATGCTTCGCATCCGTTTGATGCTATTGGTTGGGACGGCAATCATTACCCGTACATATTTTCTATTCACGATTTTGAACCAATAACCGGTCGTGTGCATCAGCCGCCACCAGTGCATCAAACGTTCGAGGCGCACAACTTTGTTATCTGTTCGTTCGTGCCGCGCAAGTATGATTATCATCCGCAAAGTATTCCTGCGCCATATAACCACAGTAACGTGGACAGCGATGAAGTGTTGTATTATGTGGATGGAGATTTCATGAGTCGCAAACACGTGGAGCGAGGAATGATTACACTTCATCCGATTGGAATTCCACATGGGCCGCATCCAGGAACTGTAGAAAAATCAATCGGCAAAACGGAGACCAAAGAATTAGCTGTGATGGTCGATACTTTCAAGCCGCTTTCAATTACTGAAGATGCGTTGAAGTTGGAGGACGGAAGTTATTATAGGAGTTGGGTGGAGTAAACCCCTAAATCCCCTAAAGGGGACTTGAATACAAAAAACACAAATTGAAAATTATGGAAACTGAAACAATCGAAAAAGTAAAATCAAAATCTGTGGAAGACTTTCTTCCCCTCAACGGTACCGACCACGTAGAATTTTATGTAGGCAATGCCAAACAATCTGCTTACTATTATCAAAGCGCGTGGGGTTATGAACTCGTTGCGTATTCGGGTCCCGAAACGGGAGTGCGTGATAGAGCGAGTTATGTTTTACAACAAGGCAAAATTCGTTTGGTGTTGACGAGTTCAATTCTTTCGGACAGTGAAATCTCAAAGCATCATTTGTTGCATGGCGATGGTGTGAAGGTGTTGGCGCTTTGGGTAGATGATGCGCGAAAAAGTTTTGAAGAGACTACTAAACGCGGAGCAGTTGCGGTGATGGAGCCAACCGTTTACAAAGATGATAACGGAGAAGTTGTTATCAGTGCCATTAAAACCTACGGAGAAACCATTCACAAATTTGTAGAGCGAAAAAATTATAACGGGGTTTTTCTTCCTGGCTATGCTGCAAAGAAATCAAACGTTCCGGTAAAGAGTGTTGGATTGAAGCACGTTGACCACTGTGTAGGCAATGTTGAACTCGGCAAAATGAATGAGTGGGTGAAATTTTATGAAGATGTGATGGGCTTCAAACTCATTATCACCTTCGATGACCAGGATATTTCAACCGAGTATTCTGCTTTGATGAGCAAGGTGGTCTCCAACGGAAACGGCTTTGTGAAATTTCCTATCAACGAACCGGCTGATGGAAAAAAGAAAAGTCAGATTGAGGAATACATAGAGTTTTATAAAAGTGCGGGTGTGCAACACATTGCCATTGCTACTGATGATATTATTTCAACTGTTACCGAGTTGCGCGCACGTGGTGTGGAGTTTCTTTACGTTCCCGAAGTTTATTACGAAGAAGTTTGGCAACGTGTCGGAAAAATAAATGAGGATGTAAACAAAATTAAAGAGTTAAACATTCTTGTTGACCGCGATGATGAAGGTTATCTTCTTCAACTTTTTACCAAACCTGTTCAAGATAGACCGACTGTTTTTTTTGAAATAATTCAACGTTGCGGAGCCAAGAGTTTTGGCAAAGGGAATTTCAAAGCATTGTTTGAAGCAATAGAAAGAGAACAAGAATTAAGAGGAAACCTATAAGGTTTCCTCTTAATTGCGTTTTGCTATTCTTTTATCCATTTATAAACTCTTCCTTCTATTTTCAGCAAGTATATTCCTGCGGCAAACTGTGAAACATCAACAGCTGTTTTAGTAAACGCGATTTCTGTCTTACTCATACATCGACCTTCCGTATCAAAAATCTCCAATGGTTTTTTGGACAAAGCCGAGCCGGTTTCTACAAACAAAAGATTAGCTGAAGTTGGATTTGGGTAAATCAAAATGAACGAATCATTCAATACTGAAACAAGGCCTGTAACCGTAAGGTTTACTGAATTTGACAAAGCATTGCAGCCGTTGGTATCGGTTACCAGCACCGTATAACTTCCGGTTTGCTGGGCTACGTAAGTTTCAGACGTTGCACCAGGTATGATGCTTGAATTAAAATACCATTGATAACTCGCAGCATTGTACGCAGAAAGGGTATCGCCATTCACACTAACAGAAACCGGTGGTAAAGGGTAAGTTCCAATTGCCAAATGATTTGAGGCTGCCGAACATCCATTGATGTCGGTAACGGTTACGTAGAAATTTCCGGCAGATAATGTTCGTATACATTCCGTTGTAGCACCGGTGTTCCATAAGTACGAATTAAATCCTGCAGCAGCACAAATTTGTGCGCTATCGCCCGAGCACATAATACTTTTGTTGCTCACTATGTTTGCACTTATCGAACTACTAGTATCTACGGTTGCCGTTGCTGTAGCAGTACACCCACCATCACCAAAAACTGTAACGGTATACGTTGCTCCCGTTAAATCTGAAACGGATATAGTCGTGTCGCCACTACTCCACAAATAACTAATTGCATTTCCAGATAACACAGTTACACTAACTGAACCGTTATCATTTCCGCAAGTAGTATTTTGTGCCGAAGCCGAAGCAGAGACACCCGCAGAACTTTGCACTGTTGCTGAAGTAGAAGCACTACAGTTTGAATTATCCGTAACTACTAAATTATAAGTAGAAGAAGCTAATCCTGTAAAGTTGTTATTGCTTTGAAAACTTAATCCATTGTCATTTGAATACGAAAACGCTGGTGTTCCACCACTTACAAATATGGTTAAAGAGCCAGTATTGCTTCCACCACACAATGCGCCCGTTACCACAACGGAATCTACAATGGGTAAAGCATTGATTGAAACCGTCTGTTGCACTGTGCTAGTTCCGCAACCGTTTGTAATTGCATAACTAATATCCGCAGTTCCACTTGATGCTCCGCTCACTAAACCGGTGTTGTCAACAGTTGCTACGGTGTTATTACTGCTCGACCAAGTTCCACCAATTACATTATTAGCTAATTGAGTTGTTGAACCGCTACAAGCATCGGGAGTTCCAGAAATTGAAGGAACCGTTGGTACATCATTGATAGTTACTGTTTGTTGAACCGTAGTTGTTCCACAACCATTTGTAACCGCATAACTAATATCTGCCGTTCCACTTGAAGTTGCGCTCACTAGACCGGTATTGTCAACAGTTGCTACCGTGTTATTACTACTCGACCAGGTTCCACCAGCGGTTGTATTAGCCAATTGAGTAGTTGAATTAACACAAGCATCAGGAGTTCCTGAAATAGCTGGAACAGCTGGTGCGTCATTGATAGTTACTGTTTGTTGAACCGTAGTTGTTCCGCAACCATTTGTAACCGCATAACTAATATCTGCCGTTCCACTTGAAGCTGCGCTCACTAGACCGGTATTGTCAACAGTTGCTACCGTGTTATTACTACTCGACCAGGTTCCACCAACGCTTGTATTAGCCAATTGAGTAGTTGAACTAACACAAGCATCAGGAGTTCCTGAAATAGCTGGAACAGCTGGTACGTCATTGATAGTTACTGTTTGAGTTACTGTGCTTGTACCACAAGCGGTGGTTAAACTATAAGATATTGTTGCAGTACCGCTTGCAACACCGCTCACTAATCCTGTAGTATTTACAGTGGCCACAGCATTATTATCACTCGACCACGTTCCTCCTAAAGCGGAATGATTTAGTTGAGTATTACTATTTACACAAGCCGAAGGCGTTCCGGATATTGCCCCTAAAGGAGAATCGGGAATAATTACCACGCGACCATTTTGTGCTGCATCATTGCCTCTATCACCACCTCCACCATAGGCACTTCCGTTATCTATATCGGTATTATTTCCGGCTGTGCTACCAACAGCCGAAACAGAAGAGATGAGCGTTCCAGAAAAATAAGAAGAACCTCCTCCTCCACCTCCGCTGTTATTACCCCCGCTTGCGCCTCCTTCGCCTCCAGCATAGCCACCACCACCGCCACCACCGCCATAGGTAAAACTTCCCGATTCTCCATTACCTCCTTGCCATCCTACCGCATCGCCCCCTCCATTGCAATTCTGAATACCTCCGGTGTTCAATCCACCACAGCCTCCTGCACCACCCGAAAAATTACTTCTATCTCCACCTTGTGTTCCGTTAGCGCCAACACCGCCAGCGGCACCTCCATGATATCTAGAACCATCACCACCATTTGACCCACTTCCACCGCCACCACCACCGCCACCGGCAATAGCAATTTGGGTTGTGCTTCTTAAAATGGCACTTCTACCTCCACCACTCCCTCCATCACGCGAGTAGTCTCTACCAAAACCACCGCCACCATAAGTTTGGCTCATGGCGTTAGTTCCTCCTTGTCTGCCTCGTGCCCCAACCACGATGGTAAGTGGTTCACCCGGAGTAACGCAGATAGAGCCATTAACATACGCTCCTCCTCCGCCAGGTCCTGTATTATTATTATCGCCACCACCGCCACCGGCTCCCCACATTTTTATTGTGATGGAATTGACTCCGGCTGGCACCGTGTAAGTTTGATCAAATCCGGTAAAATCAAAATTAACTTGTTGAGCATGAACAACTGTCAACATCACAATCGTAATTGCTGTAAAATATTTTTTCATCTTTTTTTTGGGTTAAAATTTCTTCAAGCATATTTAAGAGAAAAATACTTTTCTGCCAAATAAAATTGGATTGGGTCTCGCAAAAAATTTCTTGAGTTATCGAGTTATTTTTGATTCAAAATTAAAGTAGGTCATGCTTAAAGCATTTTTTCAAATTACTTTGCTCTTTGCTTTCTCACTTTTGCTTTCAGCTGTTACAGCAGAGTACCTGTTGCGATTATGCTATCCGCAAAATGACAATCTATATGTGTGGCAGCCAAACCTTCATCACACGTTTCGTCCTGATTCAAGTATTTTCTGCGGAGTAGGAGGAGAGAAAAATTTCTCCATTAACTCACAAGGTTTCCGCGGAGAAGAATTTGAAAATAATTCAAATGGAAAATATTTGTGCCTGGGTGGAAGCACTACAGAATGCCTTTACTTAGATGATAAGGAAACTTGGTTTCATCAACTATCAATTATCTCCCGTTCAGAGCATCGGGATGAAACAAATCATCAATTATCAATCGGTAGCATTGGTAAAAGCGGATGCACTACTCGGGAAAATTTTATTCAACTGAAATATTTCGTTCCACAACTGGGGAAAATTAATGGAGTGATTTTAATGGTTGGCCTAAACGATTTGATGAAACGATTAAGTCAGGATTGGTTGTTTGATGGTAACTTTAAGTTTACTCCTGAATTAGAAAACAAATTCGTAAACGAAATTTTTCTTTCAACCAAAAATGAAACGGTTTGGTGGAGAAGATTACAACTCTTTCAACTTGTTCAGAAATTTTTACATCGAACAGAAAAAGTAGAATGGGAAAACGTGCAGGATGATAAAGGAGAGATTTATAAAACCTGGAGAGAACATCGTCAGCATGCTTCGCTAATAATTGACTCGCTTCCCGATTTGACCTCTGCACTCAATGAATATGAACGAAACCTGCAATTGATTTATGATGAAACACAAAAGCAGAAAATCAAATTAGTGCTTATCAATCAGGCAACCTCGTATAAAGATTCAATGAACGAATTGGAAAATAATTTGCTTTGGATGGGAGGTATTGGAGAATTTCAGCAAGAAAAAAATCACGCTTATTACTCTACGGGAGCATTAAACCAGGCTATGGGAATGTATAACGAAAGAATGAAAAATTTCTGCGCAACTCATCCGCAAATAAAATTTATTGACCTTGCTTCGCAGCTTCCAAAAGACACTTCTGTATTTTATGACGATTGCCATTTCAATGAAAGCGGGGCAAGAAAAGTGGCAAAAATTATTTCCAAATCATTTTCTGATTCTTCGAAGTGAAACGGCTGCATATTGTTTTCGCTCTTGACTTCCGGCTATATGTTTAATCTGAAAGCGATATCCTTTCTTTGGGTCGTCCTTTAGCGAAATTTTAAAAATGCTCAATGGCGATGGCGAACCCGGTTGCGCGTAATAACTTTCTATCAACACGGTATCTCCTAAATCTGCCGTTCTTGTTACTGGCTTACCAAACGTGAGCGTATTGTTAGCTGTAATTACAATTTCATCGCTGGTGTTATTGATGATACAAAACTCAAACTGCGTTTGTACAGGCGCACATTCGTTTGGTTTTTTTACTTCAGGTTTTGTTGGCTCTGTTTTAACCAGAGGCATTGGTGTGTATGGCGTAGTTACATGCCTGCGGCCATCATCACCCCAACTGTTGTCTTCTTCATGGTCAAAATTTCCATCTTCTTTAAAAACTGTTTTTACATCATAATGCTGAATGCCTCCATCGGGTTGCATGGTGTAACGGGCACTTTGCACTTGTCCATTGGTGAAATATTTCAAATCAACACCACTGCTTCCCCATTTCACACCATATTCTTTACTGTAAATTTCATTGCCTGTGTTGTCGTAAATTTTCAATTTGTGCCAACGATACTCTTTGGTGTCTTTAAAAATCACTGTAGATTTTTTTCCATTTGCATGATAGCAAGTCGTTGTTTCGCCTGAAGCATCATTGTTGATTTTACATTTGAGTTGCGCTGTAATGCTTTGAGAAAACAGCAGTAAGGAGAAAAAAAAGAGGGAAGTGTAAATTGTTTTCATAGTTGTAATTTGCTTTTCTGTAATCAATATCGTGCCGTATAAAAAACAAAACGTTGAGAGACTTCTAAAAAAATGTTAGCGAAAATTGCAACGCACAAAACAATCCTTGCATCTTTGCAATACGATATGAAACTAAAAAGCATTTTTCAACTCATTGTTTGCCTTGCACTTCCCATTGCAGTTGGTGGGTTATCAGGTGTTATAACTGCCCATGAAGTAACAGGCGATTGGTTTATACTATTGAACAAACCAAGTTTCAATCCCCCCAATTCTTTGTTCGGTCCTGTATGGACTATCCTATATGCTTTAATGGGAATTTCTCTTTTTATGATTTGGAATTCAGAAGCAAGTGAAACAAGAACAAACGCACTGCTTGTGTTCTTTGGTCAATTGTTTTTGAATTTTTGGTGGAGTGTTTTCTTCTTCTCTTTTCAACGACCTGATGTTGCCTTTGGAGAAATAATTTTAATGTGGCTATCTATCATTTACATGATTGTAGTTTTCAGAAAGATAAAACCTGCTGCGGCTTTTTTGCAGATTCCTTATTTGCTGTGGGTGAGTTTTGCTTCTGTGCTGAACGGAGCAATCTGGTGGTTAAACCGCTTAGGATAGAGCAATTCCATCTCCAAAAATTTCGTTTGCAATCTTCATCGCATTGGCGCGGTTGCTGAAGCCTTCATCCAAAATAATTTTGCGCTTCTCAATATCCGTTTGCGTAAAATCTATCTCCATTAAATCTGAAAGAATGCGTTTGGTAGCGTTCGGATTATCTTCTACAATGCACAGTTCCTCAAGCCCGGTGTTGTTCACCATTTTTCCGTTCACTACTACAAATCTTCCTCTATAAAGTGAGTTAAGTAATTTCAATTTTATTCCGGTGCTTTGAAAAGTAAGCAGCAAATTGATTTGTGCATCGGCAATCAGTTGCGCCATTTTTTCAAAAGGCGGGTTTTCAATCAACTCAATGTTCTTGATGTTCTTGATTTCTTTTTTGAGAGAAGATGTTGGGTTCTTTCCCGCGAAAACAAATTTGTTCGACATTCCTTCGGCAATTTTTTTTGCAATGAACATGGCAGCCTGATTATTTTCCACCACACTCAGGTTTCCTTGATACAAAATGAAATTTCCTTTCCCTGTTTTGCTTGTTACGGTGCCGTTATTGTGGAAGGCAGGGACATAGCTGATAGTTTCATAACTCTGCCGCAGGTATTCGTAATCGCTTTTGCTGATGGCAAAAATCTTGTCTGCATTCTTCAATTCGTCTTCAAACTTCTTGAGCTTTTTCGATTCGAGATTGAAATAAAATTTGATGAGGTAATTGCTCTCCGCTTCTTTCAAACTGCGGTAATAATCCCATTCCACATTGTGCATGCGCACCGTTTTAATTTTGTCTTTGAGTGCAGGATGTTTCAGATAAAAACAAGTATGCAATCCTTCAAACAAAACAGGATGATTGTCTGCTATTAGGTTATTCAGCAACTCATCACTTTGCCGTGAACCCACGATGTAAGGAACCTTGCTATAAATTGCTTGATAGAATTTTTTACGAGGATAGTAATAGACCTTCTCGCAAATTTTGCCCAACTCTTCACTCTCATCGCGCCCGTAATTGAAACAGTGCAAATGAATTTTTATTCCCAAATCGTGAAGCGCTTTTATTTTGTAGAAAACATCAATCACTCCGCCATAATCGGGTGGGTAAGGAACGTTAAAGGAAACTATGTGAAGAGTTTTATCGGAGTAATTCATCGTAAAGTGCCACTAATTTTTTCTCTTCGTTTTGCCAGTTTAAATCGTGGCTGCAAACCTCACATTTTTTTTGTAACCGCTTAAACAAATCATCATTGCTCAAAAGAGGTGTGATGGCTTTTTTTATTTCATCTACATCACAACTTTCCACCAACAAAGCCACTTCGTATTCATCATTAATTTTTTTGTATTCAGGAAATGCAATACAAACCTGCGGAACTCCTGCATGGATATAATCGAAAAATTTATTGGAGAGCGAATAGTAGTAACTCAATCCTTTATGCTCTAAAAGATTGATGCCGATAGTTGCTTTAGCCGTTAACTCTTTCAACTTATCTGGCTTTACAAAACCAAGAAACTCAACTTTGTGTTCAAGATTCAATTTCTTAGTCAAACTCCTTAGTTCATCTGATAAATCTCCTTCGCCTGCTAACAATAGTTTAGCATCAATATCCTTCATTGCTTCAATCAAATGTTCTAATCCTCTACCTTCGTTTAGTGCGCCTTGGTATAAAATGGTTGACGGTTGACGGTTGACGGTTGACGGTTGAACAAGCAACGGAATGTTTCTGATTACTTGAAATTCCTTGCCATACTTTTTCGAAAACAATTCAGCAAGCGCGGGAGAAACGGTGTAAGCCAAATCAAACTTCGGAACGAAAGTTCTTTCCACCCATTCCCAAACTCTTTTTACCGATGGCCTGCGGATTACTTCGGGAACTTCAGTGAAGTATTCATGCGCATCGTAAATCAGTTTTGCGCCTTTTGCTTTACCCGCCAGATAAACGGGAACTATCGTATCTAAATCAATGGCGCAAAGCGCATCGAATTTTTGAAACAGCAAATAGAAAAGCAAACGTAAGTTGTATTCAAAGTAGAATAGTTTGCCTTTATTGAAGGTGCACTTTAACCGGGTTTGCTTGAACGGTTCATTTAGGAGAGCAGCAGAAGTATTTCTTTCTCTTCCTACCAGTTCAATTTCATAACCGGCATTCGCTAAGCTTCTGCAAATCTTTTGCATGCGCTGGTCGTAGGTCAAGTCGTTGGTGACGGTAAAAATTATTTTTCTGCTTATTGCCATTTCAGTTTTCCGGTTTCGGTTAAAACGGTTTTGCCGCTGTCGAGTAAATAATCAATGGCAGCATTCAAATCTTCTTTCTTCAATTTTAGTTTTTCGTTGAGTGCGTTTGTGTTTAACGGAGAAATTCGCAATTCTTTTTCTACAGCCGCAACAATTTTAGAGAAATCTTCGACAGATAAGCCGCTCTTCTTTTGCGCCACACAAACATCGCAGATACCGCAAAGAGTGGAAAGCGATTCACCAAAATATTTTACAAGCAAGCGCGTGCGGCAAAGGGTGTTATCTGTCACGTAGTGTCGAATGGATTTCAAGCGCTCCTCCATATCTTCTTTTCGGTTGCGAATGAAATCCAAATCAAGACGAAGGTTTTGTTTGGGCACACGGTTTTGAAGAAAGGTCAATTGCGGTTTTTCTTTTCGCGCCTGATAAAAGAAGATGCGATACTTATGTAGTGCATTCAATTGTCGAACGACTTCATTCGAAGTAATTTTCAATTTCTGCGCAATCACTTCTTCATCTACAGGAACAAAATCTTCAAACACACCTTCTGAAGTGCGCAGAAGAAATTTGATTAAGGGTTCTGCTTTTGCGTGGTCAGTTTGAAATTTGTAGAGCGCATCTTTATCGGCAATGGCTTTAACTTTTGAAAGCGAGAAAACACTTTCAGTTAAACGAAGCAATTCTTGTTGTTCTAAAATCTTGATGGAAGAAAGAACCTTCGCCATCGGAAATTTGAATTGCTCGGAGAATGAAGCAATTTCAAAATCGAAAGTTTCATTCATGCCGCTGTTAATTGCAATTCGAAAATGAGTGAGCAACGCCTCATGAACTTCTTTGATGAATTCAACAGATGGATAACCTTCTTTTATTTTTTTGTCGAGTTCTAGGATATCGCCATTTTCAATCAACTGTACGGCATACGCTTTTTTTTCATCGCGACCTGCGCGACCCGCTTCCTGAAAATACGCTTCAATACTTTCGGGAATATCCATGTGAATCACCGTACGCACATCGGGTTTGTCTATGCCCATTCCGAAGGCGTTGGTGCTGCAGATTACGCGCGTTTTGTTGTTGACCCAATTATCCTGTTTTTGCGAGCGCTCTTTTGTAACTAAGCCTGCATGATAGAAATCGGACTTGATTCCATTCTTGTTCAACAGGTCTGAAAACTCTTTTGTCTTTTTCCTATTGCGCACATATACAACAGCACAGCCATTTACCTTCTTCAGAATATCGAGCAGAGCCTGTTCTTTATTCGAAGTTTTGCGAACTACATAACTCAAATTTTTTCGCACAAAACTTTTGCGCATCACATTCTTCTGCGCAAACAATAATTTTTCCTGAATATCATCTACTACTTTCAAGGTTGCAGTTGCTGTAAGTGCAATCACCGGTATGCCTTTCAACTTCTCCCTTATCTCTGCAATGCGCAAATAAGGCGGACGAAAATCGTAACCCCATTGCGAAACGCAATGCGCTTCATCCACAGCAATCAAACTAATTTTCATGCGCTGCATACGCGCAAGAAAATCATCGGTGGTTAAGCGCTCGGGAGAGAGATAAAGAAATTTTACATCGCTGTAAATGCAGTTATCTAACAGCGCATCAATTTGCGAGTAAGGCATTCCAGAATAAATGGCAACTGCTTTGATTCCTTTTTTATTAAGATTCGAAACCTGGTCTTTCATTAAAGCAATGAGAGGAGAAATAACTAAGCACAAACCTTCTTGTGCCAACGCGGGAACTTGAAAACAAATTGATTTTCCACCACCTGTAGGTAGCAATGCAAGCGCATCTTTTCCATCTAAAACAGCATTGATAATTTCTTCCTGCAACGGACGAAACTCATCGAAGCCCCAATACTGTTTTAAAATCTGATGAATGGTTTGCACGAAGTAAATGTATGAATAGACCAGAAACAAAAACGGTCAGATAAAATTATCTGACCGCTCATTTTATTTTGCAATACGAATTATCTCGCTACGCTTACGCTTCTCTTTTCGCGAATAACCGTAACCTTTACCTGACCGGGATACGTCATTTCCTTTTCGATTTTTTGCGAAATAGCAAACGACATTTCTTCGCTCTTCTTGTCATCAATTTTATCGGCTTCTACAATTACGCGAAGTTCTCTTCCCGCCTGAATAGCGTAAGCTTTATCTACTCCATCAAATGACTGCGCTAATATTTCAAGGTCTTTGATACGTTTCAAATAACCTTCCATAATTTCTCTACGTGCACCAGGGCGGGCACCTGAAATAGCATCGCACGCCTGTATGATTGGAGAGATAACATATTTCATTTCCATTTCATCGTGGTGCGCACCTACAGCGTTTACGATGGCTGCATGCTCACCGTATTTCTCACACAATTTTGCTCCCAGCAGCGCATGCGATAATTCACTTTCTTCATCAGGCACTTTACCTATATCGTGAAGTAAACCTGCGCGTTTTGCGAGCTTCGGATTCAATCCTAATTCCGCTGCCATGGTAGCACAAAGATTGGCCACCTCGCGGCTGTGTTGCAAAAGATTTTGACCGTATGAAGAACGGAAACGCATTCTGCCCACATAACGAATCAACTCCTGATGCAAGCCCTGAATACCTAAATCAATAACCGTGCGCTCACCAATTTCAAGAATATGTTCTTCGAGTTGCTTTTTAATTTTTGCCACCACCTCTTCAATTCGCGCGGGGTGAATTCTTCCATCGGTTACCAAACGTTGTAACGAGAGGCGCGCGATTTCTCTGCGAATAGGATCGTAACCCGAAATAATAATTGCTTCAGGAGTATCATCTACCACAAACTCGCAACCTGTTGCCGACTCAAGTGCACGAATGTTTCTTCCTTCGCGACCAATGATTTGACCTTTCTGTTCATCGCTGTCCAAATTGAAAACCGAAACGGTATTTTCAATGGCGTTTTCCGCAGCGGTACGCTGAATTGTTTGAATGATAATTTTCTTGGCTTCTTTATTTGCTTTGCTTTTAGCTTCGTCAATAAGCACCTTGGTTAAACTCAACGCTTCGGCTTCCGCTTCTTTCGTCATGGTATCTACCAATTCTTTCTTTGCATCTTCTTTGGTGAGCGCGCTTATCTGTTCAAGCTTGCCGACAAATATTTCGTGGCTCTTTTTCAACTGGTCGTTCTTGGTATTTACCAATTCCAATTGCTTGTTTAAGTTTTCTTTTAAGCTGTCAACTTCTTTTTCCTTTTTCGAAACTTCGGCTGTGCGTTGCGAAACTTCGGTTTGCAATACTTTCAACTGCGCTTCTTTTTCCACGACTTTTTTGTTGCGCTCGGCAACTTCGCTTTCGTGCTTACTTTTTTGTTGAATGAAATGTTCTTTCGCCTGCAATTCCTTATCTCTCTTTACGTTGTCGGCATTTCGTTTGGCATCGGCCAGCAGTTTATCGGCTGTGGCCTGAGCATCGGCAAGTTTTTTATTTAACTCTTCCTCTGCTTTCTTTTCTATATCCAGATTGCTTTTCTGCGTAATAGAACGCCCCACTAATAAACCTACAATCGCTGACACTACCGCTGCCGAAGCCGCAATAATTATGATGATTGTGTTATCCATTTTGGGTTATTGATTTATAATGATTAAAAAAATTCAATCTCTAACTATTTGTTGGTGAGGTTCAGCAGAAACTGCTTCACTAAACACCAACAAATGCGAACACTAAACGAATGATGGATTTTGAAAAAAAAAGGAGAGAGAAAGTTTTATTCAGATGCCCGAGAGCATTTCTTCTAACTGATTTAGCTTTTCTTCGGTTAACCGGTGGTTATGCTGCGTTTCGCTTTGCAGAGTGGTAAACTCTACCGCGAGATTTAAAAGGCACATAGCCATATAATCCTGTTTGTCTTTACCCTGAAACATGTTCTGGTAGGTTTTAATTTTTTCATTTACCAGATTTTCTGCCAGACGCACTTTCGCTTCATCGCTCTTCGTTACCTTTAACGGGTAGAGCCTCTCTGCCACCGACACTTGGATAGTAACCGTTTCCGTTTTCTCTGTCATCCTTAATCATTCAACATCGTAATACAAAGGTCTATTTCTTTAATGTACTCGTTTAGTTTTCGTTTTAATTCGGTAACATCAGTTTCACTTGCGTTTGCCGAACC
>CANJZE010000032.1 GCA_947479455.1 Bacteroidota bacterium
CGCGCTTGGACTATTCCAGTCGGTTGAGTTATCCCTTCTTGAGTTGCTTCCCAGCAGAGCTCAAGTCCGTTTCACTCAACGCAACAAAATTATATTTTTAAACCTGACACAGTTTATTGAACACTCCCTACAGAAGCATTTCCAGTTCGGCAAATGTCACCGTAGGACTTACAGAAGCATTTCCTGTACGGCAAATGGCTCTCTAGGAGTTACGGTAGTATTTCCTGTACGGCAAATGGCTCTGTAGGAGTTACGGTAGTATTTCCTGTACGACAAATGGCTCTGTAGGAGTTACGGTTGTATTTCCAGTTCGGCAAATGGCGCTGTAGGAGTTACGGTTGTATTTCCAGTTCGGCAAATGGCTCTGTAGGAGTTACGGTAGTATTTCCTGTTCGGCAAATGGCCCTGTAGGAGTTACGGTTGTATTTCCAGTTCGGCAAATGGCTCTGTAGGTGTTACAGTTGTCTTTCCGGTTCAACAAATGGCTTCATAGAAGCCTCCGCTCTGTAACTGCCTCTGCAACTTTTTAGACATGAGTTGCCGAACCACAATTGGTTCCGTAGTTTCTAAGGCAGGTTAACAGCCCTGCCTGCCACAGGTAGGTTCAAATCTCCCTCCTATGCAAAAACATCTCCTCCGCATTTGCATTTCAGTTATATTTGAAATGCTAACAACCAGAAACACGATGAATACAGTAACTATAGAGCGTAAAAAATATGTGGTGGTACCACAGAAGGAGTATGAGAACTTACTTGTCAAGGCGGCTTCAAAAATAACTCCAGTAAAAAAACTCTCCCTTACTCAAGGTAAAAAACTTGCTTATAAGTTGATTGATAAATGGGCAAAAGAAAAGTAACCATTCTGGAACCTGCTGCAGAGGGTGTTGCTCATGTTACTTTGTTACCATCGAAAATGAAAGAGGAAAGGTGACAAAGAAGTTGGTGATAGAGCGGTAAAAGCTATTCCACACCACGTGAATATCGTTCCGATGACTCGGAACGATATTTTTTTTAAAGGGACATGCGGTTGTAATCACAAAGCCTAATCCACAAAATATTTAACTTTGTAAGTATGAAAACTACAGCGGTATGAAAGACGAAAAAAAGGAAAATGAATTAAATGAACCCTCGGTTGAATACAGAACGAATCAGCAAAAACGAATCACGTTTTTTAAATCGTTTGAGGAAGAAAATGAATACACACATAAAATGCGTGCCGCCACTTCCTATGAAGAACGGTTGAGTAATTTAGAAGAACGAAGAAAAATAGTTTACAACGCGGCATTAAAGAACGGAGAGTGGTTTCCGCTCTTGCGTAAGTTCACCGTCATAAAATTGCCTTATGAAGTTTGCCGCTGATTTTGACGAAATACTTTCGGCTTTTGCTAAGCACGATGTTGATTTTATGGTAGTGGGAGGTTATGCCGTCAATTTTTATGGTTACGACAGAACCACCAGCGATTTAGATATTTGGATAAATCCTGCTGAAGAAAATAAAGCCAAAATAACCGAAGCGTTAGTTGAACTGAACTATCTGAGTATAGGTGAAACACCTGTTTATACACTTGACTTTTCTGTGCCATCCTGTTTCCGTTTAGGCGATGGCCAAAACCATGTGGACATATTTACCCATATGGTGGCAGTAAAGTATGCCGATGCACAGGTAGAAAAAATTGCTTTTCAAACAGAGGGAAACAGAATCATCTATTTTATTTCTCTGAAAAATCTTATTGCCAATAAAAAACAGGCAGGCAGATTAAAAGATTTAGCCGATGTGGATGAACTGCTTAAAATTCATCGCTTCGACAAAAAACCGTAATTTATAAATCCAATGCATTCCACACCACGTGAATATCGTTCCGAGGCTTCGGAACGATATTTTTATTTTAGCACCGAATGCAACAGTACCACGATTTACTAAGACATATAATTAACACAGGCGTTTGGAAAGACGACCGCACAGGAACAGGAACTACGAGCGTTTTTGGCTATCAAATGCGGTTTAATTTGGAAGAAGGATTTCCGTTGCTCACCACCAAAAAGATTTTTACCAAAGCCGTTATTCACGAATTACTATGGTTCTTAAAAGGCGAAAGCAATATTCAATACCTCTGCAAAAACGGAGTGCGCATTTGGGACGACTGGCCTTATGAAATCTATAAGAAGAATGAATCCTTTGGTGGCGAAGACATAAAAACATTTGCGCAAAAAATTGCGAACGATGATGCGTTTGCAAAACAGTGGGGAAACCTTGGTCCTGTTTATGGTTACCAATGGAGAAGCTGGCCTGCGGCTAACGGACAATCAATTGACCAGATTACAAATCTTATACAGCAGATAAAAAAGAATCCTCACTCCCGCAGATTAATTGTGAGCGCATGGAACGTTCCTTACATTGAAGAAATGGCTTTGCCTCCATGCCACACCATGTTTCAGTTTTATGTTAGCGAAGGCAAGTTGAGCTGTCAATTGTATCAGCGTAGTGCCGATGTGTTTTTAGGTGTGCCATTCAATATTGCATCGTATGCTTTGCTTACCATGATGATTGCACAGGTTTGCGATTTAGGTCTTGGCGATTTTGTTCACACTTTTGGCGATGTGCATCTTTACTCCAATCATGTAGAGCAGGCAAAACTTCAGCTGAGCAGAGATTTTCGCGACTTGCCGCAAATGCATATCAATCCTTCGGTAAAGAATATTTTCGATTTTAAGTTTGAAGATTTTGAATTGAAGAACTACAATCCGCATCCGCACATTGCTGCAGAAGTAGCGGTATAAATGGAAATGTGCATGCTGAGCTTGTCGAAACATCTTCCTTTTAAATCCTTCGACAGGCTCAGGATGACAACTCGTAATTCTACTCACTCGATCAAATAATTATTTTCGCAACTCATGAAGGTTTATCTCGATAACGCGGCAACAACCCCACTCAGCAAGGAAGTGCTGGACGAAATGTTGCCTTACCTCACCGAGCATTTCGGTAATCCTTCGTCTATTCATTCGCATGGAAGAAAAGCAAAGGCAGCTGTTGAGCGTGCAAGAAAAATTGTAGCCAAATATCTCAACGCATCAACAGCCGAAGTTTTTTTTACGGGCTCGGGAACAGAAGCGAGCAACACCATTATTAAATGTTCGGTTCGCGATTTAGGAGTGAAAAGAATTATCACTTCGCGCATTGAACATCACTGTGTTTTGCATTCGGCAGAAACCATGGTGCTCGAAGGCATTGAAGTTGACTATGTAAAACTGGATGAAAAAGGAAGAGTGAATTTACACGACCTTGAAAACTTACTGAAAGCAAGCGACAAAAAAACACTCGTGAGTTTAATGCATGCAAATAACGAAATTGGAACCATGCTTAATATTGAAGCGGTTGCTGAAATTTGCAAAACACACAATGCCATTTTTCATTCAGACACCGTGCAGACTATCGGTTACTTTCCTTTCGATGTGCAGAAAACTAAAATTCATTTTCTCAGCGGCTCTGCTCATAAATTCCACGGACCTAAAGGAGTTGGTTTTATTTACATCAATGGCGAAGCGGCTATTAAACCATTTATTGATGGTGGTGCACAGGAGCGCAACATGCGCGCAGGAACTGAGAATGTTTACGGCATTGTTGGTTTAGGTAAAGCACTCGAACTTGCATTGGAACAGGGAGAAGAGAACAAGAAATACATTTCGGCTTTGAAACATTATATGATTGACAAACTAAAAACTGAAATTGAAGGAGTTGATTTCAACGGTGATATTTCTGATGAAAGCAGCAACTACAAAGTGCTCAGTGTTTCATTGCCGCCTTGCGAAAAAGCTGAGCTTACTCTTTTTAATTTAGATATGGCTGGTGTGGCAGCAAGCGGTGGCAGTGCCTGTAGTTCGGGTTCTGAAAAAGGTTCGCATGTTTTAGAAGCTATAGGAGCTAATCCAAACAGAAAAGCGGTTCGCTTTTCGTTCAGCAAATACAACACGAAAGAAGAAATTGATTATGCAGTTAGTGTAGTCAAAAAAATGATTGAGCCCGTTTTGCCTATTCCGGTGATTTAATCTTTGCGCCTTAGCGCCTTTGTGTAATTCTATCTTTAGTTTTTACTACTTCGGCAATTCAGGTTGACGATTTGGTTCGCCATATAAAGGAACAGGAATAGGAGGATTATCGTTCTCATTAATTCCAAACGTGAAAACATTTTCAACCCAGTTCCAATAATTATTTTTCCAAACAAAACCTTCGTAAGTACCATCCGGCACATAACTAAAAGTAGCGCCTTTACCTTTATCGTTTGGCGGTGCTACATGATCAAACACAATCATTTCAAGATTGCGGTCGTAGTTCATTACCGTTGGCGCTTTGTATTTATACTCAATAAAAAAACGACTGAGCGTATCTGCGCGCTGATAACGTGTTGAGTCTTCATCATACTTAGCAATGAAAAGTGGCGCACCGAATTTTGGTTTGCCGTTTGCATCGAAGGTTAATATCTCAATTACTTTTCTGCGGGTAATAGCATCGGCACCTTCAAAACCAAAGATGGTGTAAATGGCTTTTGTATCTGCCTGTTTTTGAACAATGCCATAGTAAAGCGCACCGTACCAGTTTTCGTTGGTAGTAATTAACTGTGGTTCATATTGCATGGTATCACTCAAATCGAAAAGCGGAAACATTTTAAGTTTGGTGGTACGCATTTGTATTAAACCGTAATAACGGAAATGCCCTTTTGGTAAAACCAATTGCCATGTAAAAATCCGGAATGAACTATCAGGCGCATAAATTTTCGAAACCGTTTCAAATGAATCGAAAGGGAAATAAAAAGAGTTGTCAAACTTTAGAGCGGTCACCAACTTTGGAATGAAAGCATAACATGATTTTTGGCGCACAGCAAGCAATGTATCGTACGTAAAAGCATTCGATAATCTATGTAGTGTGTCTTCGAAAAGTTTTATTTTCTGCAAATCTGTTTTAAGAAGCGAATGATTTTCTTTTACAACAGGAGTAGGTTTGGGCTTATTAAATTTTTGTGCAAACAAAAAGCCGCTTAGAAACAGGAAAAGTAAAGCAACAGAGATTTTTTTCATCAGATAGTAAACGCGCTATTGCAGCGTTTTATTGTGGCACAAATTTAATCGCGATACGAGCTTCGTTGTTTCACCCAATTGCTCGCACCTTCTTTACAATTATTGTATTTAGCTGCTCCGTTTTTGCTCTTCGATGCTTTGCCCGAAAAAATTCGTTCAGCCACTAAAGCTGCTATTTCCATTTCATCGGCATTCTCGCTTTTTAAATATTCGGGTTTAAAATTTTTGCCAACAAAATTTGTATCGAATTTTCCTGAAACAAAGTCAGGATGCCGCAACACAAATTTCCCAAAGCCAAGCGTGTTTTTTACGCCTGCTATTTTATAACTATCAATAGCGCGAATCAATCGTTCAATAGCTTCAGTTCTATCTTTGCCATACGCTACCAACTTTGATAGCATAGGGTCATAGTAAATAGGAATATCCATTCCTTCTTCGTAGCCGTCATCTACACGCACTCCGGGTCCTTCAGGTTTTATGTATTGAATCAACTTACCAATATCAGGCAAAAAATTATTCAACGGGTCTTCGGCATACACCCGAAGTTCAATGGCATGTCCGCGCAGTTGCAAATCGCTTTGCGTGAAACTGAGTTTTTCGCCACGGGCAATTTTAATTTGCTCTTTCACCAAATCAATTCCTGTTACCATTTCAGTTACCGGATGTTCCACCTGCAAACGGGTGTTCATTTCGAGAAAATAAAAATTCAGTTGTTCGTCAACCAAAAACTCAACGGTACCAGCTCCAACATACGCACATGATTTGCCCACGAGCACAGCCGCTTCACCTATAGCTTTCCTTTTTTCGGGGGTCAAACAAGAACTTGGAGCTTCTTCAACAACCTTCTGATGTCTGCGTTGCACCGAACACTCTCGCTCGAAGAGGTAAACAATATTTCCATAATTGTCACCTAAAATCTGCACTTCAATATGCTTTGGAGAAGCCACATACTTTTCAATAAATACGCTGCCGTCACCAAAAGCACTCAATGCTTCGCTTTGCGCCCGTTGCATTTGTTCTTCTAATTCATTGGTTGAATTAACTACGCGCATTCCTTTTCCGCCACCACCGGCACTTGCCTTTATTAAAACCGGATAGCCGATTTTCTCTGCAAGTTTCTTGGCTTCCTTCACATCGGTAATAGCACCTTCACTTCCCGGCACCATAGGTATATTGAATTTTTTAACCGTTTCTTTTGCGGCTAGTTTATTTCCCATTATTTCAATGGATTCGGGAGTTGGTCCTATAAACGTGATTTTGTTTTGCTCTACCAATTTTGCAAAAGCAGCGTTCTCGCTAAGGAATCCGTAACCTGGGTGAATGGCATCAGCACCCAATCTCTTTGCTACTTCAATAATTTTTTCGCCACACAAATAACTTTCTTTAGAAGGCGAAGCGCCAATGTTTACCGCTTCATCGGCATAGCGAACGTGTGGAGCATTTCTATCGGCATCGGAAAAAACTGCTACGGTTTTAATTCCCATTTCGCGTGCGCTTTTCATTACGCGCAATGCAATTTCTCCTCGGTTGGCTACTACTATTTTTTTCATGATTGGTTAAACTGTTAGCTCGGCAAACATGCAAAAAATATTGGTTTGAAATATTGAAGGGAAAAGTAAAAAGTTCTACCCTTTAATCGTAAATTTTGTTTTGGTTGTAAGTACGTGCTTAATGAGTTATAGAAATAACCACTAGCAAATTAAAATTCAGTTTTTCGTCATTAACTGTACCTTGCTTAAAATATAAACCTAATGAAAAAAACAATTCCCATTCTTTTAGCGGTAGTCATTTTGCTTTTCAACAATTCTTGTAAAAAAACGACTAAGGAAAATACTCCTTATGCATGTATCAAACAAATTGTGGAAGTGGGTAGCAGTATTACGGTTGCCACCACTTGGGACAGTTGTCATATTTATCATTGCGCAAATTTTTTAGGCATTAGTGCCATGCTTACTATTGAAGCAGGAACCATTGTAAAGTTTGATGCACAAAAAGGCATGGTGGTGAATGCAGGTAGTGGAATGTTGGCAGTAAATGGAAATGCTGCTCATCCCGTCATTTTTACCTCTTCAAAAGATGATGCTTATGGTGGAGATACCAATGGCGATGGTAATGCAACAGCTCCTCAAAAAGGCGATTGGCAGTTTATTTCGTTTGGCAGTTCTTCAAATAACAGTCTTAACTACTGCAAAATTCTTTATGCGGGGTATGCTACGGCTACTTACGAACAGGCGTTGAATGTGGGAGGTGGGGAAAATAATTCTATCACCAACTCTGTATTTGCACATAATGCGGGTGGCACTGATTCAAAATTTGCAGCACTAAACATGTCGTGGTGTCCGCAAAGTTCAGTGGCAACAGGCAATACGTTCTTCGACAATGGACATCCTGTTATCATTGGTATATCAACTGATTTTGATGACAGCAATGTTTTTCACAATCCCGATAATTCAGTAGAGACAAATGCCGCCAACGGAATTTTTGTAGACTGTGTACATGCACAGGACCAAGCAACACTCATGACCTGGAGCGTTACAGAAGTTGCTTTTGTATTGGGTGGATGGAGCGGTAACAGTTGGTCTTTTGATGCAGGGAAAACATTGATATTAGGTAATAATGTTGTAATAAAATTTGCCAGATATACCACTCCCGGCTTTTCAATTTTATTGCCCGATGGTGATGTACAAATTCAAAATTATGATGGTACTGATGTTCAGTTTACTTCTTATGGTGATGATACCGTTAAAGGAGATACTAATGGCGATGGCTCAACCACACCGGAACTTTGGAGCGGCATTTCTTACCCTGGAATTAACTGGTATGCCTGGTCAAATATTTATTATGCCGAGCATTAGTCTAAAAATTTATCTATAAAAAAAGCCTCCCGAAAAATCAGGAGGCTTTTTTGTTTTATAAAAGCAGAATTAAATTCCGTCTGCTTCTGCTTTTTTCATTGCAGGAATATGAACAATCGTCAACTCTTCGGCTTCTTTGTTCAATTCAATGGTAAAGCTATCGCCTGCTTTTGCATTTGCGCGAAGAATTTCTTCGGCAAGTGGGTCTTCGACATATTTCTGAATAGCACGGTGTAACGGTCTTGCACCAAACTGCGGGTCGTAACCTTTGTCGGCTAAGAAATCTTTAGCCTCTTTGCTCAGTATAATTTCGAAACCAAGTTCAACTATGCGTTTAGTAACATCGCGCAGCGCAATATCAATAATGCTGTGAATTTCATTTTTGCCCAACGAATTGAAAATGATAACATCGTCAATTCGATTTAAAAATTCGGGAGAGAAAGTACGTTTCAATGCTTTTGTAATTACGTTGCCCGCCATCTCCTCGCTTTGATCACTTTTTGATTTTGTAGCAAAACCAACACCTGCACCAAAGTCTTTCAAATCGCGCGCACCAATATTCGAAGTCATAATGATGAGTGTGTTTTTGAAATCAACTCTTCTACCCAAGCTATCTGTCAAAATACCATCATCAAAAACCTGCAACAGAATATTGAAAACATCAGGATGTGCTTTTTCAATTTCATCGAGCAACACCACACTGTATGGTTTTCTGCGAACTTTTTCGGTCAACTGTCCGCCTTCTTCGTACCCCACATAACCCGGAGGCGCACCCACTAAACGCGATACAGAAAATTTCTCCATGTATTCGCTCATATCAATTCTTATCAGCGCGTCTTCACTATCGAAAAGGTAACGTGCAATCGATTTTGCCAATTCAGTTTTACCTACACCTGTTGGTCCTAAAAAAATAAACGTGCCTATTGGTTTCTTAGGGTCTTTCAATCCAACACGGTTTCGTTGAATAGCTTTAGTAACTTTCTTTACCGCTACATCCTGACCAATAACGGCAGCCGAAACTTCGCTCGTCATATTGATGAGTTTGTTGCTTTCGCTCTGTGCAATTTTGTTTACCGGTATACCAGTCATCATCGCTACTACTTCAGCAATATCTTCTTCGCTAACCGGAAAATGCTTCACACGCGACTCTTCATCCCATTGTGTTTTTGCTTTTTCTAAATCTTCGAGCAACCGTTTTTCAGAATCGCGAAGACGCGCAGCTTCTTCATACTTCTGGCTTTTTACCACCTGATTTTTCTGTGTCTTAATTTCTTCCACCTGTTTCTCCAGTTCAATAATATTTTTGGGAACGTGAATGTTTTTTAGGTGAACACGTGCGCCTACTTCATCCATTACATCAATGGCTTTGTCGGGCAAAAACCGATCGGTGATATAACGCACCGATAGTTTCACACAAGCAGAAATAGCTTCAGGAGTGTAATCTACACTGTGATATTCTTCGTACTTCGATTTAATGTTTGTCAAAATCTGAACTGTTTCATCAGGCGATGGCGGGTCAACCATTACTTGCTGAAATCTGCGTGCAAGCGCTCCATCTTTTTCAATATACTGACGATACTCATCTAAAGTGGAAGCGCCTATACATTGCAGTTCTCCTCTGGCCAAAGCCGGTTTAAAAATATTAGATGCATCTAACGAACCTGTTGCGCCACCTGCCCCTACAATTGTATGAATTTCATCAATAAACAAAATTACATCGCGATTTTTTTCAAGCTCATTCATAATAGCTTTCATGCGTTCTTCAAATTGTCCGCGGTATTTTGTGCCTGCCACGAGTGCCGCCATATCCAACATCACAATTCGTTTATTGAACAACACACGTGAAACTTTTTTCTGAACAATGCGCAATGCCAAACCTTCTACAATGGCTGTTTTACCAACTCCCGGTTCGCCAATTAAAATAGGATTGTTCTTTTTTCTGCGGCTAAGAATTTGCGATACTCTTTCAATTTCGTTTTCTCTTCCTACAATTGGGTCAAGCGCCCCTTCTTCGGCCAGGTGCGTAACATCTCTTCCAAAATTATCAAGCACCGGAGTTTTTGATTTTGTAGCTCCTGGTTTTTTAGGTTGTTGAGTAGCACCAAATCCTCCGCCACGGCTTTTATCATCTTCAAATGGCTCATCATCATGCGGCTCATTCGGCAGTTCCGATTTTGTTTTCTTTATCTCCTTCGTTTCATTTTGCACAATATCCAATTCTGCTTTAAAAACATCGTAGTCAATATCATACTGCGCAAGCAGTTGTGTAGCGAGGTTGTCTTTGTTTTTCAAAATAGAAAGCATCAAATGTTCTGTTCCTATTACATCGCTCTTTAAAACTTTTGCTTCTAGCACAGTAATTTTTAAAACTTTTTCTGCCTGCTTGGTCAATGGCAAATTATTTGGATTAAAGTTTCCTTTCGCCACTTTGTCTTTAATAGAGTCTTCAATTGTTTTGCGAAGCATTACAGCATCTATCTCTAAACTTTTGAGTGCTTTAATGGCTAACCCTTCACCTTCGCGTATGAGCCCGAGCAATAAATGTTCTATGCCGATATAATCATGATTCAATCGCAACGCTTCTTCGCGACTGTAAGAAATTACTTCCTTAACTTTAGGTGAAAATTTTGCTTCCATATTTTTTGTTTATCAAAACGCAAACCAACTTGTAAATAGAGTAAACTTGTCTGTTTTTTGTTTTGAATTTTTGAAGATATTACACACGTTAATTTTTCTATTGACTTCTCTTCTACCAAAGAAAGAGGAATTCTTTTGAACTCCCAAACCATTTTAAAAATAAAACGCGCACAATGCTAACATAGTTTTACAGAAAGAATCCTTTTGCATACATTGCACCGAAATTTTTTCTTTTCATAAAATCCTCTACTTTAGAATCGTATTTTTATAAACCAAACCGAGCCCCATGAAATTTCAAGTTGACAAAAGAGACCGATTAGTGATTGTAAAACTCAACGAAGAAAAATTGCTGAATAATCTCGCTCCCCAATTAAAATCGGAACTTGTTATTTTAAACAACGAAGGTTTTAAAAATATTGTACTTGATTTGACGGATGTACAATATGTGGATTCATCGGGCTTAAGTGCCCTGTTAGTGGGTAATCGTTTGTGCAAAGAAGCAGGCGGCACTTTTGTTCTTACCGGTTTGAACGCACACATTCAAAAGCTAATTAAAATTTCTCAACTCGAACCTATCTTGAATATCGTTCCTTCAGTTACCGAATCGGTAGATTATGTAATGATGGAAGAACTCGACCGCGATCTAAGAACCTAATCGCGAAATACGATGCTTTTTGAACTGACTATACTCGGGAGCAATGCTGCTATACCTGCTCATAACCGCTACCCCAGTGCGCAGATTTTAAATTATAACGGCAATTGTTTTTTGATTGATTGTGGCGAAGGCGCGCAGTTTCGTATGAATCATTTTGGCATCAAGCGTGCTCGCCTCGATAATATTTTTATTTCGCATTTGCATGGCGACCATTACTATGGTTTGATTGGTTTGCTCACTTCATTCAATTTGAATTGGCGCGAACACGACTTGAATATTTATGGTCCAGCCGGTCTAGAAGAAATCATTCAAGTTCACTTAAAGCATTCGCAAACCGAACTGCGTTTCAAAATAAATTTTCATCACCTAACTGCCGATGAACCGAAAGTTATTTACGAAGATTTAATGCTAACGGTGGAAACAATCATTCTGAGCCATCGCTTGCCCACCACCGGTTTTTTATTTAAAGAGAAGAAAAATCTTCGAAAAATTATTGCCGAAAAAATTATTGAATACAATATCCCGCATCACCTCATCAACGACATAAAAGGAGGAGCTGATTTTATTGATGATAATGGAAATGTAATTCTGAATAAAGAATTAACGCTTGACCCATTGCCACCGCGCAGTTATGCTTATTGCAGCGATACTGTTTACACCGAAAGTTTTGTGGAACAGATTAAAGGAGTGCATACGCTTTATCACGAAGCCACTTTTATTCATGAACATGAACCGCGTGCGCTGGAAACGTTTCATACTACTACAAAGCAAGCGGCAAAAGTGGCAAAGGCTGCAAATGCGGGAAAACTTTTGCTGGGGCATTTTTCTGCGCGTTACGAAAATCTCAATTTGCTTTTAGACGAAGCGCGGGAAGTTTTTACAGAAAGCTATCTAGCAGAAGAAGGAAAAACTTTTTCTATTTAGGTTCTGCTTACAACAAATACTCTTTCAAATAAGGCTCATACAATTTTTCGTAGCGAAGAATTTCCGCTTGCCCTTCTAGCGCTTCAAGCGTTTGTTCCAACCCACGTAACTCCACAGAACCATTATTGAACTTTGATAAAAATTGAATCAATGAGTTTGGCTTTTTAACTCGAAGTTTAGTAGTGTAGTAACCATAAATAATTCGCTGCAAACTATAGGGCAACGGCTGAATAATTCGAAACAAGAAATTCGAAAATCGTTTGTAAGTAAAAAGCTGATTCGCATTAAGCGAAGGATTTATTTTTTCCGAAATGAACGTAAATTTTTCTTTTACACCTAACCTTTCTTCAATGTGCGCAGTGAACGCCAGAGGATTTTGACGAAGCATTTCATAAGGCAATACAATCACCTTGTCCTCTCCAAAAACATTTGTGTAATGAGTAATTGTTCCGCTATAGTTCAACACCGAATTAAAAAACGGACCGAAGTTTTTCAGCAATACATCAAAATCAAGTATGCCGCCTGCCGATAAATATTCGGCATAAAACGATTGAAAGAAAGAAGTATAACCCCGTGTTACAATTAAAATTTTTGCATGCGGGTACAATCCATGCAACGTTGCCGCAATTTTTTTCTGATATGCTTCCACATCATAAAGATTCGTGTTTTTCAATCCAACAATATCGGGTTCGCCTTGCCAGGCACTTAAATGTTCTGCACTCAAAACAAAATATTCATGTAGTTGTTGCGTGCTCTCTGCATACTTTGATAAATCGGTAGAATGATAAAAACCTGCCAATGCATTTGGCTGATAAAACATAGCAGGGTGCTTAGCAAACCAATGTTGTAAATACGTAGAACCCGCTTTCGGAAAACCAATATGAATTAATACACCTGCCATTGCTCAAACCTACATGAATTTGCAAAGAAGCAAAATCGAAAATGAGAAACGTTTTGGCTGGATATATCAATAGGCACATTTTCCCAAAACTTTTTCGAAGTTTGCGCCATGAGTAAAATCAAATCCATTATTGCAGCATCGGTTGAAGTGAAGAACAAAATTTTAGCTGATGAACTTTTTATCAAGCGCATCGAAGAAGTTTCGAAACTTATCGCCAATGCTTTTGAGAACGGGCACCGTCTTTATTTATGTGGCAACGGAGGAAGTGCAGCGGATGCGCAACATCTTGCGGCAGAATTTACCGGCAGGTTTTACAGCGACCGCGAGCCGCTTCCAGCTGAAGCATTGCATGTGAACACTTCGTTCTTAACAGCTGTGGCAAACGATTATAGTTACGACCAAATTTATGAGCGCGCAATTAAAGCTTATGGAAGAAAAGGTGATGTGCTGATTGGAATTTCTACCAGCGGTAATTCGAAAAATATTTTGCTCGCGCAAAAAGAAGCAAAGGAAAGAGGGATGTATGTAGTTTCATTTACCGGTGTAAACGGTGGGAAAATGAAAGAGAGTTGCGACTATCTTTTTAATGTGCCTAGTAACGATACGCCACGTATACAGGAGAGCCACATTCTAGTAGGGCACATCATTTGCCAGTTGGTAGAGGAACAACTTTTTTCAACCGGAAAATAATTTCAGTTGCCTTTTCAATCATCAATTATCAATCATCAATCATCAATTCCTTGCATTGTGCTGGCAGGCGGCCTAGGCACTCGCCTTCGGGGGGTGATTAATGATTTGCCAAAGCCAATGGCAATTATTAACGGAAAGCCATTTTTGCATTACGTGTTTGTTTACCTCAGCAAGCAAAAAATCAACAACGTAATTCTTTCGGTTGGATACAAGGCAGAAATTATAGAATCCTTTTTCGGTAACAGATATTTGGATATAGAAATTGCTTACAGCAAAGAAACAGAACCGCTTGGTACCGGTGGTGGAATTAAGCAAGCGTTTCAATTGGTAAATGATTTTGCATTCGTGTTGAATGGCGATACGTTTTTCGATATTGATTTAAACTCGCTTCGCGATTTTCATTTGCAAAACGAAGCCGATATTACATTGGCGTTAAAGTCTATGAAAAACTTTGATCGTTACGGCACGGTACTTCTTCATGAAAATAGAATTGTAAATTTTGAGGAGAAGAAATTTTTAGTTGAAGGACTCATCAACGGAGGAGTTTACTTCTTCGGCAAAAATATTTTTGAAAATATTGTGGAAGAAAAATTCTCTTTCGAAAAAGTGGTGTTGGAAAAATATGTTTCGCAAAAAAAACTTTGCGGAAAAATTTACAACGATTACTTCATTGACATTGGAATACCCGAAGACTACTTGAAAGCGCAGCAAGAGTTGAAATAAACACTAGGCTTTTGCGCCAGCACTCAACACTTTTGCCATGGTTTCACCAATGGCAGCGGGTGAATCAACTACCGTTATTCCGCACTCGCGCATGATTTGCATTTTAGCTGCAGCGGTATCATCTTTCCCTCCAATGATTGCACCTGCATGTCCCATTCTTCTTCCGGCAGGAGCGGTTTGCCCGGCAATAAAACCTACTACCGGTTTGCGGTTATTATCTTTTATCCAACGGGCAGCATCTGCTTCCAGAGAGCCGCCAATTTCTCCAATCATAATAATGCCGTCAGTATCGGGGTCGTTCATGAATAGTTCAACAGCTTCTTTTGTAGTGGTGCCAATAATTGGATCTCCACCAATTCCTATGGCTGTGGAAACGCCCAGACCAGCTTTCACCACTTGATCAGCCGCTTCATACGTAAGCGTTCCACTTTTAGAAACAATTCCAACTCTTCCTTTTTTGAAAACGAAGCCGGGCATGATTCCCACTTTTGCTTCTTCAGGCGTAATTACTCCGGGACAATTCGGTCCAACTAATCTTGTGCACTTATCGCTTAAATAGCTTTTCGCTTTAACCATATCCTGCACAGGAATTCCTTCGGTAATGCAAACCACTAATTCAACTCCTGCATCAGCGGCTTCCATAATGGCATCAGCTGCAAATGCAGGTGGAACAAAAATTATACTCACGTTGCAACCCGTTGCTTTGCGCGCATCTGCCACCGTATTGAAAACCGGTTTATTCAAATGTGTTTCGCCACCTTTGCCCGGTGTAACACCAGCAACTACATTGGTTCCATAGGCAATCATTTGCTCCGCATGATATGTTCCTTCTTTACCGGTAAAACCTTGCACTACAATTTTTGAATTTTTGTTGACTAGAACGCTCATTTTACTGATGATTGATGATTGATAATTTAATTCTTAAACAGGTGAAATCATAAACTTAAAAACACGCAGGTACAACTAATATTTCGCGTTCCTTCGTAAATCTTTGAGAAAATCTGAGGCAAAAATAAAATCAAAAAGTTCTCCATCAGTAATTTGCATAATCTCCTTGTTGTTTCCTTCCCAGTATTTCAAACCTTCGTGAAGAAAAACAACTTTATCGCCAATGCCCATTACAGAGTTCATGTCGTGTGTGTTCACCACTGTGGTAATATTATACTCCTCGGTAATTTCTTTGATGAGGTGGTCAATCACAATAGCGGTTTTTGGGTCGAGACCTGAGTTTGGTTCATCGCAGAAAAGATAGCGAGGATTCATAACGATTGCGCGCGCAATACCCACACGTTTTTTCATTCCTCCCGAAAGTTCACCAGGATATTTTTTGTTGGTATTTGGCAAGTTCACTCGTCCTAAACAAAAATTTACACGTGCCAATTTTTCAGCTGCAGTTTGATTAGTAAACATATCGAGCGGAAACTGAACGTTCTCCTCAACCGTCAACGAATCGAACAAAGCGGTGCCTTGAAAAAGCATTCCTATTTCTCTGCGAATATCCTTACGCGCATGAAAATCCATTTCAGTAATATTTCTGCCATCGTAAAGAATAGTTCCTTCATCGGGTTCAAACAAACCCACCATACATTTTAGCGTTACTGTTTTACCTGAGCCGGATTTTCCAATGATGAGATTGCACTTTCCGTTTTCAAAAGAAGCAGAAATTCCCTTCAACACTTGTTGCGAGCCAAAATTTTTCTTTATGTTTTTTATTTCTATCACAGTAGTAGGAAGGCTACAAAAAAGTTTACAATCATCATTACGATAGAACTAAGTACTACTGCTTGTGTAGAAGATTTTCCAATTTCCACCGCTCCACCTTGAACGGTAAATCCTTTGTAACAGGAAATAGAAGAAAGGGTAAAACCAAACAACACCGCTTTAACCAGCATAATAAAAACATCGTAGCCGTCAAAACCATCCTGCACACCGCGAAAATATTCTGTAGTAGAAAAAAATCCACCTAAAAGACCTGCGCCCCAACCACCAATAATTCCAAGTGCAACTGCTATAACCACTAACATAGGAACAACAATAACCGAAGCAGCAATTTTGGGTCCTATTAAATATGCAGGAGTATTTACACCCATAATTTCATAAGCATCTATCTGTTCCGAAATGCGCATGGTGCCTAATTCCGAGGCAATGTTAGAACCAACTTTGCCGGCAAGTAAAAGTGCAGAAACTGTTGGGGCCAATTCTAGAATCATTCCTTTACGCACAATGGAACCAATCCACCACATGGGCACTAAACTGATAGAGCGAAACTGATATGCAAACTGAACAGCACTTACGCCTCCAATAAAAGTAGATACAATAGCAATAATGGGTAGCGAGCCAACACCAATATCTTTTGCTTGACGGAAAGTTTCCTTCCAATACATCTGCGCTTTTTCGGGCTTCGAAAATGCACTGCGCATCAACGTAAGAAAACCACCTAACTGTTCAAAAATTTTCAACATAGTGAGGGTGCTAAGAAAGGAAAAATTTGAAAAGAAAATGTGTGAATTCAGAAATTCGAAAATTTGAAAATTGGTTTATGTTATGTTTGTCGTTGTTTTACACTCAACCATGAACAAGAAAATTGTAATTACAGGTGCTACCAAAGGAATAGGAAGAGCTATTGCCGAAAAATTTGCAAGAGAAGGTTGGGATTTAGCCGTATGCTCTCGCAATGAAGAAGACTTAGCTGTATTAAACTCGAAACTCGAAACTCAAAACTTGAAACTCATCACTCAAAGGTGCGATGTAAGCCGAAAGGAAGAACTAAAATCGTTTGCCGAAAAAATAAACATCGAATTCGGAGCAGTAGATGTTATAGTCAACAATGCAGGCGTATTTCTTCCGGGGCAAGTGATTAATGAAGAAGATGGAACTTTAGAAAAGTTGATTGAAACAAATCTTTATAGTGCATATCATTTGAGCAGAATGTTGCTACCGAAAATGCTCGAAAAGAAAAGCGGACATATTTTCAATCTCTGTTCGGTGGCAAGTATTCAGGCCTATCCGAATGGCGGTTCATATTCCATTTCAAAATTTGCTTTGCTTGGTTTGTCGAAAGCGCTACGCGAAGAATTAATGGTGCATCGTATTAAAGTGACCGCACTAATTGCAGGAGCAACATATACTGATTCTTGGAGCCAAAGCAATTTGCCTGAATCAAGATTTATGAAATCCGAAGATATTGCACAAACCGTTTGGGATCTTTATCATCTTTCTGAAAACACGGTGATAGAAGAAATTTTGTTGCGGCCTATGTTGGGTGATATCTAATGATGGCTTGACCCGTGTATCCCAAGCCATTATTTGTTACTAAAATCTTGTTAATCTTGTCCGGTTCAAATCAGAAAGTTTGAAAGCAGGAAACAGAAAATTATCTTTGAAGTCAAATTTAAATCTTGTTATGAAAAAAATATTTGCATCACTCCTTATCCTTGCTGTAGCGTTTAATTCAAATGCACAGGAAAAGAAAACTGAAACTAAAGAAGTAAAGAAAGCAACTGTTGCCCCAGTCGATCATTCGCACGATGGCCATGATCATACAGGGCATAATCACGGTGCTACTGTTGCTCCAAACCCGGAAGAAAAGAAAGCGGAAACGCCACCTAATCCCAATGCGGCTATCATAAATTTGAAAGAAGAAAATTATGTTTTTGGCGAAGTGCCTGAAGGCCCGCAAGTGACACACGAATTTAAATTCACGAACAATGGTAAAGAACCACTGATTCTTTCGAACGTTCGTGCAAGTTGCGGTTGCACTACTCCAAGTTGGCCTAAAGATCCGATTTTGCCTGGCAAAGAATCAACCATACTGGTTACTTACAACACACAAGGCAGACCCGGACCGTTTACAAAGTCCGTAACGATTACCTCAAACGCTAGTGAGCCTAACAAAATAATCTACATTAAAGGAGACGTGGTAAAAGCAGAACCCGAAAAATCTGTTCCTCTGGAGCAACCTAGTTTGTTGGCACCAAAGAATTAAACCTCTCCCTAACCCTCTCGTAAGGAGAGGGAACAATACAAAAACTCTGCTGTAACGAAACGGCAGAGTTTTTTTATTTCTTCGTATTGTATTTCATTTTCAAATTTTAGAATTATCACATTTTCAAATTGTAATTCATGCCCAAAGTTTCTAAGAAAGGTTTATTGATGCCTGCTTCACCCATTCGCAAATTGGTGCCGTATGCCGATGTCGCAAAAAAGCAAGGAGTAAAGGTTTATCACCTGAATATTGGTCAACCTGATTTAGAAACACCAAAACAGTTTTGGGATAAATTGAAAAGTTTGGAAATGAAAGTGCTTGAATATGCACCAAGCAATGGCATTGAATCGTATCGTAAAAAATTTGCTGGGTATTACAACAACATAGGCATTGCAGTTGATGCGTCAAACTTTATGATTACCGAAGGGGCTAGTGAAGCGCTTTCGTTTGGCATGCTGAGTTGCTTAGATGAAAATGATGAAATTATTATTCCAGAACCGATGTATGCAAACTATATCGGCTTTGCCACAGTGGGAAAAATAAATGTAAAACCAATTCCTACCTCTATTGAAAATGGTTTTGCGCTTCCACCTATTGAAGATTTCGAAAAAGCAATTACGGCAAAAACGAAAGCCATTCTCATCTGCAATCCGAATAATCCCACAGGATATTTATACAGCAAAGAAGAATTGCTCGTGCTTCGCGAAATTTGTTTGAAGCACGATTTGTTTTTGTTTGTAGATGAAGTTTACCGCGAGTTTTTGTATGGCGGTAAAACGTTTTTCAGCGCTTTGAACTTAGAAGGAATGAATGAGCATGTGATTGTGTTTGATTCTATTTCAAAAAGATTTTCGGCTTGTGGTGCACGTATTGGTGCAATTGTAACACGCAATAAAGAAGTGCTGGCATCGGCTTTAAAATTCGGACAGGCGAGGTTATCGCCCAATTCGCTTGGGCAAATTGCGGGAGAAAATTTGTTCGACCTAGGTGCAGATTATTATAACGGCATTGTTGCTGAGTATCAGAAACGCAGAGATGTTTTGATAGAAGGCTTAAACAAAATTCCCGGAGTGTTTTGCCCAAATCCGGGCGGTGCTTTTTATGCGGTGACTTCGCTACCTGTAAAAGATACCGATGAATTTTGTCAATGGATGCTTGAAAAATTTTCTTACGAAAATGCTACGGTGATGATGGCTCCTGCTTCTGGATTCTATTCGACAACTGCATCAGGAAAAAATCAAGTGCGTATTGCGTACGTGTTGAACGTTGATGATTTAAAAGCAGCCATAAAATGTTTAGAGGAGGGATTGAGAGAATATGCAAGCTTTAAGAGTGATGCGTTAGTGAATTAGCGAATTCATTCAGCGAATCGAAATAAAAATCCACCAACTGCTTTTCTTCTTCTTTAATTTTTGAATCGTCACCAACGAACACGGTGAACATTCCTGCATTTTTTCCGAATCGCATATCGCTTCCAGTATCACCAACCATAATTGATTTCGAGAAATCTATTTCGACAAAATCTTTCTTTGCCTTCAGTGCCATACCGATGTTTGGCTTTCGCAGTTTATGTGTGTCGTTCTCAATTAAATCTGTAGCCGCGTAAATAGCGTGAATGCGTCCACCGTATTTGCGCACCTCTTTCAACATGCCATCATGAATGGTTTGTAAGTCTTCCTGCGTCATTAATTTTTTACCAACTCCCTGCTGATTGGTGACCACAATAACTCGTTTGAAAACAGTAGAAAGATTTTTCAGCGCGTCCATCACTCCTTCCAGAAAATAAAATTCACTCCATTTTTTTACGTAATCATTAGGGTAATGCAAATTGATAACTCCATCGCGGTCGAGAAAGAGAGTCCACGTTTTGTCAATAGCAAGTTGCTTAATATCCATGCACAAGGGTAAGGTATAAAAATGATAAAAAAATGCCTCCCGAAAACGAGTGGCATTTTTCATTGAACAAGTTGCTGCCTAAAAAATATTGACAAAGCCTAATTGAAATACGAAGCCCGAGCGGTAAAGCGAATTTTGAGCGCCAACGGCTGAATGAAGCACGTCATAAGAAATTACGAGTGGGATAAAAATATTTTTGCTTTGCAGAAGATTGTAACCCAGACCTACCAATAAGGCCGGATAAAATTTGTGGATGTAGTTGACTTTAAAAGTTGGGTTACTTAAACTTCCATACACATCAACCGTGGAAGGAATTTTTCTTCCCAACAATTCCAATTTTGCTCGGGTAAAAAAACCTTTAAAAATGTTATACTGCAATAAAACCCCGCCCCCATAAGTGTGTACATTGTAAGTAACGGAGCTGTTCCCAAATGTGGTTCGATCAGTAATGCGGTCATAACGGTAAGTAATTCCGCCACCTACGAAAAGCCCTACATTTCCAGCACGTGGTTTTGCATTCTTAGGTTGAAAAACTCTATAGCCAAAGTAGGGTGATAGACCAAGTGCCAAATAATTGGAAGAAATAGAAAAATTAAAATTGGGTTCAATAATAACTTTCGAAAAGTCGAACTTTTTCTTTTTTTGAAAACCCTGGAAGTCTTTTGGATCAGGCGGTTTTTGATCGTTTTGTTTTTCTTGAGTATGTCCGGGTTTGCTACTGGGTGGCGGTAGCTCATCATCTTGAGCATTAGCAACCACTGTGGCAAAAACAAAAATGGAAAACAGGAGCAATATTTTTTTCACGTCAATGAATTTAAGATAGATAACGAAGATACGCGGAACTTGTCTTGCAGAACAAAAAATTTGTGAAAGGTTTCAAAGAATGGAAGGTTGGATGAATGGAAGCAAATGTCATTTTGCATTTCCATTATTCCACCATTCCAATTATGCATTTTTAAAAATCTTTCCCGGGTTCATAATATTATTTGGGTCGAAAACACGCTTAATTTTTCGCATCAAATCAATTTGCATAGCCGAAAACTTAATATCCATATACGGAATTTGAAACCAGCCTATGCCGTGTTCGCCACTGATGGTTCCTTTCAAGGCAACTACTTTTTCAAAAATTTCACGAATGCCTTTAGGCACTTCGGTCTTCCAATATTCATCCGTCAGTTCGTCTTTTAAAATGCGCACGTGCACGTTTCCATCGCCTGCATGGCCGTAGCATACGCTTCGGAAATTATATTTTTTGCCAACGGCTTTAATGTGTTTTAAAAGTTCCGGTAAATCGGCACGAGGAACAACTGTGTCTTCTTCCACAGTTACATTTGTCTTCTTTACGGCATAAGCAATGTTTCTGCGCATGCGCCATAAATCAATTTTCTGCGCTTCGCTATCAGCAAAAAGAATTTCGCCTACTTCAAACTGCGAAAGCACTTCGTAAATTTTTTCGCAATCCTTTTGAATGGCATCCACATCATTTCCATCTACTTCAATCAAAAGTGTGGCGTGTGTATCATCTGCCAATGGAATTGTTACATCGCCCAAAAACTTCATGACATACTCCACCGCTTCGCGCTCCATAAACTCAATACAACTTGGAATAATTCCCGCGCGAAACACGGCACTTACAGCCGCACCGGCATCATCCATACTTTTAAAAGGAGCCAGCATTACGTTATTGAACTTAGGATATGGTAATAGTTTCAAAACAATTTTTGTGATGATGCCAAGCGTTCCTTCGCTGCCTACGAAAAGTTGTGTGAGGTTGTAACCCGTTGAATTCTTCAGCGTGTTCGCGCCTGTCCACATTATTTCTCCGTTGGGCAACACTACTTCCAAATTCAAAACAAAATCTTTCACTACTCCGTATTTTACCGCGCGCGGTCCACCACTATTACAAGCCACATTGCCACCAATAAAACACGAGCCCCGGCTTGACGGGTCAACGGGATAGAACAACCCTTTTTCCTGCAACGTATTTTGCAATGCTTCGGTAATCATACCCGGTTCTACAGTTACCTGCAAACTTCTTTCATCAATTTGAAGAATGTTGTTCATGCGCTCCACGCTTAACATTACACCGCCATGCACACACAAACTATTTGCACTTAGTCCCGTGCCGGCAGCACGTGGCGAAACAGGAATCAAATTTTCGTTACAGTATTTTACAATGGCAGAAATCTCTTCGGTGCTTTTTGGCTTAATAACCACTTCTGGCGGAAAGGCACAGCCATCTGTTTCATCGCGACTGTATTTTTCGATGTTAACCGCATCGGTAAAAACAAAATCGTTGCCTGTTATTTTTTGAAAATGTGTGAGGTCGGCTTCTGCAATTCGCTTGTAGTTCATGTGGCGAATATATTTTGTAATGCCGAATTCGGAATGGCGAAGGTGGTGTGGGAAAACAAAAATGGTCGGTGAAGCACCGACCATAAAATATGTTCTAATGAAAATCCCTTACTGTTTTTTAGCTTCAGGTGCTCTTTGCTCCAGAGGTTTAGCCATAACCGCACTGCCCATGCTGCACTTGCCGTTGAATTTGGCGCCTTCTTGCACTACAAATTTTTGAAGTTTTAAATCGCCTGTTATATTGGCTGTTGCGCTAAGGATAAGTAATTCACTTACTTCAATATTGCCATTAACGCGACCGTCAATGTATCCGTTTTGGCATAAAATATTGCCTTCAATTACGCCTGTGGTGCCTATCACTACTTTCGATTTAGAGGTTACGTTGCCGGTTACTCGGCCATCAATACGCACATCACCTTCGGTGCTTACATCGCCTGTAATAATAGTTCCTTGACCAAATTGGTTCATCACGCGCAACGCTGCGTTGGTTTCTTCTACTTTGTCCTTTCCAAACATGGTTTCTAATTTAGGTTAAACAATTTCTTCTGCTTGTTGCCAAGCAAAAAATCAAAATGCAATATAATCTTTTGGGTTTAAACTCTTCCCCTCGTGCCATAGTTCGAAGTGTAGATGAGGTCCGGTAGAAAGTTCACCGGTACTACCTATAATAGCAATTACTTCACCTGCCTTTACCAGGCTTCCGGTTCTCTTGATCATGCGCGAATTATGTTTGTAGAACGATACTAAGTTATTGGGATGCTGTACCACGATGACATATCCGGTTTCTAAAGTATAAGCGGCTGAAATTACTTTGCCATCGAGCACCGTTTTTACAGGAGAATCAGCGTTGGCGGCAATATCTACTCCGAAATGTTCTTTTGCGGCATTGTATTCTTCGGTTATGTATCCGTCAACCGGTTTCATCAGGTGCATTTGTTTCACCTCGTCCACCGCATCGCTATTTTGGTTGCCGTTCATACTCAACGAAAAATTATCTTCCTCTTCTACCTGCTTGCGAAGGTCTTCTTCATCTGAACTAATTTCATTCAGTTTTATTTTCGATTTATCCATGTTTCCACCGGCTTCGGGTTTTGGGCGACTGCTGTCAATGTTCCCTTCGGCTACGTTCATTACATTTTCAAGCCATACTTGTCGACCATTAATTTCCTGCTGAAGCGAATCAGTTTTAAACTGCAACTTCAGGATTTGTGAGCGGTAATTGTAATCGCCAAAGCCCGGAATAAAATATTTGAGCGGGGTGTAAATAATAGCAGCCGCGGTTAAGAAGATAAGCGTAAAAGCCACCACGCTCAAAAACACCCACACGTTCCTACGCGTTAGTGATAATGAAAATTTTTCTTCAAAAGTTTCATCGTTTAACACTACAAACCTGAAGCGATTGCGCAGGTTGTTGTTTTGCGATGTCTTAATCTTTTCGGCCATGGAGGCGCAAATGTAAATTAGATATGCAAAGGGCGAAAAGATTAGACGAGGTGGAGGAGTTTCTGTTTCGTGAACGGGACAGACAGTTTAAACCGAATAATCAACCAATTCATAGGTTTTTCTACTCATTTCTTACCTAAACCCCACGTGGCGTTGCTCATTTGGCTCAAAGAACTTTCGAAACGAACAGTAATACTTTCCGAGTGAACTCTACCAATTGCGAAGCGAACACTAAAAGTTCCGCTATGAACTATATCGGTTGCGCGATGAAACGTAAAAGTTGCGCGATGAACAGTAAAAGTTGCGCGGTGAACAGTAAAAATTGCGCGGTGAACAGTTATAGTTTCGAAACGAACAGAAAGAGGTGGCCTTGACGGACAAACCTTCGGAGTCTGTTCAACAAACTGTGTCAAAAATTAAATTTGATACAGCATGGAAGAAAAAAACAAAGAAGGATTCGACTTCAAGAAGTTTGAATCAGATGCCATTGAACAATTACGTTCAGGCAAAAAGTTAGAGGGTAAAGACGGCATTC
>CANJZE010000033.1 GCA_947479455.1 Bacteroidota bacterium
AGCAGTTGGTATCACCCCCTCCTCATCACCCATCCCCTAACCCCACTACTCTTCACCACCGTTTCATATACCAGTTCAAAGCCGAGTTTTTGGTAGATGGTTACATTTTTAGGGTCTTCGGTTTTTAGCCAGAACTCGTTCATGCCTTGCGCGCGCATATCGGTAATGGCTTGGTCGATTAGTTTTCTGCTATAACCTTTGCCACGTGAGTTTGCATTTACACCTACACACCAGATGTAACCGTAGTTTTCGTTTGCATTTTTTGCAATCCATCCTTCGGGAACGGCATCATGATTCATTAAACGTAGCGTTGCTTTTGGACCCAACTTAAAAGGTATCACCCACATGCCCGATTTTATTTCGCGCATTAAACCAAGTGGAAAATTTTTTCCGTTCAGCCAAATCAAAGCACCTCGTTTATCTTCAGAAAGAATAATTCCTCCATACATAGCTGCTGCTTTAGCACAATGCGTATGTAAATTTCTCAACGCTGTAGCCCGGGCTTCTTCGGTTCGCCCGTCAAAAGCATATTGCATTAACGGATAGTTAAGAAAAGCATCGCCCAATATTCCGCCTGCGGATTGGTATAGTTGCATTAAATTGTTTTTGAAAATTTATTGAACAAAAATAGTAATGGTGAAAAGACTTTAGTTTCTATTTTGTATTCCAATTATGACACACGAAGTTTTTGGTATCGATCATTTTGATGAAAAAGCGGTAGTTGCTTTTCTGCTCCTTTTCGGCATTGCTGAAGCCTTGCTTGGAGCTTACAAAAATTCCAGGCGCACACGGCATGATTACATGACCGAGCTGGTTAGTTTTCCGCAGCTCACGGTTTTAATTCAGCCTGGCATTTTACTCATCGTTATTTTTATGGGCAGAAGCTTGTTTCCCGAAATGGAAGAACAATTTGCTTCGGTGGCTTATGGGTTTCAGTTTCTCATTTTTGTTTTGATTGAAGATTTACCGCAGTATTGGTGGCATCGCCTTGCACATCATTCGCCTTTGCTCTGGAAATTTCATGTGGCGCATCATGCTTCTCCTGCTATGGGTGTAGGCGTGGTGTTTCGGAATGCAGCACTCTACTATTTGTTTATGCCTAACATTTGGTTTGCGAGCATTGCGGTGTTTCTCGGTTTCGGCAAAGTGTATATTGTTTATACCGTGCTCAAACTGCTCATTATTATTGGCTCGCACAGTGAGTTACGTTGGGATAGTTTTCTGTATCGCTACAAAATTCTTTCCCCGTTAGCTTGGTTGGTGGAGCATACTATTTCTACTCCCGCCACTCATTTTGCGCATCACGGCATTTCGAATGAGGATGGCATCAGCAATAACAACGGCAACTTCGGCAACATGCTTTTTATCTGGGACCAAATTTTTGGTACTGCAAAATTTACACGGAAGTATCCTTCACAATTCGGAATTGAAAACGACCCGAAAGATGCGTGGTATGTGCAATTGTATTATCCGCTTTTGAAATCGAAGAAGAAGGATAGTGCGTTGAAATAAATTCTACTTTTTCCCTTTCGGCTTTTGCCCTCTGGTCAATGGTTTGCCGTATTTCATTCGCATTTTCTTATCGTGCGGTATCTTCTTATTTACCTTTTTGTTCTTGTCTATTTTTTCATGAAAAGCCGCGCCCGAAGGTCCTTTCGAAGGTGCTTTAATATTCATGTTGGGTTGGTAAACCTTCGGCATTTCATCGAAGGTCAGTTTATCTGAAATAAATAATCCTTCGGGCAAATCCAGCACTTCAATTTTCCGATTCATGAGTGCTTCAATACTGTCGCGCAATTCATTTTCTTTTGGCGTAATGAAAGTAATAGAGAGTCCTTTCTTATCTGCACGACCTGTTCTGCCAATGCGGTGCATGTAATCTTCGGGCACTTCGGGCACATCAAAATTGATAACGTGCGTTACTTCGGAAATATCAATTCCACGCGCAACAATATCAGTAGCAATAAGCACGCGATATTTTCCATTATGAAATTGTTTTACCGAATTGAAACGGTGGTTCTGCGATTTGTTGGAATGAATAACCCCGAGTTGTTCGGGAAATTTTCCCGTTAACTCTTCAAATAATTGGTCCGCCAGTTTTTTTGTAGCGGTAAACACGAGCACTTTGCTCATTTCTTTTTCATCGGTCAGTAAACGCGTGAGCAAATTCACCTTCGTGTAAAAATTAGGAACCTCATAAGCGGTTTGCAAAATATTGGCGAGTGGTGTTCCGGTAGGAGCCGCTTCAATTTTTATTGGCTGATTAAAAAACTCGTTTATCAGTGCGCTTACTTCTTCGGTCATGGTGGCACTGAACATAATGTTCTGCCGCTTCAGCGGCAACAAATCTAAAATCAATTTCAGTTGCGAGCGAAAACCGAGATCGAGCATTTCATCTACTTCATCAATCACTAATTTTTTTATGCTCTTCAATTTCAACGCGCCTTTCAGCGAAAGGTCAATCAGCCGGCCGGGTGTGGCTACAATAATTTCAACACCTTTCATTACTTCAAAAATCTGTGTGTTGATGTTGGTGCCGCCATAAACTCCAGTTGCCGTTACCGAAATATATTTGCTGAGTTTTTTTATTTCTTCCAGCACTTGCACTACCAATTCGCGAGTAGGCACCAGAATTAAAATCTGCGTAGTCTTTTCTTTCGAAAATTTCCATTGACGAAGACAAGGCAACAAATACGCAAATGTTTTTCCCGTTCCTGTTTGTGCAATGCCCACCACATCTCTGCCGCTCATTACCACCGGAAAAGCCTTGTGCTGAATGGTAGTGGCTTTCGTGTAGCCCAAATCTTTGAGTGCGTTTAAAAGCGGAGTATTTAAATTCAGTTCGTCAAAATTCATAGCTCGTATTTCGCGCGAATGTAACCGACCTAAACGAAAAGACTTTGTAATGTAGTATAGAAATTAAAACGCCTTCTGCATTTCTGCAGAAGGCGTTTTAATTTTTTTTCGAAACAGGTTATCAGAAAAACTCTGAACGGTCATCGGTAATAGAAGCAAGTTTTTTCTGAACTTCCTGCACACGAGCAGCTTTTTGCTGAAGCTGTTGTTTGGTTTGATAAGTATAAATAGCGTAATCGGTTTGTTTTGCCGGTTCAGTAACGGCTGTGGTTTGCACCACAAATACTCCACTGTTACCTTTAATAGCGGCCGATAATTTTCCGGTGGCAGTGCTCAATGCGGTAGCGGTAGCAGTTGGCTCGTATGTGTTGTTGAATGCAGGATTACCAAATGAAACGCCCGCAGCTTCCATTGGTGTTTTGCCTAATTTGGTAGCTAACTCATCTATGTTTGCTGCTTTAGTGTCAGCAATTTTTTTCGATAAAATTTCAAACTTCTTAGCTGTTTTTACATCGGGTGTAATGCGGTCGCGCACGGCATCTAAATCAGGCAACCCTTTTGGAGTAATGTTTTCGAGCAAAGCAATAACGTGTTTGCCGCTGGTAGTAAATGGTGGCGATACTTCACCTTTCTTTGCATTGAATGCCCACTTTACCAATTCGCGAGTAGAACCAAGTCCTTGCACACTAAACTCATCCTTCTTCAAGGCTTGAACAGCTTTTATATTTAACTTTTTACCGGTTTCCATAAACTTTTCTGCTTTCTGGTTTTCGCCTGCAAAGGTGGTTGCGTTACCGTAAATATTTCTTTCTGTTTCAGGGCTTGGAATTATTTCTTTAGTCAAATACGATAACTGAACACCAACTTTTGTTGGTCTATCTTCCACCACCTGAATTATGTGAATCGCATTTTCGCTTTGCACAGGTACTTTATAAATTTTCCCTTTCACTGCGCGGAAGAAAATTAAATCGTTGTAAGCTTTGTCTTTTTCGCCTTGTTTCACCCAACCCAAATCACCACCGCGCATCTTACTCATTTGGTCATCGGAACGCATAACAGCTTCCATACCAAAATCTTTTTTCAATGTATCTATATCGCGCATAATGCTGTCCACCAATTTAAATTTCACTGCCGCAGCTTCTTGAGAAGTTACGCCTTCAAACGAAATTTTAATATCGCGCACATGCACCGAATCAGAAATCATTTTACGATCGCTTATTTTTGCCAGCTTGAAACTTTTACCATCGGCATAAGGACCTACAATTGATTTTACAGGAAGCGAGAAGAAAGAATCTTTCACACTTGCAAAAAGTTTTTCCTTGTCGTAATAAACTTCATCAAAAGGAGTTTCCGAAAACAGTTTTACAAAAACCGAATCATCGGCAGGTTTTTCACCCTTCGCAAAATCAGCGCGTTTTTCTTCTAAGTCTTTTACAATTCGTGCTGAATCACCGGCAGAAGCCACAATGTCAAACGTTACATACTCTAATTTTCGGGTTTCTTCTTCTTGTTTAAACTTAGCTTCGTTTTCACTCAAGTGCTTTTTCAAATCATCGTCATTAATTTTCACATCCGCATCATTCACTTCGCTATATGGCAACTGAACGTATTTGAAATTCACTGTACGGCTTTGGTCATTGTAACTCATTTCGCCCATCCAAGTTGGCACGAACAAACCTTTTGAAATAAGTGTATTGTATTTTTGTTGAAATTGATTTTGCTTCAACAAATTTTCAAAACGCATCCATTGCTTGCGCACAGTGCCGGGTTCCACACCCTGTGGGTCCTGGTCTAACCGTTGCATATACAAACGAACCTGTGCAGGATCAAACTGGCGAGTTTGAGGATTCTGAAATTGTTGGTCGTTCTTAATATACTGCGAAGCATTTTCGCCCGTAGCCAATTCATTTAACTCATCACCTGTTACATTAATTCCAAGCGCGTCATAAAGTTTATTGAAGATGATTTCGTTCACCATCTCGTTCCAGGTTTGGGTACGCATGTAATTGCGCTGGTCTTCTGCCACGGGCTGACCCTTCATTTGCTCCTCCATGTTCTTCACATTCTCCTCGTATTTCTTGCTGAACTCGGTGTAAGGAATTTTTTCTCCGTTCACTTTGCCCACCGCATCTTTTCTGCCCTTGAGCAAACTGCCTTGCGAGTTGGTAGCATCCATAACAAGGAAACCAACAATAGAAAGACCAATCAGAAATATCAGCAATCCTGAGCGCTGACGAATTTTACCTATAACTGCCATAGTAATTTAGATGTTAGATATTAGACAATAGACATTAGATGAATGATCACCAACGCCCCTTTTTAAAGGACGGCAAATAAAGCAGAAATACTCGGAATAGGAAAGAGGAAAATTGGCTATTAAAATAAGAAAAGACACTCCTCCTTTCTAAGGAGCGCCTTTGGTATTTTGTATTTGGTTGTTCAATCCCCCTTTTGTTTCATCCCGCTTGCGGGAAGGGGGTTTTGGGGTTTTATTTTCTGTCTGTTATTCCTACAAACGGTCTTAAGTTAGGTCCGTTGTAAATCTGACGAGGACGACCAATGTCTTCGTTCTTTTCGCGCATTTCTTTCCATTGCGAAATCCATCCCGGTAAACGCCCAAGAGCAAACAACACAGTGAACATAGGTGTAGGGAAACCAAGTGCTTTATAAATAATTCCCGAGTAGAAATCTACGTTCGGGTAAAGTTTGCGCTCAATGAAGTAGGGATCTGTCAGCGCAACTTCTTCCAATTGCTTGGCAATGTCAAGCAATGGATCATTCACACCAAGCTTAGCTAAAACATTGTCACACGATTTTTTGATGATGGTAGCACGCGGGTCAAAGTTTTTATAAACGCGGTGACCAAAACCAAACAACAAACGCTTTTTATCTTTTGCTTCTGCCACTACTTTTTTCACATCGCCTTTATCAATGGTTTGAATATGCTCTAACATTTCCAACACTTCCTGATTAGCTCCACCGTGGCGCGGTCCCCAAAGTGCCGCTACTCCTGCTCCGATTGAGGCATATAAATTTGCGTGTGATGAGCCTACAATTCTCACAGTAGCCGTAGAACAGTTTTGTTCATGATCAGCATGAAGAATTAAAAGTTTGTTCATGGCATCAATCACTACCGGATCGGGTGTGTAATCTTCTGTTACATTACCAAAAGACATCCGCAGAAAATTAGTCACGTAATCGTGTTTGTTTTGGGGATAAACTATTGGATGCCCTTTGCCTTTTTTCTGAATCATAGCGCAGATAGTAGGCATCTTCGCCAGCAAACGAATGATAGTAAGGTTGACCTGCTCTGGACTTTTATTCGGATTTAATGAATCTGGATAAAATGATGAAAGTCCGGAAATAAGTGTCATCAACTGTCCCATGGGATGCGAGCCCGAAGGAAACACTTCAAATACTTTCATCAGATTTTCGTGAACGAGTGTATGCTGTGTAAGATTGTCTTCAAAATCTTTCAACTGTTTTGCGGTAGGAAGTTCACCATACAAAAGCAAATAAGAAACTTCAGTAAAGGTTGCTTTCTCAGCTAAATCCTCAATACTATACCCACGATAACGTAGAATTCCTTTTTCACCATCTAGAAAGGTAATGTTGCTGACTGTACAACCTGTGTTTTTATATCCTTCATCAAAAGTTACAAAGCCGCTTTGCGCGCGCAACTTCGAAATATCAACTGCCTTTTCATTTTCAGTTCCTGTAATCACAGGATACTCATAATTTTTTCCATCGAGAGTGAAAGTTGCTTTGTCAGACATGTTGTGGTTAGATTTTTACACTGCGTTTTGCAGGGCGCGCCAAAAGTAATAAAAGCGAGAAAAGTTTAAAGAAGAGCGAATTAAAAATTGAGCGCTAATCCGAGTTTGCCATTATCGAGTATACCCGATTGTAGCTCTAGCATTCGCTTTCGCATTTTGAACTCCACTTTATTGCGCGCACCTAAACCAATAAGCACCGCTCCTGCAGCCGCAGCTATTCCTCCGCACGCGTAGTAGATGGTTCCAATTTTATTGTTGCGCTGTAAATCGCCTTCCTTGTCGGTGCTGTTTTTGTCAACGTAACCATAAACTTTTGCTCCCTGATAAAACAAATATCCGCTTACTCCCAGTAAACCAACTCCTCCCGCAATCATCAGATTGCCGCTGTTATTTAACCTCGCCATACTTAACGAATCGTAATGTGTGGAAGTACGTGTTGGCTTCTTTATAGAAGTAGAATCAGTTTGCGCTAAAATATTTTGGAAGAAAATAAAAGAGGAAATTAGGATAAGAAGTGTTCTCATGTTTCAAACATAAAATGATTTATGAAGAAGTTTACTCAAACATATCTTTCACCCGATCAAAAAAACCGCGCTCTTGTTTGGCTCCCGGTTTGGGTTTAAAATTCGGGCTTTCGCGAAGTTTTTCTAAAAGTTTTTTCTCGTCAGCCGATAAATCGTTTGGTGTATAAACGTGAATGAGAATCAACTGGTCGCCTCTTCCGTAACTATTTACCGAAGGCAAACCTTTTCCGCTTAAACGGAAAATTTTTCCTGCCTGAGTACCTGCAGGAATTTTGAATTTCGCCTTTCCTTCAATCGTAGGAACTTCTACTTGCGAGCCAAGCACTGCATCAATAAAACTGATGTGCAGGTTGTAAATTATATTCTGTCCGTCAATTTCCAGTTCAGGATTTTGCTCTACTTCTATTTGAATAATTAAATCACCGGCAGAACCACCCTGCTCGCCTGCATTTCCTTTGCCGCCCATAGAAAGCTGCATGCCATCCTGCACACCTGCGGGAATATCTACCTGAATAGTTTCTTCTCCATATTCAACACCAAGACCGTTGCAGGTTAAACACTTTTTGGTAATCTGTTGACCACTTCCGTTACATTGATAACAAGTAGAAGTGGTTTGCATTTGTCCGAGAATAGTGTTTTGCACTTTGCGCACCGTACCGCTTCCTCCGCACACCGAACATTTACCTACCGATGAAGCATCCTTTGCCCCGCTTCCGTGACAAGTGTGACACTCAATATGCTTTTTAACTTTCAAATTTTTGCGCGCGCCATTCGCTACTTCTATCAAACTCAATTTCACGCGCACGCGTAAATTAGTTCCGCGTTTACCGCGTGTTTGCTGACGACCTCTTCCTCCGCCTCCACCAAAAAAAGTTTCAAACGGGTCAAAGCCGCCACCACCTCCACCACCTCCAAAAATATCTCCGAAGTTACGGAAGATGTCTTCCATATTTCCACCCTGATAACCACCTGCGCCTTGATTCACTCCCGCATGACCGTATTGGTCGTACTTCGCTTTTTTATCTGCATCACTTAATACTTCGTAAGCCTCTGCTGCCTCTTTAAATTTTTCTTCCGCAGCTTTATCGCCCTGGTTTCTATCGGGGTGAAATTGCAACGCCACTTTGCGATAAGCTTTTTTAATTTCTTCCGCAGTAGCACCTTTAGCAACACCTAAAATTTCGTAGTAATCTCTTTTAGCCATAGACAGCCCATCCTAAATCCTTCCCGAAGGGAAGGACTTTAGATTTGTTTTTTGTTGTTGAATTTTGTTGTTCATGTATTTGGCTTTACGCCCCCTTCGGGGGTTGGGGGGCTCCTACAAACACTTTTGCAAACCGAATAATCTTATCGTTTAAAAAATATCCTTTCTCTGCTTCGTCAATTACTTTTCCTTCCTGCTCCGGTGTAGGCGCTGGAATTTCAGTAATGGCTTCGTGCTCTTCCACATTAAATTCTTTGCCTATGCTCTCCATAGGTTTCAAACCTTTTGAAGAAAGCGTATTCACCAATTTTGTATGAACCAGATTCAATCCTTCTTTCACCGCATTAACATCCGATGAATTGGCTACCGCTTTTTGTGCGCGCTCAAAATCATCCAACACAGGCAATAAATCTTTTACAATATCTTTTGAAGCAGTTAAGATTAACTCCAATCTTTCTTTCGCCATGCGTTTTTTAGCATTATCAAAATCGGCATACAGACGAACATATTTATCGCGAAGTTCTTCGAGTTCTTTTTTTAGCTCTGCAATTTCAACATCCTTAGGGTCGGTTTTTTCTTCTTCAAACTCGGTGTCTTCAGGTTTGTTTTTTTTGAAAACATCGTTCAAAATTTTTTCAGCAGCATCTAACGTTTTTCCTGCAAAATTTTCGGCTTTGCCTTTTGCATCGGCAGCAAATTCAGTTGCTTTTTCGGTAACCGTGTTTTTAATCTGCTCTACGCGCTCATTCAAATTTTCCTTGTCAAAATTGTCTTTGTTCCCTTCCATAGTTTGAATTTAAGAGGTGCGAATATCAATTATTTTGCCTGATGACAAGTAGAGGACAAATTGGCGAGTTAAGGCAAAAGTAAAATGACTTTAGGACAAGAGATGCAGAGGACTTGAAATTATGGCAGATAAAAAAATTACTTGGCGCGAACGTTTCGTTCGATGCGTTTGGGTTTTGTCTCCCACGGGCGTATAACGGTTTGCCTTTCGCGCCTCGTAAAAAAATACCAACTTACCCCGAGCCAAATAGGAACCGTCAAAGTTTCGTAAAAAAATGATAATTGATGTGGTCAAACTTTACCGCTGAAAAGTGAGCTCGTATTAGAGACGCGTATCTTGATCTTCACCTTAAATAGGTTAGTATTAAAAAAACCAACCCTGCAAATTTAAAGTGCAGCGTTAAAAATGCAGGGTTGGCTATTTTGCTTGCTCACGTAAAAATTCATCTAAACCACAAACCGATACTCCTTTGGCTAGGCTAAACGAAGATTTGTTTGAAGGCGTAATAATGAAACTGTGTTTCGGTTTTAAATCGGCTACAGTCAAATAAAAGCCCTTCGATAAACTAGGAGCGTCCGACAATTTTATTTCCACACACCAAACAGGTTTATTGGCTTTCATAATCACCAAATCGCATTCACTGCCATCCTGCGTTCTGTAAAAAGCATATTGGTATTTATCTTTCAGTGTGCTAATGATTTGTTCAATAACAAAACCTTCCCACGAAAAACCGGCTACCGGGTGTTTCAGTAAATCGTTATAGCTTTTAATGTGAAGTAAGTAATGCAACAAACCCGAATCTCTGATATACAGCCGAGGAGATTTCACTAATCGCTTTTTCGAGTTGAAAAAAAATGGCGAAAGTTTACGCAGAATAAAAGAGTTTTCGAAGTAGTCAATGTACCGCGTAACCGTAGGCACCGAAATGCCAAGCGATGCCGCATACTGACTATAGTGTTGCTCTTGCCCTTGATTATGCGCTAGCATAGTCAGCAACTTCATTAAAATTTCAGGGCTGGCTTGCAAACCCAAATTCCGCAAGTCTCGTTCTATATAAGTAGTGAGAAAAGATTTTTGCCATTGAATTTGAACTTCCGCATTCTTTGCCAAAAACGCCAGTGGAAAACCGCCCCTTATCCATAAATGTTGCAGCGATTTTTTTTCAATTACTTCAGGCAAGGTGAATGGTGTAAGTTCTGTGTATACAATTCTGCCAGCCAGTGTTTCGGAAGAATGGCGCAATACTTCAGGACTGGCTGAACCCAGTAATAAAAACCTTCCCGATTTTCTGTGTCTGTCAATTACGGCACGCAGTACCGGAAAAAGTTCCGGCATTCTTTGTACCTCATCTATTACTACCAAATTCTTTTCATTGGTGGTGAAAAACTCTTGCATGTTCCGCATCCTCAAAACATCTTCGGGCAGTTCCAGGTCTATGTAAATTGTTTTTTTACCCAACACTTTTGAAAGTTGTTTGGCAATAGTGGTTTTGCCTACTTGCCGCGCTCCTAAAATAGCTACTGCAGGAAAGTGCTTTAAACAAAAAAAAAGTTGTTTTTCTAAGTGCCGGTAGTACATAATTAACCCTGCAAATTTAAAATTATACTTTAAAAATGCAGGGTTGCTTTAAAAATTTATTTTACTCTATACTCTCTTTATCTGTGCGCCAATTGCATTCAGCCGCTCATCAATTCGCTGATAGCCGCGGTCTATTTGTTCGCTATTGTTGATAGTTGATTTGCCTTCAGCACTTAGTGCCGCAATTAAAAGTGCAACACCTGCACGTATATCGGGCGAACTCATCGTAATACCGCGGAGTTTGTAAGCACGATCAATGCCGATAACCGTAGCGCGATGTGGGTCGCATAAAATAATCTGCGCGCCCATGTCAATCAGTTTATCAACAAAAAACAAACGGCTCTCAAACATTTTTTGGTGAATGAGCACACTGCCTTTTGATTGTGTGGCTGTAACTAATACAATCGAAATTAAATCGGGCGTAAAGAGTGGCCAAGGTCCATCGCTTACAGTAAGAATTGAACCGTCAATAAAACGTTGAATTTCGAAATGCTCGCGCGCAGGAATATGAATATCATCTCCGCGATATTCCATTTCAATTCCAAGTTTTTCAAAAACCGGAAGAATATTCCCAAGCATATCTAGGCGACAATTCTTAATCGTGATTTCGCTTTGAGTCATAGCTGCTAAACCAATAAAACTTCCAATTTCAATCATATCGGGAAGCATCTTGTGTTCAGTTCCACCAAGCGCATCTACACCTTCTATATAAAGCAAATTAGAACCAACACCTGAAATTTTTGCTCCCATGCGATTGAGCATATCGCAAAGCTGCTGTAAATAAGGTTCGCAAGCCGCGTTGAAGATGGTTGTCTTACCTTTTGCCATCACCGCAGTCATCACAATGTTTGCGGTTCCGGTTACCGAAGGTTCATCAAGCAAAACATAAGTTCCTTTGAGGTTACTTGCTTCAACACTGTAAAAAGTTTCGTTGCTGTCGTAATTGAATTTTGCTCCTAATTTTTCGAAACCGAGGAAGTGCGTATCCAATCTTCTTCTGCCAATTTTATCTCCACCGGGTTTTGGTAAATATGCTTTTTTGAAACGCGAAAGCAGAGGACCCATAATCATAATGCTTCCGCGAAGCGAAGCTCCTTTCTTTTTATAAGTGTCTGTTTTCAAAAAGTCAAGATCAATGTTATCTGCCTGAAAAGTGTAAGTGTCTTCACTCAGCTTTTCTACTTTCACTCCAAGGTCTTGCAGAATATCAATAAGCGCAAGCACATCGCGAATTGCCGGAATATTGCTGATGGTTACTTTTTCAGGAGTCAGCAAAACCGCGCAAAGAATTTGCAACGCTTCGTTTTTAGCTCCTTGCGGAGTAATTTCTCCTTTTAATTTTTTGCCACCGATTACTTCGAAAGAATTGGACATTAGATGTTAGACGTTAGATGTTAGACAATACAATCTCAGCAACTAAAATCAGCAATTCGGTTATTGGTTGAAAGGAAAATGAATGGAAGGTATAAACAGTATGTTGTGGAGTGGCTAAAAACAAAAAATCCTTCGCAAGTTTATGCGAAGGATTTTTCTGTGTTGTCTTAATATTTCTTCTTCTTGAAATTCTTATTTCGGTTTTGTCCGCCACCGCCACCACCGTGACGAAACTTTCCTCCTCCGCCACCTTTATGTCTTCCACCTTCGCCACGTCCGTCACTTCTTACGGCTTTCACTTTGTTTGCCCGCGCAAGTGAGTTGATGTCCTGGTCATCGGTGAGTTGTAATTTTCCTTTCGAAAGAATTTTTATATCGGCTTTAATCGTTTCATCATTCACGTTGTCGTTGCTGAAACTTTGGTAAGCCAACTTCATAAAGTTACCGATGCATTGTGTAAACAGTGCATTCTTTTCGGGGTCTTCAGTAGCAATAGCTTTCACCACGAGCGACTCTACATTTTTTCCATAGTGCTTAAAACGAATACGCGATTGCGGATAAGGCAAACGTTTCGGTTTCGCTTCAATTTCTGCACGGTCTTTAATAGGATAAGGCGATTCTACTTTGAGTTGATAATCGCTCATAATAAAAAGATGGTCCCACAACTTGTGTCGAAAATCTTCGATGTTGCGCAGGTGCGGATTTAACTGCCCCATCAGTTCAATAATTTCTTTGGCGAACTGATTTCTTCTTTCAGGGTCTTTTTCTCTCATGCAACTTTCTACAATGAGCTGCACGTGACGACCATATTCTTTCAATACTAGTTTACTTCTGCTTGAGTTATACTCCATAGCTTTTGATTTTTATAAAATGATTTTATCAGAAAAAATCCTGTAAACGATATTGCTGTTTTTGAAGATTGTTGAACGAATTGAAAGGATGGATTATCAACGCTCAAAAATCAAAACTGCTTTGTGAAGACGATGTAAACATGAAGAAAAGATTCTGCATTGCCAAACTGCGGTTAATTACCGCCACTCAAAATTTTCACCTTGGCAAACTTGAGCATGATTTTCTTTACTCCGTAAGCACTGAAGAAAATGCTCGCGATTTTATTTGCCCCGTTGCCTTCAATGCTTACCACTTTGCCTTCGCCAAATTTTTCGTGCAGCACTTCCATGCCTGTTTGCAAAGTGTTTGCATCATCGGGAATAAACGGCTCCGAACTGTCGTGAACTTTTGAAGTGTTTGACGACTCCGAAGCGGTTGGTGTATATTTTGGCGGAGAAACAATTCTAGAAAAAGTAGAAACAGGTTGGTGCTGTTGATGCACTTTCGGTTTCTTCAAATCGCCATGATAGGAAATCAACTCTTCGGGAACTTCCTGCAAGAAACGGCTTGCCTCGCAATAATTCAGTTGACCGAATTTGTAACGCGTGTTTGCGTAAGTCAAAAACAATCTGGCTTCGGCACGAGTGATAGCTACATAAAACAATCTGCGCTCCTCTTCTAAATCTTCCATGCTATAAAGCGATTGCGTGCCCGGAAACAAATTTTCTTCCATGCCTACTACATACACCGCTTTAAACTCCAAACCCTTTGCCGAGTGAATAGTCATCATCTTCACGCTGTCAATATTTTCAGTGCTTTTTTCATCGCCCGTAAGCAAGGTTACCGTTTGCAAAAACGAACCGAGCGATTTGTCGTTTGCTAAACCTGCAGCATCTTCCACGCTGATGGCCTCGTTCACTTCATCATCCTCCACAAACTCTTTAATAGAGTTCAACAACTCCTGAATATTTTCGTAGCGACTGATGCCTTCAACTGTTTTGTCGTTATAAAGTTCAGCAATCAATTTGGTCGTTTTGCCTATGTGAGCCGCTAAATCGTAAGCTGTCATTTTCAATTGCTGCGCGGCAAAACTCTTAATCATCATCACAAATTCCTCAATGGCATTTTTAGTGCGCGCAGGAAAATCGTAGATGAAAATATTTTCGAGCACATCCCAAACTCTTCGATTTTCATTGGTAGCCTGAATAGAAATTTTATCGAGCGTTGTTTGACCAATGCCGCGTGCAGGATAATTAATAACGCGCTTCAACGCTTCTTCATCGTAATGATTCACACTGAGTTTCATGTACGCCAGCAAATCTTTGATTTCTCTGCGCTGATAAAAACTCATGCCTCCGTAAATTTTATACGGAATATTAAATCTGCGTAAGGCTTCTTCAAATGCACGGCTCTGCGCATTGGTGCGATACAAAATAGCGAAATCGTTGTTGTGATAATGCTCGCGCATTTTTAATTCCTGAATGGAATCAGCCACCCATCTTCCTTCTTCATTATCGCTAGGCGTGCGCACAATTTTTATCGCTTCGCCTTTGCTGTTCTCTGTCCAAATTTCTTTTTTGAGTTGATTCTTGTTGCGATGAATTAACTCATTAGCAGCTTTCACAATGTTTTGTGTGCTGCGATAGTTCTGTTCGAGTTTGTAAACTTTTAGTTCAGGAAAATCTTTTTCGAAATTCAAAATATTGTCAATGGTAGCCCCGCGAAATGCGTAGATGCTTTGCGCATCATCACCTACCACCGTTATGTTTTGAAACACATCGGCTATTCTCCTTACAATAGAATATTGAAGTGTGTTCGTATCCTGAAACTCATCAATAAGTACGTAACGAAACTTGTGCTGATACTTGTGAAGTGCATCAGGAAATTTTTCAAGAATCGTGTGTGTGTGTAAAAGCAAGTCATCAAAATCCATTGCTCCGCTTTTGAAACAACGCTCGCAATAAATCTGATATAGTTTACCAAGTGCGGGACGTCTTGCGTTTCTATCTTCATCTAAAAGCTCACCATCATTTACATAAGCTTGCGGTGTGATAAGGTCATTTTTTGCCGATGAAATTCTATTGTAAACTAAATTGGGTTTGTAAATTTTATCGTCAAGTCCTTGTTCTTTAATAATTGTTTTAATCAACGACTTTGAATCTTCAGCATCGTAAATAGTGAAGTTGGAAGGAAAGCCTAGACGCGGTGCTTCTACTCTTAAAATTCTGGCAAACACTGAGTGAAAAGTGCCCATGTATAAACTGCGGGCGTTGTTGCCCGAAATTTTTTCGATGCGCGAACGCATGGCTTCTGCCGCTTTATTGGTGAACGTAAGCGCGAGAATTCCAAAAGGGTCGACACCATTATTTAATAAGTGAGCAATGCGATAAGTAAGCACGCGAGTTTTGCCTGAGCCCGGACCCGCCACAATGAGTGTGGGTCCATCGCTATTGATGACAGCTTCGCGCTGGGCTTCATTTAATTCTTCTAAATAATTCATGCGGTGAAAATAGAACTTGACAAATCTTTGTAAGAAACATTTTTGAACAATAGAAATGTTTCTGTTTCTCTTTTACATTCGCCCCGTTTTCGTCATTAAAAATCATAAAATGAAAGTAGCTGTAGTAGGTGCCACTGGTTTAGTAGGCACTAAAATGTTGCAGGTGTTGGCAGAAAGAAATTTTCCCGTTACAGAATTAATTCCTGTTGCGAGTGAGAAGAGTGTGGGCAAGATGGTTTCTTTTAAGGGGAAAGATTTTGCAGTCGTGAGTTTTCAAACGGCATTGGACATGAAACCGAACGTGGCGATTTTTTCTGCCGGAGGTTCTACCTCAAAAGAACTGGCGCCAAAGTTTGCGGCTATTGGCTGCACCGTGATTGATAATTCCAGCGCATGGAGAATGGAGCCGGGTGTTCCGCTTGTGGTGCCTGAGGTGAATGCGCATGTGCTTACAGCTAACGATAAAATTATTGCGAATCCGAACTGCTCAACTATACAAATGGTGGTGGTGTTGAAGCCGCTTCACGATAAATACAAAATCAAAAGAGTAGTTGTTTCTACATATCAAAGTGTAACTGGAACAGGAAAGAAAGCTGTTGACCAAATGATGAACGAGCGTGCCGGAATTAAAGGGGAGATGGCTTATGCTTATCAAATTGACATGAACGCACTGCCGCATATTGATGTGTTTTTGGATAACGGTTACACAAAGGAGGAAATGAAAATGGTTCACGAAACCAAGAAGATAATGGGCGATGATTCTATTCGAGTTACTGCAACTACCGTGCGCATTCCAACAATTGGCGGGCACAGCGAAAGCGTAAACATCGAATTCGAAAAAAATTTTGACGTAGATGAAGTGCGAGCGCTTTTATCGAACTCACCGGGTGTGGTGGTGGTAGATGATGTCAAGAATCTCAAATATCCAATGCCAATTCATGCGCATGATAAAGACGATACTTTTGTAGGAAGAATTCGCAGAGATGAGAGCCAGGCAAATACACTCAACTGCTGGATAGTTTCTGATAATCTACGCAAAGGTGCTGCTACTAATGCGGTGCAAATTGCCGAGTATCTATTAGAGAAAGGTTTGCTGTAAATTTCTTAGCCGTTCTTGTTTGCCAGTTGCCCGCACGCGGCATCAATATCCTTTCCTCTACTTCTGCGAATGGCAACATTCACCTCTTTGTTACGTAAGTATTCAACAAAGGCATCTCTGTTTTCGCGTTTTGCTTTTCGCAAATCAACACCCGTTACGTTGTTGAACTCAATAATGTTTACAAAAGAAGGAACCTGGTCGGTGAGATAATAAAGACGGTCAGCATCTTCAATGGAATCATTGAACTTGTCGAACAAAATGTATTCGAAGGTTATTTTGTTTCCGGTTTTTTCATAGAAATAATTAAGCGCATCCATTACTTCCTCCAATGGATTCGACTGATTGATGTCCATAATTTTGTTTCGCTTTTCATTCGTAGGCGCATGAAGTGAAAGTGCGAGATTGAATTTCATTCCTTCATCTGCCAATCTTTTTATGCCACGAACAATTCCTGAAGTAGAAACAGTAATTCGCTTTTGCGCCATGTTCAATCCATCGGGCGAAGTGATGTAACGAATGCTTTGCATCACATTATCGTAATTGAGCAAAGGTTCGCCCATGCCCATGTACACAATATTAGTAAGTTGTTTTCCGCTATGCTCAATCGCATGTTTATTGAGCAAAACAACCTGGTCATAAATTTCTCCTGCTTCTAAATTTCGTTCACGCTTTAAAAAACCGGTTGCACAAAAAGTGCAACTCAACGTACAACCGACCTGAGAAGAAACACAAGCAGTATTCCGTTCATCATCGGGAATCATTACTCCTTCTACCAAACGGTCGTCATGTAATTTCATTCCAAGTTTCACCGTTCCGTCCGAACTTTTCTGAACAATATTTTCAGTAACAGAATAGAATGAGAATTGTTCAGAAAGTTTTATGCGAAGATCTTTTGAAAGATTGGTCATCTCTTCAAAATTCCTTACCGATTTTTTCCATAGCCATTCATGCACCTGCTTTGCGCGAAATTTTGGTTCGCTCATTTTTTCAAACTCAGCAATCATTTCTTCCGAAGAAAATTTTCGTATGTCTGGTTTCAAATTCATTGAGGTGCGAATGTAAAATAAAGGCTTCGGCTTCCTTAAAAACAAAAACGGGTTCCGAAAATTTTCGGAACCCGTTTATAAATTTCAATTCACTAAATTCTAGTGAGGTTGATTTTGTGTTGGTGCAACGGTAGGTGTTGCACTAGGAGTAGGAGTAGGATTCGGGTCGTTTACAGTTCCTGTAATTTTCAAAGTCTCATTTGGATTCTTTGCGTTAGAAGTAACGGTTACGGTTTTTGTAAAAGGACCTACGCGGTTGATATCGTAGTGAACGGAAATGCTTCCTCCTTTACCTGGAAGAATTGGCTCAGTAGGACAAGTCGGAACGGTACATCCACAGCTTCCACGGCAGCTAGAAATAATTAGAGGAGACTTACCAATGTTGGTGAATTTAAATTCGCGTTTTGAATTGGTTTCGTCCGCTTTAGTAACTGTTCCATAATCAATAGTGGTGTTGTCCCACTTAAAATCCGCAGCGTTTGGATCTGGTGCTGGAGCCGGAGTAGTGGCTTGGGGTTGTGCTGCAGGGGGAGTAGCCTCCTTTTTTTCCTGTGCCACAGCTAACATTGCTGTTCCACCAAAACATAACATCAGAAATAATTTTTTCATCGTTGTTGTTGTTTTAAGTTTAAAAATTTGTTGTCGTTTGATACAAATCAAATGTAATGCCTTTTGTCATTTGCACAATAAAACCACCCCCCACCTTTAACTTTTTTTACAGTTAATTTCAATTTGTGAATTGGAAACTATTCGAGATTTAACTGCAAAGAAAAACCAAATCTCACTGAGAGAACTAAATATTTCCTACTTTTAAACTATTACAAGTCAATTCTCCATTTTAGAATATGTATTTATCTGAAATCAAAAAAAACAATGAGTAAACTGCCAATTCGTGCGCTCGTATTTTTAATCCTTGTCATTTCATTGTGGTCGTGTAAATCAACCAAAGTAAATAGTAGCAATAACAACGATATTGTTTTTTGTACTTTGGAACGAACACCTTGCTTTGGCCGCTGCCCGGTTTACAGCATTAAAATTTATGAAAGTGGCCTACTACTATATAAAGGACAAAGAAATGTGCAAGATACTTTTTGCCACTCTCGTCAAATTAGCAAGTCAGAATTGACAAGCCTTAAAAGTGCATTTGCTGAAGTTGATTTTATGGCGATGAAATCCTCTTACCCCTTCGAAGAACGAGCCCCGGTTGACCTTCCATCGTGTATCATCTTTTTCAAGAGCAATAATCAGGAGAAAACTGTTACCGACCATCATTGGAAATCTCCTGAAAACCTTGCCTTTTTAGAGAGGAAAATAGATTCTCTAGCCAACCCGAAATTTTTACAATTCTGGGACAAATAATTTTACTGACCTATCGGTCGATTAAAAAATTCGGTTACTTTTGTCGTCCTTAAATTTTATTACACAATTATAAACCGCTAACAAAATGAAAAAGTTTTTACTTAGTTTGATGGTAACTGTGGTGACCCTGGCTGCTAATGCGCAAGGAAAGCACATGGTTCCAAATCCCTACAAAACGGGTTACAAAGAACGTCCGGTAGTTCTTACTCACAATTCAACCTATTCTCCGGTAACTCATCAACACCGCGATTCAAGAAGTGGGGCTATTTCTACTTCTGTGCTTCATGCTGAACAGATAGGAACAGCAGGAAATCTTCTAACAATTATAGAGGGAACCTGTAACCAGATTGATGTGGATGACCAATTGAATTTGGTAACTTTTATTCATCGTAATGACCCGACAGTTTTTGGCGGAAACCTAGCTCAATACAGATTCGATGTATCGCACGACAGAGGAGGTTCTTGGACTGCTGATCTGGGCACGCTGAACAATGATGTTTCTATCGATAATTCAGCTACTTCTCCTCAATGTCGTTTTCCTCAAGCTGGAATTTTTAATCCTGGTGGAAACACAAACCCGGATAGTGCATATTTGATTTATTCCGGAACTTATCATAACGGAACAAACTGGATTGGTCAAGCACGTGGAAGAGGACTTATCTCTGGTGACACTTCTACTTTTAATGTTCATCTTGACCCAGTAACTAGCCCTACTCATGGTGCTATTGCTACAGGCTTTTGCCATGGTGCTCCAGGAGTGTATTGGAATTTGAATCGCGAGTACAATGGAGGTTTTAATGCCGGAGATCCTCAGGTTACTACAGGTCTAATTGTTCAGAAAGGTGTGTGGAATTCAGGCACAAAAGATGTGGACTGGACTCAACAAACAATTTCTCAAAATTTTGTTCATGCCTTGTCGGGAACAACAGACTTCACAGTTGTTTATAGCACAAATATTGCTTTTGACCCAACTGGCCAATACGGATGGATCGTTGCTTTAGCAGATATTACACCTGACTTAGATAGCGTACTTGATCCAATTTTTTGGAAATCTACTGACTTTGGTGCTACATGGAGTTCAGCTATACGTGTTGATTTAGACAGCTTGCCTGAAGTAATGGCTGAACTAGGTCAATTTAACGAAGTAAGTGGCGACCCTTCTAGTGGTGTTCCTACTGGTTGGGGTGATGATGGAGATTTAGTTGTAGATGCTTGGGGAAATCCACACTTCCTAACTTTGGTTGGTTCAGGCACTGGATATGGAATTGAATATGCCGGCTTTGACATGTGGGACCTTACATTTAATTCAACCAGCCCTTCATGTCAAGGTGGTTGGAATGGATGGCGTGGTATCTACTTAGACAGTCTTCATAGCTTACAAGGCGATATGACAAGTGATGCTACACCTTTCACTGAATCAAATCGTCCGATGGCTTCTACTACACTTGATGGTAAAAAATTGTTTTTCTTTTGGACAGAATCTGATGTGGCTTGGGTTGGTTCTAACGATAATGTATTGCCAAACCTGTTTGGAAAAGGTGTTGATCCAGAGCATTTCTTGACTACTAAGACCATCAATTTTTCTGAAGGCGATGCTCTTTTTGGTGGAGAAACTTCAAATACTGCTGGCGGCATTTATGGCGGAGCAAAGTATGGAACAGCTTCCCCACGTGCACTTGTGAATGGCGACACATATAATGTGCCTGTAGTTTTAACACAAATCGATTACAACTTTGATCTTACAACGGGCTTAGGTGCCTCTGACCAACCGGCCGCTTTTTGGTATATAAACAACATTAATTTTGAGAAATGCAATTTCAGCGAAGGTCGTTCAGCCGATGTTGAAATTAATGGCTTAGCTTCTATTACTCTTAATGCAGGTGATCCATACATTGAGGATGGCGCCACACTTACTTATCTTGATACAGCTTGCTATTCAAGCGGAGAACTACATTTAGTTATTGATACCGGCAACCTTAATACAAATGCGGTAGGCACTTATCTTATCTGTTATTATGCCGTTGATGCTAACGGTAATGTTTACGCTGCTGATACAAGAACAGTGGTTGTTGGAGCTATTCCAACTGCTGATTTTTCATGGACATTCCCTAATTTCCCTTACAAACCACAATTCCAAGATCAATCTACAAATGGTCCTACTTCATGGGTTTGGAATTTTGGAGATGGCACAGGATCAAATGTTCAGAATCCACTTAAAACATTTACTGCAGATGGAACCTATAACGTTTGTTTAACTGTGAGCAATAGTTTTGGAACTTCACAAACGGTTTGTCATGATATTGTAATTACAGGTACTGCTATTAGTGAAACAGCTTTCTCTCAACAAGTTTCGATGTTCCCTAACCCTTCAAACGGAAAGGTTATGCTTAACTTGAACGGAAATGTTTCGCCTGATTTTATAGTTACAGTGTATAATTCAATTGGCGAAACGGTATTGAACTCTACTAAATACAAAGCAGGAACTACAAGCGTAGAACTTAACTTGACTAGCGCTGCAAGCGGTATCTACTTAGTTAAAATACAAAGTAACGAAGGCACAGCTGTGAAACATCTCACGATTGAGCAGAAATAATCTTTCGCTTTGTTGCAAAAAAGAATCCCTCTGAATTTTCAGGGGGATTTTTTTTGGTGATTAGTTTTTGTTCAGAAACTATTTGGGCGAAATTGAATAACCAAAATTTAAAGTTTATGTGCCGCTTTAAAAACCCATTTTAAAAACAAAAGTAAACGTTAAGGTTGCGATCCTTTACTTTTTTCTATCCGCACCGATATTGCAGAAAACGAAATTTTTTAGAGAAATTTTCCTCCTCCTAATTTACGAACACCGAAACATATTCTGTTTTGAGAAAAGTGAAGAATGAATCAAACGCGAGTTGATTCACTACTACTATGTCATCAAATGATAAGGTGTTTGCTTAAACGGCATTGCACTAATGCTTTACCGCAGTTTCATCAATAGGGAAATCTGTTTGCTTGCTACTGGTAGCAGTAATTTATTTGGTTTTAAATGAAGATGTTTAGATAAACAGAGTTGCTGAAAGAACTGCAAGCAACAGCAAAAGAGCGAGAAGAAGTTTTTTCAGTGGTTAACTTTGAAATGACAAAAACAAAAAAGCCCCTCGATTACTCGGGGGGCTTTGTATTTATTTCTGACTTCCGTCTTCGGTCTTCTGACTTTTATCCTAACAACTCCACACCGCCAGTTTCCTTTTTGGCTTCGGCACGTTGCAAGTCTTCTTTGTTGGTTACAATCAGATTTTTCAATCTGCGCAAGCCGGTTCCTGCCGGTATGCGGTGACCTACAATTACGTTCTCTTTCAAACCGGCTAAGTAATCGCGCTTAGCAGCAATAGATGCTGTGCTCAATACCTTAGTAGTTTCCTGGAACGATGCAGCCGAAATCCATGAGTAAGTAGAAAGTGATGCACGTGTAATACCCTGCAATTGCGAAGTAGCCGTAGCCGGAATCGCATCGCGGAATTTAACCAGTGGTTTATCTGCTCTGCGCAACAAAGAGTTTTCTTCGCGAAGTGCGCGGAGGGTAACTATCTGTCCCGGTTTGAGGTTCGATGATTCGTGTGCTTCTTCCACCACTTTCTTATCGAACATTTCATCGTTTACGCGAAGCAATTCAAATTTCTCCACTGAAGTTCCTTCCAAGAAACGAGTATCACCCGGGTCAACGATAATCATCTTGCCCATCATTTGACGAACGATTACCTCTACGTGCTTGTCGTTAATCTTGATACCCTGTAAACGGTATACTTCCTGAATTTCATTCACTAAGTATTCCTGA
>CANJZE010000034.1 GCA_947479455.1 Bacteroidota bacterium
ATGGTGAACGCTGTAACTCCGTCAGAAAAATAATTGAGAAGCACTTTGCGAGCGAACCATAACCCAAGAAAAGAAATAAGCAAACTATACATGCCCATGCAAAACTGATATGGATGCGAAAATCCATCTACAGGATAATGTGCAAGCTTCGCGTACACGTGCCCCGCAGCAAAACCGGGCAAATACATAAGTGCCATTCCACCCGAATACTTGATTACGTATTTGCCAATGGGGCTTTTGTATTCATTTAAAAAATCTCCACATGGTTTGTATTGGTCTATAATGTATTGGTGGTTGTTCAATTTGCCTAGGTCGTCATAAAAAAACCCGGGCAGATACATGTAATATCCTGACGAATCCCACGTGATTAATTTTTGTGATTCCCAATCGTCCCACTTACTTACAAGAAAAGAAACCGTAAGCAAAAACAAACAGCTAAAAACAAAAGCAGCTAGTGAAATTCGGTTTTTACTGTTCATTGGAAATTGTTTTACAGATTGTATTTCAAAATACAATACAGCGCTCTAAACCCATCGCGCCATCCTATTTTCTTCCCCTCTTCGTAAGTCCTTCCATAGTAACTAATGCCCACTTCATAAATGCGAATATTTGGATAGCGGCTCATCTTGGCGGTTACTTCTGGTTCAAAACCAAAACGGGTTTCTTTTAAGTCAAGCGATTTTAAAACCGGAGCGCGAAACATTTTGTAGCAAGTTTCCATATCGGTGAGGTTCAAGTTGGTAAACATGTTGCTCATAGCGGTCAGCATTTTATTGCCTATGGTGTGCCAGAAAAATAAAACGCGATGTGGCTTGCCACCCATAAACCGCGAACCATAAACCACATCGGCAAAATCATCCAAAATTGGTTTCAATAAAATATTGAACTCATTAGGGTCGTATTCTAAATCAGCATCCTGAATTACAATTACCTCTCCCGTTGCTTCGCGTATTCCGGTATGCAGTGCTGCTCCTTTGCCTTTGTTCATTTCGTGTTTGCGATACAAAATACCAATAGCCGGATTTTGTTTTTGATAATTCAAAATTGCTTCTTCAGTGTTATCGTTTGAGCAATCGTTTACCAGCACCACTTCTTTTTCTATATCATTCAAAAGTTTTACGCTTTGAATTTTGTCGAGTATTCGGTGAATGGTTGCCCCTTCGTTATAGGCAGGAATAACTATGGAAAGTTTTCGAATCATACTCCGCGCAATATAGCAATTACGATTATTTTAGCCCTTGATGAACTACTCTTCCAAACTACTTGCCGATGCTGTTTCTGAATTTACGAAGCTGCCGGGTATTGGCGAAAAAACAGCACTGCGATTGGTGTTACACTTGCTGAAGCAAGACGAAGACAAAGTGAAATATTTTGGCGATGCAGTAACGCGCATGCGTAACGAAATAAAATTTTGCAAAACCTGTAACAATGTTTCTGATCATGAGCTATGCGAAATTTGTGGTAGCCATCACCGCGACCACGCCATTGTTTGTTTAGTAGAAACCATTCGCGATGTAATTGCTATTGAGAACACCAATATTTACAAAGGAACGTACCACGTATTAGGTGGAGTTATTTCTCCTATTGACGGCATTGGTCCCGACAAACTAAATATTGATTCGCTGGTTACTCGAGTAAAAAGTGGCGAGGTGAAAGAAATAATTATGGCCATAAGCCCAACCATTGAAGGCGATACCACCATTTTTTACGTGAGTAAAAAACTAAAAGATCTGAACGTGAACATTACCACCATTGCGCGCGGAATTTCCTTTGGCGGTGAATTGGAATACACCGATGAAATGACTCTTGCTCGTTCAATCGCTACGCGCTTGCCTTACGAAAACTATTTGGTGAAAAATTCGAACTGAAGGAAAAGTTATACGTATATTCGAACTAAAATTGCACGTATGAATACCAAGCTCACTTTAAGTGTAAAAACAGACACTATTAGAAAAGCAAAAAACTATGCTTTGGAAAATGAAACTACTGTGTCGGCTGTTTTTGAAGACTTCATTATGTATGTTACCACTCACAACACAAAAAAGAGTAAAGCCGTAACTACAAAAAATCCGATTGCAGTTCGATTATTTTCAAATATTAAAAGAGCAAATCAGAAAAACCCATTTCCTAAAAATTTCGATTATAAAGAAGAGTTGAGCAAATCGTTCGCAAAAAAATATCGGATTGATAAATGAAAATATTTCTCGATTCCAATGTATTAATGGATGTAATTACGCAGCGAATGCCACAGAAAGAATTCTCTGAAAAAATTATTGAATTGGCTGCCAGTAAAGAGTTAGAGGCCTATTGTTCATCGTTGTCTATTAGTCACATTTACTATTCAGCGCGAAAAATTATACCCCCAAAACAGTTAAAGGAAATTTTAAAAGATTTGACTTCCATTGTAATAGTGGCCCCCGTTGACAAATTTATTATTGAAAAAGCTTTCTCTTCTTCGTTTGTAGATTTTGAAGATGCTATACAGCATGAATGTGCTTTGGCAATTAAAGGCATCAATTACATTGTTACCAGTAACCGAAAAGACTTCAAACATTCAGCAATAAAAACTTTGAACCCCTCAGAGTTTGTAAAATCCCACACCAAAGAAATTTGAACCTCTCCATCATCATCGTCAATTACAACGTAAAATATTTTCTGGAGCAATGCTTGCTTTCAGTTATGCGGGCTACAGCAAAATTGAAAACAGAAATTTTTGTGGTTGACAATGCTTCTTCCGATGGTTCGGTTGAAATGCTGCAACAAAAATTTCCTTCCGTAAAAATTATTGCCAACGAAACCAACGTTGGTTTTTCAAAAGCAAACAACCAAGCCATTGTGCAGGCAAAGGGAGAATTTATTTTGCTTTTAAATCCTGACACAGTAATTGCCGAGGACACATTGACCAAGTGCTACGACTTTATGGATTCGTTTGTGAATAGACGTGGTGGTGCGCTTGGCGTGCGAATGATTGATGGCAAAGGAAATTTTCTTCCTGAATCGAAGCGCGGTTTGCCTACACCTGAAGTAGCGTTCTATAAAACATTTGGTTTGGCAAAAATGTTTCCAAAGTCAGAGAAGTATGGAAGATATCATCTGGGTTTTATTGGTGAGTATCAGAAATATGAAATTGATGTGCTTTCGGGTGCATTCATGTTCATTCGCAAAGCGGTGCTTGACCGTGTAGGATTGCTCGATGAGAATTTTTTTATGTACGGAGAAGATATTGATTTGAGTTATCGCATACAAAAGGAAGGTTACAAGAATTTTTATTTCCCCGAAACCACTATCATTCATTACAAAGGCGAAAGCACGAAGAAGGGAAGTTTGAATTATGTGAAAGTGTTTTACAACGCCATGCTCATTTTTACCCGTAAACATTTTAGCGGAAATCAATCGTGGCTTTTTTCCTTGCTCATTAATTTTGCCATCATCTTTAGAGGGCTGCTTACTTTTTTTGCCAACATTTTTTCGTCTTCTTTTCTTTTCATTATTGATGCGCTGTTAAGTTTTACCGGAATTTATTTTATAAAAAATTATTGGGAAGACACTATAAAATATCATGAGCACTATTACCCAAACGAGTTTTTGTTCATTGTGGTTCCTGTTTACATTTTCATTTGGCTGGTTTCGGCTTTCTTAAACGGAGCTTACGACCAACCTTTTCGCGTTTCAAATATTTTACGCGGCATTTTGCTGGGCACAATAGCCATTGCCGTGGTGTATGCCTTCATTCCAAACGAATGGCGGTTTTCACGCGCCATTATTTTACTTGGTGCAGCGTGGACTGTTTTTGAAATGCTGTTTACTCGCACCGTCTATCATCTCATCAAACACCAATCGCTTTCGGTAGAAAATGAAGACGACAAAAGAAGTTTGGTTTTAGGTAAAACAGATGCCTCGCGCGCTGAAAACATTCTAAGAACACTCGGCAACACACAGGAAATTATTTCTTCCACCGATTTAGCCGCAACTAAAAAAACCTCTGCCATTCACGGTAATAATGAAATTGTTTTTTGCTCAGTTGATTTTTCGTTTAAAGAAATTATTGCCCAAGTAAACCAGGGCGAAAACAAAATTGATTACAAAATTTTAAACGAAGGAAGCAATGCACTCATTGGCAGCAATTCAAAAGACAGTGCTGGTGATTTGTATGTAGCCGAACGAAGTTATGCTTTGTTCAAGCCGCAAAACATTCGCAGCAAGCGGGTTTTTGATTTTTCGGTTGCCTTGCTCCTGCTACCACTTCTTCCAATAAATATTTTTGTGATAAAGAATTTTGGAAATTTTATTTCCAATTGGTTCGAAGTTTTATTTGGCAAAAAATCCTGGATAGGATTTTCATCCCAAAAAAACCTGAACCCTTTTCCCAATGCAAAACGGGGAGTTCTTCATCCATCAGATAAACTAAAAGAGTTTGTGCTTAACGAAGATGAAATTGCGGAAGTGGAATTGAACTACGCTCGCCATTATTCTGTATCGAGTGATATGAATTTATTTTTGAAAAATTATTCATCGCTTGGGAAATGAAAAATCTAGTTGTCGTACTTTTTGTTTTCATCTCCTTCTTTGCGCATGCAAATGGCGCTTACAGAACTTACCTTCTCTCCAAAGTTTCATTTCAACTGCATTCGCATTTTCAAACAAGTGCCAACGATTGGGCTTCAGCTAAAACAAGCTGTGTAATTCCTCCTTACGAAATTCCGAAAGGAAATGTGTTTTGCCGCATGGAAGATTACCTCACGCGCAAAACAAATGTTTGGATAAAGGTGGGAGTGAAATAATCAATCCAAAATTTCTTCCAAAATTTCAGGGCTCTTCAAACTGAAATTTTCTACGTGCAATTGATAGTACTTCAACAGGTTTCTCATCATCGTTTTCCGCTCGGCTCTTGAAATTTTGAAAGTAGAAGTTTCAAACAAATTTGTTCCAAGCAATTTATTCAGCAGTGCGCTTTCTTTTTTATCCATGATGTAGAGTGTGCTTTGTGCCGATGTAAAAACTCCTTCACCCATTTCGAAAAAACAATTCGTGTCCGAAAAATTTTCGTGAGGAGCAAAACCAAGATGCCGCGCTAAATGAATGAGGAACAACAAATGAAAATCGGGGTTCAGTTTTTCTGTTTCATCTAAAGCACAAAGCGCATCGTAAATAAACTCAAACATTTCACCGTTGGGTTCGTGCTCGCGAATTGATTTTGAAATTACTTCGAGCAGAAAAAAAGAAATGGTTGACTTGAGTGTATCGAACGGAATAGATTGAAAAACAAAAGCGCGTCTGAATTCTTTGATGTATTGCAATCCTTTGTTTTCTCTATGAGAAACATCCATTTCTAAAAGAGTAAGCGGTTGCAGCATGGCTGCCTTCGATTTTGATTTTGCTGCGCGCACTCCCTTCACCATATAACTTTGCAAGCCAAGTTTTTCGGTATAAATTTTTGCAATTACACTCGTCTCCGAATATTTAATGGTATGCAAAACAATGCCGCGGGTTTTGTGATACATGGTTAGGCTTAGTGCTTTTCTCTCAACAAAATATTGTATCGCTTCTGCGTTTCAGATTTTGCCTGATACAAAATCAAATTGCCATGATGAAAAAAATCTCCACCACTGTGGTCGTTCTGAAGTGTGTCGCTGTAATCGTTAATCCAAATCGGGTTATTGATGTGCGGTCGAAAAGTATGCCCTCCATCAGTGGAAAGAAAAACACCAAGCTGCGCATCCATCACATTGCCCGAAATGTGTTTTCCTTTTTCTGATTCTGCCGAACTGAAAATGGTTTTGTCTTGCGGCAATCTGTTTTGAACACTGTCTGCCGAATTAAATTCGGTATTGTATTTTTTGTAACCGCCAATCATTACCCAAACACTGTCGTTACTGCACTTCGCATAATTTGGCTCGCTTGTAAAATTTCCACTACGCCAGCCATAGTGTTTTGCAATTACCGGGTTGCCCGAATATTTTTTCCAATCCAATAAATTTTCTGATTCTGCTAAACATAAACTCTTTGAGCCTTCATCATTTACTCCATCGTAGTACAACAAAAATTTGTTTTTGGCTCTGCAAATTTTAGGATAAAAACATCCGTTTCTATCGCAACCAAAAGAATCGGGAGAAATTATTGGGTGAGGAAAAATTGTGAACGGACCATTCAAAGGGTCGCTTGCAGTTATTAAACCAATGTGCCGCTTTCCGTTTTTCCCAAAGCCTGATAGAAAGAAAAAATATTTTCCGTTTTCATAAATCACACTATACATTCTGGCGGTCTGCGGTGTTTTTCCATCTTCGGCAAAACCCGCCCATTCGGTATTTGCAAAATCTTTCGGTTCAAAAAAAACATCTCCGTTTTTAACCACCGACCAATGAATTAAATCGGGTGATGTAGCGGCATAAATTTTTACGTTGTCGTTGTCTACCTCCTGCGCATACATAAGCCATTGCGCGCGTGTGGTGTCAAAAACTATCGCGCCAAACTCCATGCTCTCTCCTGCAAATGCCTTCCACCATTTTGGGTTTACAAGTTTACCTGCCGCTGAATTTTTAAAGCCCGAAGGACTTCTGTTCCAAAAAACAATGCGCTGGTTTTTTTGTGGATAGCCATTGCCCCGCAAAATTTTACCGAGAACAATTTGATTGTTGCTGTTGTCAATCGAAATTATTTCGCGAAGGTTTTCATTGCCCGCATCGTAGTATGCGTTGCCGGTATGCCAACCTAACATCCAGGTGGAGTGGTCTCTTTGATTTAAATAAAAATTCTTTGGAAGATTGATTTGAAAGGTAGAATCATTAATCACCTCCGACACTTTGAGGTAGTGACCCTCTATCTCATTGTTCTGCTCCTCATTTACAATCATCGTTTTTTCGGAAAGAAAAAACGGGAACGAAACAGCCGCTGTATCGTTTGAAATGCCAACAGCAGAATTTGTTGTTTGCTTTGGATTGTTGCATTGAGAAAAAAACAGAAGGAAGGAGAGCGTAAAAAATGAACTGATCAATTTGTGCGGTTGCATTGGCGGCTTGCTAACTAAAGTTGAAAATCAATTCGCAATCAAAATTTTCCCAACCCTTTTTTCTTTTCCTAAATCGGTAGAAGAAAACACCAGGTAAACTCCACTCTTTGCTCTATTGCCATTATAGCCTTTGCCATTCCAAATCATTTGCGAACCGTTTGCTTTGCCTTGGTAAATCAATGTTCCTGCAACATCGGTAATTTTTACATACGCATTTTCGGCTAATCCTTTTATTGCAATTGGTCCATCATATCCGGGCTTCACCGGATTGGGATAAACAATAGCTGCAGCACAATCGCTACAATCGCCAATGGCATCGCCCTGATAACTTACTAGACCGCCCAAGGTTCCAATAAAAACCTCACCGGTTTTTTCATCAATGGCTATGTCTGTTATTTGATTGTTAGGTAAGGGACTATTGTCAACCGTGAATTTCAATAGTTCTGTTTTGCCATCAGCACTTATGAGCCAAAGGCCGTTGCTCGTTCCTATCCATTTTCGGTTTGCAGCGTCAACCACAATGGTACGCACTTGCTCTGTTCCAAACAAATATCCCACATAACCATCGCGTTCTACTTTTATCTGGTCGGCATCGCACCCGTTGGTTGTAAGCACACTGCCAGGGCAATAGTAAACAGCAATTCCAGAATTTGTTCCCACCCACATATTTCCATCATGATCTTCTGCTACACTATATACTAATGGATCGGGCAATCCACCGCTTCCTGCACCGGCTTTTAAAACGCGCGAAACATCATCGCTTGGATCGTCTAAGGTTCCGTTAGAACTCCACACTAAAATTCCAGTGTTTGCAGCACCACGCAAAGGCGCCCACAATTGATTATTTTGATCAATCACAATTTTTTTCATCAGGTCAAAAGAATATGGTGTGGCAAATTCCTTCCACGTACCATCTGGCTTAATCAATTTAATGGGTTTGGTTGCACCGCAATTTCCTATCCATACATTGTTGTATTGGTCAACCGCCATTGCACTTATTTTTGTGCGCTGCGTATCGCCCTGTGTTCCTTCCAATAAACTATTCCATTTGTTGTAATAAATAATGTTTTGTGACGTGTTATCAAATTCAACAAGGCCTCCAAAAAAAGAACCGAAATAAGTTTTGTTCATGGCAGGCATTGGTGCTGCTGCAAGTATATCGAGATAGTTGCTTAGGTTTCCATCGGTATACTCATTGCGGTTTATCCATTTATCGTCTTTATAGATATAAAATCCTTGATGGCTAAAAGCAAAATACCAAGTGTCATCAACTCCTCCAGCTGCAACATAGAGCACTCCGTCTTTGCTTTCAAGTTTGAAAACATCGGAAGAATAAGGGCCATCGGGTAAAATTCTTTCTAAGCTGCCCTGTATATTTTTATAAAGCCCATTATCGGCATCAGACTCCCACGAAACATTTCCATCTTCAAACCATCCGTTTGGTCTTCCATGTCCATCAGAATTTCGCAACGAGTAATTTCCCGCGGCATCAATTTTTCCTAACGAACCAGAATAGGAACTAACTGTGTTGATAGCTGAAAAGTAAACCGTGTTGTTAGTCACACTTAGGCTTGTGATTAAATTGCCTGCGCTGTAAAATTTTTTCGCCCAACTGGTTCCATCGTATTCATACAACGTATCGGTATTTCCTCCTCTAATAACAGCATACAATTTATTGCTGAGAGCGTTCACAAAAGTTGCTTTCTTTTTCGGAAGTCCTTGAAGCGTATCAAACAAAATCCAAGAATTAAAGTCCTGCAAATTGGTAGAAGACAACGATGCATATTTTAAACCTTCATCGGTAGCCGCGCAAATATTATTACCGTACACACAGGTGCCAAACACCTTTACAGGCGACCCGTTTGCGCCTATCACATAAGTGTTACTGGTTTCTTTTTTAGATAAATCAAGAACCGAAATTCCAATATCGGTAGAAATGTAGGCGTTGCCATTGTTGAAGGAAATTCCATTAATGCCAATGGTAGTAGTGGTTGATTTTATTTTTATGTCGGGAATATTGAAAACATCGGTGCCATTAAAAACCAAATCAATATTGCTGTTATTGTACGCTATGGCTAAGCAATTGGCGGCATCGTCATACGCTATGGTTTTAATATCCAGATCATATAAGCCTGTGGATTTGTCATAAGTTTGAATAATACCCGTTGATTTTTCGCAGGAGAAAACCGACTTTTTTGCTGCGCAAAAAACTTTATCACCGGCATTGCACAAGCCAAGTGTTTTACCGTAAGGCAAAAACATTTTCCAGGTACCTAAGGCACGCTCCTGGGCGTGTGGCTGAAAGAAACAGAGCGAAAGAAAAAGTGTAACGGTAAGTCTTGATTTCATTTTGTAAAGCTATTGAAAACGATAGTAAACGCGAATTGTCCATTCATATTGTGGCTACTTAGCTGCCTCTTCCCAATTTCCACCATTCTGATAAACAACCACTTCATTTTCTTTTAAGGGATGCTTGAATCGTACGGTGTAAGACTTGTTATTCAACTTAAAAACAAAATCCTTCGTTTCATAGTCATAAGCGCCTAACGGGCCGCGCCAAAACCAACCCCATCCGTTAATATCAACTTTGTAGCTAACCGAATCAAGTTTAGCAACAACAACTCCGTCTTTAATGTCAAACATGTTTTGTCCGGCTACAGTTTCTATTTGTTTCAAAATGTTTTTGTCGTTCTTCACTAACATAGCAGAGCCTAACCGCCAACCTTTTCTATAGATATATGCTCCATTAAAATTTTGCGGCAAGTTGAGCATGTAAACTTTTTCTTTATCGAACCACCGATATGAATCAAGCGTTCGCTGTTGCACTTCCGCTGCATTTATCCAATACCAGGTATAGAGTCCTAAAAATTTTTTCATCAACAAAAGTATTCCTACAGAAACAGGTAAATAGATATAGGCTGGAAATCGGGTGATTAAAAATGCTGCTGTTAAATAAAGAAATGGTGTTGCGAAAAAAGATAGTCGGTCGTTTTCTACGCTACTCAAAAACATGAAATACATATTGAGCACCGGCAGCAAAACAATGAACGCGAAAAGCAAAAGCACTATAACCAATTTGGCTTCGCGTTTAAATCGCGTTGCTATAGCTAAAAAAGAAAGTGAAGCAATTACGGTTCCCCACACCCAAAAAACATGTTTTAAATCATCGCACCAAGCGTAAACTTTTTCACGCACAGTATATTCCATAAAATGAACAAAGCCGAACAGCTTGAAAAAATATTTGAGCAGCGTAGAGAAAATAACAACAGGCGACCATCCTTCTAAATGTTCTACTCCATAATGCGGCATAAAAAATCCTTTTATCAATTTCATACTTGCGAAATAGAAAATGATGATGAGCAGTTGCGGTGCAATTATTTTTTTAATCGCCTCGGAAACCGATTTGCGAAAAACAAAAAAGGTGATAGTCCAAATAGCGGGGAAAACAAAAGTTATTTCTAGCGTTAGCAGCGACAAGGCAAAGAACAAATGCATCCAAATCAAACTTGCTTTGTTTTCAATAATCAACCACAAGCCGGTGAATAAACACAACATGGCAATTTGATAATGCATGGTGGCTACCCAAATCATATTCTCGGTTTGGTAGGGCGAAACCAAAAAAAACAGACAGGTAATAAATGCCGCTGCCGTACTGTTGATGAAATTTAATTTCGATAGCGCAGATTCTGCTACTTTAAAAATGAGCAGCGTGTTAAGGCAATACAACAACACAAAAAGTATGTGCCACGCTAAATCGTTTAAGCCAAACAAAAAATAAAATCCGAAGTAGAAGAGATCGTGCCCATAATACAGACTTGGGAAATCGAACGATTTTAAAAAGCCCTTTGCACCCTGCAATTTATAATAGTAAAATGCCGAAAAGGAATCGTCTAGAAAATGAGTGTGAACGCAATGGCGGTATAGAAAAAATGCAATGGCACAAAACAAAAAATACAGAAAGACCAATCGAGGGGTTCCTTTTTTCACGGGCGTAAGTTGAAAAAATATCTCTGAAAGCATGCTGTCCGCTTTCTGTTTTCATAGATTATATTCGCCCTCTTTATGAAAAGAAAGAATTCAGATAAGCAGAATCAGTATCCGGAGTACGACCAACTTCACCTTCCTACCATTGAAAAAGAAATTTTGAAAGGGTGGCAGGACAATAAAATATTTGAGAAGAGCATAAACACGCGCCCCGAAGAAAAACGTTTTGTGTTTTATGAGGGACCACCAAGCGCAAACGGCAAACCCGGCATTCACCATGTAATGAGCCGCACCATTAAAGATTTGTTTTGCCGTTTTAAAACATTGCAAGGATACAGAGTAGAAAGAAAAGCCGGTTGGGATACACATGGTTTACCTGTGGAACTTGGGGTAGAAAAACAACTTGGCATTACAAAAGCCGACATTGGAAAGACAATTACAGTTGCTGAATACAATCGTCTTTGTCGCGAAGATGTGATGAAGTTCACTGACATTTGGCGCGACCTCACCGACAAAATGGGTTATTGGGTTAACCTCGAGAATCCATATATCACTTACGAAAACAACTACATCGAAAGTTTATGGGCATTGCTGAAAATGCTTTACGACAAAGAATTGTTGTATGAAGGTTACACCATTCAGCCATATTCTCCTGCTGCGGGTACCGGATTGAGTTCACATGAATTAAATCAGCCGGGATGTTATAGAGAGGTAAAGGATACGAGTGCAATTGCGATGTTCGGCCCCCTAACCCCCGAAGGGGGAACGAAGGCAGCCCTGATTATTGAGGAGGTTCTTAAACATGAAGATGAATTCAAAGCCCCCTTCGGGGGTTTGGGGGCTGGTGTTTTCTTTCTTGCTTGGACAACAACTCCGTGGACTTTACCGAGTAATACTGCGCTTGCAGTAGGAAAAGAGATTGAATACTCATTGGTGAAAACCTTTAATGCTTTTACACATCAACTCATTCATGTAATTCTTGCAAAAGATTTAGTCGGCAAATACTTTCCTGCTGAAAATGCGGAGTTGAGTTTTGATGAATACAAAAAGGGAGATAAGAAAATTCCCTTTCAGATTCTTAAAACATTCAAAGGAAAAGAACTCGAAGGCATCCGTTACGAACAACTTCTTCCTTACACACAACCAACCGATGGCGATGCGTTCAAAGTTGTTCTTGGAGATTTTGTAACTACTACTGATGGAACAGGAATAGTTCACATTGCTCCAAGCTTTGGTGCGGACGATTTTAAAGTAGCCAAGCAAAATGGAATCGGCTCACTCACTTTAGTTGATAAGCAAGGAAAATTTGTAGATGAAGTGAACGACCCGATATTTCCATTGGGTGGTCGTTATGTAAAAGATGCATACTACACCGATGGGGAAAAGGAAAAAGAGTTTCATCTGCAAAAAGAAATTCTGCGCGTGAACATCATCATTCCTGATTTAAAAAATCACATGAGTGTTGACGAGTTGATTGTGCTGAAACTGAAATTGGAGAACAAACTTTTCAAAACAGAAAAATACGAACACAACTATCCGCACTGCTGGCGCACCGATAAACCAATTATTTATTATCCGCTCGATTCGTGGTTTATAAAAACTACCGCGGTTAAAGATAGATTGATTGAACTCAACAAAACCATCAACTGGAAACCGGCACACACCGGTGAAGGCCGCTTTGGTCAGTGGCTGGAGAACTTAGTGGATTGGAATTTATCGCGCTCACGCTATTGGGGAACACCACTTCCTATTTGGAAAAGCCCCCAAACCCCCGAAGGGGGCTTAAATACAAACCCTCCTGAAATAAAGTGTATTGGGTCGGTAGAAGAATTAAAAAGGGAAATAGAAAAATCAATTCAAGCTGGCTTTATGAAAACCCTACCTTTCGGGGAGGATTGGAAGGAACTAGATTTACATAAACCATTTGTTGATGAGATAGTTTTGGTAAGCGATAGCGGAAATCCACTCCATCGTGTTCCCGATTTAATTGACGTTTGGTTTGATAGTGGTGCTATGCCTTATGCGCAGTGGCATTGGATGCCAAGCCCCCAAACCCCCGAAGGGGGCTTAAAAGACAAAACAGCCGAGTTACTCTTAAAATGGAAAACCGCGAATCCGGTGACTTATGACAAACTCAAACAGTTTGCGATTGAGAACAGAAATAAACCAACGCAAGCGGAAGAAGTTTTATGGACTCAACTGAGTGGAAAAAAATTGAATGGATACAAATTCAGAAGACAACACATCATTGATGAAGCTATCGTAGATTTTGTTTGCATTGAAAAGAAACTGGTGATTGAAGTAGATGGCGGCTACCATAATACAACCGAACAAATAGAATTTGATAAAGCAAGAACCGAATATCTTTCTTATCTCAATTACAAAGTAATTCGTTTTACAAATGAGGAAGTGATTGGTAACACTGATGCGGTTTTGAATTCAATTTGGAAAGAACTTGCAGCAAGACCAACCTTGGAAAAAGGGCTGGCTGTTAAAGCCCCCTTCGGGGGTTTGGGGGCTGCATTTCCTGCCGATTTTATTGCTGAAGGAGTTGACCAAACTCGCGGTTGGTTCTTTACGTTACACGTTCTTGGAGTTATGCTTTTCGATTCAGTCGCATATCGCAATGTCGTTTCAAACGGTTTGCTGCTGGATAAAGCCGGCAACAAAATGAGCAAGCGTCTCGGCAATATCATCGAGCCTTTTGAAGCCATAGAAAAATATTCTGCCGATGCTACGCGTTGGTATATGATGCGCAACAGCGACCCCTGGGAGAATATGAAATTTGATTTTGGTGGACTGCAGGATGTTATTCGTTCGCACTTTGGAACGCTGTATAATACCTATGGATTCTTTGCGCTGTATGCGAATATTGACCACCCCCAACCCCCTAAAGGGGGCTTTAAAGACAGCCCATATTTGATAGAACTTGACTGTTGGATTATTTCAAAACTGCAAACGCTCATTAAAGATGTAACGAGTTTCTATGAAGATTATGAGCCGACAAAAGCAGCACGTGCTGTAGAAAAATTTGTAGATGAAGATTTGAGCAATTGGTATGTGCGCTTGAACAGAAGAAGATTCTGGAAGGGAGAAATGAGTGATGATAAGCAAGCGGCTTACGACACACTTTACAACTGCCTGAACACCGTTGCTATTTTAATGTCACCCATTGCGCCTTTCTTTTCTGATTGGCTCTACAAAAATTTGCGCGCGCCATTCACAAATGAAAACGATACTAAAGCCCCCTTCGGGGGTTTGGGGGCTGAGTCCGTTCACTTAGATTATTTGCCCGCAGCCAATGAAAAATATATTGATAAAGATTTGGAAGAAAGAATGGAATTGGCGCAACATGCTTGCTCATTAATTCTTTCGCTTCGTAAAAAAGAAAAAATAAAAGTCCGTCAACCACTTTCAAAAATTTTAATTCCGGTGCTGAACGAAAAAATGCAGCAACAACTTTCGAAAGTAGAAAGCTATATTTTGAGTGAAGTGAATGTGAAAGCAGTTGAATACATCAGCGATGCAAGTGGAGTAGTGAAAAAGAAAATCAAACCGAATTTTAAAGAGTTGGGCAAACGCGCAGGACAGAAAATTAAAGTAATTCAAAATGCAGTAGCTGCATTTACTGCTATGGATATTTCGAAAATTGAAAGTGAACAGAAATACAATTTGCAATTAGAAGGAGAAGTTTTTGAATTGCTGATTACCGATGTTGAAATTCAAACAGAAGATATTCCCGGCTGGTTAGTCGTGAGTGAGAACGGATTAACCGTGGCATTGGATGTAACTATTACCGATGAATTGAAACAGGAAGGTAATGCCCGCGAGTTTGTAAACAAAGTGCAGAACCTGCGCAAGGACAAAGATTTTCAGGTACTCGACCGCATTAAAGTTTCTGTGGTAAAGAATGAAGTGTTGGAGAAAACATTGGCTTCGTTTAAAGAGTATATCGCCAATGAAATTCTGGCAAAAGAAATTTTAATGGTTGATTCGCTCAGCGAATTTGATGAAGTGGAATTCAATGAAGAAATTTTAAAGGTAAAAATAGAACTTAATTAAATCAACTAAATCAAAGTCCCCTTTAGGGGATTTAGGGGTATGAAAGCATACAAGGCATTCCTAATCGTTCTCATCATTTTAACGATTGACCAAATCACAAAATTTTGGGTGAAGACCCACATGTTTTTGGGCGAAGAAATTTCTATCACTTCTTGGTTCAGTTTACACTTTACCGAAAATCCGGGTATGGCTTTCGGTATGGTGCTGCCCGGTGTTTGGGGCAAATTGTTTTTGAGTGCGTTTCGACTGGTAGCTGTTGGCGGAGGTATCTGGTTTATTCGTCACCTCATCAAAGAAAATTCGCATTGGGGGTTTATAACAGCAGCAAGTATGATTTTAGCAGGCGCGCTTGGCAATATGATTGACGGAACTATTTACGGGGTAATTTTTTCGGACAGCTACATGGGCGCGGCAAAATTTTTACCTGAACATGGGTATGCCGGTTATTTGCAAGGTTTGGTAGTAGATATGATTCATGTAAAGCTTTTCAATTTTCGCCTAGGCGAAACTGCGTACGAATTTTTTCCGTTCATTTTTAATGTGGCTGACTCTGCAATTACTATAGGAGTATTCTTGATTCTGATTTTTCAGAAAGTGTTTTTTAAAGAAGAAGTGCAAGAAGGTATTGCCGAAGTTACAACTGCTGAAACTCAGAATTGAGCAAACGCCTGAATGATCATTTTCAATTCTTGGTTTTCGCGCTGCTCTATCATTAGTTTAGAAAAATCTTTCAGCAGATACGTTTTAGGCAGCACAAACATTTCTTTTGGAATCGGTTCTCTGGTAACGCTTACCTTCACTCTTGAGCTTTTCTTATTCCCTTTGTTGTTTACTTCCGTTTCAAAAATTTGATTTTTGAATGAACCATCAGATTCATTCCAATTGCCCAATAATTTTAAAAACGGAATGAGCGAATTTATTGGCGCAAAAGATTCTCCCACCCAGGTCACAAATTTTTGCGTTTCATTTTCACCAACGTATTTTGTCATTGAAATGCCTTCCTCAGTTTTTGTTTTGTCCGAAATTTTGAAATTGGTTTTTGAGTTCAGCGAGAATCCTTCTTTCAAATTATTTCTATCGTAAAAGTTTAGAAGAGAGTCCAGCTGATATTTGATGATTATTTTTTTATCGTGTTTAGAAACAGCAAACAAATCGCGCGAATGAAGATTAATGACAAAGCGATCGTACTTTGAATTGCCGTTTTGAATTTGTTTCAGATAAACATCATCGCCTTTAATTTTTATTTCGCACAAAACTGTTTCGCTCTTATCGTTGGTATACAACACATTCAACGTTCCTTCGAAAGAATTTTGTGCAACAAGCAATGAAAAAGCAAGAAGAGAAAGAAAAACGGTAAAGACGCACTTCATAAAAGGAGATTGAAAATTTTATTTCCGAAAATATAAACGCCCACTACGGTAGCTACAATTGCTGCAAGTAAAACAGCGCCTGCTGCAATATCTTTAATTTTTCCTGCTGGTTTGTTATACTCCGGAGAAACTAAATCAACTAAATCTTCAATAGCGGTATTCATCATTTCGGCAACTATTACGCTGCTGATGGTAAGTGCTATCACGCTCCATTCTATTGCTGTAAGCCCCAGAAATATTCCTGCAATGGTTACCACTAAAATTGCAAGTGCGTGAATGCGCATGTTCTGTTGTTCTTTTAAAACAAAGAGCATTCCCTTCAACGCGTAGCCGAAACTTTTAATCAGTTTAATCATAACAACGAATCTATTGCTTTTGTCAGAAGTGATTTGTCGAAACTAAAGTTCAAAAATCCGGTGAATTTTTTCGACTCTTCCAAAGCAATTTCCAAATCGAATTTGGATTGCACCGTTGAGTAAGCAATTTTTTTCTCTGTCAGCTCTTCAGCTATTAGCTCTTGTTCGGTTTGGCCTGGCGCAGGAACAAAAACTGCTCTCCTGTTCAACTTTGCCATATCCATAACGGTACTGTAACCCGACCGGGCTATAACCATTTCACTTTGCTCAATTACTTCATTCAAGGCATTTGCGGTAAGATAATTGGCAATAGTCACTTTCTCGTTTTTGTTGTAATACTGATTCATCACTTCTGTTTTACCACGAATCAGAATACTTGTGAGACTGCTCTTCTTCAATTCTTTTGTCAGCATCTTTTCGAAAATGCTTCGCTGTGGTTCGGGTCCAGAGCAAATAGCACACACATCATATTTCTTTTCCAAATTCTTTTTTTCAAAACGCGATACATATCCAATGTGTCGTACGTTCAAATCTGTTTTCGAATTGGTAAGTGCTGGAATAATTGAATCAAGAGTAGAAGGCACCCAACATTCCGAAAACTGTTTCAGCTTTTTATAATTGTAATTGTTCACCTGAGGCTGCATCCATTTCCACCACTTCGGCATTTGAATATTTAACTGGTGCGTAATTATTATAGACTTTACTCTTCGGCTAAAACATCCATAGCGGTTGTCAGAAATAATCGCATCAATTTTATGTTGTGAAACTATTCGCTCTGTTTGAAACTGTTCGCTCGAAATAACTTTTAAAAATTTCGGCAACTGAAAAGCCATCTTCCAGACCATTGAATCGCCTTGAGGATATTGCGGGTCGTAACCTTCCAACTCAAAACTGGTGAGTTGAGGAAATTCCTTCTGCAACAATTTCAATGCTCTGCCCGATGAAGCAATAAAGACTTCGCAATTACGACTCTGCAATTCCTTTATAATTGGAATGCACCGCGAGGCATGACCAAGCCCCCAATCAAGCGCGGCAACTAAAATTCTTTTCTTGTGTTCCAATTTGTATACTTACTTTAGAAAATAAACGTTGTAATGATATGAAGAATCACCTGAATACAATGATGCGCGCAATGGTCATTTTTGTTGTTGGAATTATGCTTTCAACTACTTTGCACTCGTGCAAAGCCGCCAAGTGCGACTGTCCCGAATTTGGCGGGCACCGACTAAAACACTAATGCTCTTGACAAACAAAGAAGCGCGCATTAGATTGACCGTAACTTAAGCAGCACCATGAAACCCCTGAATCAATTATCTGCCGGAGAAAAAGCGTTTATTGTAGATATGCGCAACTCCAAATTATGCGATGAACTTTTTAAACTCGGAGTCTTTCCCGGAGATTTGGTGGAGATGCAGGAGAACAGCATCTTCAATAATTCGCTTGTTGTAAAAATCAACAACAAGAAATTCAACATCTACAAGAACGCGGCTGAAACCATTATTACCAATGTGGTAAGTTTTGAATTTGCATTGAACTAAAATTATTTCACTCGCTTCTCATTCTGCTTAACAAAGTCAGCCCAGTCTTTCACTTTGCTTTTTGTTCCCACTAAAGCGTTGTTCTGAAAATGATGACACACTGCTGCGGCTAATCCATCGGTAGCATCTAAAAATTTCGGCTGCAATTCAAACTTGATAAGCTGCTGCAACATGGCGGCAACTTGTTCTTTCGAAGCGTTTCCATTTCCGGTAATTGATTGCTTTATTTTTTTGGGAGAGTATTCAAACACTTCCACATCACTTGTCAAAGCAGAAGCAATGGCAACTCCTTGTGCTCTCCCTAACTTCAACATACTCTGAACGTTCTTGCCAAAGAAAGGTGCTTCAATAGCACACGCAACGGGATGATAATTTTCAATAAGCCCCTGAACCTTTTCGAAAATAATTCTGAGTTTTTGCAAGGGGTCTTCGTATTTCGAAAGATGAATAACACCCATGCTCAGCAAAGTCATTTTCTGTTTCTCTACTTCAATGATGCCGTAACCCAAAACAATGGTGCCGGGGTCAATACCGAGAATGATTTTCCTTTTGTCGCTCACGTTTCAAATATATTGGAATAGAGCAGAAGCCGATTTTTTAATCGTGCGAAATACTTTTTGCTCTGCGCTTGAAGTTTTGAAAATTTTTCTGTTCGGGTTTACTCCAAAGTGCTTCTGACATAGCTGCGAGGCGCGGCATAATCTGATGATGCAATTCCTTTTCATTAGTAATATGCTCTGTCCAAACATTTGCCTGTCCACCCAGAATCAATTTTTGTTTTTCGGGCGAAAGCGATTTTGCATTCGGCTTGAAGTGATAAACTTTTCGCAAGGAGAGATTAGTCATATACCACGCGCCTCGTTTGTCGGTAATTTTTTGCGGATAATCGAAATAGCAAAAGAGGCGCGGAGTCATGATGGCTCCGTTGCCGTGCCCTGCTGCTTTTACTCCTGCATGTTTACTTAGCCAACTCATCACCACTACACTGTCACTCAATCCGCCTTTTACAATTTCTCCCCAGCCAATGGCGCGTTTATTTTTTGTGGCGAGATAATCTTCCACCTTCTTCAAAAAATAATGTTGTAATTCTTCTTCGTTTTTGAGATGCTCTTTCTTGATTAAATCCTGCGCTATGCTACTCTCTTTCCATGTCGCCTTCGGTGCTTCATCGCCACCGAGGTGAATAAATTTTCCCGGGAACAATTCGCAAACTTCATCCAACACATCGCGCATAAACTGAAATGAAAAATCGGAAGGACAATAAATATCTTTCTTGATTCCCCATGTATTTGGAATCGTTTTGGCTTCGCTTGGCTTACAACTCAATTCAGGATAAGCGGCAATAGCAGCACTTGAATGCCCCGGCAATTCAATTTCAGGAACGATGGTTATGTAACGCTCGTTTGCATAAGCAACAATTTCTTTGATGTCATTTTGTGAATAAAAGCCACCGTATTTATTTCCATCCTTTTCAATTCGCCAAGCACCTACTTTTGTCAGCTTCGGATATTTTTTGATTTCGATTCTCCAGCCTTGGTCATCGGTTAAATGCCAATGAAAAACATTCATCTTCAATTGCGCGAGCAAATCAATGTATTGCTTCACTACCTCTTTCGAAAAAAAATGTCGACACACGTCTAACTCCATTCCGCGCCATTTGTATTGAGGGAAATCGTTGATTTCAGCAGCTACAATTTGATTGGTAAGCGGAGAATTGATAAAGAGTTGCACAACCGATTGACAGGCATAGTTCAAACCGCGATGCGAATGCGATTGTATCAAAACCGAATCGGGAGATATTCTGATTCGATAGCTTTCATCATTGATAGAATCAATTTTACCTGGCAACAATTGAAGAACGATATTTTTTTCTGCGGTTGTTGTTGGAGGAACTTTAAATCGTTTTGTGGCGAATAGTTGATTCGCAAAGCGCGCCATGATAGCAGTGCTTTGTTCATCTGCTTCATCCATCTTAATTCCGAGACCTTTGGAATAATTGAAGAACCCATCTTTGATTTCTACTTGTGCTGGAGTAGGAACAATGTCAATGTTTTGCGAACGCAAAAAGAGAGGAAACGAAAACGCAAGCAGAATAAAAAATTTCATCGCAAAACTTTAATAGCTCTATCGGGGTAATCGGTAATAACGCCATCCACCCCAAGTTTCTTGAGAGTCTTCATTTTATCTTCTTCATTAATCGTCCACGGAATAATTTTTATTTTTTGTGCGTGACATTTCTCAATCATCTTTTCGGTCACGAGCATCACATTAGGACTGTAGATAGTTGGGGTGAAGCCGAGTTGCTGAATATTTTTTTCGAAGCTGTCAATATCAGCTACCAGCAAAGCGGTTGCCGTGTTTGAATCTATTTGATGAATGACCTGCAGCGTTCGCGGGTCGAAAGATTGAACGATGCATTTGTTCAACACCTTTTTTTCTTTCAGTAAATCATAAAGCAATTTCGCAAACACAGCGGGTTTCGGATGATTCACATCATCGCCATCAACCGTTGATTTTGTTTCGATGTTATATTGAACAGGCGGCAAATGGTTTTGCTTGATGAATTTTTCAACGGTATCAATCACCTCGCTGAGCAAAGGTTTTGATGC
>CANJZE010000035.1 GCA_947479455.1 Bacteroidota bacterium
CACTTGGTTCTTTTAGGTAATAACATGACGACTAATTTTTTGCTTTCTTAATGAATGAATCCTCCTGATTAGTTTTCTCTTCTTGGTGCTCTTCCTCTGCTCTTCGGTTGACGCTTTTCTTCTTTTTGCTCAGCTACAAAAGCTCCGGTTAAATCTTTTTTACCGTAAACTTCTCCGCGGCAAACCCATACTTTAATACCAATTTTTCCATACACGGTTTGTGCTTCAGAAATAGCGTAGTCAATATCTGCTCTCCAAGTATGCAATGGAGTTCTTCCTTGTTTATACTCTTCTGTTCTTGCCATATCGGCACCGCCAATACGACCACCTACACGAATCTTAATTCCTTCGGCACCCATACGCATTGCCGAAGCAATGGCCATTTTAAGTGCTCTGCGGTAATTGATACGCGCTTCTAATTGCTTAGCAATAGTTTCGCCTACAATAGCCGCTTCCAATTCAGGTCTGCGTATTTCTGCAATGTTTATTTGAACTTCCTTTCCGGTAAGTTTTTTCAATTCTTCTTTCAAACGGTCAACTTCTGTACCTCCTCTTCCTATAATAATACCCGGACGGCTCGTGTGAATAGTAACCGTTACGCGTTTCATAGTGCGCTCAATAATAATGCGCGAAATTCCTCCTTTGTTGATACGCGCGTTCAGATACTTGCGTATCTTTTCGTCTTCTACCAGTTTCATAGCAGAATCTTTACCCGCAAACCAATTGCTATCCCATCCTCTTACTATACCGAGGCGATTTGATATAGGACTTGTTTTTTGACCCATGTGGTTTATATGTTTTTATCTCCCTTTTAATTTAAGGGGACGCAAAAATATATTTTATCAACACACAAGCAAATGTTTGCTCCATTATTTTTTGGAACCCTTATCACGCATTAATTTCAGGGGCACAAACAGAAAAATTTTCCGACTGACTCCACCCTGTTAGTAATTTCCAACCTCGAACTTCTATTCGCTATCTTCTCAAAAGTATTTTAGCGCGCGTTCCGAAATGGATTCGGAATGAAACAAAACATTTTTGCATGACACGCGATACTGCCGTTTTTGATTTAATAAACAAAGAACTACACCGCCAACGCGAAGGAATAGAATTGATTGCTTCTGAAAATTTCACTTCGCAACAGGTGATAGACGCTATGGGAAGTTGCCTCACTAATAAATATGCCGAGGGCTTGCCGGGCAAAAGATATTATGGTGGTTGCGAGTTTGTTGACCAAATTGAAACGCTTGCCATTGAGCGATTAAAAAAATTGTTTGGCGCTGTATGGGCAAATGTGCAACCGCATAGTGGAGCGCAGGCAAATGCCGCTGTTATGCTCGGCTGTATAAAACCCGGAGATAAAATTCTTGGTTTTAATCTGTCGCATGGCGGGCATTTAACGCATGGTTCACCGGTAAATTTTTCAGGTAAATTATATGTGCCGAGTTTTTACGGAGTAGAAAAGGAAACGGGACGCGTTGATATGAATAAGGTGCGCGAAACTGCTTTGGCCGAAAAACCGAAGTTGATTATTTGCGGAGCCAGTGCTTACAGTCGCGAATGGGATTACAAAACTTTTCGCGCTATTGCCGATGAAGTAGGTGCGATTTTACTGGCCGACATTTCGCACCCTGCAGGATTAATTGCTGCTGGACTGTTGGATAATCCCCTTCCGCATTGCCATATAGTAACTACTACTACGCACAAAACATTGCGCGGTCCGCGCGGTGGTGTGATTATGATTGGAAACGATTTTGAAAATACTTTTGGCGATAAAACATTGAAAGGCGAATTGAAAATGTTGAGTGCGGTTTTAGATGGTGCTGTTTTTCCGGGAACACAGGGTGGACCATTGGAGCATGTAATAGCCGCTAAGGCAATTGCTTTTGGTGAAGCATTGACCGATGATTTTAAAAATTATCAGAAGCAGGTGAAGAGTAATGCAAACGCTCTTGCCAATGCAATGGTGGAGAAAGGATATGGAATTATTTCGGGTGGAACAGATAATCACCTAATGCTGATTGACCTTCGCAATAAAAGCGTAAGCGGCAAGCAGGCGGAGAATGCGTTGGTGAAAGCAGATATTACCTGCAACAAGAACATGGTTCCGTTCGATGATAAATCTCCTTTTGTTACGAGCGGAATTCGTTTGGGAACTCCCGCAGCTACTTCGCGCGGCATGAAGGAGAATGATATGAAACAGATAGCCATTTGGATTGAAAGAATTGTAACGGATATTGAAAATGAAGCGGGCATTTTGAAAGTGAAGGCGGAAGTGAATGAGTATATGAAGCAGTTTCCACTCTATAGCCCCTCCTAACCTCCCCGAAAGGGAGGAATAAAACAAACAGCCGATGAGGTATGCGTTTTTATTTTTGGTTGTTTTATTTCTTCCGTTTTTTTCGGAAGCGGAAATTCATCCCCTATCGGCAGAAGGTGACCGACTATTTAACCAACAACATTTCGACAGCGCATTGATTTGCTACAATCAATTGATTCAGGAATTTCCCGATAGAAAGGAAGGATATTTCAATCGGGGCTTGTGTCTTTATAAAACCGAAAAATTTTCTGAAGCAATTTTTGATTTAGATGAGGCGTTCAGAATTGATTCTTCTTTAACCGATGCGCAGTTGCTAAAAGGTTTTTCATTGGAGAAACGCGGTGATTTGAATGAAGCGATGATGCTGTTTGGAAGTGTTGACCTTCAAAACACAATGCACACATTGTTAAACAGACGTATCAAAAACTACCAGCTTGCCGTAATGATAAGTAGTAAATGGTACTATATGCTCATGATGGCTTTGCTCCTTATTATTGTTGTGGCTATTGCAGCTAAATCGCTGAAAAGAATTTAGATTCTTTCCGTAGCTACTGAATCTAGAAACCTGCCCCAAACAGGTTCGTATTTTTTTGCGCCTTTATTTTCACATCTTATTTTGTATGCACCGATGAGTTTCGGTAAGCGGCTGAATTATTTTTGATTTGCACCATAAATTGAATTCATGAATAAGTTATTTGCAATAGCCATTTCCCTTTTTCTAATTCTGAATCTTGCTGCACAGAACCGTTGCGGCACTATGGACCATTTGGCCACCATGTTGCAAAATGATGTAACCCTCTCTACGAGAATGCAAATCATAGAGCAGCAAACCGCTCAATATGTGGCGAACCCAGCTAACTATGCTCAAGGGAGTCGTGCTATCCTTACTATACCGGTTGTGGTGCACGTTGTATATAACACCGCCACGCAAAATATTTCTACCGCTCAGGTTCAGTCGCAAATAGATGTTTTGAATCAAGATTTTCATAAGTTAAATGCAGATTGGACCAGCACTCCTTCGGTTTGGCAAAGCCTTGTAGCCGATTATCAAATTCAATTTTGCCTGGCCAGTCGAGACCCTAACGGAAACACCACAACCGGCATAGTAAGAACCCAAACCAGCACGACTTCTTTTGTTGATGACGATAGAGTAAAATACACAGCTCAAGGCGGTAACAACGCCTGGCCTGCCGGGTCTTATTTAAATCTTTGGGTTTGTAATTTAGGTGGTGGCTTGTTGGGCTATGCACAATTTCCGGGAGGACCTGCAGCCACTGATGGAGTAGTTATTAACTATAGGTATTTCGGAACTATAGGTACCGCTACTTCTCCTTACGATTTAGGGAGAACAGCCACTCATGAAATTGGTCATTGGATGAACCTCTATCATATTTGGGGCGATGATGGTGGCGGATGTGGCGGTTCAGATAATGTAAACGATACTCCGAACCAAGGTGGGGAACATTACGGTTGCCCAAATTTTCCAACAATTAGTTGTAGTAACTCACCTAACGGAGATATGTTTATGAACTACATGGATTACACAGATGATGCTTGTATGTATATGTTCACCAATGGCCAGTATGCTCGTAGTAGCTCCATCTTCGTTTCGGGCGGCTCGCGTTTTTCCATTACCACCTCCACGGGCTGTCAAGCATTAACTTCTCCACCTGTTGCAAATTTTTCGGCCAACATAACACAAAGTTGTACGAGTACTATCAATTTTACTGATGCATCAACAGGTGGGGCTACTTCGTGGGCATGGACTTTTGGTGATGGTGGTACTTCTACCACCCAGAATCCTTCACACACATATGCAGGCAATGGAACCTATACGGTAGCACTTACTGTTACCAACGCTTATGGCACCAATACAAAAACGAATACGAACTACATTACTATAAACGCGCCTGCGGCTCCTATTGCAAACGGTGCTTCACGCTGTGGTACTGGAACACTAACGCTAACTTCTTCTGCGAGTGATTCTATTAAATGGTTTGCTACAGCAAGCAGCACCACCGCACTTGCAACAGGAGGAACATTTAATACTCCGAGTCTTTCAGCCACTACAACGTACTATGTAGAAAATAATGTGGCAGGCCCTACCTACCATGTTGGCTTATTAAATAATTCAGCGGGTGGAGGCTACTTAACCTCTTCGCAATCTTTAATTTTCAATGTGCTTAAAGCAGGTACTTTACAATCGGTTTATGTGTACGCAAACGGTGCTGGCAACAGAATTTTTCAGTTGCGCAATTCGGGGGGGACAGTACTTTCTACCTTAACGGTTAATGTACCGGCAGGAGGAAGTCGAGTTACTCTTAATTTCCCACTAACTATAGGCACAGGTTACCAATTAGGAATTCCTACCGGAGGCACCATCAATTTGTATCGAAATACAGCGGGGGTAACCTATCCTTACAGCGATGCAGGAGGATATGTGAGCATTACAAGTAATACCGCAAACGATAACACACGTTACTATTTTTGTTACGATTGGATTATTAAGGGAGCAGATTGTGCATCAAGCAGAACAGCTGTTGTGGCAACTATAAATCCAGGAGTAGCTACAACTATTGCTTCTACCAATGCCGGCTGTGGTTCAAATACAGGAACAGCGGCCATCACTGTAACCAGCGGAACACCTTCCTACACTTATGCGTGGAGCAACGGTGGAACAGCTACTTCCATTTCAAATCTTGGTGCAGGGACTTATATTGTAACAGTGCATGATTCGCATAGTTGTTCGGCTACTGCATCGGCAACAATTACAAGTTCAGGAACACTAAGTGTAACCCAATCTTCTTCTAACATCAATTGCTTTGGTGGTTTGACCGGAAGTGCCACTGTAACAGTTTCAAACGGAGCTCAGCCGTATTCTTATTCATGGAGCAACGGAGCAAACACTTCTGTGCTTTCGAATGTTGCTGCGGGAACATATGCAGTAACAATAACTGACAATACCGGATGCTCTGCTACCACATCGCAAACATTAACTCAGCCAACGGCATTGAATGTTTCTGTTACCGGCACGAATGCAAGTTGTGGTTTATTGAACGGCAGTGCATCGGTTACTGCAAGCGGAGGAACTTCGGCTTACAATTATTTATGGAGCAGCGGAAGCACCACACCTTCTATTTCGAATGTTGCCGCAGGAACTTATTCTTTAACTGTAACTGATGCGCATAATTGCTCTACCGTTTCTACCGCGAATATCGGCAGCACTTCACCTTTCAACACCACCAAAACATCGGCTGATGTCAATTGTTTTGGAAACGCTAGCGGAACAGCAAGTGTAACTGTGAGCAACGGCACTTTGCCTTATACTTATTTGTGGAGCAACGGTGGCACTACTTCTTCGATTTCAAATCTTACAGCGGGAAATTATTTTGTAACGGTTACTGATGCAAGCACTTGTGCACATGTTGATTCATTCGCAATTGCGGCTCCGACAGAGTTAAACGCACAGATAAATGCTACAAACATTTTGTGCAACGGAAATAATTCCGGTTCGGCAAGTGCAAGCGTAAGCGGTGGAACAGCCAACTATGCTTTACATTGGTTTGATAACACAAACGGAAATTCTGTTTCTAATTTAATTGCCGGAAATTATTCTTTGACAGTAACCGATGCCAACAACTGCACTACAGTTTCTAACTTTACGATCACCGAACCAACAGCACTTTCTGCCTCATCCATTTCTACCAATGCACTTTGCTTTGGTGCGCAGAACGGCACCGGAACGGTAACCGCAGCTGGCGGAACTTCTACCTATTCTTATTTGTGGTGCAACGGAGTTACTACTCCTGTAGCTACAAATCTTTCATCGGGTTCATGCACAGTTACGGTAACTGACGCCAATGGATGCAGCACTTCTTCGAGTGTAAATATTTCTCAGCCAAGCCAAATTCAGGTGGTTACATCTTCGGCTAATTCTACCAATAGCCAAAGCAACGGCAATGCTTCTATTGATAATATTACTGGTGGAACTTCGCCTTACACTTACAACTGGAGCAATGGAGGAACGACACAAACTATTTTCAATATCGCTTCGGGAACTTATAGTGTAACCATTACCGATGCCAATGGTTGCACGCTTGCTACGAACGTGGTCGTGCAGAATGTAACTGGAATTAATTCGGTGGGCGCAGATAATTCTATCAGCGTTTATCCAAATCCTGCTAAAGAAATTTTGACGATAGAAAGCAAACAATCTTTCATGAGTGAAATAAAACTGTCTGATGTTTTAGGACAGGTTGTTTCGCAACAAGTTTCGCTTCACGTTAGTCATACCAAGTTAAATGTATCCTCTTTGCCAGCGGGCATTTACATACTTGAAGTGAGACTTGACGATGTGAAATTGCAGAAGCAGATTGTGATAAGCACGAAATAGACAAGAGAAGGTAGACGTTAGACAACAGCTCATTATAAAACAGTGGAGGCGCGGTAAACCGCGCCTCCACTGTTTTATAATGAGCTGTTACTACTGCTTCAAAAAAGTATAATCACTTACTAAGTTCCCCTGTTCGCCACAGGTATATTGAGTAATAAGAAAATATCCTTTGGCTTTCATACCGTTGATGGTTTGGTTCACTTTTTTCAAATTATCCAATTCATTTTTATCGCTGTATGGCAAAAGCGGAAGTTCTTCGGTGTTGCCATCTTCATAAATGATAAAAATTTTTGCAGAAATGTAACCTGTGCCCATGCCCACTGCTTTGTTACAATCAAAAACGCGCATGGTAGCATAACCTCCTACGCCTGCATGAGAAAATACAGGAACAACAAACAGCAATATCATTAATGCAATTCGAAAATTCGGAAATTCGGAAATTCGGAAAATGGGGATTAGGTATTTCATCAGTTTGTATTTTATACTTTGTAATTATTACGCTGCTTTTCTTGCTTTTTCATAACTCACTTTGCCGTCTTTTATTCTTTCTACCCGCGAGAATAAACTGTAACGCTCATCAAACAAAAAAGCAAACAACAATTTGCCGTAGCTATGATGTGATTTTAAACTGTCGTAAAACTCAGGAGCCATAGCTGTTAGCTTTGGCAAGTTGTTCCAAGGTATAGAAGGGAAATCGTGATGCTCGTTATGGTAACCCACGTTGAGCGATAAAATATTTACAGGCCCATAGTAGCTGGCGGTTTCCTGTTCAATATCGTAGGTGTAATGTTCCTGAATCCAGCGCGCACCGCAAGGATGCAAACCAATGGAAAAGAAAAAAGAGAAAAGCAGATAGACCAAACCTGCCCAACCGCAGAAATAAATAATAGCAGAGTCGTAAGCAATAGCAAAAAATAAATTAAGAAATGTCCAGCCGTTAAAAAGCTTTATGGCTTTTAAGCGCGGTGGTCGCGTAATCTGAAACACCGGAAAAAACAACAACCAGAATGCTTTGCCATACCATTTGTTACCAATGAGTTTTGCTTCCCAATCGCTGGCAATGTCGGCATCAAATTCATAATCGCCCTGATGTGCGTGATGTTTCAAATGATACGTATTAAATCCCATAGCACCCGGAACTAAATTCGGCAGGTCGGCAAAAATAGCGACCATTCGGTTCCATGTTTTGCTGGTGAAAACAAGGTTGTGCGTAGCATCGTGAATAATTACATAACCACAGTGATTGGCAAATGCACCCACGCAGTATGCTACAATTAAACTAAGCCACCAATAATCGAAACCAAGTTTGCCCATACCAAAAGCAATCGAAGTTTGAAGCGTGAGCACAACCAGAAGAATTAGCGCAGTGTAAGGATTTTTGCCCATCAGCCTACGCACGTCAGGATGCGCTTTTAAAATGGCGCGTGTGCGCTCTGGATGCGGCTGGTCAAATTCTGCTTGATGAAAATTTACGGGCATATAGCGCGAATATAAAATAACACCCCCAACCCCCTAAAGGGGGCTTGAGCAGCCAACAGCCAAATTTGTGTTTGTATATTAAGACCCTACTATTTGCTTCATGACGTTTTAGCGGGAAGGGGATATAGGGGTGCTGTTATTGCAAACTCAATTCCCGCTAGTTTGAATTTACGTAGAACTTCTTTGTTCACATCCGTTTGCGTGGTATGCATATCGCTCCCCTTTTTTATGAAGTAAGTAAAGTTGATGTCTACGGATGAGGCAGAAAACTTTTCAAGAAAGATGATGCAGTCGTAATGATTCACATCGGGTGATTGCAACACAATATCTTTTAGTACAAAAATTGCTTCTTCAATTTTTTCTGTTGAGGTTTCATACGGCAACGAAAGATAAGTAACAATTCTTTTTGCCGGTTCAAGCGTAATGTTTTCAATGGCGTTATCAGTAAAATGCGCGTTAGGAATGGTGATTAATCTTCCCGCTCCTGTGCGTATACGCGTACTGCGAATGCCTGTGTAAGCCACAGTACCTTCAGTATCCTTCACTTTAATTATGTCGCCTACATAAAATGGTTTGTCAAGAAAAATAATCAATCCCCCAATAATGTTTTTTACCGTGTCTTGTGCAGCAAGCGCAAGTGCTAATCCCCCAATTCCTAAACCTGCAATCAATGCGCCTACATCAAAGCCCGCATTGTTTAAAGCTACTACTGCACCAACCGACCATAACAGAATAACCGAAGCGCGTTTGGCAACAAGCATCACCTGCTGACCTGTTTTATTGTCTTCGGTAGGTGTGTGTTGTCGGAAATAAAATTCAATTAACGCACGAACAATGCGCGTAAGTAACCAGGTGAACGTAAGCGTTGCCATTAACACAAAACCACGATGCACATAACTGTTAATCAAGTGTGGGAATTCGAGAAGTTTTAACGCATAGCGAATTCCAATTAGCACAATGCCGAGTGCAATGGGGGTGTCAATTCGCTTGATAATTAAATCATCAAGTTCGGTATTGGTGTGTTTAGAATATTGACGGAGAACTTTGCTGATGAGCCAGTAAATAACCCTTGCCGCCACCACTGAAAAAATGATAATGCCCAATGAAAACAACCAATCGTAAATAGGATTGTTGTAAATTTTCAAGTCGAAGAAATTCAGAATCATAATGCAATTATAGGAAGAAGATGCAAAGGCAAAGATGAAAGTCCTATACCATTAACACAACTCAACAAGGTTCTGAAGTTTTATTAAGCGCGAAGTTTATGACGGTAACTCATTCCGTAAACGTTCTCCATCCAATGTGTAATTTCTGGAACCACCTCATCTAAAGCTTCCATCAATAAGCCGTGACTCTTGCCATGGTACAACACTAATTTTTTATCGCTCTGTATGCGATTGTAAATTTTGCGCGTGTATGGAACCGTAAAAATAGAATCGTCAGTTCCCAATAAAATCAGCACCGGAGTTGTTATTTCCTCCACTGGCTTTGGCACTTTTTCAAACGCCAACGATTTAAGCGCGCGCATAGAAACTGTTTTTAAACTTAATGGGTCTTGATTAATAAAACCACGTATGCTACCAAAATGCCGAAGCGGAATTTCACTTAAATCAATGTATGACTCAATAGGCATTTGAATATTCGGAATCAAATTTCCTACTCGAGATGCAACCGCTTTAAAAGATTTTATCAGCCAGGGCCAACGCGCCAGTGTTTCGGTTTCTGGCATCGACATATCGGCAAGACATTGGCAAATAACAGAATCAATTCGTCCATCTACAGCCGCCAAATAAAACGCCACAATACCGCCTTGCGAACTTCCCATCACACTCACCTTATCGTTGAACCGATCTATGGCGTAAGTAATTACATTTTTGGTGTCCGTCATTAATTCAGGAATAGTGTAATCGCCACGCGTGCCTTCACTTCGTCCATGACCGCGCGGGTCAAAACCAACTACATTAAAACCCTGCTGACCTAACGCATAAAGCAATTCAGCATAGCACATGGCATAAATAGCGGTGCCCGGAATAAAAACAATCGTAGGCGCATCAGCCGAATATTCCAACACATCCAAATGTAATTTCAAGCCATCAGACAAAACCGAATCGGTCTCAAAATGTTGATGCACTCTTGGCACACCAACCGAATCAGCCACATGGTTAAAATACTCGTGCAGTGTAGAGAAATTTTTACCGTTGCTCTTATACATAGGTTATAGGTTAAATGGATGCGGGTTACGGGTTACGAGTTTTGTTTCTTCTGACTTCGGTCTTACGACTGCTAACTTTGTTTCAACATTCCTTTAGCAATAAAGTATTGCCCGGCCGTGTACAAAACCATTATAAATATGCTTGCCGTTTCAAACGGATGCATAAATTTATTTATTGCAATAATGGAATCGGAAAACATAAAGAGTAAGGCGCCACCAAAAACCAAAGCAAAGGAAGCATCGTTCACGCGCTTGTAACGATTGATAGAGAACATAGTCATGGTTGCAATTGCTGTTGAATACACCAGCACCGGAATTAAGAACGGCTGTGTTTTCTCATTACCTATAATTCCCGGAACTAACATGGACAGCAGCGCTATCATATATATGAGCAGCGGAATAATTACCCAAAACTTTTTTGGAAGAAGTGCTTCGGTTTTCTTGTTGGTTACATCGGCAAACGAAACTGCATATAGAATATGCGTGATAAGAAATCCAACCAAACCAACTAAGAAGAAGTTTTCATTCTTAAACACAAACATCAATGCCACATCGCCAATCCATGAAAAGAAAAATGCAGTCACCATTAATTTGTGCAGCTTACTCCAGTTGCCGCTTATTGATTGCACATAAAAGGCAATCAGTGCTACCATCAGCAGAGGTTTCGATATGAACCGAATCATATCATTGCCCGTTACTTCGGCAAAAATTTCAATAGCTGCAATAATGATGTAAAGGTATTCGAGTGGCTTAAGCATGGATTCTTTTTAGTGAGAACGAAAGTAAAATTTAGACCGATGCCGAAAATGTGTAAGCAACAATATTTTGCTTGTGAGTTACGCGAAGCTATAGCTCGTTATAAAAAAACTTTGTCACGCTGAGCTTGTCGAAGCGTTATACTTCGACAAACTCCGGATGACACGGTTCTTTTCCTGCCAAATAATCTTGCATCTGACATTTCGTTCTGCCACAATTGCTCTTCGTTTTTTGCGCGAAAAAGTTTGATAAAAATTATTTTGTGCAATGACTTTAATCATGCAAACCCTTGCCAGCATTGGGTTTTATTTGTATCGTCAAAATAAATTTGATGTCGTTTCGGTTCAATTCAACTTGTTTTTGGAAAGAAAAAAATGAATGGCATTGAATCTGTTTACAACGCAACCATTATTAACTTAAACAAAAAAAACCATTACAATGGCAACCAACAATCTCCAAGAAAACCTGAAGAAATATTTCTACTCAGGCGTAGGACTTGCAGCACACACTGCTGAAGTAGTTCAAAAAGGCGTAAACGAATTAGTAAAGAAAGGTAAAGTTAGCGAAGCTGACGGCAAGAAACTCGTAGGCGATGCGATTAAGAAAGTAGAAGCCCGCAGACCTGAAATTGAAGCTAAATACAACGAAGCAGTTCACAAATTTGTGAAGTTGGGTGCTTCTGAAGTATCTAAACTTCAAAAGAGAATTGAAAAGCTCGAAAGCCAGTTAAAGGTAAAAGGTGCTACAGCTCCTAAAGCTGCTGCAAAGCCGGTTGCTAAAAAAAAAGCTAAGAAGAGAGTAAGACCTACAGCAAAACCTGCTGCGGCAACTACAACTCCGGCAACAACTGCTTAATTTGCTTTGAGGGTTTTTATATAAACCGTTTCCGATTTTTTCGGGAGCGGTTTTTTATTTTCTGAACTTTAAAACAGTGTTGGATTATTTCCTGAAACATTTCCTTCGTGTTCCAGCAGCCATTGTTTTCGCCACAAACCACCGGCATAGCCAGTTAGTTTTCCATCGACACTTATTACACGATGACAGGGAACAATAATGGCAATCGGATTTTTTCCGTTGGCAGTACCTACGGCTCGTATGGCTTTTACATCGCCCAATTCTTTAGATACATTGAGGTAAGAAGTAGTAGTGCCAAATTTTATTTTGAGTAATTGTTTCCATACCTTTTTCTGAAACGTAGTTCCTTCGGCTTTTAACTTTACCGTGAACGTTTTCCGTTTTCCTGCAAAGTATTCTTCAAGTTCTTTTTTGCATTCAAGAATATTTTCGGGCAAATTTGCCGATGATTCATACTCCTCCTGCACAAAATTCACTTCAGAAATAAATGCGTCATTGCCTTTTATTTCCATAATGCCCAAAGACGAATTGTAATAAGTAACAAACTGCTTCTTCATGATTTCAATAATGACTGGCAAGTTAAACCTCTCTTCTGCAACTCAAAAATGCGCCTCCTAAACGGTTTTGATTTTTGAGTGATTCGGCTATATTTGCCGTCCTTTTCGCGAAAGCTGATTAAAGTTGTTTGAAAAAATTGTAGCAATCAGTCGTAGCATCATCATAAATTATTGAATTGTGAAAGGGTTACGGGAGTTTGAAATTGCTTATGTGGGGTTGAAGTTAGGAGTTCACAAATTCAACTATGACATTGACAAACAGTTTTTCGCTCACTTTGAGGAAAGTCTGATACACGATTGCAAAGTAAACTTGCGGTTAGAGTTCGAGAAAAAGGAAACGTTCTTTATTTTAAATTTCTTCGTTGACGGTGCAGTTAAAGTGGAATGCGACAGATGTCTCGTTCCGTTTGACAAGGAGATTTTTGGCGATTATACCTGTTATGTAAAATATGCCGAAGACCCGAATGCCATGCAGGATGAACCGGATGTGATTTATATAGGTCGCGAAGAATCAGTGATTGATGTATCGCAACTGGCTTACGAATACATCAATTTGTGTTTGCCAATGCAACTTGTAGGTTGCGACAAACCGGGCGAAGAGCCACAATGCAACAAAGAAGTTTTAAAATTTCTAAGTGAAGAAACGAAGAAAGAAGAAGCAGACCCGAGATGGGAAGCATTGAAAAAGCTAAAAAATTAAACCCCTAAATCCCCTAAAGGGGACTTTGAAAAAGACAGAAAAATTATTCAATAATAAATCAGAATTAAAAATTACAGACCATGCCAAATCCAAAACATAGAATCTCGAAACAAAGAAGAGATAAAAGAAGAACTCACTACAAGGCAGAAGCCCCTACTACAGGTGTTGATCAAACAACTGGCGAAGCGCATTTATTGCACCGCGCACACTGGAGCGAGGACAAACTAATCTATCGCGGAAAAGTAGTGTTGGAAAAAACCAAGAAGTAAACAGCAAATCAATTAGAGGAAGATATTTTTTTTCCCCATTGGCTCCGGCTGGTGGGGTTTTTTATTTTAAGGCAGAATTGAAATACAAAATGAGAAAGTAAGGACACAAAATGATTTTATCAGAAACATACAGGCAGAAAATTAAAGAAGCGCTTACGCTTGCCTTGCCCATTATTGCAGGGCAGTTGGGACAAGTGCTGATGGGCTTTTTTGACACCGTTCAAATTGGCGGGCTGGGTCATGAGTATATAGCAGCTTCTGGTTTTGCCAATGGAATTTACTGGATGACAATTCTTGCCGGCATGGGAATTCTGTTTGCCGTTTCACCATTAGTGAGTGAGGCGTTTGGTGAAGGCAAAGGACACAAGAGCATTGGTGTATTAATTTCAAGCTTAGTCGTGTCGGCTGTGCTTACCGTTTTGTTCACGGGAATTATTTGGGTTATAGCAGGTAATCTTGCTGTGTTTAAACACAGCGAAACAGATACCGTGCTTGGCGGTAAGTTTCTGCACTTAGTCAATTACTCCACGGGTTTCATTTTCTTTTTCATGGCGGCTAAACAATTTTTAGATGGAATGGGCCGAACCAAAATAGGCATGTTAATTACACTTGGAGGTTTGGTGCTTAACTTTTTTCTGAACTGGATTTTAATTTATGGCAGATTCGGTTTGCCGCAAATGGGTATTGAAGGTGCTGCAATTGCCAATGGAATTTCGCGTGTGGTGATGACCGTTTCTATTCTCTGTTACATATGGCGCGATGAACAAGTGCGCGAACTGCGCAGAGAGTTTATAAAATATGCCGATGCCAGTTTAAGTTATGTGAAACCTATTTTGATTATTGGTATTCCTGCAGGCTTGCAATTTTTTTGGGAAGTAGCGGCATTCAACGCAGGGCAAATTATGAGTGGTTGGATAAGCACTTCGGCTGAAGCTGCACACATGATTTCTATTGGTTTGGCAAGCATTACGTTCATGGTGGCTACAGGAATTTCAGCATCGGGAACTATTATGATTGGCTATGCTTACGGAGCAAAAGATAAAGAAGGAATTCGTTTGGCAGGCAACACTGCTTTCATTTTAACGGTGGTGATTGAATTAATATTTGCTGCGTTCTTTTTTGCTTGTCATACTGTTCTTCCGAAACTATATACAGACAATGTTGAAGTAGTTTCGATTGCTTCTTCGATGTTGTTATTTGCAGCGGTGTTTCAAATTAGTGATGGTTTGCAAGCAACTGCCGCGGGTGCATTGCGCGGAATGCAGGATGTAAAATTTCCTGCGGTGATTGCTTTTGTTTCGTATTGGCTCATTATGATTCCGGCATGTTACCTACTCGCTTTCAATTTTGGTTTAGGATTGAAAGGAATATGGATTGGATTTATTATTGGATTGACGGTAGCTGCAGTTTTGCAGATGGTGAGGTTCAGAATGGTTTTGAAGAAGACTGAGTTGTAAAATTCATTTCTACACAAAGACGCGAAGTCGCAAAGAAAAATGATTTGCCATTCGCTTTGTGTCTTTGCGTCTTTGAATAAATTTTGCATTTCATATCTTGATTCATCACATCTATTTCTACTGTTGTTGCTTTACTTCATTTTTCTATTTTCACGGCTCTTAAACAAAATAACATGCCCTATCTTTTCACTTCCGAATCAGTTTCTGAAGGACATCCAGACAAAGTAGCTGACCAGATTTCAGACGCGCTCATTGACCATTTTCTTGCTTACGACCCGCAAAGTAAAGTGGCGTGTGAAACGCTTGTTACTACAGGTCAGGTGGTGTTAGCCGGAGAAGTAAAATCAGAAGCATATCTCGAAGTGCAGGAAATTGCACGTGAGGTAATACGCAAGATTGGTTATACCAAGGCTGAATACATGTTTGAGGCAAACAGTTGCGGAATTCTTTCGGCTATACATGAGCAGAGTGCTGATATTAACCGGGGTGTGGATCGCAAAACAAAAACAGATTTTGAATCGAAGGCAAATGCACAAGGTGCCGGTGACCAGGGAATGATGTTTGGTTACGCAACCCGCGAAACCGATAACTATATGCCGCTTCCATTGGAGCTTGCACATACATTGCTGCGTGAACTATCTGCCATTCGCAGAGAAGAAAAGACGATGAAGTATTTGCGCCCTGATGCTAAGAGCCAGGTGACGATTGAATATGATGACAATAACAAACCTGTGCGCATTGATGCGATTGTAATTTCTACACAGCACGATGATTTTGCTGCCGATGCAGTAATGTTGAAGAAGATTAAAGATGATGTGATTAAAATTTTGATTCCGCGCGTGAAATCAAAATTGCCAAAACGTGTTCAGGCTTTGTTTAACGACAAAATAAAATATCACGTTAACCCAACCGGTAAGTTTGTAATTGGCGGACCACACGGTGATACCGGTTTAACAGGAAGAAAAATTATTGTTGACACTTACGGTGGCAAAGGTGCACACGGTGGTGGTGCATTCAGCGGAAAAGACCCGAGCAAAGTTGACCGTTCGGCTGCGTATGCAGCGCGCCATGCAGCTAAGAATTTAGTTGCAGCAGGTGTTTGCGATGAAGTGTTGGTGCAGGTAGCTTATGCTATTGGTGTAGCAGCACCCGTAGGTATTTTTGTAAGCACTTACGGCACATCGAAAGTAAATCTTAGCGATGGCGAAATTTCAAAGCGGGTAGCCAAGATTTTTGACATGCGACCTTATGCCATTGAACAACGATTCAAATTGCGCACTCCTATTTATTCTGAAACAGCTTCTTACGGACATGTTGGTCGTAAGACAGAGATAGTTAAGAAAACTTTCAACAAAGGAAAGAAGAACGAAAAAACAGTTACAGTGAAGTTGTTTCCTTGGGAAGAATTGAATTACCTAAAACAAGTGAAGGCTGCTTTTGGATTAAAGTAAATCTTTTGCTACAAATCTTAAATGTTCTCCAAACATTTAAAATCTAAAAACAAAAAGCGTCCCGCAATTCTGCGGGACGCTTTTTGTTTTTAGATTAAATTGATCAAAGACCAACTGCAGATATATCGTTCGCAAAAAAATTAATCCAACTTTATTTCCTCTTCATTATCATCAAAAAATTTGTAGTCGGTAATTCCTAGGTTTTCATTGGCGTTGATGGCAATCCATTTTTTGTGTTTCATGAACCACTTCATGCGCAGCGAAGGAAACCCTTTGCGTAGGTAAGCTCCTACAATCGGGTGGCAATACAGTGTGAGTTTGGTATGTGTGGTGAGCAAATGTGTTAAATCAGTTTCAATCTCATCTAACAACAGAAGCGAAGAAGTTATTTCTCCCGAGCCGCCACAGGTCGGGCAACTCTCGGCAGTCGCAATATTTATTTCGGGACGCACACGTTCACGTGTAATCTGCATCAGGTTAAATTTTGAAAGCGGAAGAATAGTATGCGTAGCTCTGTCGCTATCCATTATCTGTTTCATTTTATCCTGCAAAATCTTTTTGTTCTCCTGACTTTTCATGTCAATGAAATCAATCACAATAATTCCACCCAGGTCGCGTAGGCGAAGTTGTCTGCCTATTTCTTCTGCAGCTTCCATATTTACTTTCAACGCATTGCCTTCCTGGTTTCCATCCATAGTAGAACGGTGACCACTGTTGACATCAATCACATGGCAAGCCTCTGTCTTCTCTATAATAATATAACTGCCATTTGGCATGTTCACCGTTTTGCCAAACGATGCCTTTATTTGTTTAGTAATTCCGAAGTGATCGTAAATAGGAACACTGCCTGTGTAACGCTGAACTATATCTTTTTTCTCAGGCGCGTTCTGCGTAATGTAATCTTCAATTTCCTTCGCCAGTTTTACATCATTGGTTACAATTTTGTTGAACTCGGGTGATAGCAAATCGCGAAGAATGCCCGTGGTTTTATTCATTTCGCTCAAAACCTTTTTTACAGGAACTGCGCCTTTTAAATTGCGCATCATCTCCTGCCATTTGTTTTGCAGGGTGAGCAAATCCTGATGAAGTTCTGCAGCATTCTTACCTGCGGCAACCGTTCTTACAATCACTCCGAAATTTTTTGGTTTCAAACTTTCTACCAAAACTTTTAAACGTTTTCTTTCTTCGGCTGAATCAATTTTTTTCGAAACGCCTACTGAATCATTGAACGGAGTTAGCACCAAGAATCTTCCTGCTAATGAAATTTCGCAAGTAAGGCGAGGACCTTTGGTGGAAATCGGTTCTTTAAGAATTTGCACCAGCAAATGATTTTTGTTTTGCAGCACTTCTTTTACGTTTCCGGTTTTTACAATCTCTTTTTGCATTTCGAAATTGTTGAGCATTTGCTCAGGGCTTACATTTCCTGCCACGCATTGTCCTGTAAATTTCATTACCGAGCGAATAGCAGGACTAAGGTCGGTGTAATGTAAAAAGGCGTCCTTTTCGTGTCCTACTTCAATAAATGCCGCGTTCAAACCGGGCATTACTTTTTTAATTTTTCCGAGATAAATATCGCCTACTGTAAATTGGTTGGTGTGCCTGTCCTGATGAAGTTCTGTGAGGTATTTGTCTTCAAGCAGGGCAATATCAATGCCCTCAGCACTTGAGTTAATGATTAGTTCTTTGTTCAAAATAAAATGTTTTTACCCCGACTTTTTTTCGGGGGGTTAATAATTGCAGAGTAGCCGGTAAAGGAAAGTGAAGGGCAAGGCGTTAAATGAAGAACGGGTGAGTGAAAGCACCCGCTCTTCAACGCGAAGAATTATTTCTTCTTATGACGATTTTTTCTAAGTCTCTTTTTGCGTTTGTGAGTAGCAATCTTATGACGTTTTCTTTTTTTTCCGCAAGGCATGTCTCTTGTTTTTGTTTGTTTCTTAAATATCAGCCATTTGGCTTTCTTATACTCTTTATATAATTCTCAATTTCCTTTTTCGCCTCTGGGTTGCTGAGCGTTTTTTTACAACGTTCCAGCAATTCTATTGCCTTTGTTTTATTCCCTTGTGCATTATATGCTTCTGCAAGCAATAAGAGCGCGTCCGAATTTTGAGGGCGCAAATATAAAATTTTTTCTAAGCGCGCAATGGCTTTCTCATATTGTCCCGAAATAATTCCGAAACGGCCAAGCATTAAGAGCGCATCTATATTGGTAGAATCCTTTCGAACGATGTCGAGAAGAATTGCTACACCTTGCATAGGAGGACCGCCACTTTCCATGTAAGCACCCGCTAAACGGATTCTGTTATCGGTATTTGAAGAATCTAAATCAACTGCCTTTTGATAGCAGGAAAGCGCGTTGCCGCTTAAAAAGCTTTTCGCCTTTTCATCAGGAGCGGTTTGCATGAGCATGGAATTAAAATCTCCGGAAGCCACAAACGATTCGGCTTTGTTTTCTACTTCTGCCATCTTTACAGCGTAGAAAGCCATAGCCAATGGTTTATCTGCCTTCTTATACTCCTCAATAAGTTCTTTGTACGATTCTGTTTGTTGAAGTTGGGCTACCTTGTCCTTAGTCGCTTTGTCGGCAATCTTCGAATTTACTTCAGCAATGTATTCTTCAATATTGAGCGATTCAGGTTTCTGTTCCTGCTGTTGCGGCATGGCGGTGTGACCGCTATCGGCTACCTTTTCATCCTTCGGTTTTTTTGTATCGGCAAAGAGATAAATACCTACACCCAGCGTTACGCAGGCGGCAATAACAATGATTTGATTTCTGTTCATGGACTATCTGAAGTAGGAAAGGTCTTTTTTCGGTTTGTTGTTAGAAGAAGGTGGCGGAGGAGTAAAATCATCTTCGTTGCCATTGTAAACTTTTGCGCGCTGTATCTTTTTGCGGAAATAAATGAACAGGAATATTTCGAACATAATGGCAAACGGCTCAAACATCATAGCTGCCTTAATGCCTTCGGGCGTTTGCAAAACATTTTTGCCCATGTATGAAAACAGAAAATACACGAAGGTAATCATGGCTAAAAAAAAGATAGCGAGGTAGTTTAGAATGAATGGCATAGAAGGCAAACCGCGTTCATGCGCCATGCGGTTTATTTGGTAGCAAAAAAGTACCACGAGAATTAAGTCTATCATCTTAGCTGTTTTAGTTCCTGTTGAATTTTTTTAGGCAACCCGCTTACTACTTCATCGTAACTGTGGTCAATCATCCAAAGCAGTTCTTTGCGGGGAATATTTCCGGTGTCAAAGTAAACACTATTCCACATCTTTTTGTTCATGTGGTAG
>CANJZE010000036.1 GCA_947479455.1 Bacteroidota bacterium
AGAATGCCGTCTTTACCCTCTAACTTTTTGCCTGAACGTAATTGTTCAATGGCATCTGATTCAAACTTCTTGAAGTCGAATCCTTCTTTGTTTTTTTCTTCCATGCTGTATCAAATTTAATTTTTGACACAGTTTGTTGAACAGACTCTCAATTAAAGCAGGGGGGGGGGGGGGTACGCGCGCGTAAGCTAAACTCTGCTGCTCAGTTTTGCAAGCCCGCGCTGCAAGTATTTAATTCTCTTATTTCCGTTTTCAATTTCTGCGTTCAGGAGTTCAACTCCCGTGCTTCGGACTTCAACTCCTGCGTTCAGATGTTTAACTCCCTTATACCGCAGTTCAACTCCTGTGTTCAGGAGTTCATTCCCCGCGCTTCGGAGTTCAACTCCGGTGTCCCGGTCTTCAATTCCCGTGTTCAGGAGTTCAACTCCGGAGCTTCGGACTTTAACTCCGAAAGCCCAAACCCTTCGTTTTTTATTCAAATCCATATTTTTTAACTAAAAATCAATCAAAATGGCACGAGTAATCATTCCCGAAAATCCTGACCAGTTAATTAAGCTGATGCAGGATGCAGTTTCGAGGGAGCAGACGCTGGCTCCAAACGGTACACTCTCTCCGCAGGAGTTAACCGATTTTGCTAACCTTTTAATAACGGCCGACACCGCCAACGAAAAACAAAAGGAGCATTACAAAAAGGCGGAAGAACTAACAGTTACCCGAAATAACGCACTCGGAACAACTGATGGTATGAGCGTTGACCAGCCGGGCACGGGTATGTTTTTATTGACTACCCTGCGCGATTTGCTGCTGGCGCGAAACAAAACCAATCCGAAAGTGTTGGGCGAGTGGGGCTTTGAAGTGGACGACACACCACAGAAAAAAGCCGATACCCCACCTGCACCTTAAGGCAAATTAGTTTACCGGAAGTTCCGCTTTTAAAAGCGGAACTTCTTTTTTATTAAAGAAGTTTATTTTTAGAAGCGATAAAACAAGCCCTCCTATGCAAAAACATCTCCTCCGCATTTGCATTTCAATTTTACTTCTTCATTCTTCCATATTAAATTTGAAAGCGCAGTGGGTTACCATACCCGACACCGCATTTGTAAGCTACTTGCAAGCTACTTTCCCTGCCTGCATGAATGGAAACTTAATGGATACTACTTGTAGTGGGGTGGTGAATGTTACACAGTTTGGTTGCGGTAATAGACCAATTAAAGACTTAACGGGTATAGAATACTTTGATAATTTACAGTTGCTTGATTGTTCGTATGATTCTATAAATGTAATACCTGCTTTACCCAATTTGTTGGCGACCCTTGTTCTCTATAGCAACCAATTAACCAGTTTACCTGCCTTACCTAATTCATTGACATTTCTTGATTGCCAATGGAACCAACTAGTAAGTTTGCCTGCCCTGCCCAATTCATTGATTAACCTTTATTGCACTCTTAATCAACTAAGCAGTTTACCTGCACTTCCCAATTCGTTACAGAACCTTAATTGCGAACACAACCAAATAACCAGTTTACCTGCCTTACCTAATTCATTGACTACCCTTCATTGTCAATACAATCAATTGAATAGCTTACCTGCTCTGCCGAGTTCGTTGACATCTCTTGATTGCGAATTCAACCAACTCAGTAATTTACCTACCTTGCCCAATTCATTGACTGACCTTGAATGCGGTTTCAACCAACTCAGCAGTTTACCTGTCTTACCCAATTCATTAACTTCGCTTAATTGCCCTGTGAATCAGCTAAACAGTTTACCGGAATTGCCGGACTCTTTAGCTCAATTTTACTGCGACAATAATCCCCTCTTCTGTTTACCTCGGTTAAAAAAAATAGTGAATTTCAGTTTCAACTACACCAGTATTACCTGTTTGCCAAATTTTCCTCAATCAAACTCATATAGCAGCCCGCTCCTAAGTTCTGTTCCGTTATGCGATATGTTCAATAGCAACGGCTGTTCTGTGTATTGGAACATCACTGGCAAAATTTACAATGATACCAGTGGCAATTGTGTAAAAGATATAGGAGAGACCAATGTGCAGAATATGAAAGTGAACTTGTATGAAAACGGTGTGCTTACCCAGCAAAACTACAGCGGTGGTTATGGTATTTATTCTTTCGATACCGATATGGGCACCTTCGAAACTACTATAGATACCACAGGTGTTCCTTTCGATATTCTTTGCCCCGCCAGCCGCTTTGATACTTCGGTTATTACCGCGCTCGATTCATTTGATTACAATATGGATTTTGCCATGCAGTGCAAACCCGGCTTTGATGTGGGTGCATGGAGTTTGGTTTCTTCTAATAGATTTCAACCTGCGCATACTGCATACATAGAAATTCATGCAGGAGACTGGGCGCAGTTTTGGGGGCAAAACTGCAACACCAATAATTTAAGCGGTCAGTTGGTTACTACAATAAGCGGTGCCGCTACATTTGTTTCTGCTGCTGCGGGTGCGCTTACGCCTGTTGTTTCGGGCAATACGCTTACTTATAATATCAGTAACTGGTCGGCAGTAAACCCTAATACAGATTTTAATATCGTAGTGCAAACAGATACCACCGCGCCACTCGGCTCGCAAATTTGTTTTGATGTAAATGTTACGCCCACAGCGGGAGATAATAACGTGAGCAATAATCATCTTTCGCATTGCTTCACCGTAGTAAGTTCTTATGACCCTAATGAAAAAGAAGTGTCGCCTGTAAGCAGTGTTGATGCGAGTGATTGGCTCACTTACACTATTCATTTTCAAAACACAGGCACCGCCACTGCAGAACATATTTATGTAACCGATACCTTAGATGCTAATATAGATGCCAGCACCTTTCAATTGCTTGCTTACAGCCACCAGCCGATGGTGCAGCTCAAAGAGAACGCAGTGCGCTTTAATTTCCCAAACATCAACCTGCCCGATAGCAATGCGAATGAGCCATTGAGTCATGGTTATGTGCAATACAAAGTGAAGTTGAAAAACAATTTGCCTGTAGGAACGCACATCAGCAACACCGCCTTTATTTATTTTGATTTCAATGCGCCAGTGGTTACTAATACTACAAGTAATACCATTACAACAGCTACAAGTATTAAAGCCCTTAGCGAGGAGCCGTTAGCTTTTAGTATTTACCCTAACCCTGCTAGCACCCAACTCTTCATACAAACCAACGGCACAGCAATTGAGCAGGTAAATATTTACAACACTACGGGTAGTTTGGTAATGGCGGCTGCTTCACTCGTAAATAATCAATTGTCAATCGTCAACCTTGCAAACGGTGTTTACATAGCCGAGATAAAAACTAAGGATGGAAGTGTGAGAAAGAGATGGGTGAAGATGTAGACCCCCAAAACAAAAAAGCCTCCCGCAAAACTGCGGGAGGCTTTTTTATGCCGCTTTTACAACGGAATATTCCCGTGTTTCTTCCTTGGCAGTTTCACCGCTTTGTTCTCAGTCATTTTAAATGCGAGCGTATGTAACGCTTTTGATTTTGGTAAATAGAATTACCTTTGGTTGTAGTATAGAAAATGAAAGCAACACGCTATTTTGAAGAGCAGGTTTTAATGAAGCGAACTTACCTGAACCTTGAAATGTGTGTAAACGTAGTAAGTAATCCGCTTAAGAAAGAAATACAGGAAGACGGAAGAACGCGGTACTGGGGTTTTGTTCCTGAGTTAAACAAGTTTATAAGAGTAGTAGTTTTAGAAGATGGCGAAACTATACACAACGCCTTCATGGATAGAAACTTTAAACAATAGAAAATGAAAATAAATTACCATCCCGAAACCGACTCACTCTATATTGATTTTGGAACATCGGCAGCTATAGAATCTGAAGAAATAAGAGAAGGAGTAGTTATTGACCTCGACCAGCAGGGCAATATTACCGGAGTTGATATACAACATGCCTCTCAAAAACTCGACTTGTCTTTTTTTGAAATGTCAGCTATGCCCATTCAAAAAACCAAATTGGTTGCCTGAATAAAAAAATTAAAATCTTTCACAACGGAATATTACCGTGTTTCTTCCTTGGCAGTTTCACCGCTTTGTTCTCAGTCATTTTAAATGCGCGAATCAGTTTAATGCGGGTTTGTGAAGGTTCAATTACTTCATCTACAAATCCGCGGGCAGCGGCTTTGTAAGGGTGAGCAAAGTTTTCGGCATAAGCATCTACCACTTCTTTCAGTTTTTCGGCAGGGTTGGCAGCCGATGAAATTTCTTTCTTGAAAATAATTTCAGCAGCGCCCTTGGCACCCACCACCGCAATTTCGGCATTGGGCCAGGCGTAATTCATATCGGCACCAATGTGTTTGCTGTTCATTACATCGTAAGCACCGCCATACGCTTTGCGCACAATTACCGTAATTTTAGGAACGGTGGCTTCGCTGAACGCATAAAGCAATTTAGCTCCGTTGGTGATAATGCCGTGCCATTCCTGGTCGGTGCCGGGCAAAAAGCCGGGAACATCAACCAGTGTAAGCAAAGGAATATTGAAGCAATCGCAGAAGCGCACAAAGCGCGCACCTTTCTTCGATGAGTTTATATCGAGCACTCCGGCAAGCACGGCAGGTTGATTCGCCACCACACCAATGCTTCTTCCTGCAATGCGCGCAAAACCTACCACAATATTTTCTGCATAGTCTTTATGCACTTCGTGAAAAGAATCTGCATCGGTCAGTTCCGTAATTACTTCGCGGATATCATAGGGCTGATTCGGATTCGCAGGAATAATAGTGTTGAGCTTTTCGCGAACTTCATTCGCCTCTTCATAATCATAAACAGGTGCCTGCTCATCGCAGTTTTGCGGCATATAACTCACTAATCTTTTAATCGAGTTGATGCACTCCACTTCGTTGGCATAAGTAAAATGTGTAACACCGCTTTTGCTGGCGTGTGCTTGTGCACCACCAAGTTCTTCGCTCGTTACATCTTCGTGCGTTACAGTCTTCACCACATTTGGTCCTGTAACAAACATGTAAGATGTATGTTCCACCATCATAATAAAATCGGTAATGGCGGGAGAATAAACCGCACCACCCGCGCAAGGTCCGAGTATGGCTGAGATTTGAGGAATAACTCCGCTGGCAATAGTATTGCGGTAAAAAATATCGGCATAACCACCGAGCGAAACCACACCTTCCTGAATACGTGCACCGCCTGAATCATTCAAACCAATAACAGGTGCGCCATTCTTAATGGCTAAGTCCATTATCTTGCAAATCTTTTCAGCATGTGTTTCAGAAAGCGAACCGCCAAACACGGTGAAGTCCTGCGAAAAAACATAAACGATTCTTCCGTTGATAGTACCGTAACCGGTTACCACTCCATCACCTAAATAAATTTCTTTGTCAATACCGAAATCTCTTCCGCGATGCTCTACCAACATTCCTATTTCTTCAAAGCTTCCTGCATCGAGCAATAAATCTATGCGCTCACGTGCGGTCAGTTTTCCTTTCTTATGTTGGTCGTCAATTCGTTTTTGTCCTCCACCGAGAAGGGAAGATGCTTGTTTCTTTCTGAGTTGGTCTATCTTTTCTTTCATGCTTTCGTTTTCATTTGCAATATGGTTAATTACCAATTATCAATATCCAATTCCCAAACAATGAAAAAATTTTCCAATGAAACAACAGAACTCAATTCAATTGAACATTGGTGATTACTTGGAAATTGATTATTGGTTATTGAACATTCTCTTTAAACGCAATTCCATAGTCCTGTAATTCTTTCAGAATAGGATTATAGATTTCCGCGTGTTTCGGCATCAGCACTCCCTTCTTTTTAATTTCATTATTCAAAATCATTTTAGTAGCAATAGCCACAGGCAAGCCAACAGTTCTCGCCATAGCGGTATGTTCTGAATCTTTGCCCACACAAACTAACGATGACTGAAGCGTTTTCTTTCCTCTTCCCGTTTTGCCCGTGTATTCTATTTCGTGAACCATTACTACCATGTCCTTATCATTTGCCTGCATAGTCCAGGTATGCTCCAGAACATGTTGAAGAAGTTCAGCGGGAACAATCCATTTGTCTTTGTGCAGCGAAAGCATTGGCACTACCGCGGTTGAAAGGATCAATTGGTGAGTTTGTTTATCGGCAATTACAGATTTGCCTTTCATGAGGGTTGCTACCTCTTCCTGTAGTTTATGCGTGAGTCGCTCTTTGCGATTGGTGAATCCTAATTGCACAAGCGCATTCCATCCCTTACAAAACGGTGGTCTGCGCAAAGTGCCGCGATACATGGTTTTTACTCCTTTTAATCCATACTCAGAAACGTATTTCAATGAATCACGATTCGGATAACTTTCGAATTTTCCATAGCGGGGAATTTTTAATTCTTCGGTATGGGTGAAGAGTTCTTCATAAGTAATTTTCTTTTTCTTCCCTTTTTCGAGCCATTGAATTTCGCCTTCACCTTGACCGGCAAGAATTACGTTACGTGGATTCCACGTGAATTTGTAATGCCAAATGTTGTCATCGTTTTCAGGCGCAACCAATCCACCGCAATGCGATTTGTAAGCCGTAATTATTTTGCCTTCCCCTTTTAATCGGTCAATCATCTGCATAGAACTCATGTGGTCAATGCCTGGGTCGAGACCTATTTCATTCAGGAAAATGAGTCCCTTCTTTTTTACTATTTCATCCATATCGCGCATGGCATCGGATATGTACGAAGGCGTAACGAGATTTTTTTTCAATGCCAGACAATTTTCCGCCACCGGAATATGCATCACCGCAGGCAACATAGAAATAACAATATCAGCTTCCGAAATAATTCGTTTGCGGTTGGGTTCGTTGTAGAAATCAAAACCAATGGCGTGTGTATTCTCTCTGCCTTTAGTCTTTTGCAGGGCTTGCGCGGCAGTAATATCGGCCACGGTAATCTGCCATTCTTCGGTCGAAGATTTTTCAACCAAGTAGTCAATCAACGCAATGGATGATTTGCCGGCACCGAGTATGAGAATGTTTCGCATAATTATGAAGAGCGATAATAGTGAGCGTAAACGAGAATAGAAAAATTATCAGTTACTTCTGAGTAGGGTTCTTCATGCCTGCTACTAGTTTCAATAGCGTATTCTTTACTCTCTCCTTTCTTGTTTCTTCGCGCTTTGCACCAACAATCCACAGCACATATTCTTTGCGATTAGTAAACGAAAGTGCGTTAAATATTTCGTTGACTTTTTTATTCCGGCTGAACGCAGCTTTTAAATCGTCAGGAATAATCACTGTTTTAGTTTTGGCATCTACATATTTTGCTTGGTTCTCCTGATAATCACCGGCCGCTTTTTGCTGCGGTTTGGGAGTCGAATTCTGCATCAGAAAAGCAGTCCAGGTTTCATCAAAAGAAATCATAGAGAGCCATTCCATATTTACTTGTTGCAGACAGTCCCATCCTTTATCGCGCGTTAAATCAGTTTGAATGCCAGAGTCACCTTTAGGAAATGAAATCCAGATAAGCCCACCCGGTTTCAGTTTGTCAACAGTTTTTAAAAAATACTTTTCTAACTCGGCTACATTGCGAACAAAAAGATGAATAAAAGCGCTTTGCTTACTTAGTTTATTATTTACAAAAACACCCTTAGGGAGAACCCCGAGTGTTTGTTTGTAATTGTCGGGAGCATTCATTGTAGTAATCTCCGTATTTTCTTTAATGCGCATTTTTTTTAAAAGCATAAAACATTTTTCGGGATTGAAAATAAAGTTTTCAGGATTTGAATTTTGTTTTTTTGCTTCTTGTAATTTTCGCACTTTCACGTTTCAAAATTTTAAATTGTAAAACATGATTTGGAAACACAAACCAACGGCTGAATTTAAAAATATGTTTCCCAATAAAAGCATTGATGATTTTTTGGGAATTGAATTTTTAGAAGTGGGCGATGATTTTATAACAGCGCGAATGCCTGTAAATGAAAGAACACATCAACCCTTCGGACTGTTGCATGGTGGTGCATCGTGCGTGTTGGCAGAATCGTTGGGCAGTGTGGCATCTACACTTTGTCTTGATATTACTAAACAAATGGCCGTAGGAATTGAGATAAACGCCAATCATTTGCGTTCGGTAAAAACGGGGTTTGTTTATGGAACTGTGAAACCAATTCACGTGGGCAGAACACTACACGTTTGGAGTATTGAAATTGTAAACGAGGAGAAAAAGTTAGTTTGCGTTTCGCGATTGACTTGTGCCGTGAAAGATTTTTAGTTCTATTGTTCCAACAAAATTTTTCCTGTAAAGGTTTTTCCTTCATCAGTTATTCGCACTATATAAAAACCACTGCTCAGGGTTGATGTGTTAATGGTCAATCGTTTTCCGCTGTAAGAATTCTCCGCATTTATTTTTTCGCCAAGAATATTGAAGAGTTCCGTTTTTGGATGAACAAAATTTTCGTGCAGTATTTCACAAACAAAATAATTGCGCGAAGGGTTTGGATAAATTTTTATTCCATAGTTATTCAATTCTTGTAAGGGTAAATTGGTAAGTGTGCAAACCGTTTCTGCATTCCAAATAGAGTCGGAATAGATTAACAAGCCTCCACGCGAATTGCCAACGACATACTCTAACATTCCATCACTATTTAAATCACCAACCGCAATAAAAGCCTTAGAGCCTACATCTTGTTTTATAAGATTAGAGTCAATTTTTGTGAAAGCACCACTTCGAAGTTTGGTCACATCTACATCATATTGCTGAACAATTCCTCGAGTACTCCCCACAAACAATTTTAAATTACCATTAGCATCTTTGAAAACATGAGGCTGACTACTTCCATCGCTGTACCCTAATTGTGTAACATTAACCTGCCCAAAAAAGGTATTCACCGAATCTTTATGGAACAAAGAACTAGTTCGCGTTCCAAAATTCCAGAAGTAAGAAATCTTTCCATCTTTTTTTCCTATCAATAAATCATTTAAGGAATCGCCATTTAAATCATAAATAAATGGCGCAGCATTTTGCCCTATATCAATGTTGAAGTATTGTGGTATGGTAACGTTAACAAACGAAGCAATTATGCCGCCTGTATTTTTAAAGTAATGGATATAGCCGTTTAAATCGCCCACTATCAAATCCGCCTTTCCATCACCGTCTAAATCGCCAAAGGCAGGAGCGGCATTTACATAAAGATTGTTGCTGAAATCTTTGTAGTCGGCACTGTATTCGGTAAACTGAGGTTGTGTAGCAGTTCCGGTATTGTAATACACAGCCAGCGTAGATTTATACGTTTGAAAGGGACGGAAATAACCATAATTCCCAATCACCAAATCCTTTAACCCATCGCCATTAAAATCGAATAACACAGGTTTCGATTCCGTACCTAAATCAATTTGCTGTTCTTCTAAAAAAGTATCGGTTTCGAAAACAAACTGACAAGCCACATTATTCGTGTTTCTATAAAACATTACATTTTTAATATCGCGCGCGCCACTGCGGGCATTAGGCGAAATTACTAAGTCTTTTAATCCATCATTATTTACATCAATACCGTATGCTGCGGGAAACGTGGGCAAGTTGACAGTCAAATGGCAAGTAGGAAAGGCAGAATCTTTGAAGCACACATTCGCATAAGAACTATCGCCACAGTTTTGTAAAAATGCAAGGGAGTTGTATCCAATACTTCCATTTAGCAAATCTACATCATGGTCATTATCAAAATCGAAATCAAAGATGGTGTTTCCCGAATCGCGAGATCCTTCAGCCTGAATTTCAAGATCGGTTTTGTGGGGGCAAGGAACATTCAGTGAAATGGAATTGTTGGAGGCATTGCCACTAAAGTTTCCCCAACAAAGTGTTGCATCAATATATTTTAAAGAATCTGCTGTGTATTGAATATCTCCAGGGTGTTCTATCGTTTGATTTTCGAAATACTGCACCGAGGCACCAAAAATTCCGTAGGTCAAAACATCAATATCACCATCGCGATTTACATCGGTAAAAACCGGCATATCGTCCACGTTTGTATAAATATTTACGCGATTAATTCCATCGAAATAAAATAGTGTGGGGGCTACTAATTCAAAATGAAGCTGGCAGTTTTGCAGCGTTCCTTTATACACGCGTATGCCCAAGCTCGCATGGGTAAAAATATCGGGAATGCTATCGTTGTTGTAGTCGCGAATTAACGCCCAGCTATTTAAATCAGCAGGAAAAAGCTCTTCGTACTTTGGTGCGTAAACGAAGGCGGTATCACCACCTGAGCCGGTGTTTAAGTAGGTAAGTACCTTATCACCCGAACGGTCAAAAACAAAAAGGTCATCCAAATTATCGTCATTCAAATTGATGGCGGAAAATTGAGGAGAGTTTAATCCACCGGTCCATGGTTCTTTTAAGTTGATATTATTTCTAATTACAGGAATACTGAGCACTCGATTTTTAGCACCTTGCGAAAAGCAGAAAAAAAAGGTGAATGCAAAAGAAAAAGCAAGTAAAAATTTGAAGTATAAACGCGGCATTAAAAATCTTTTTCGATGTTGAGAAAATAAATAAGCAATCGAGTCCAAAAATAATTATCTGTAAGCAGCAGAGTAAGGATCTACCGAAAGTTCAGTGTTAAAGTTTGGTACTATTTCCAGCGTATTTAAATCTATCAATTTCATGTAACCGTTTCTTCCCGCACAGTCAGTAGAATGATGCGGGGCAGGTCCTCCACTGGCATAATTTCGATTGACTACATACACTAATTTATTTAGGTCATCAACTGCCACACCATGCGGCTGCCATCCGGTGTTTAAACTTTTTTCTAATGTCAACGTGTTGTAATTAATTACATAAACTGAACCGCGATTTCCGGGGAAGGTAGTGACATCTTCCATACACGTAACAAACAGGTAAGGCATAGAATTAGAAAAAGCCATTTCCTGCGGAAACACACCTACCGGAATAACCGTCAGCAAACTATCGTTAGCGGCATTCATTACTCGCACCTCATTGGTGTTTTCGCAAGTCAAAAAATATTTGGAATGATCAGGCGAAAAAAGAATGTCATGAACATCGGGGCTTGTTCCGCTGTGTTGCGCGTTTGGCAAATTTCCATCTACTGAAATTTCGTTGTAATCCGTACAGAAAGTGGAAGTATCAATTTTGTAAATAACGTTGCCTTTATTGCCAGTGACGTAAAGGAATTTTTCATCCATACTAAGTGCTGAACCATGCGGATAAGAAAAACCACTGGCAACACAAGTTTGAATGTTGTTGGTTAGATCAACAGCAGCCACACTACCGTTAAAGTCAACTACAAAAGCTTTTGTACCATCGCGCGAAAGGGTGAACGTATTCCAGCTTCCTGTTCCAATAACGGTTTCACTAATCAACTTGTCATCGGTTGCACTAAATTTTTGTAGCACCGTTCCACCAATAGCACTCACACACCAAAATGAACCATCGGCAGAAACCATTACTCGATGGGTGCTGCCCGCTTGACCAGCGGTACCTGCTTGTACGTAACGCATTACCAATTTCGATTCGGCATCCACAACAGTTACTAACTCACACGCCTGATTGGTGATATAGATTTTATGGCGTTGCGGGTTATCCGAAAATTTAATGAACCCATTTTTATCAGGCGCTCCGGCATCAATCCAATTGCGTAACGTAATTATTTCATCTCGGCTCAAAGGCGTTCCATTAAAGGGCATTGTAGGATCGACTTTTGCACCTAGGTCATCGTAGGTATTTGTGAAAAGAAAAGTGGTGCTTTGCTTATGAGAAAAAGGTATAACGGTTGCGCCTGCTCTTCCTCCTTGCATCACTTTACTCCACGTACTAAAATCTATTCCTGCTGCACCGTCTTTACTGGCCGTGTTATGGCAGCCGGCTGTAGCACATTTAGTAACCAATATGTTTGCAACGTTTGCCGGATAGTCACCACCATAAAAAGGAGCTTTTGTTTTGTCTTTAACACAAGCCGATAGCAACAAAATGCCGATAAAAATTATTTGCAGAAAAATTGATTTCATAATTTTAAAGTAGGAATAAAACTTCCGAAGCGTTTCGGCTTCGGAAGTTTTAACTCATGAATTATTCTGTTACAGGAATGTGTAAATCAATTTCACCCGATTCTTTTTCGAAACTGTATGGAATTCCACCGGTTACTCTTTTGCTGATGGTAGAATCGTAGCCAACAGCATAAATATAATAGTCACCACATTTCAATCCCTCCAAGTGTACATGTTCTTCACCCGCTTCCCCTACAAAGTAGGTGTCGTACGATGTTAAGTTTGCACCCGGATTATCTTTGGTATTGAATTTTAAATATACAGTGTCAGGATACAATGCACCGCTTACAATAGCCATTCCATGGTGCTGCGGTGATGCAACGAGCGTCACATGACCACCGGTGCCGGCTTCAGTACATTTTTTTTTGCAAGCAGAAATAGTAAGGAGAAGAACAGAAAAAGTAAGTACAGCAAAATTTATTTTTAAAAATTTCATAATGATTTGAGTTGAATAGTTTATTAGAAAATAGAACTGCCCGTTACACGAGCCAAAAGATTCGGAGAAAACTCTCCAGATTATTATTTAAGCCAAAGGGAAAATAGGAGGCTTAAGCAGGCGCAAACTGTTTTCGGTTGAAACTGGAGTAAGGCTCGCAATCCGAATTTTTATTACACGCAACGAAGGGATGTAAACTAAGTTTAGCTCATTAGTAGTAGAGGAAATAATTTCCTCCTTTTCTTTGAGTGCTTGCGTTGATTTGTTTTCACCTTCTTCTGCCTTCTTCAACTGTTTAGTTAAATAGCAATGTCCATTGCAATGTATTTTTGGATTGTTTTTGTTTTCGCAAAGTTGTTTGGTAATAAACACTTTGTTGAAGTGATAGTAAATTCCTAAACCCACGTTCACCAAAGTTTGAGAAAGAATAAGAAGGGCAAGAAGCGAGGCGATAAATTTTTTCACGAGCGGCAAATGTATTAAACTATCAAATTTGATTAGCGGTAAAATCACTCATTTGTAACTCGTTCATTATAATTCTTTAAAAAATCTACGTAGCATTTTACACCTTCTTCAAGTGACAGAAATGGCCGAGTGTAACCGGCACTTCTCAATTTCAGCATTGTTGCCTCTGTAAAATATTGATACTTATCACGAATGTCCTCGGGTGTTGGTACATATTCCACTTGTGGCGCAAGTTGAAGTGAAGAGAAAATGGCACTTACTAAATCGTTGAAAGTTCTTGCCTTGCCTGTACCCAGATTGTAAATACCATTTAAAGAATCTTGTTGTTTCTCAAAAAAGTAAAGACAAACATTCACCACATCATCTACAAAAATAAAATCGCGCAGTTGTTCACCATCTTTAAAATTGGGGTGATGACTTTTAAAGAGTTTTACTTTTCCTGTTTCACTAATTTGTTTGAAGGCGTGTAACACCACTGATGCCATTCGTTGTTTATGAAATTCATGCGGTCCATACACATTGAAAAATTTTAGGCCGCACCAAAATGGAGGAGTTGTTTTTTGTTCCAACACAAACAAATCGAAAAGTTGTTTCGATAGACCATAGGGGTTAAGTGGTTTTAAAACTTTTGAGGTGGCATCATTATCATTAAAACCATTTTCACCTAAACCGTAAGTGGCAGCCGAAGATGCATACAGCAATGGAATTTGCTTGATTGTGCAAATTTCCCACAGCGATTTCGAATAACTTAAGTTGAGCGAATCAAGAATGCGAAAATTAAATTCAGAAGTGTCCGTACGTGCCCCTAGATGAAAAATGAATTCAACCTCATTGTGATTTTCAGTCAACCATTCAATAAAGCTATCGCGATGAATGCGTTCGCTACAAAAAACACCAACAAGATTTTCTTCTTTGCGTGCTGTAAAATCGTCAACAAGAATTAGGTTCGAAAATCCTTTTTGATTTAGCTCGCGAGCTAAATTGCATCCAATAAAACCCGCTGCACCGGTAACAACAAGCTGCTTCACTATTCAATAATTAATTTACGGGTAATCCTTTTGGTTTTGTCGGCTACTTCAACAAAATAAACTCCGTGAAGCCAGGAAGAAGATTGAAGATTGAAGATTGAAGATTGAAGAGGAGAGAAGAATATTTTTCTTCCTGAGACATCATAAACGGCTATAGATTTTTCGTTGCCTTTCAAAGACTGTAAACCGTAAACAGCAAACTCATCGTGTGCTGGGTTTGGATAAACTAAAATATTTTCTTCATCACTCAAATCATTTATTCCCGAAGCCGAAGGATCATTGCGCACTTGCACCGTATCTATATCTACAAAAAAACTTGCACCAGTTCCGTACTGGCACCGAAATTTTAAGTACGCGTTACTTCCTGTAAACTGGGTGATGAAAACTTTCTTCTGCGTAAAATTGAAACTGGGATTGTGATTGTTTAAGTCAATAACGTAAACGGTTTGATAATTAATTCCATCGGTGGAAAGAAGCAATTCGATTTGGTCGCCCACATCAAAATTGGTAGGTGTAGAAGGGTAGTTTGCATAATCAATAGCGCGATATTTAAAGATGATAGTTGATTGTGAAGTTAACGGGCCGATCAACGGTGTAATTGCTGAATCTACGGTAACGGCACTACTCAGTCGGGCGCAAAGAGCTTTGTAATCATTAATGCCATGGTTGCTCAATATTTTCATACTTCCTCCCCATCCGCTGGGTGGAAAATTGTTCGGTTGCCCTTCAAAGCCTTCGGCAAACGGATAGGTTTGAGCAAAAATTTTGAACGAGAAAAAAAGGAATAGGAGAGGTAATAATTTTTTCATGCAAACGATTTGTAACAACGTTTAATGCTGTTAAGCGCTCGCAAAATAAACGTTTCGGTAGAAATATTAATTCAAATCTCTGCGTTTCACTTTATCAAACTGAAGAATAAAATCTTTTCCATAAACAGCAGCAGGTGTGAAGGTGCCATGAGGCGGTTCAGTGGCTAATACTTCCTGCGCAATTTTTACAGCTGTCCAAGCGGTCAGCGTATAACCTTCGGGCAGTTCGAGCACAGCAGATTTACAAATACCTAAAGCATTTTTTACTTCACCCCAAACAATGGAATGTGCTTTTTCGCGTTGTTGTTTATCAGGCCCGGCAGGTCGTTTTTTTATTCTGTTAGTCAAGAAGCGTTTTACAATTCCTGTGTTTAGAATAAAGCCTATGTAGTTACTCAATTTCATTCCGTCAATAACACTTTGAGGAACTACATTGTAAATAGTAATGTTCGGTATTTTTGTGGTGCGGAATGCAGTTGATACATCTCCCCATGGAATGGCAACACCGTTTCGTTTCGTGTCTCCAAAATCAATTACACGCGTTAAGCTTCCGGCAGCAATTTTTACCAACTTTGAATCTTTGCGTATTACACATCCGGCTCCTAAGTTTTCGGCTACTGTAATAGCAGTGCCATGAGATAGCTTTCCGCCTTTTTGATACAAAGCCATTTCTAGACTCTCTGCTCCGTTTAATTTTTCTTTAAGATAAAGCGCCATACAATCTGTAGGTACTACATCAAATCCAACACCCGGCATTAACATCACACCCGCTTTTTTTGCCTCCTCACTCAGTTTGAACATTTTTTCAAACACGGTAAATTCTCCAGTAATATCCAAGTAATGCGTTTTGGCTTGCATACATGCTTTTGCCATTACAACAGCCGTGTGCGCAAAAGGACCAGCGCAATGCAACACAACTTTAAAATCTTTTAATTGTTCAGCAACTGTTTGACTATTATCTAGTGCAAAAACAAGGTAGGGTAAGTTTAATTCAGCAGCAAGTTGCTTTGTTCGCGCTTCATCCCTTCCTGCTAAAACCGGTTTCATTCCAAGCTCAACCGCATGTTCGCTAATTAGTTTACCTGTATAACCGTAACATCCGTAAATCAGTAAACCTTCTTTCATGGGTATTTTATTTTGCCTGCGAATCTATTCTGCAACACAAATTTGACACAATGCTTTAGCTAAAATTGCGTGTATGGATAGCTAACAACAATAAGACGATAACAGAATGCAATAAAAAACCTGTATCAGTTTCCCGATACAGGTTTCAAACTGTTTAATAACAACTGAAAAATTTAGTGCTGAACAACCACCTTGTTGGTTTTTGTTTCACCCGGTGCAGTTACTTGTAAAGTGTAAACACCCGATGCTAAATTGTACGTAGGTATATTTATTACTTGAGCAAGAATGTGATTGAATTTACCATTGTAAACCAATGCTCCCGTTACAGAGAAAATTGAAACATTCAAATCACTTGCATCTTTTAAAGTTACATCTACAAACAACTGACCTGAAGTTGGGTTAGGATAAACATGAACCGAATTAATAGAAGAAATATTGTTAACCCCACTTCCAAAGCTCACCGTAAATGATTGATTTGAAGTACAACCATTAGCATCAGTTACAGTTACATTATAATTACCAGGTGCCAAGCCTGTTAAGCTTGAAGGCGAAGTGGTATAAGCTCCTGTTCCGCCAGTAATGTTCAATGTAATTGAACCATCAGAAGAACCAGAAGTTGAAGCATTAGTTACAGAGCCTGTAAAGCTCAAAGTAGCTGGTTCTGTAACCGTAGCTGTTGAAACAAACGAACAGTTATTTACATCATTCACTGTTACAGTATAGCTTCCTGCAGCCAATCCCGATATATCTTCAGTTGTTTGACCGCTACTCCAACTAGTAGTAATAGGAGCGGTTCCACCGGTTACTGTTAAGTTAACAGCACCGTTTGTTCCGCCTGCACATAACACGTTTGTTTGCGAAGCTGAAGCAGAAGGACCGTTTGGCGTTCCTACCGTAGCAATAGCAGTTCCTGTGCAGCCATTTACGTCAGAAACAGTAACAGTATAGTTACCTGCTCCTAAGTTTGAAACAGTTGAGGTATTGCCTCCGCCTGTCCATTGGTAACCAAATGGACTGGTTCCGTTGGTAATGTTTGCCGTTACCGAACCGGTTGCATTGGTGCAAGAAGATTGAGTAGCAGAAGTAGTAGCAGTTAATGTCAATGAACTTACAGAAATAGAAACAGAAGCGGTTCCTGAACATCCGTTGGCATCGGTAACTGTAACATTATAGTTACCTGCTGCTACGTTTGTAGGATTAGCCGTTGTGTTTCCGTTTGACCACAAGTAAGTATAAGTCGGTGTACCGTTAGTTGGCGTAACCGTAGCTGAACCATTAGTAGTGCAAATACCCGGAACACTAGAAGTTGTAGCGGTAATGGTTGTGTTAGTAGCTACAATGGTTGTAGTAGCAGTTACCGAACAACCTATACCGTCAGCCACACTCACCGTGTAAGCACCTGCGGCTACACCCGAAATGCTATTTGTAGTAGAACCGGTAGACCATAAGTAATCGTACGGAGCATCTCCACCTGTTGGGTTGATAGTTGCACTTCCTGTAGTTTGCGAACAGGTTGGGTTAACTAAAGTAAAATTAGGCACAATCGCTTCGCAAAAAATTGGACGAACTACATATGGGCGAGAAAAGTTTACACCAAAATCTTCATTGTTTGACCACGCACCATTTGGATTAGTTGGCCAAGTCACCCAAGTTCTTCCGGCAGTAAAAATTTCATCGGTTTGTGCTAATTGCAAAATTGAATCAAACTCTACAAAAGTTACCGCATATCTTCCTGCAGGAAGGTTTACTGAACCACCGGATATAGGTAACTGATAATAGCCTGCAGAATCTGTTGGATAGTTAAATGTATCGGTTGAAGCCACAATAGTACTTGGCACCCCGGCTACCATATTCCATACCACAGCCGCTAAACGATCTGTAGTATTTCCACCGGTAAAGTAACCCGCTACATAATTGATATTGGCACTTACATTCAAAATATAATCCTGACCTAAGTAACCGCCATTACCTGCACCAATTCCTAACGCACCCACAACGTTACCGTTATCTCGTCCATAAATGGAATGAGTAATACTGATATACTGAGTGTCGCGGTTATCAGTTTGATTTTGATCAGCCGGATTCATAGTAAGATTATAAACCACCATATAGTCATCGGCTGCTGTTGGCAAAAAATTAGTAGCAGTTAGCGTAGCGTTTGCACCTATATTAATAGTAGTAGAACCGCTATTACCTGTATGTACTATTGCATTCACACTATTATACACCGTTACAGCTAATGAAACCTGCGAGGCATTTGATAAACCATTATTAGTAACCACGGCACTTATCGGATAACCTGCAACAGGAACTTGGGCCAAGGGAACAAGTGTATATTCTGAGATTGCATCAACCGTAGTTAGTGCCACATCATTATTTAGATTAACACTCACTTCCACATCATCAATCAACAATAAAAATTTGTCGTTCGAATTATTTCTG
>CANJZE010000037.1 GCA_947479455.1 Bacteroidota bacterium
ACCGAATCGTTTTTGTAAACGGTAATAAGGTCTTCGTAGTTTTTTAAAACCTTCTTTAGTTGCGCATAAGTTTCGGCACCGCCTGTTTTAAAATCAATCATAAAAATGACGGGCGTGTTATATCCCTTATAAACCCTTCCGCCATTTTGTGCAATTACTTTTTTGATAGGGTTGAGGTAAAGTTCTTCAATGGTTTTCTTGCTGTCTAAATCAAGTGGCTCGTGAGCCACTTTCAATTCGCCATTATGCAAGAACACATCTATTTCTATACTGGTGAATCCGTTTTCGAGGGCATCAAACAACGGGCGGTTGTGCATATAATCGTTATGCGAGTGAGCGTGTATAAGAGGAGTAAGCTGGGCAGAACAGACAAGAGACGTTAGACAGAAGACACAAGACAATACAAGCTTGTATTTACCAGAAAAATGTAAACTTATATTCATCGCCTTCTCCAGTAATTTGGTTTGCGCTTATGATGCGCAAAGGCAACAATATTCAATTCATCTTCTTTCATTCTGAAAACAATTTTGAAGGGAAATCTTTGCAGATTTATTTTTCTGTATTTACCTCGAATAACGGGAAAGAGTTTAGGGTGGTGGGCTATTTCATTAACTGCCTGTCGAAACTTTACAAGCAAATCATCGGACAGTTCTTCTGAAATTTCTTTGTAGTAATCTAATGCGGCTGTTATTTCAATTTGAGCATCTTCATGAATAACAACGCTACTTGCCATACTTCTCTTTCAGTTGTTTATTGAACTCCTCAAAGGAAACAGCAGTGGTGGGGTTTCGCTCATACTTCTCCCATCGTTCTTCAAGCATTTGAAATTCCTCCTCGGTAAAGTCATCATCCTCTTCAACCGTTTGCACATCACTTTGAAACTTAGTAGTGCTCAAAATGCTTTTCAGCAATTCAGCATCTTTATCGTTTTCTATTCTTACAGTGAAGGTTTTCATACTAAACGTTTTACCAAAATTACAGAATACTTCCTATTTCTCTATCACCAACTTCTTCGTTACCCTGCCTTTCTCATTCTCTACGGTTACAAAGTAAATACCGTTCGCAATTGATAATTGAAGATTGAAGATTGAAGATTGAACAGCCGTCCTTAGCATTTCTCTACCCGTTAAATCGGTGACGGTTAATTTACTGCCAAGCATACTTTCGGAAACAGAAATATTTACAGAAGCAGAGGCTGGATTCGGATTAATGCGTAGCGGTTCTCCCTTTTGTTTTATGCCGCTTTCCTTAGCAGGAAGGGAGGTAACAGTTGTATTTAAAATATTCACCTGACTCATAAGACCGTTCTCTGTTTTGAAAACAAGGTACGATGAGTCACAATAAGTATTGGTGCAATCAGAACCACCTACAGTAAGGCATACATAATATTGACCTGCTTGCGCGTATGTATGTGTAGGATATTGTTGTGTAGAAGTAGTTCCATCACCAAACTCCCATAAATACGAATTAAGATTACTGCCATAACTCAAATTGTAACCGTTATAAATACCCGGATTGGCAGTATCGGGAAAAAGAGAAAAATTAGCGTGGCAATATGAACAACCATTAATGTTATTTGAATCGCATAGAGGAACAGCACTCAGCGTTGGAGTACTGTTTGTATTGGATTGTGGGTAATTCGGTAAACAGGTGATTCCTGTACTGTAGAAATAAAAATATTTTATCTTTTTCAATTCGGGTAAACAAGTAAGGCTTACGTTATTAGAACAGTCTAAATAAGACAATGAATCAGGTAAAGATGGTAAACTAGTGAGTTGAGTATAAATGCATTCTAAGTAAAGCAACGAATTAGGTAAAGTTGGCAGAGCAGTAATTTGGTTATAGGAACAGGTCAGAGAAGATAACAAACTCGGTAAAGTTGGTAATGAAGAAAATTGAGTACCGGGGCAACCGAAAGTAACCAATGAAGCAGGCAAGTTAGGCAACGAATTAATAGGATTGTAACCACAATAGAGTTCAGTTAACGAATCTGGTAACGATTGTATTGAAGAGATTTGGTTTGAAGTGCAATCAAGAAAATTTAATGAAACAGGTAAAGTTGGTAAAGCCGTAAGATAATTTGAATAACATTGAATATTTATCACCGTATTTGGCAACGTTGGTAATGCTGTAAGTTGATTGTGACTACAATAAAAAAGATATAGTGAATTGGGCAAAGCAGGTATAGAAGTAAGTAAGTCGTTCTCGCAATTTAATTCCACTAAAGCATCAAAATACTCTATCCCTGTTAAATCCTTAATCGGTCTGTGATTACAATAAACACTTATTGTGGTTACCAACTCACTACAAGTAGTATCCATCAAATTTCCATTCATGCAGGTAGGAAAATTATCTTGCAGGTAACTTACAAATGCAGTATCCGGTATACTCACCCACTGCGCCTTCAGACTTAAGATTGAAAATTGAAGAAGTAATGTTGAAAGGCAAATGCGGAGCAGATGTTTCCTCATGGGTTTAAATTTCAAACTAAAAGTAAAAAGATTTAAGCAACGCAGACCTATCTTTCCAGCATACGGAAAAGCAAGGGTGGGGTGGCAAAAACCTACCATTTTCCTTCAAATCAAAAACCATCCTCAACTTTCTCATTCTAAATGCTTTGGACATTCGTCTAATACCTCTGTGGTTTCCACAGAGCCTCTAGATATTCGTCCATTACCCCTGTGCCTTCCACAGAATCTTTAGACACCCGTTAATTACCTCTGTGGTTTCCACAGAGTCTCTAGATATTCGTCTAATACCTCTGTGGCTTCCACAGAACCTCTAGATACTCGTTTAATGCCTCTGTGGCTTCCACAGAACCTCTAGATACTCGTCTAATGCCTCTGTGGTTTCCACAGAGCCTTTCAATATTCGTTCATTACCTCTGTGCCTTCCACAGAGCCTTTAGACATACGTCTATTGCACGTTTGGTTAAAATTTAGAAAATAAGGAAAATGAAATTTTGTGCCTGTTATTTCGGAACACAGCGGTTAGTCTAACTTAAGCCCTTGCACAAAAGCAGGAATATCAAAGGCGAGTTCGCAGTTGCCATGCAAGGCAAAGCGGCTGATGGTATTGTTCTGCACGTATTCACCGTTTACCAATTCAAAAATTTCGGTGGCTTGTGTATCGGGGTTTACGAGTATGTAAAATTTTACTCCTTGTGCTTCGTAAAGCTGATGTTTAACGTGGCGGTCTTTTAGCGATGTAGCTTTAGAAAGAATTTCCACTACTAACGTAGGCGGAAATTTCAGAAAATCATCTTTGAATTCGCCACATACAATCATTACATCTGGTCGCACGATAGTGTCGTTACTTACAATCCAATCCAATTCAAAGTATACTGAACAATCTTTACACGAATTATCCGATTCCAATAGTTCATCAAACGCTACAATAAATTTTTTGCTTATCACTTGATGTTTACGCAATGGCGATGGACTGATAGCATGCGGATGCCCATTGATTAACTCCCAGTTTCCCTCCCACTGCTCGTAGTCTGCATAGGTATAAAGTGGTACGAAATCGTATGTCATTCAGCTCTAAAAATAATTTATTTAATCAGCCAACACAAACCTTAAAACTTCCACCTCCGTCTCCCGATGAAACATACGGGATGAAACAAGCGGAGGACAGAATTACTTAATTGGGTTGGGGGTCAATGCTCGCAGTACACCACAAACTTGTCTTTAAAAAAATCATCGTTGTAGTAACCCGCTATAGGAATTTTGCGCGCATGTTTTACCAGCGAAATTTCCTCGTCTATGTTTCCGCCTTTGAGGCAGATGAGTCCGTTGTGTATGGCATGATGGTCTTTAGCAGAATATTTTCCTTTGGTCCAGGCAAGTAAATCGGCAAGCGGAGCCACCGCGCGTGACACTACGAAATCGTATTGAAAACTCATTTCCTCTGCCCGCGCATGAAATACAAAAACGTTTTTTAAACCAATCTCATCTTTCACGGCTTCCACCACTTTCAGTTTCTTGCCAATAGAATCTACCAAATGAAACCGGCTTTCGGGAAAAAGAATAGCCAGCGGTATGCCCGGGAAACCGCCACCTGTTCCCAAATCCATTACCTTGGTTCCGCTTTTGAACTCCATAAATTTGGCAATGCTGAGCGAGTGCAGAATATGCCGTTCAAATAAATTATCAATGTCCTTACGCGAAATCACATTTATCTTCTCGTTCCATTCGCTGTAAATTTTGGGCAGCAAAGCAAACTGACGTATTTGTTCCTGACTAAGCGCGGGAAAATATTTAAGCAGGAGTTCCATGGAGGGAAGTGAATAGTGAATGGTGAATAGTGAATAGTTAAAGGCAGTGAACGGTTTGTGTTTGATAGAGAGTGGCTGATTAGTTTGATGAAAAGTAAATTATCCGGCTGTTTACTATTCACCACTCACTATTCACTATTCACTTTTTAGTATTTCTCTTTCGTAATCTTCAGAATATTATAGAGCATATCCTTAGCGCGGAAAAGCTGTGCTTTAACTGTGCCGAGAGGTAAGTCAAGTTTTTCAGCTATCTCTTCGTATGATAACTCATCGAGATAACGCAACTCAATTAACGAACGGTATTTAGGCGAAAGCTGTTCAATAGCCGAGCGTATTTTTGCCGCGCGCTGTTCTTTTACCATCGCTTCTTCAGGATTTGCCGAATGGTCTTTCACCGCAATAGGAGTTATTTCTCCATCTTCAGTAGAAGTAGTTTGGTCGAGCGAAGTAGTGAGCAAACGTTTCTTGCGAATGAAATCAATACAGTTGTTAGTAGCAATTTTAAACAGCCAAGTACTAAAAGCAAAATCGGCTGAGTAATTCGCAATGCTGTTGAACGCTTTTCCAAAAGCTTCGAGCGTCAAATCCTCGGCATCATCACGATTGTGCACCATCTTCAACACCATAAAAAATATAGAATCACGATAGCGCGTCATTAGCTTTCCGAAAGCTACCTGGTCGCCTTTTTTAGCCAACGCCACCAGTTCAAGGTCGGCTTGTGCACGTACAGAAAATTTAGGATTTATTTCCAACTCGATTTAGGTTTGAGCAATAATAAGAAAAATATGAAGAGCAGATAAAGCGTGTGGCAGATATCTAATAAGGGAGAAATGAAAAATAAATCTTCAGAACCAAGCTTGCGAAACACACTAAATGTAGAAACCAATTTTACTAAAACGGTGGTGGCAAAAATCAATAATACCCATTTCAAGAACGCTGCTTTTACCAATAGAAAAACAAACAGCGCATAAAATGCAAAGCCGCTAAACGCAAACAAAAACAACAAGACCCTGTGGTGAAACTTGTAACGAAATCCTGAACGCAAATGTCTGCGCTTTTGGTTCAACCAATCATTAAAAGTTGTTTGTGCTTTGGTATAAGTGAAGGTGTCTTTGTCAATACAAACTTCTGTATTCTTTGCCGTTGCTGTGGCGTTAATCAACAAATCATCATCGCCTGTAGGAATTTTTTTTGTTGCATTCGTTGGCTTAAATGATTGCACTAATTCTTTTTTGTAACTAAGATTTCTACCCACACCCATATATGGCAAACCGACTTTTGCAAAACCGAAATACTGCAAAGCAGTTATAAAGTTTTCGTAACGAATAAGTTTATTCAAAAAGCCCGGCTGCTTTTCGTAAGGCGAATGCGCCAGCACAATTTTAGTTTCGTTCATATACGCACCTACTACTTTCGCCAGCCATTGGGTGGTAGCAGGTCGGCAATCTGCATCGGTCACCACAATGGTATCGAACATACCTACTTCAATTCCTTTTTGCAGCGCGTTCTTTTTGCCGCACGAATCCTTCGGTTCAATATTTACAATCTTCAAATTTTTATTGCGCCTGTAATATTCCACCAGCACATCAATGGTTTCATCGGTGCTGCCATCGTTCACAACAATTACTTCGTATTGTTTGTATTGCTGAATAAGCACCACCTTTAAATGCTGCGCTAAGTTTTGCGCTTCGTTCTTTGCACAAATAATAACCGATGCCGGTGGAAGAAACTCGGGCATACCATGAAAAGGCCGAACGAAATTTAAACGCGCAAATACCAGGACATAATACAAACACTGCACCACAGCACAAGCCAAAAATATTTTCAGTTCAATCGTCATGAAGCGGCAAAGAAAAGATTTGAATGAATTTGAAAAAGAGGCGAAGTGGGAAAGTTATCCTCAATCATTCTCAAGCGGAAAGCCGCTGTTGGTGTTTATCCCGATGTTTCATCGGGAGTCACCAACAACAGATGATGGGATGTTTGCTTGTTGGTGACGCCCCGCTCAAAGCAGCGGGCCTCAACACCAACAAGTGCGCTTTCATTGTTTCGGGTTTCGTTTTCCTTCTTCATAAAATTATTTTTACCGCAATGGAAAATCCGAAATATTATCAGCAGCAAATAATTACCAAAAAGAAAACCATCTATAAGGTAAATACCGAACTGCGTAATTACCTCGAAGAAAACAGGCGCGAAATAAAACTGCCGGTTAGCTATGCCGACCTTCGTCATTTCAACGGCAGCATTTCTATTCGCGATAAAAAAGGAAACGACACACTTTGGGAAGCGACACTCTATGCACAAACCGAATTGCAACACATTCACGATGGACTAAAACAGATTTACTCTATCCTCAAAACAGGTGGCGATACATCGGTGCATACTCACTTACATGTAGAGCGCATTGATTACTGCACCTTCGGCAACTCAAATCCGTTCCGTATAAAAATTGTAAACGATTTCAACGACAACTACGATTACTTCTACATGAAACAAGCCGATGCTTCGCGCATTTATGGTTTGGAACTCGAGCATATTCTTTCGCCTTCGCGCATCAACTATTTTGTAAGCGAAAACACGTTGGTGGAAGAACATATTGCGGGTATTCCCGGTGATATGTTCATTGCTTTCTATCTCAACAATTCTGAGTTCAACAAAGTGCGTATAGCCAAAGAGTTTGTGAAATTTAATGAACGTTGCTTTGTGCGCCTGCTTGGCGATATGCGCTCTTACAATTACGTGTTTGACATTACTCCCGATTTTGAAGAAGTGCAGTTTCGTATTCGCGCCATTGATTTTGACCAGCAGAGTTATGAAGGAAAGAAAACACTTTACCTGCCGCAGTTTTTCAAAGAGAACAGCGCGCTTGTTGAACTCACTTTAAAATTGCTGACACCTGAAACTATAAAGCAGTATCAAAAAGAAGAGCGCACTTTAATTGGCAGAAGAAGTATTTCATCGCATCACCGCCTTACCCATTTAGTAGATGTAATGGACAGAGATGTTATTGCGCCAAAAGAAAAAGTGATTCAGCTACGCAACGAATTAGCAGAACATTATAAAAATGATTCGTTTTTAGATTGTACTTCTATGGGAGAAATTGTGCGCAACAGTTTGCGCATACTCACCGAGGAATTATAAGGAAGCTACTTTGATTATAGCGAGAAAGTCACTTGCACTAAGCGAAGCCCCGCCAATTAAACCACCATCTACATCGGCACAACTGAAAAGTTCTTTTGCGTTAGCGGGTTTGCAACTACCGCCATAAATGATACTCACCTGCTCAGCTATATCTAAAGAATATTTACCAGCAATTTCATGACGAATGAATGCGTGCATCTCCTGTGCTTGCTCGGCTGTAGCATTCAGCCCTGTGCCTATTGCCCACACGGGTTCATAAGCAATGATCATTTCAGCCACTGCCGCACCCGAAAAGCCAAACAGCGTTTCTTCCAATTGTTTCTTCACAAACTCTTTCTGTTTGTTTTCGTTGCGCACCGGCAAAGGTTCACCGCAGCAAAACACAGGGGTTAATCCGCTATTAATAGCTACTTCCATTTTCTGTCGCAACATTTCATTGGTCTCCGAAAAATATTCTCTGCGTTCGCTATGCCCGATAATGACATACTCAATTCCAATGCTTGCCAATTGTGTGGCAGAAACTTCACCTGTGTAAGCACCGCTATCTTTATGCGAACAATTTTGCGCACCAAAAACAATGTGCTCTCCCTGATACATGTCCATCATATCTGTAATCATCACAAACGATGGAAACACAAGCACCTCGCATGAATCATCATTTACCTGCGCGCCAACTTCACCCAACCACTCGGCAGCTTCCATAATATCAAGGTTCATTTTCCAGTTTGCTGCTACTATTTTCCTTCTCATCTTTTTTAGTGTTACAATTTTTAAGTGGTTTGTCATCCTGAGCTTGTCGAAGGATACGCTTCTACAAACTCAGCGTGACAAGACTTTTTTTCTTTTTAATCTCTTCTGTATTTTGCTTCGCGTTCAAAAACTGTTGCAAGTATTTTTCTATCAACTTCTTCCAGTTTCAAACCTCTGCGCTCCATCATTTTGTCGGCTACATCAATCGATTTCTCTAACGAAAAAGTTCTCAGCCATTTTGTTCCACCCCAACTAAACGATGGTATAAACTTTGGTGGAAAGTCTGCTCCAAAAACATTAGAACTTACACCTACTACTGTTCCCGTATTAAACATCACATTGATTGCTGTCTTTGAATGATCGCCCATCATCAATCCGCAAAAAGTTAAGCCGGTGTCCACCAGTTTCCCTTCGCTGTAACTAAACACATCAACACTGCTGTAATTATTTTTCAGATTGCTATTGTTGGTGTCGGCACCCAAATTACACCACTCTCCTATTACAGCATTACCGATAAAACCATCGTGCGCTTTGTTGCTGTAACCAAACATAATTACGTTATTAAGTTCACCACCAACTTTACAATGCGGTCCTACAGTAGTTGCTCCATAAATTTTTGCGCTCATTTTTAAAGCAGCATGTTCGCCCAAAGCAAAAGGACCACGCACCGCGCTGTTCTCCATTATCTCCGCATCTTTCCCAATGTAAATAACGCCTGTTTCGGTGTTCAACACACTGGCTTCTACTTTTGCGCCTTCTTCAATAAAAAGATTTTCGGTAGAGCCAATCAGCTTGTTTGTGTCGCTTAACATCTGTGATGTTCTTCCTGCGGTCAGCAAATCAAAATCTGCTTTCAATGCTTCGCCATTCAGTTTGAAAATATCCCATACATGCTGAATGCTCAAAAATTTTTCTTCGTATTTTTTTGTAGAAAGACCTTTGGTGATGGCTTCAAAGTTTTCGAAGTTCAGATGCGGCATCTGCAAACTAAAAGCAATCAAAGTTCCGTTTGCAGTTAATGCTTCAAGCGGACGAAGCTTACTTACCTCTTCCAGTAAATTTTTATCGGGCAAAACAGAGCCGTTGATATAAACCGCAGGCGCATCTCCTTTATAAGCAGAAAACTTTTCCTGTAAATATTCTTCGGTAAGTGAAAATGATTTTTGATTGAGTTGCTTTTCCCATTTCTCTCGAATAGTCAATATTCCGATTCGTATATCTGCCACCGTTCGGGTAAAAGTAAACGGCAATAGTTGGGTGCGCGTTTTATGGCAATCGAAAAGAATGAGGTTCATGCGGCTAAAATAGAAATATACGGTTCACGATTTACAGATGAAAATCTTAAAACAAAAACGCCCCCGATTTCTCAGAGGCGTTTCAGATTTATTCAGTCGGTTTTTCTTCCGCTGCCTTTTTAGTGTATCGCTTCTTAAATTTATCAATTCGACCAGCCGTGTCAACCAATTTCAGTTTACCGGTAAAAAACGGATGGCTCTCGCTTGAAATTTCCAACTTAACTAAAGGGTATTCGTTGCCGTCTTCCCATTTCGCAGTTTCTTTCGTATTAGCAGTACTTTTGCCTAACCACGATTTATCTAGTGAAATGTCTTTAAACACAACTGTTCTGTAGTTAGCCGGATGAATATCTTTCTTCATAATTTTATTTTTTGGGACGGCAAATATAGGTTTAGAATCGGAAAATCAAAATGTAGGGCTTATGCTTTAACTTCGCAAATAAATTCCTTTTGCTTTCTTCGCTCCTCGAAAAATAAAAACCATGCGACACCTAATTTTATTCTTAGTCAGTATTTTTTCTGTTTCATTTAGTGCAATTGCCGGAAACGGTGATTGTGGAACCGTAATGCCGGCCAACTATCAACATGCTACTAGCGAAGCCGAAAGACTGTCTGGCGTTTTTGCTTCGCCTCGTGCAGGCATAAAATATGTACCTATAGCTTATCATATTGTTCAAAAAGCTGACGGTTCAGGCGGTGCAAGTTTGCAAACCGTTTTTGAAACAAATTGTGAATTGAATAAAAGCTTTGTGCATGCTCAGATTTATTTTTTCATCCGTGAAATTGACACCATAAAAAGTAACACGCTTTGGGCAATGGATGATGGTAGTGGTGGTACAAACTATCAGGCTGGTTATTCAGCTTTTTCCAATTACAATCGTAGTAATACCTGTAACGTTTATATCACTGGGCAATTGCCGGGCTTATGCGGTTTCGCGACTTACCCGGGTTCTGGCGTTAATGGCGGAGGAATGTTTTTGAATAAAGGTTGCTGTGGAACCAATGCGAAAACAATTCCGCACGAAATGGGTCACTATTTAAATTTGCCTCACACTTTCGACAATTCAAGTGGAACGGAATATGTAGATGGTTCCAATTGCGCTTGGGCCGGTGATGGTTTTTGCGACACTCCTGCCGATTTTTTAGATACTCGTGTTGCCTGTCCTTATACTGGTCTTCAAACCGATGGGCATGGCGATTTATACAATACTGTAATTGACGAATCGCTTTTTATGAGTTATTTCAGTGATGCATGTATCAGCCGTTTTAGTAATGATGAAGAAGCGGAAATGAACGCTGTGCTTACCAGTTCGCGTTCTTATTTAATAAATCAGTCTATGCCGTCTGTAGCGGTGTTCGATTCTGTTCCTATTGTTTATCCGCAGGGTGGAAACTTAACCTTAAACGCCACTCCGGTTGAATTTAGATGGAACAAAATTCCCAACGTGTTGTACTACAATTTATTTGTTCAAAGTGGAACTTCTTCAATAGTTATAGTTGATACCTTAACTACCGATACTACTTTCACCGTAAGCAATTTGGTAGCCAACAAAAGTTATAAATACAAAGTGATTCCAATTTCGTATGGAAGTACTTGTGGAGAAAATGCATCGTATCAGCAAATAAAAATTTCAACTATTAAAGTTACCGTAGGCTCAACAAATCCTTCTTGCGCAAACGATGGCTCCATTTCTGTTACGCCAACAACGGGCACGGCTCCTTATTCGTTCTTGTGGAGCACTGGCGCAAATACACAGGTCGTATCTAATCTTGCCCCCGGTTTTTATTTAGTTACGGTTACTGACGGCACTGGCAAAACTGTGATTGCCGGAGTGCAGTTGAATGGTACTACAACCATATTGGTAAACATTACCAAAAACGGAAATAATCTGGTTGCCTCTGCCAATGGCGGGAGTGCACCATACTCTTTTTTGTGGAGTAACGGTGCTTCCGGCTCAACTAATACCAATGTAAGTTTTGGAAATTATACCGTAACCATTACCGACCAAAATGGTTGCACCGCTGCCCAAACATTTGTTTACTCAGCACTCGGAATTGAGCTGGAGACTAAAGTGAGCATCAAGGTATTTCCAAATCCTGCAAATAATGTTTCCACTCTGCATTTGCGTATTGAGTTGAATGAACTTACACCAGCCACAGTTTCTATTTTCAATGTGAATGGCGAACTACTTGAACAATTGAAAAAGGAATTTACTTCGGGTGCAAATAATGTGACCATGGATATTTCCAATTTGCCTTCGGGTATCTACTTCGTTCAGTTTAAATCAAACGGTGCAATGAAAACCGAAAAAATTTCGGTGATCAGATAGAACAAACAATTGCTTTTGCTGTTCAATTTACCTTCATCACTTTTGCGTTCCAAACATTTTGCTTTGTAGAAACTCTCAATTGATAAATTGAAGGTGCTAAGTTGTTCAAGGATATTGGATAATTGCCGCCCATGTTTTCATAACTAAACTCGCGTAATAATCTGCCATCGGCATCCAATATTTGTAGCTTGGCAAAGCCCTCAATTTTTCCCGTTACTTGTAAAAAAACTTCTTCTGAAGCAGGATTAGGAAACACTTTTAAACTTGCATTAACCGGCAAATTATCAAGCCCTACTATAGTTACTGAAAAACATGCCGTGGTATCCAGACATCCTCCACTCGAAACAATTAAAGCATAGGAACCCGAAACGGACGGACTAAAACTTTGAGCTGTGGAATCAGCAATGTTTGAATTCGCGTTGCAATCGTACCATTGATAAGCTGCACCAATGGCATTGGCGGTATAAGTATTTCCGCTAATTGAAATAGTAGTATCGATTCCACCAATAACCAACACATTTTGTGTACAAGTATTCATGTTGCCGCTTACATCAGTAACGCTCCATGTTACAAGTGTGTTTCCTAATTGAAAAATTGTTGGCTCATCATTGGTAAGCGAAGAAATACCACAATTATCGGAAGTGTTTGGGTTGCCTAACGAAACATTGGATGCACTGCAAGACCCACCATCAACATTCACCCCTACATCATTTGGGCAACTGATAGATGGTAAAATATTATCTGTTACAGTTACTAACTGCGTACAGCTGGTAGAGTTTCCGTTTACATCTATTACCAGCCAAGTAACAGTGCTGGTTCCGATTCCGAAAGCTGATGCGGCATTATTGGTTACGCTAGTTATACCGCAATTGTCGTTTGTTACAGGTGTTCCAAGGTTTACATTTGAAGCCGCGCAAGAACCTGCATCTGGATTTGTAGAAACACCGGTCGCACAGATTATAGTTGGTGATTCATTGTCAACTATAGTAACAAGCTGCGCACAGGTTGACGAATTGCCGTTTACATCTGTTACGGTCCATAAGATATTCTGGATGCCCACAGGCAATGTATCGAGTGCGTTGTTCGCAAGGTTAGCAATTGAACAATTATCAGAAACAAAAGGTAGAATCAACGATGCATTTAACAAGCCACATACACCAGCATTAGCATTTATGCTTTGCGCACTACAAGAAATGTTTGGCAATTGACTATCGTTCACTGTAATTACTTGGCTACAGGATGCTGTATTGCCGCTTGCATCAGTAACTGTCCAGGTAACTGTTGTGTGTCCAATTTGAAAAGGAGTTGCAGCATCATTAATAAACGATGCTATCGAACAATTATCCGAAGCGGATGGAGCAGTTAATGAGATAGTCGAATGGCATGTTCCTGCATCATTATTCACAGTATCATTTGACGGGCAAGTTATCGTTGGGCTTTCATTATCTACCACCATTACAATTTGGTTACAAGTAGAAAAGTTTCCGTTTACATCTGTGGCGGTCCAAATTACATTTGTAATACCTGCATTGAATATTGTGGGTGAGTTATTGATAATTGCTAAAACAGAACAGTTGCCCGAAGTAGTTGCCAATCCTAAACTAATTGCGGAAGAACCGCATTGCCCTGCATCAACTTGTTGTACGACTGTATCAGGGCAAACCATCTGAAGACCAATGTTATCAACTACATTAACTTCTTGAACACAAGAATTACTATTACCGTTTACATCGGTTGCGGTCCAGGTAACGTTAGTTACGCCAACACTAAACGTTACAGGCGCATTGCTTGTTAAATTGGCAATCGTACAATTATCTGTAGCATTTGTTGCTCCTAAATTTACATTCGATGCGCTGCATTGACCTGCATCTACATTCACCGAAACATTTCCGGCACATATTATCACCGGCAGAGTATTGTCTGTAACGGTTACTATTTGATTGCAGTTGTTGCTATTCCCATGCACATCCGTCACGGTCCAAACCACTGTACTTGTGTCAGTAGGAAAAAACGCAGGAGCATTGTTGGTGACCGTGGCAATACCACAGTTATCAGCTGCAATGGGATTAGTCAATATTATATTCGCATCACAACTACTAGCTGCTAAAATAAATGACACATCTGTCGGACAAGAAACGTTTGGCACCTGGTTATCGATTACTATAACTGTTTGGCTGCAGGTTGAGGTATTTCCATTTACATCAGCCACCGTCCAAATTACATCGCTTGTACCTACAAGAAATATTGCCTGAGCATTATTTGTTATTGATTGAATTACGCAGTTATCTAGGGCACTAGGTGTTCCTAAATTTAGGTTTGAGGCATAACATAATCCGGTTTCGTTATTTACTTGCAATGTATCGGGGCAAGTAAGAGTTGGATTTTCATTGTCGAAAACTGTAACCATCTGAACGCAAGTGGCAGAGTTACCATGCGCATCATTTACAGTCCAAGTTACATTGGTAACTCCTGTATTAAATGCCGTTGGCGCATTATTTATAATTGATTGCACTCCACAATTATCGTAAGCATTCGCAGTTCCCAAATTTACATTCAATGCATTGCATTGACCTGCATCTACATTCACCGAAATGTTACCGGGACAAATAATAACCGGGTTTTGTTCATCGGTAACAATTACCGTTTGCAGGCAAGATGCGGTAAGACCGTTCACATCTGTCACCGTCCAACTAACCGTTGTAGTGCCTACGCTTAGTGAAGCGGGTGCGTTGTTTACAATTGATGCTATACCACAATTATCGCTAACGGAAGGAACGTTCAAAACAGAACTTGGTACCGTGCAACCGCCTTGTTCAGTCGCGAGCCCTACCAGTCCTCCACAAATTATGGTGGGATTCTGATTATCAACCACCGTTACTGTTTGAATACAACTGGCTTTAACTCCATTACGTGCGGTGGCCGTCCATGTAATAGGTGTTACTCCCACACTATAAGCTACATAGCCATTATTTATAATAGAATCAATTCCACAATTATCGTTTGCTATAGCTAAACCTAAACTTATGCTCGATACAGAGCAAACTCCGGCTAAAGCATTCACCGAAATATTTCCTGGGCAAGTTATGCTAGGGTCTTCAATATCTATAACCGTGATCGTATCCATGCAAATTGAAGAATTTCCATAAATGTCTACAACCGTCCAGGTTACTAATGTGTTTCCAACGGGAAGTAATGAAGGGGCGTTATTAGTGATTGATAAAACACTACAGTTATCTCTAGTAGTTGGTAACGAAATCACATGGCCTGTTTTGCCACAAACTCCAGGTGTAGATGTAAGTGTGTCTTTATTGCATTCTATTGTAGGCTTAAGTGAATCGCTTACAACTACGTTGAAACTACAAGAACCGGTATTTCCGAAACCATCGATTGCAGTAAAACCAATATTAGTTGTACCTACGGCAAAAACACTTCCACTGGCTGGGCCTGCGGTTTGAGTGGTCACCGTATTCGTTACAAAATTCAACGACCATTGAACCAAAGTGCCAAGCACTCCCACCTCATCATCATAAACCAATAACTCCCAAGTTCCATTAGCAGAACTTCCATTGTTAATAGCATCTAAATCACCTGCCGATGTCGTATAACTTCCAGTATAAGCTGGGTAGCTATTGCAGAGACTCGTATCATCCAAACTAAATCCGTTTCCGAGAACAAAACATACGCTTAGGCTATCGCCATTACAACCATTAATGCCTGCGCCTGGATCTGAGAATAAAAGCACAGTATCTCCCCCTGGTGACACTAAGGCGGCATTCAGTTGACCAACAAAAGCATGACTAATATTCATACAAACACTTTGTAACGAAACCTGACCTCCTAAAATACTTCCTGAACGAAAAGAATTTATCGTAATGGCCGAAGAAACAATAGTTGTATCGGGAATGGGGAGTTGCGCCATTAAACTCGCACTAGCGACTCCATCGCAGGGGCTGGTTCCTACAGGATTATTAAAACTTACGATAGCAGAGCAAGAATTTCTGTCGCAAAAACGATTAACAGTTGCAGGGCAAGAGATTAATGGGGTGCTTGAACAAGAAGGTAAAGTTGGACTGGGAGATCCACACACCGAACCAATCATGAAAAAATAACCTATCAAAAACAAAAAACAATTGGAATAAAATGAGCTAAAAACAGAATTCATAAACGAGAAGTAATTTTTTTTCATAGTAGAAAATTTAATCGGCAAGTGCCTGGCGTGAATGTATTCAAAGAATTGCATTTGAACTTTCTTACAATCATCTTGAACAAACAATTCTATTGAAAATTCATGAATAGTTGAACAGATAGAATTTATTGAGTTTTTAGAAGTTCAAAATAAAAAAAGCCTTTCACATTTCTGCGAAAGGCTTTTAGCTAAGCTTTGGATTATTTCTATTCGAAAACTATTCGTCTAGTTAATCTTCAACACCTTTGTGTTCCAAACGCCTTGAGCATTTGTAACACGCAATTCGTAAACATCAGCGGCCAAATTAACTAACGAAATAGGATAAGTACCGTTCATGTTTTCATAAACAAAATCACGCACCAATCTTCCTTCCACATCAAATAGTTGAACCTTAGCCATTCCAATCATTGTTCCTGTAACCTGAAGATTTACATTTTCGGAAGTTGGGTTAGGGAATACTTTCAAAGCTGCATTTACAACCACATTGTTTATTCCAATAACTATTACAGGGAAACAAGCTGAAGTATCCGTACATCCACCGCTTGTAACTATCAAAGCGTAAGAACCCGAAACAGTAGGAGTGAAACTTTGACCCGTAGCCCCTGAAACATTGGTGTTAGAACCGCAATCATACCATTGGTAAGTTGCACCGGCAGCATTTGCTGTATAAGTGTTTCCGCTAACTGTTATAGCCGTATCAACTCCACCTGTTACTGTAACAGTTTGAGTGCAGGTAGCAGTATTGCCACTACCATCTGTTACTGTCCATACAACTGAAGTAGTTCCTAACGGGAACAAGACAGGCGCATCGTTAGAAACGTTTGCTACGCTACAATTATCGGCAGTAGTTGGTGTGCCTAAAGCAACTGAAGTAGGTCCACAACCTGTGGTAGTTACATCTACCGGGCAAGTAATAGTTGGCTGCTCCGCATCCAAAACAGTTACCGTTTGACCGCATGATGAAGTATTTCCATTCAAATCACTTACCGTCCAAGTTACTGTAGTACTTCCCAGTGGGAATGAAGATGGAGCATCGTTTGTCACCGTATCTATACCACAGTTATCCGCAGTTGTTGGTGTGCCTAAAATTACATTGGTAGCATCACAAGAACCGGCATCGGCATTAACACTAACCGTAGCGGGGCAAGTAATAGTTGGAATAATATTGTCAACAACTGTAACAACCTGAGTACAACTTGCTGTGTTTCCGTTTACATCAGTAACAGTCCAAGTAACAGTTGTGTTGCCTGTTGGGAAAGAAGAAGGAGCATCATTTGTAACCGTATCTACTCCACAATTATCAGTAGTGGTTGGAGTTCCTAAAGTTACGTTAGTAGCATCGCATGAACCAGCATCTGAATTTACCGAGACAGCCGATGGACAAGTAATTATTGGATCTTCATCATCTACAACAGTTACTGTTTCAGCGCATACCGCAGTATTACCATTAACATCAGTTACAGTCCAATTCACAGTCGTAACTCCCACAGGTAAAATAGCTGGGGCATCATTTGTTACTGTATCTACTCCGCAATTGTCTGCTGTTGATGGAGCAAATAAGGATGTGCTAGCCGCTCCACATAATCCTGGATCTACACTTAAGCTTTGCGCTGTGCAAGTAATCGTTGGATCTTCATCATCGGTTACGGTAACTGTTTGTGTACAAGTAGCGGTGTTTCCATTTACATCGGTCACGGTCCATGTTACTGTTGTGCTTCCAACATTGTATGATGCAGGTGCATCATTGGTAGTGCCAGCAACTCCGCAATTATCTGAAGTATTTGGTGTGCCCAAGTTTACATTTGATGCTGAACAAACGCCTGCATCGGCAGATACTGTTACATCACCAGGACAAGTAATCGTTGGATCTTCATCATCCGTTACTGTTACTATTTGTGTGCAGGTCGATGTGTTACCACTGTTATCTGTCACTGTCCAAGTTACTGATGTAGTTCCAACATTGTAGGATACAGGTGCATCGTTTGTTGTGTTGGCTACTCCGCAATTATCGCCAGTAGTTGGTGTGCCTAGGTTTACATTTGATGCTGAGCATACACCCGCATCGGCAGATACGGTTACATCACCAGAGCAAGTAATGGTTGGATCTTCCACATCATCAACAGTTACTGTTTGCGTACAAGTTGCACTGTTTCCATTTACATCGGT
>CANJZE010000038.1 GCA_947479455.1 Bacteroidota bacterium
ATAAGGTCATAAACTTCCTGTTGGTAGTCTGAATAGGGGGATGTCCATAAGTTGGAAGAGGTTACCCTCACCACCATCGTTAAATAATAACCCTTGGTAATGACTTGTTGTGAAGGGGAATTATGTAACTTTGAAGGTGAATCTACTACGGTGGAATAATGCATCCCCGCGAACTTCAAATAAAAAATTTCACTTACGATTTACCTGAAAGTAAAATCGCGAAGTATCCTTTGGCGGAACGCGATTTAAGTAAGTTGTTGATTTACCGCGATGGAGAAATTGCTGAAGATGTTTACATAAACATAGCTGACCACATTCCCGAAAACTCATTGCTGGTTTTCAATAACACCAAGGTAATTCATGCGCGTTTGTTTTTCAAAAGCGCAACCGGAGCAAAAATTGAAATCTTTTGTTTGGAACCTGCAGAAGAAAACAAGGAGTTTGCTTCCGTCATGAGCAAACAAAAATCTGTTCGCTGGCATTGCATGGTTGGCAGAGCAAGTAAATGGAAAGAGAAAATTCTAGAGCATAACACTTCTGATTTCAAACTTACAGCAGAAATTATTGAACGAACAAGCGAAGTATTCATTATTGAGTTTGCCTGGACTCCTGGGCAACTTTCATTTGCCGAAATTTTAGACAAGAGCGGTATGATGCCAATTCCACCTTACCTGAAACGCGTTAGCGAAGAGATAGACTTGAAACGGTATCAAACCGTTTATGCGAAACACGAAGGTTCTGTAGCTGCACCTACTGCCGGATTGCATTTTACTGAGGCAATCTTTGAAAAGCTGAAAACAAAAAATATTGAGAAAGTAGAAGTGACGCTTCATGTGGGTGCAGGAACTTTCAAGCCTGTAAAAAGTGAAACGATGCACGAGCACGAGATGCATGCAGAAGTGATGGATGTAACCATTGCAACCATTCAGTTTTTGCTTGATGCGTTGGGGCAAAACATTATTGCGGTCGGCACAACTTCGCTGCGCACTATTGAATCTCTTTATTGGATGGGGATAAAAACAAAACGCAATCCTGAAATTTCATTGCAGGATTTGGAAATAAAACAATGGGATGCTTACGACCAAAGTTTCGAAGCTTTTATAACTTTTAAAGTTTCTGAAACACTAGAAGCACTTATCATTTGGATGAAGAAAAATGAAATGCAACGTTTGATTTGCAAAACTCAAATCATGATTGCGCCTTCTTACGAATTAAAAATTGCGAACGCTCTTATCACTAATTTCCATCAGCCAAATTCTACGCTTTTGCTTTTAGTGGCTGCGGTTGTAGGCGAAGACTGGAAGAAAATTTACGACCATGCTCTAGAAAATGATTTTCGGTTTTTAAGTTACGGAGATGGCTGCCTACTTTTTGCGAAAGGAGATTACCGAGTGAGTTAAATGAAAAACATCTCCTAAGTTATTTGCTTCATTACTTTTGAAGTTTTAAAAAATCAGCCCTGAAAAATTTGATGATCTCGTGTATGGAAACGCTCTGTAAAATAATACCGTGAAGAAAAGAAAAACAATACTGTTGTTTCATCGCTATCTCTCCTCCTTTGTAAAAAAGGATATCGAAATTCTTTCGACTGAGTACAACGTAATTTGTTTTCCTTTCTATGCGACCCGCAAAATCGAAACGCCATTTCAATTGATCCGTCAGAAACTTTTTCTGCTTCGTCATATCTTGTTTGCCGATGTTTTAGTTTGCGAATTTGCTTCATACCATTCCTTGCTTCCCGCTTTGTATGGCAAAATTTTTCGCAAGCCCTGCTTCATTATTGTTGGCGGAACCGATACGGTTTCCTTTCCGAGTATTGGTTATGGAAATTTTTACAAAAAAACTTTGGCTCTTTTTACTCGATTCACATTTAAATGGTGTTCGCACATTGTGCCCAAACACAAAACCCTCATGTGGTTCGATTATAACTATCAGCCTAACGATTTTCCACATCAGGGAATTTTATATCACTGCAAAAACTTAGAAAAACCTTTCACCGAAATTGAAAACGGATACGATGCTGTGAAATGGCATTGCACCAAAGAAAAAAAGACAAATACTTTCATTACGGTTTGCAGTGGTTGGGAATTTCCTTTTCAATATCAATTGAAGGGCATTGATTTAATTACAGAAGCTGCTACCGCTTTTCCTGGTTGCGAATTTATCATCCTTGGTGTGCCCGATGAAAAATTGATTCCAAACAAAACTCCGAACATCAAAATTCTTCCGCCTGTCAAAAATGAAGAGCTTATAAATATTTACAGCACCTGCGAATTCTACTTCCAACTTTCTATGGCAGAAGGTTTCCCCAACTCGCTTTGCGAAGCTATGTTGTGTGAATGCATTCCTATTGTTTCAAACGTTTTCTCCATGCCCGAGATTGTTGGCGACAGCGGCTTTGTTTTAAAACGAAAAAGCGCAACCGAACTAAAACAACTTATAGGAAAAGCAATTGGCGCTGATAAAAATACGTTGCGTAAAAATGCTCGACAAAGAATTGCAGCGGGCTACACACTCGAAATGCGGAAACACAAACTGCTTCACCTTTTCGAAACTACCACAAAAAAAGCCGATTGAAAATTCAACCGGCTTTTTGTATTTAAGTCCTCCCTTCGGGGAGGATTTAGGTGGGGTTGTTAAACTATCGTCCAGGTTTTATCGCCACTTAAAATTTTATTCAACGGCACTCTACCTTTCTTTTCGAAAGCATAATCTATTTGTGCTGTCATATCATCTTCGATGCACGATCGTTCTTCTTTATAGAATACACCAAATGGACGCGGCTTGTGTTCATTGCCAGTGAAGTTTGCGAATTGCGCAAGTATAGATGCTTTGATTTTATCGCTTTCATCATGTACCCACAAATCATCTTTCGAAACGCCATTTCCTAACTCAACTACTACCGGTTTGAAACCATCCAATTTAATTCCCTTGTTTTCTGTTTGTCCGAACACAAGAGGTTTGCCATTTTCTAACCAAAGGCATTCTTCTTTTTTAGTTTCCTTTTCCGTGTAAACAAAAAACACACCATCGTTAAACACCGGGCAGTTTTGGTAAACTTCCACAAACGAAGTTCCTTTGTGAGCATTAGCGCGAGTAATTATTGCTTGCATATGTTTGGGGTCACGGTCAAGCGTGCGCGCAAAAAAAGTTGACTTGGCACCTAGAGCAAGTTCAGCCGGATTAAATGGTTCATCTAAACTTCCGAAGGGAGTGCTTTTTGTAACCACTCCTCTTTGCGATGTTGGTGAATATTGTCCTTTAGTCAATCCATAAATTTCGTTGTTGAACATCATCAATTTGATGTTCGGATTTCTGCGCAACACGTGAATGAGGTGGTTTCCTCCAATGCTCATCAAGTCGCCATCGCCACTTATTACCCAAACATTCAGTTCAGGGTTTGCAGCTTTTACTCCGGTGGCAATAGCCGGTGCGCGACCGTGAATACTATGTATGCCATAGGTGTTCATGTAATACGGAAAGCGCGAAGAGCAACCGATGCCCGAAACAAAAACAACTTTCTCTTTTTCGACAACGAAATCAGGAAGCACAGTTTGCACTTGTTTCAAAATTGAATAATCGCCACAGCCCGGGCACCATTTAATTTCCTGGTCGCTGGTGAAGTCTTTAGCCGTTAATTTTACCGGTGCTGTTGGTTCTAATGTTGTTGTATCCATGTTCTTGTATTTAAAGTCCTTCTCCTTTTGAGAAGGATTTAGGATGAGGTTTTATTTCTGATTATAGAGTTCAACAATTTTTGCCTTCACTTCTTCGGTGGTAAACGGTTGCCCTTGCACTTTGTTCAAGCCAACAGCAGGAACCAAATATTTTGCACGAACAAGAAGTATCAATTGCCCCGTATTCATTTCAGGAACCAAAACTTTTTCGTAGCTGTGCAATAACTCACCAAGGTTTTTCGGAAACGGATTCATGTGACGAACGTGAACGTGCGAGATATCTTTATATCCTTCCTGATTTAATTCAAGCAAAGCGGTTTTTATAGCACCGTAAGTAGAACCCCATCCTAGCACACACATTTTTCCTTTGGCTGGTCCGCTATCGGGTTTTATCAGCGGAATAAAATCTGCAATCTTCTCCACTTTTGCAGCGCGAAGATGTACCATGCGTTCGTGATTTTTAGAATCGTAAGAAACATTTCCTGTGTCCTCTTGTTTTTCTAAACCACCTATGCGATGTTCCAAACCTTTTGTGCCGGGCTTAATCCACGGGCGAACACCATTTACATCGCGCTTATAAGGCAATAATTTTCCACCCGGATTATTATTCTCTTGTAAGAAAGTTGCTTTGATAGGAGCAAGCATATCTTCCGTTGGAAATCTCCACGGCTCTGCGCCATTGGCAATGTAACCATCGCTTAAAAAAATTACCGGCACCATGTGCTCGATAGAAATTTTCACCGCTTCATAAACCGCATCAAAACAATCAGCCGGTGAATTTGCTGCAATGATTGGAAGCGGAGATTCTCCGTGGCGACCATACATAGCCATCATCAAATCTGCCTGTTCTGTTTTTGTAGGTAACCCGGTTGAAGGTCCACCGCGTTGAATATCGCAAATCAATAAAGGGATTTCGAAAATCATGGCCAAACTCATGGCTTCGCTCTTCAATGCAACACCGGGACCGGATGTAGAAGTAACGCCTAACGAACCGGTGTAAGCTGCGCCAATTGCTGAACAAATGGCAGCAATTTCATCTTCTGCCTGAAAAGTTTTTACACCATTGCTTTTGTACTTAGAAAGGTCGTGCAATACATCAGAAGCGGGAGTAATAGGATATGAACCGAGGAAAATTGGAAGCCCTGCTTTTTCAGCAGCAGCTAAAATTCCAATGCTCAATGCCTGATTGCCTGAAATGTTTCTGTAAACACCCGGAGTTAATTGTGCGGCTGTTGTTTTGTAACGAGTCGTAAAAACTTCGGTGGTGTCTCCATAATTCCATCCGGCTTTCAACACTTTTAAATTGGCTGCAAGAATATCGGGCTTCTTTCCAAATTTTTCTTCAAGCGATTTGATGGTGAATTCCATGCTGTTGTCGAACATCCAAAACAGCAAACCGAGCACGAACATGTTTTTGCTGCGCTCAATTTCTTTCATGCCTAAGCCTGATTCTTTCAAAGCTTCTTTAGTAAGCTTGCTTACATCTACTCTATAAACTTTGTAGCCATCGAGCGTTCCATCTTCCAAGGGATTTGTTGCACCTTCGGGATAGCCCGCCAGTTTCATATTCTTCGAATCGAAACCTGAAACGTTTGCGATTACAACGCCATCTTTTTTCAAACGCTCTAAATCTGTTTTGAGTGCGGCTGCATTCATGCAAACAATCACATCATAAAAATCTCCGGGGGTAAAAATTTCTTTGCTGCCAAAGTGAACTTGAAAACCTGAAACGCCCGCAAGTGTTCCAGCAGGAGCACGAATCTCTGCAGGGTATTCAGGAAAGGTTGAAATATCTTTTCCGAGCAATGCCGAAGTATCGGTAAACTGCATACCGGTCAATTGCATTCCATCGCCCGAGTCGCCACTAAAGCGCACCACAATACTTTCAGAATTTACTGTTGTGGTAACGCGCGATTGTTTTGTTTCCAATGTTGTATCCATTATTGAAAAAACTTTTTGTTTGAATTTAAAAGTGAAGGTAGCGACAAATTACGCTAAGTGAAGTTTATCTTTTTTAGCTAACAATGCTTCTTCTGTTTCCACGTGAAGTTCATCGGCTAAGCAACAATCAACCGGACAAACCGATGCACATTGCGGCTCGTCATGAAAACCTTTGCACTCGGTGCATTTGTCTGTAACTATATAAAAGAAATCGTCACTCACCGGTGGCTGTGTGGCGCTTCCGTCAATTGTGGTTCCATCCATCAAAGTATAAGAACCGGTCACCCCGGTTTTGTCTGCCATTTTCCAACTGTCGCCATTCGCATAAATTGCACCGTTCGGACATTCAGGTTCGCAAGCTCCGCAGTTAATACAAACGTCTGTAATTTTAATTGCCATAGAAATTGATTTTGGTTTTTGGGTTTTTGAAAACGGAATCGAAAGAAATCATTTTGATTGATTCTACAAACGAAACTTTTCGAAACAGTATTGTGAATAAGATTTCGTTGCTTATTGTTGTTTATGCAAGTTTCATTTCTGATACTTGTTTGCTAAGAAGAAACGAATAGAATGGGTTCAGCATCACTTATACTTTTAATCATTTGCGGACTGGCATTTGCCAGTGGTGCGCTATTGCTTTCGAATGCAATTAATCCCGGTTCAAAAAATTCGCAGAAGGGCGAAGCTTATGAATGCGGTGTTGAAACCAAAGGACAAAGTTGGATTCAGTTCAGTGTAGGTTACTATCTCTTCGCGCTTATTTTTTTAATTTTTGATGTGGAACTTGTTTTCCTTTATCCGTGGGCGGTAGTGGTAAAGAGCGTAGGTGTTGTGGCACTGGTAGAGATTGTGATTTTCCTTTTCATTTTGTTTCTCGGATTTCTTTATGCGCATAAAAAGGGAGCACTCAAATGGCAGTAAAGCCCCTCCCTGCCTCCCCGAAGGGGAGGAGTAAATACAAATACAAAATACAATGGCAGACAAAAAAAATATAGAGAATTTAAAAGTCCCCTTCGGGGATTTAGGGGCTGACTCTAAAGCCCCTTTCGGGGGTTTGGGGGCCGCATTTCCAGGTTCTGTTCATCCTGCACCAGGTGGAGGTATTTTGGTTTCGAAGTTTGATGATGTGCTCAATTGGGCGCGTTCAAATTCTTTATGGCCTTTGGTTTTTGGAACAAGTTGTTGCGCTATTGAAATGATGAGTGCTGCCGGAGCCAAATACGACTGGAGCCGTTTTGGTTTTGAAGTGGCACGCGCTACTCCCCGCCAAGCTGATGTGATAATTATTGCCGGAACTATTGTCAATAAAATGGCTCCCGTTCTCAAAAGACTTTACGACCAAATGCCCGACCCGAAGTATGTGGTGGCGATGGGCGCTTGTTCTATTTCAGGCGGACCGTTTTTCTATAATACTTATAGCGTGGTGAAAGGTGCCGATCATATTATACCGGTGGATGTTTACATACCGGGTTGTCCTCCGCGCCCTGAAGCTTTGATACATGCATTGCTGACTTTGCAGGAGAAAATAAAGAACCCCCAAACCCCCGAAGGGGGCTTTAAAGACAGCGCGAAATGAGCAAGGAGGAATTGAAATTAAAGATTGAAGAACTTGCAGCGGCAGGGGCTGTTAAAGTCCTCCCCTTCGGGGAGGATTTAGGTGGGGTGGCTGTTGATTGGCTGAATGTTTCTATTGAAGCGAATGACTGGCTTCCGCTGGCGCAACAACTGCGCAATAATGCTGAACTTGATTTTGATTTTCTGTTTTCGGTAACCGGTGTGGATTGGAAAACACATTTGACGGTGGTGTATCATCTGCGCTCGATTAAGCACGGACATATTGTAGTGGTAAAAGCAAAATGCGACCGCGCGAAGCCGGAGATTGAAACTGTTTGCAATATCTGGAAGACAGCCGAACTGAACGAGCGCGAAGCATACGATTTGTTCGGTATCATATTTCTGAATCATCCTGATTTGAGAAGGTTGTTTTTGACGGATGATTGGGAAGGGTGGCCGCTGAGGAAAGATTATGTGGATGAAGTGAATATTATAAAACTGTAAACCCCTAAATCCCCTAAAAGGGACTTTAACAGCCGAAACCAAAAATGCAATGACCACAACAGAACTAATAGAAGAATTGAAAAAATATCCTGCGGATATGCGCGTGGTGGTAGATGGTTATGAAGATGGGCTTGATGATGTGGTGAAAGTTGAAGAGTTATTGTTGAAGTTGAATCATTACCCAGAATGGTATTACGGAGAGCATGAAAAAAGCGTAGACGAAAACGGAGTGAAGACAATTTATTTGAAAGGAAATAGAAGGCACGGATAAAATAAAAAGCCGAAATAAATTCGGCTTTATTACCGAGCGGGGAAACCCCACTCCTATATTTTAAAAAGAAACGTCACGTTTGAGCGAGGCGTCAAATCAGCGATACTTTCGCTGACGCTGTTATGATGCAAACATAGTAAGTTGAATGGAAGGATAAATGAGTTAGAAAAAAAATTAGTAGTTATCTTTGATTTAAAATCGAAAGTATGGTTACAAAAGAAATTATTCGCAAATTAAATGGACTACCGGTTGAATATTCAAAGGCGGTGGAGAGCTATATTGATTTTTTGCTTTCGCAGTTTTCGAGTAAACAGAATGAAGAGACCAAAACGAAGGGGCAGCGCAAGCCGGGTTTGCTTAAAGGCAAACTTTGGATAGCACCTGACTTTGATGCACCATTAAATGACATGAAAGAATACATGGAATGAATCTACTGCTTGATACACATATTGTGCTTTGGTATATTCATGACGATGAGCAATTGCCCGACACTATTCGTAAAATGATAAACGATGGTGAAAACAGATGTATGGTAAGCTATGCTTCCATTTGGGAAATGGCAATTAAGTTTTCTATTGGCAAGTTGAAATACAGTAATGATTTTGCAGAAATAGCCGCGGCTGTTTTAAATACCGGCATTGAAATAATGCCGCTTGAAATAGGATACCTGATGAAGTATGTTGACCTGCCGCTACACCACCGCGACCCTTTTGACCGGCTGATAATTTCGCAAGCCATTTCTGAAGGATGGAAAGTGATTAGCGTGGATGAACAATTTAAAAAGTATGATGTGGATTTAATTACGAAGTAACACGCTAAGGATTTGATTTGTTGTTTGATGCCTTAAAAAATTTACTGAACGATCCGAAAAAGGAAAGAGTGAAGAACTTGTCCCGCCTTAGCGGGATTGGTTATAAGGTTACGAGTAGGAAGAAAAATACATTGGCGAGAAAATAGAAAACGAAAAAAAATAAATGAGCAAGTTGTTACCTAAAGTTCCCGATACGTTTGTTGTCAACATGATTTTATTGTTGCGCAACAAAAGGGTTATGATTGACCGCGACCTTGCGGAATTATATGGGGTTACAACTTTCAGGTTGAATGAAGCCGTTAAGAGAAACAAGAATCGTTTTCCTGAAGATTTTATGTTTCAACTTACACAACAAGAAAAAGAGGAGGTTATCGCAAATTGCGATAACCTCAAATCGTTGAAATTTTCTGCGCATTTACCATACGCTTTTACTGAACATGGCGCGGTAATGTTAGCCAGCGTGTTGAATAGTGACCAAGCTATACAAATGAATATTCAGGTGGTTCGCATTTTTACACAAATACGGGAGATAGCTCTTACCCACAAAGACGTTCTGCTGAAAGTAAACCAGATAGAAAAGAAAATAACGGAGCATGATGATGAATTAAAAATGTTGTTTGATGCAGTAAAAGGTTTGCTTGCTCAGCCAAAGAAAAGAAGAGTGAAGATTGGTTATAAGGTTACGAGTGGGAAGAAAAATACATTGGCGAGTAAGTAGAAAACAAAAAAATAAATCAAACTATGCTCACATTTTTTTTGGTCGCTGCTGGTGCGTTTGTTATACTGGTAATTTACCTAGTACTCACAGCAGATAAACGCAAAAATTCTTTTAGAAATAATTACACGGAAAATGGGAAATTATTTGTTGCTCGTTTAGAAGAGATGTGGAACAACAACGAAAGTTTTAATTGGGGCGGAGAGATTTTATTGTATGAGGAAATGTTTGGCTCATTGCCTGCACGCAATATTGATGAGTTAGAAAAAGCCACGGGTGTATTTGGTTATTTAAATGAAGAAGAAGGAAGTCCTAAATACATTGCTGGAGATTATCTGACCAACTTAGCAAGTGATTTAGTTTGGAGATATGATGCGGAACATTCAAAGCTAGAAGCTCTTAACGAAAAAGAAGCAATGGAAAAATATGGACTTAATATTCATTCCGATGAATTGGTTCATAAAAGATTTAAGACAGTCGATTGGTATGAAGAAAAAACAGTAACAACTTCTGTTTCATACGGTGGTTATAGGTATAGGTCAGGTGGAAATTTGGCATATACGTTTGGTTCGCTAAGCGTATCTAAAACAACAAGAGACTATTTTGCTCCTATCGATAGGGGTGATTTGTATATTACTAATAAGCGATTACTTTTTGTTGGAGTAGAAAAACACACAAACAAAACAGTAAGTTTAGAAGACATCTTGGAGTTTAGTCTATATCAAGATGGTATACTAGTAGGAAAGTCAAATGGGAAAAAACCTTTGTTGGTGTTAGAGGATTATGTTTTCAATATCAAAAAAGCCCCCAATAAAAGAGATACAGTAAATCTGCTTTCAAGAATTTTAGATAGAGTTCTTAGAAAAAATCAATTCGAAGAAGTATAAAGACAAAATGATGAGCGAAAGACGGCTGTTCGGGGCAGCGATTGTAGTGGAAATCCTTTTTTGTGCTTGGATGTTTTTTCTGCGAGGACAAAAAAGATTGGAACGGAAAGCGCGGTGATGAAATTTTTTCGAAGCCCCCTAACCCCCGAAAGGGGAACAGGAATGAAAAAATTTCAGCAGCACCCAAAAATGAATATCGAATAATGAATGACGAAGTGAAAACTGAAAACTCGAAACTGAAAACCGTAAAATGTATAGAGAATCGCAAATAGTGAGTGAAACCAATTCCCCCTTCGGGGGTGAGGGGGCTGGTAACTTGGTTATCAATGTTGGTCCGCAGCATCCGGCTACGCACGGGGTGATGCATTTGGTGATTACGATGAACGGGGAGACGATTTTGTATGTGGAGCCGCACCTGGGTTACATACATCGGAGCATTGAGAAGATGTGTGAGAGTTTGAGTTACCGGCAGTTTATTTACAGCACGAGCCGGATGGATTATTTGAGTTCGCATATTAATAATCACGGGTGTGCGCTGGCGGTGGAGAAGGGTTTGCAGATTGAGGTGCCGGAGCGCGCAAAGGTGATTCGCATTTTGATGGACGAACTGACACGCATTGCTTCGCATGTGTTGTGGTGGGGCGCGATGGCGATGGATGTGGGCGCGCTGACTCCGTTTTTTCATGCGTTTCGCGAGCGCGAGTTGATTAACGATATTATGGAGGAGACCTGTGGCGCTCGGCTGACGATGAATTACATGGTGCCGGGCGGGGTGATGACGGATTTGCATCCGAATTTTGTGAAGAAGGTGAAGGAGTTTGTGGCGTTTTTCAGAACGAAGATTGATGAGTATGATACGCTGGTAACGCACAATGTAATTTTCAAACAGCGCATGATGGATGTCGGGAAAATTTCGGCAGCGGATGCGGTTTCGTTTGGCTGCACCGGTCCGGTGTTGCGCGCATGCGGAGTGAAGAGCGACATCAGAAAGCTTGCGCCTTATGATGGTTACGAGAAATTAAATTTTGAAGAGCCGCTGGAAACTGCGGGCGATAGTTATGCGCGTTACTTAGTGCGCATGCGCGAGCTGCGCGAGTCGCTTAGTATAATTGACCAGTTGATTGATAATATACCGGAGGGAGATTTTCAGGCGAAGACGAAGGCGGTGTTGAAATTACCGAAGGGAGAATTTTACAGTCGCGTGGAAACTGCTCGTGGTGAGTTTGGTGTGTATATAATTAGTGAAGGAGGATTGACGCCTTATAGAATACATTTCCGCAGTCCGGGTTTTGCAAATCTTTCTTGCTTGAACCAGATTGCGCGCGGACAAAAGATTGGAGATTTAGTAGCGATGATGGGAACCTTGGATTTGGTAATACCGGATATAGATAGATAGGGAACGAAGAAATGACTAACACGAAGGCACGAAGACGCGAAGGAAAGGCAAAGAATAATTCTTTGTGTCTTTGCGCCTTTGTGTAAATAGAAATTAAGAATGCTTTCACTCGAAAATATATCAAAGTCAATTCACGAAACATTAAGCGCTTCGCTTAACGGCACACTTGTGTTATTGATAGAGATGACAATTGCCGGAGTATTGGTGATTAGTTTGTTTGCTGTGCTTGGTTTGGTGTTGGTGTTTATGGAAAGAAAAGTTTCTGCTTATATGCAGATTCGTTTGGGTCCAAACAGGGTGGGTTATAAAGGTTTTGCGCAAACAGCGGCAGATACTTTAAAGCTCTTAATAAAAGAAGGATTAACTCCTGATGGTGCTGATAAATTTTTATTCAATCTCGCGCCATTGCTGGTGATAATTGTTGCCATGCTGATTATGGCACCGATTGCTTTCACCAAAGGGTTTCAGTTGTGGGACATTAATATAGGAGTGTTGTATGTAAGCGCGGTGAGTAGTGTGGGAGTGATTGGCATTTTGATGGCGGGATGGGCGAGTAACAATAAATATTCATTGCTCGGTGCCATGCGTAGCGGTGCGCAGATTGTAAGTTATGAATTAAGCGCGGGGCTTTCAGTAATTACAATTGTAATTCTGGTTGGCAGTTTGAGCATTAACGACATCATAGAATCCCAACGAAATGGCTGGTGGATTTTTAAAGGACATATACCGGTGCTGATTTCGTTTGTGATTTTTGTAATTGCTGTAACGGCAGAAACCAATCGCGCGCCATTTGATTTGGCAGAAGCGGAAAGCGAACTTACTGCAGGTTTTCACACGGAGTATTCAGGAATGAGATTCGCTTTGTTCTTTTTGGCGGAGTATGTTAACATATTTATTGTGTGCGCTATTGGTGCTACTTTATTTTTTGGCGGATGGATGCCGTTTCACATCGGCAGTTGGGAAGCGTTCAATCATGTAATGGATTTTATTCCGGGCATTGTGTGGTTCTTCGGAAAAGTATTTGCGCTGATATTTTTAATCATGTGGTTCCGGTGGACGTTTCCGCGCTTGCGCATTGACCAGTTATTGAATTTAGAATGGAAATATTTGTTGCCGATTGCGATGTTTAATTTGTTGCTGACGACCGTAATGGCGATAACCGGATTTTATATCAAGTAATACAATCAACACGAAGGCGCGAAGACGCAAAGAAATGCAAGAGGTAAGAAGAATAGAGTTATCAGAGGAAATTGAAGCTATTGGAAAAGTAGTGGTGAATGCTGCGTTCAAAGTGCATAAGGAACTTGGTCCGGGATTGTTGGAGAAAGTTTATGAAATATGTCTTGCTCATCAAATTCAGAAAGATGGTGTGAGCGTGACAAGACAAGTGAATGTTCCAATAGTTTTTGATGGATTGAATTTTGAAGAGGGTTTGAGAATAGATTTAATAGCGGGAGAAAAAGTAATTGTAGAAGTTAAGGCAGTTGATATTGTAAATCCGGTTTGGGAAGCGCAGGTGATAAGTTATTTGAAGATGACAGGAATGCAGTTAGGTTTTGTAATAAATTTCCATGTGCCTTTAATTAAAAATGGAATCAAAAGATTGATAAATAAAAATTCGCTTGGAATAAAATAAATGCACAAAAGCACGAGACTGTATTCTTCGCGTCTTTGCGCCTTAGTGTAAAACTTGTATTAAATGTTCATAGTAGATTACATAAAGACCGTTTACAACGCCAGCGCTTCGCTTCTGAAAGGAATGCGGATGACCGGTTATTACTTCTTTAACCATAAGGAGATAATCACACAGCAGTATCCGGATGTAAAGCAGGAATTGCCTGAACGTTTTCGTGGTGAAGTAGTGATGATGCATGATGAAAAGAACGAGCACCGCTGCACCGGTTGCACGGCTTGCGAGTTGGCTTGTCCGAATGCGACCATCAAGATTGTAACTAAAATGGAATTGCAGCCCGATGGCAAAAAGAAAAAGGCACTCGACAATTTTGTGTATCACCTGGAACTTTGCACCATGTGCAATTTATGTATTGTGGCTTGTCCGACCGATGCGATAAAAATGGCGCAGACATTTGAGCACAGTGTATTTGACAGAAATCAACTGACGAAGAAACTGAACGCAACGGGAAGTAAACTGATGGAAGGAGTAGAATAAAAAAGAAGAATGGCTGTAAGCAACATCATATTTTATTTGTTAAGCGCGCTGATTATCGGTTGCGGTATCATGTCGGTTACGAGCCGCCAGATTTTCCGCGCGGCTATTTACCTGTTGTTCTGCATGATGGGTGTGGCGGGTTTGTATTTCTGGATGCAGTATGAATTCATAGCCGCGGTGCAGATTGTTGTTTATGTAGGCGGCATTGTGGTGCTGATAATCTTCTCCATTTTCTTAACTCATCGAGTAGGAAGTGATTTGGCAGAACCAGAATATAAACGAACACTCTTCGCGGGATTAGCAAGTTTGTTTGCCTTTCTTTTATTCTGGAGTGTGATTAAGCGCAATGAATTTTTCGGAGAGCAACCATCCGGTGCATTAAGTGTGCGAAGAATTGGCGAAGAAATGCTGAACTACAAACAGGGAGGTTTTGTGTTGCCGTTTGAAGTGGTTTCAATTTTATTACTGGCGGCAATGATTGGTTGTATTGTTATTGCGATGAGAACAGAAAACAAATAGTTGCCGAACTCAACCCATAATTTGCGGATAACAGATGTCTACGCCAATAAAAATTTTAGTTTTCATTTTGGGGATGCTGTTAGTAGCATTACTAACCCCTGTTTTACCATTTGCGCCTTTAATTGGAGGTTATATTGCGTATTCACTTTTTTTTAAAAAAGATAATTCAAAAAAACCTACCGAAGCGCAAATAAAAGTTGAGAATTCCGACATTCAAATTGAAAAAAGAATAGAAGTTGAAAGACCAGAAGACAACATTAATCAGGATACCAAACTTAAGGACCCTGAACCATCATTTAACGGAGACGCGGCAAATATTATATCGGAGGATGTAGAAAAAAGCCAAATAGAAAGTATTCCTTCTGAAAACACAGAAACCGTTACAGAAAAAACAGATAAAGAACTGCATTCAAAAAATGATACTCGATATTTCGTTTTCATATTTTATTCACTAATAGCATTTATTATTTGTGGTGCGTTGTTTTCATTTTTCACTTATGAGGAGAGTATCTTCAATTTTAAAGAATCATGGTTTTATTGGGTTTTGCTTTTAGTCGCTTTGCGATTGCTGTTTAATTATTTTGTAGAAAAGGGAAATGACGACAAAATAATTTACAGCAAGGTATGGTCGAGAGTTAATGTCTATTTTAAAAAATCGTTTGAACTGTTCAATAAAATAAAGCCTGTATCTTGGTTAACATCATTAAGGCTTTCAGTCTCTCGAGCTTTACATATAGATAGGAAGAAAACATCTCTTCCTTTTCTCGTTACTCTATTTAGAGATAATGTTAACTTTTACGTTACAGTTGCGCTTACCATAGTAGTAATAGCTCTCCTATTAGTTTTATTAGTCAACTGCGTAGACAAACTATCTAAGGAAAGAGCGATTAAAGAACAACAATTAGCACTTGTCAGGTATAATGATTCATTAGACACAGAGTTGAAGAAAATGAGGAAGTATGAGACCGAAGTAAAAGTAAAAGACGACCGATACGATTTGAAAATTTCATTTAGTCCTTTGGGCAACAATGAGGAGTTGAAAATTCAAATAGAATTTAGGAATCGCTTTTGGGATGCTGAAGACCAAAAAAAGTTTTTTGTTGGACCAGTAGATTACAAATACCTCTCTGATACTTTAATAGCAAGCGACATAAATTTGTTATTTCACAGTTCCCATTTTCAAGACTTAAATTATCTCATAAGAAGTTCAATGGTATCGTATAGAGGAGCATATGAGATAACAACGACTTTACCTGGTGGAATGCGAATGCCCCATTTTCTAGGTAAAGACACATATCACATCTTTGACTGCGAAGATGTAATAAGCGTTAAGGATAGAAAAGAACTTTTTTTATCAATTGACAGCATTACTGCCAGCGAATACTAAACTTAAATATTATGATGAAACTATTTAACCGTTCTTGCCAGATATTTCTACTTGTCGCCTGTCTTTCTGGTAAAGCACAAACGGTAGCTTTTACCGACTACTTACTTAAAGATGTAGGATACGTTAGCATCCCCAATAATTTAGAACTGCAATCTGGAAACTATAAGAAATTTGCAGAGGTTTTTCAAAAAGAGATCGGCAAAAAATTCGGTTACGAAATTTCATCAAACCGAGTTGTGTTCCAGCAAAAAGGGCAGAACAATTTTGATAAAGGCTCAACTTATGCTAGAGTTATGCTAGAAACGACTTATGGCAATGTTGGGGACTATATGATAAATAAAGATTTGAAAAATTTAACCGCAACAGATATTTCCACTTTTAGTAGTGTTCTTAAGGAACAGAATGCTAAGTCGCTGAAAGCGGTTGGAATAAAAATTATACAATGGTACGGTGTATCCGTAACAAACATTAATGGCTCCTTCTGCATCAAGTGGAGTTACCTAAGACAACTTAAAGATAATCCACCAGTTTATGTAGAATCATATCAATTCCACAACAATGATAAATTGCATTCTTTGACTCTTTCTTATCGTAAGAATGATGAACTCGTTTGGAAACCGCTTTATCAAAAACTATTAGCAAGTTTTACCCTAACCGTCATAAAAAAATGATCCTCAACTAATGGAAGTAGGACTGACACAAATATTATTTCTCAGCACCGCGCTTTTCTTTATAGGCGTGTATGGTTTCCTCACGCGCAGGAATATGATTACGATGCTGATGGCAGTGGAGCTGATGCTGAATGCGGTGAACATCAACTTCATCGCCTTCAATAAATATTTGTGGGGAGGAAAACTGGACGGTGTGTTCTTTACGATTTTCATTATTGCTATTGCTGCTGCTGAAGCTGCTGTGGCGATTGCCATTGTCATCAACATCTATCGCAATTTCGGAAGTATTGATGCGGAGGATGCTGATAGTTTAAAATTATAAAAACCAGCCCCCAAACCCCCGAAGGGGGATTAAAGGCAAATGCAAAATACAATGATACTCCTTCAAATAAATGATAGTCTAAAAGCCCCCTTCGGGGGTTTGGGGGCTGTTCTTATTCCTGTTCTTCCCTTTTTAAGTTTTCTGCTGCTCGGTTTGTTTGGCAAAAAATATTTTGCGAAGAGCGGAGGAATTATCGGCACGCTTTCATTGACCGGTTCGGCTGTGCTTTCGTTGTGGACGGCTTTCAATTACTTTTTCGTTTCAGGAAAAGTAGATGGCGTTTATCAGAAACTGGAAGTGCTGAAAATTCAATGGCTTGAGTTTGCTCCGGGAGTTTCTATCGACATCGGTTTACTGCTCGACCCCATTTCTGTAATGATGTTGGTGGTAGTTACTTTCATTTCGCTGATGGTGCATGTTTACTCGCTCGGCTATATGAAAGGCGAAGAGCGGTTCTCTATTTATTATTCCTTCCTCTCGCTGTTTACTTTTTCGATGTTGGGCTTGGTGCTGAGTAGCAACATTTTTCAGATTTATATGTTCTGGGAGTTGGTGGGTGTTTCATCGTTCCTGCTTATCGGATATTATTTCGATAAACCGAGCGCAGTAGCGGCTTCTAAAAAAGCATTCATCGTTACCCGCTTTGCCGATTTAGGATTTTTGATTGGCATTTTGATTCTCGCTTTTCATGCTGAAACTTTGGATTTCAAAACACTCATACAAAGATTGACCGACCCGAATTCACTGCAACTGCATACTGCTGCTGCCGCTTCTTTCCTTGGTTTGTCTGCATTAACATGGGGATTGCTGCTGGTGTTTATCGGTGGCGCGGGGAAAAGTGCGATGATGCCGTTTCATATCTGGCTGCCCGATGCGATGGAAGGCCCAACTCCGGTTTCGGCATTGATACATGCGGCTACGATGGTGGTTGCTGGAGTTTATTTAGTGGCGCGTTTGTTTCCGGTGTTTGCGATTTCGTGCCCCGGTGCGTTGGAAGTGGTGATGTATGTGGGCGCGGCATCTGCATTGTTTGCGGCTGTGATTGCCTGTACGCAAACGGATATCAAGCGCGTGCTCGCGTACAGCACCATGAGCCAGATTGGTTACATGATGTTTGCGCTCGGTGTTTCGGGTTACGGTGGCGAAAACGGTTTGGGTTTCACGGCTTCGATGTTTCATTTGTTTACGCATGCCATGTTTAAGGCGTTGTTGTTCCTCGGTGCGGGTGCGGTGATTCA
>CANJZE010000039.1 GCA_947479455.1 Bacteroidota bacterium
ATGTTACAGCAAGAATCAAGAGCCAATGTGGCTGACAACAGCGGAGCGAAAGAAGTTCTCGTTATCCGTGTTCTGGGAGGGTCGAAAAGAAGATACGCAAGTATTGGCGACCGCGTAGTAGTTTCTATCAAGAAAGCTATTCCTACCGGAGGCGTTAAGAAAGGAACTGTTTCTACAGCTGTAGTAGTAAGAACGGCTAAAGCGGTAAGAAGAAAAGACGGTTCATATATCCGTTTTGACGACAACGCTGTAGTGTTGTTGAATGCACAGGATGAGCCAAGAGGTACTCGTATTTTTGGACCTGTTGCGCGCGAACTTCGCGACAAGCAGTTTATGAAGATTGTATCATTGGCACCGGAGGTATTGTAATAGTTAACAGGAAAACAAAAAAGATATTTTATGAAGTTTCATGTAAAGAAGAATGACGAAGTAATCATTATTGCCGGTGACGATAAAGGCAAAAAAGGCAGAGTGATTGATGTGGACCGCGAGAAGAGTCGCGTGTTTGTGGATGGCGTAAACCTGAACAGCAAGCATACGAAGCCAAATGCAAAAAGCCCTAACGGAGGAATTATTAAAACTCCGGGTTCAATCCATATTTCTAATGTTCAGTTATTGAGCGATGGCAAAGCAACTCGCATTGGCAGAAAGGAAGAAAAAGGTAAAACTGTAAGAGTATCAACGAAGACAGGAAAGATTTTGGATTGATATTTCTTCTAAAAGATAATTACAAAACCCATTGCAAATGCAGTGGGTTTTTTGTTTTAAAAAAGTTTTTCAAAACAGAATTTTCTAAATTGCCGAATAAATAATTCTCATGAAACGAATACATGCTCTTCTGTTTTTAAGCCTTGCTTTACAATTGGCAAATGCTCAAGAAGCCATTCCCCAGTTTTTAAAACACACCGTAAAAAGCGGGGAAACACTTGGAGACCTAGCCGTAAAATACCGAGTGAACAAACGCGATATTCTTTTGCTCAACGATTTTCCAAACGATAAAAAAGTAAAAGCAGGAGAAGTAGTTTTGATAAGAACCTTAACCGATAAAGAAGCCAATGAAGCCGACAAAGCCATGTATGCTCAACCTGCAAAGCAACCGGTAAAACAAGTAGAAGAAGTAAGTCAACCCGCAAAAACTTCTGCAAAATCCATAGCACCTGCTCAATCCAAAACTGTTAAACAACCCTCAAAAGAAACCGTTGCAGAACCCGTTCAGAAATCAGTAGCAACGCCACCACCATCAACAAAAGCTGTAGAAGTTGGTCCCGGTGGAACGAAGTATAATGTAGCAAGTGATGGTTACCACACCGTTCAACGCGGACAAACCTTTTATCGTGTTGCATTGATTTATGGATTAACGGTTGATGAACTTCAGAAAATAAATAACCTGCCGAACACCAATATTGAAGTTGGCCAAAAACTAAAAGTGAAAAAGTAATTGCTTTTCTATCGCTACCTATCTTGAATTAATTATTGTGGAATTTTTCCTCTTCTGCATCTTCATAGAAATTAAACGCTATGAAAATATCCATCCCCAAACCCTGCCACGAAAACTGGAACGACATGACTCCCGAAAACCAAGGAGCATTTTGTAAAGCTTGCTCAAAAATTGTTGTTGACTTTTCGAACATGAGCGATGAAGAAGTGGTTCGCTATTTCGAAAACAAGAAACAAGAAAAAACCTGCGGAAGGTTTCGCTTGTCGCAGCTCTCTCCTTACGAATTGAAAATAAACTTACGCGAAGTTGCTGCACACCGTAGTATCCCTAAAATTTTTGCTGCTGCATTCTTCATCATCTTCTCCTCTATGTTTGTTTGCAAAAGCGATACAGGCGAGCCCATGCAACTACATATAGTTGCCACCGATGTAATGGATACAGCATCTTTAATTCTGAAAACAGATACAACAAGCATTGAGAAAATGGATTCGATAGAGTCACAACATTTAATGCTGGGAGGCGCAGTTGCCATTACTGAAGCAACACCGGTTATAACTGAAATGCTCACAGGCGATACGGTTATAAATCCACCATTGATAAAAGACACATTGGTTCCTTATCCTATACTGATGGGAAAAGTTGTGTGTAACAGACCACAAAAAACAGTGGAGGAAATAAAGAAGGTAGAAAAAACAAAACCGACAGAAAAGAAAACGAAAGGAGAAGTGAAACTGATGGGAGATTTGATTTATTAGAACGTAACGCCCACATTCACCACTAGGCGCTGATAAGTTCGTTTGATATCATAAACAGTACCGTCATTCCATTGGGTGTACCACCATTTTGTTTCGCTGTTGTTGCGTTTATAGGCAATAGATAGAACAACAGATGCGCGGCTTTGCGTATAAATTCTTAAACCTCCACCACACGATACATACAAGCCACCTTTGTTTTGATACGAATAATATTCATCACTTTTTTTCTTCCACATTACCGAGTAGCCGACATCGCAAAACAAATAAGGTGTAACTTTTCTTTTCAAAAACTCACTCGCTACGCGCAGATAGAAAGGAGAAAATGTTTGCTTGTATGAAATTAGTCGGTCAATACCTACACCCACGCCTACATATAAGTACGGCCAAACCTGGTAGCCATTTACAGTGTGCAAAGACAAGCCAAAATCATCTTCGTTGGTGTTGTTGTAGTAGTAATAATTGTAAGGTTGAGCATTATCCTTTTTCAAATCAACCCCGTAAATAATTCCAAACTCGGTCATGTTTCTAAAACCGCGCTCGCGTCTGAAATAATTATTTCTGATGCCTCTCAATTTATTTTTCAGAGAACACTCTTTCTTAACGCTGTCAATCTCTTCTTGTTTAAATACAAAAACACTTCCGCCCAAGAGCTCAATTTGTGTTGATGTATTAGTATTGTTGGGCTGTATTTTCCCTCTTAAAACGCTTCCGCTCTTGAGGTAAACAACATCTTCTGAATTAGATTGAGCGAATGCACAAGTTGCAGCGAGTACTATTACGAGCGTAAGAAATCTGTTCATGGAAAATATTTTTTAGGTTCAGGCAACGGTTTACCAAATCAAAACGTTTTGAAACAGGAAACCGTTGCTTTGCAAAACATTTTAAACCTAAAAAATAATCATCATGAAAATTTTCGTTCAAACTATTACTGCATTTAAATCCCCCTTCAGGGGTTTGGGGGTGGCTGTTCTTTTTGTGCTTGCTATGTCTTCGTGCAAGAAAGACAAGTGCGAGCAAACTATTACATACAAAAAGTATGAACCGGTGTATATGAGTTTTGAAGAATTACGCACTGCTGTAAAATCGGAACCTGCACAAGCACTCAAAAAACCGGGCAAAATTTACATGAAAGGCAATTACATTTTTGTGAATGAAGTAGACAAAGGGATTCATATTATTGACAATAGCAATCCTTCTTCGCCACAAAATATTTCGTTTATAAAAATACCGGGCAATATGGATATTGCCGCTAACGGCAACACGCTTTATGCCGATAGTTATATTGATTTATTGGCACTAGATATTTCGAACCCATTGAGTGTAACTGTTACCAAACGTGTAGAAAATGCTTTGCCCGATCGCATTTACACCAACGGCTACTATGCCGACCTTACTAAAGGTGTGGTAATTGAGTGGTTGGAAAAAACGGTGACCGAAAAAGTTAGCAACGACTGTAATAGCGGTGGCGGATACTGGGGTCGAGGGCCGTGGTTGGAAGGCGATATGTTTACAGCCAACAGCACAGGAGGTGCAACTCCAAAAAGCAGTGTGAGTGCACCGGGCATAGGAGGTTCTATGGCTCGCTTTACCATTGCCAACAATATTTTATATGTAGTTGACCAATCATCGCTTCGTATGTTCAGTATTACGGGTGAACTTTCTTCGCTGGGCACTACTTCTATCGGCCGAAATATTGAAACTATTTTCCCTTATAACAATCATCTTTTCATTGGTTCTACTAACGGTATGTTTATTTACAACATCAGTAATCCTACATCGCCCGTTTATATTTCTACTTACATACACGGCACAGCCTGCGACCCGGTGGTGGTTGACGACAACTATGCTTACATTACCTTAAGAAGCGGCACACCATGCAACACAACGTTTAATCAGTTAGAGGTGGTAAACATTCAAAATCTTTCTTCGCCTACGTTAAGCCATACCGTTCAAATGACTAACCCGCACGGGCTGGGTAAAGACGGCAATGTACTTTTCGTATGTGACGGAACTGATGGATTGAAAGTAATGGATGCTACTAACCCTACAACTATTCCAACTATACCGGTAGTAACGTTTAGTAATATTCAGGCAACCGATGTAATTCCGTTCAATAACATTTTACTGATGATAGGGGAGGATGGTTTGTATCAGTACGATTACAGCAACGTGCAGAATATTTCATTGCTAAGCAGAATTGCCGTGGAAAAATAAGAGTGTTCGGGAGTTGATGTGTTTAGATTTTTTGGTCTTTGAAATTTAACGCGCAACCTTTGAACTTGTAATTGTAACTTCGATGCGAATAATTTTCAGCGTGAGCGAAGAAGAACTTATCAAAGGTTGTATTAAAAACGAACGGCTTGCTCAAAAGCGTTTATACGAACGCCATTTTAGCAAGATGATGAGTGTGTGCATGCGTTATGCTTCGCATCGTGAACAGGCAACCGAAATATTGAACATGGGTTTTCTGAAAGTTTTTAAAACGTTAGAAAGCTTTGGTAAAAAAGGCGGCAACCTCGAAGGATGGATTTACCGCATAATGGTGAACACCGCTATTGATTTTTTGCGAAGCGAAATTCGCCATCAGCATTTAGATATGGAGCGAACCGTTTATGTAGAAGACAAGAGCGATGTGATTGCTGATTTAGCTGCCGAACAAATTTTAGAAATTGTGAACGAACTTACACCCGCGTACAGAACGGTTTTTAATCTATATGTGGTGGAAGGATACAATCACAGCGAAATTGGAAAACTACTTGGCATAAGCGAAGGTACATCGAAATCGAATCTGGCAAAAGCTAGAGCAAAGATGCAGGGGAAATTAATTGAACTGAATAAGGTTAAGGTTAGTGCATATGGAAAATAGTTCCGACAAACAAATACAAGAGAAACTCAGCAATACTGAATTTCCTTTTGATCCACAAGCGTGGGATCGAATGGAAGCTATGCTTAGTGAAAAGAAAAAGCGTGGGGTGTTTTTCTGGTGGTGGACCGGAGGAATTGCTGCTGCCCTTTTGTTTGGTGTAATTGGTTATGAATTGCGCGGATTAATCGAAAAGAACGAGATAACGTATCTAATGGAAGAGCAAAACCTGAAACAAGTTGGCTCCCGCGAGGAAACACGAGAGGAAACAATTGGCAATAAGCAAACGAATACTGTTGCGACTCCTGATGAAACAGGCGGGATGAAACAAGTAAGTAGCAGCGCTAAACAGGAACATACAAATGAGCTACAGAAGAACATTGAACCTAAATCAAGAATCAGAAAAGGAAAAGCAGAAGTTTCTACATCAGCAGTTGCACGCGGCAAACTGAAAATTGAAAAAGAAAATCAATCCTCTGTATTATTCCGCGAGAATCCGTTCCATCAGCGTCATCCGCGTGCCAATGCATTTTCGAAAGTGAAATCGAAGAAGACTCCTCTCGAGGAAACCACAAGTGCAAATTCAATTCAAATATCAGCAAGGGCAAATCCTTACAGGAAAGAAATAGAAATGCTCAGTGAGGCATCTTCGAAAAACACAACCGCAGAAAATATTTTACTTGCAAGAAGGGAAGCAGAACTTCTTCAATCCATTTCAGATAAAACAGAAACAGGATTCGACAAAAAAGAAGAAGAGGCTCTTCCTAAAAAGAAGAAACAAATCTTCAATTATTCACTCGGTGTTTTGGCAAATGTTACCGGGACAACATTAGGAAGTCAGCCTGGCAATCAACCCGAACGTCCGCCTTTATTTTACAGCAGCCCATCTTACATGGTTGGTTTTACACACGATTTTCTTTTTGTGAATCGAATTGCTTTCACCAATTCAATTCTTTTTTCGCAAACAAGTTTCAAAGTTTACCATCCTAAAACTATTGGTCTTACTCAAGCACCAACGGATTTCACTTCACACATTACAGAGGCGGCAATTCCTATCGGTATAAAAGTTTATGCAGTGGTTAAAAACAATTTCCGTTTCTACATTAATGCAGGAATTATCAATCACATTAAGTTGAAAGAAACTTTTGATTATACCCTTGCGCCCGACACTTTGTTGGCTTCCACATCAACACTTGCCGACAATTCGTTATTTCCAACACAAACCAATTTTGCAACAGGAATAGAAAGCGCAGTAAATAAAAGCTCAAATGGAAATTCAAACAGCACAAGTGATTTCTCTATCAACAGTGCTAAACGTTATTATGCTTCGTTCTATGCTTCAGCAGGATTTGAATTTATTGCTAAAAAACATTTCGTTCTTTTTGCCGAACCAACATTTTATATGGGCTTGCAAAAAATTGGCGTGCAGGAAAAACGAAAATATAATTTGGGTTTGAGTGGTGGGTTTAGGTATCGGTTCTGACCCCTAAATCCCTCTTCCCGCTAAAACGGGAAGAGGGATTTAGGGGTGGTATTATCCTTTAATATGCGGATTCGACTCTCTGGCTACAAAGAAGAAAACCAAGCCAATCGTCAGCAACAAAATACCAACTACCAACGGAATAAAATTTCCGGTTTGAAATAAACTCATGTGCAGTTTAGGGTCGTTGTACTCATTGTTGTAAGAAGAATTCTGCATTACAAAACTGAAATAGAAGGTTAGCAAACCGCCTACAATGGTAAATATTCCTGCAATTACTTTGCTCATAGTTGTAAAATTTTCGAGGGCGAATGTAAACCAAAAACAGAAATTGCAAAATGAGAAATGTCATCGTGTTTTCGCAGGAAGACAAATTCTTTTTGTAGTATCGTTTACACAAAAAATTTTAGCATGATTAGAAAAATACTTTTCACCTTCTCCTTACTGCTTACGTTTTCACTGGTAATGCAGGCCCAATATTTTACATTGAAATTTGCGGGAGGATATGCTTGGCCCGGCATTCAAAATAACGAACAGATAATGGGTCCAAAAATTGACCCCTTTTCTCCGGAAAAAGACGGCTTACTGCCCATGACAAATATCAGTGATACACTTCCACTTTACGAACCCGTTCATGGCTCTTATGGCAATGGAGGTAATTTTACGTTTGGTTTTGGCTACATGATAAATCCATACATAGGTGTTGAAATGGGTGTTTCAGTTATAAAGAGTCAAACTTTTAGAAGTTCGCAAACCAGAGCATTAACACAACGAATTATAGAAGGACCTCCACCGGTGTATCAAGCGTTGGGATATTATTTTATGCAAGCAGATATTTCTACCCATGCGTTAGGCCTTTCACTCATGCCTTCCATTATTATTCAAGGTGCAAAACCAGGATGGAAAGTTTACCCTTATGGTCGTTTAGGAATTTCGCTTCCTGTGTTTGGCGAATTGGAGCACAAAATTTCCATTGATGTAGATACTATTGTTTTGGATTTAGTAAAAAACGAGCCCTATTTTTTGGGCAAGCATGTTGATGTAACCCTCAAAACAGAAGGCACGGTATCTATTGGAGTTAACGGTGCGCTTGGTATTGCTTATCGCCCTTTGCCATGTTTAATGATAAGCGCAGAGATGAACGGACAGTACCTGGTAACAAGAGCTAAATCTTCTAGAGTTACGCAATGGGAAACCGATGGCAAAGACCGAATTGCAGACCGCGGTGTTTATAGAACCGAATTTAACTTTGTAGATAAACTCGACAAGAATTCAAACAATGCTGACTACAATCCTAACTACGATAAAAATAAACCCAAGGATGATTTGCGACCTACCGGGCCATTCAGCAATATTGGTTTTAATGTGGGTGTTACCATTTTGCTGAGCAAAGAAATTTTAGCTAAAAAGAAAAAAGGAGAACAGAAAAAATAATTCTGTTATTGTAAAGAAGGTGAAAACAAAAAAGCCTTCCCGAAATTATCGGGAAGGCTTTTTCTTTTTGTATGTATCTATCTAATTTATTGCAACATCACTTTCTTGGTAACTCCTGAAGCATCGGCTTTTAGAATTCGTACTAAGTATAAGCCCGAAGAAAGATTGTTTCGGTTAAAGGTAATAGTAGAAGCGGTAATGCTTTTCTCTTCCACCAATCTTCCGGTTTCATCCAATAACTGCACTTGTGTGTAAACTCCCGATTGTGAAAAGAACACATTGATTTGGTCTGTAGCCGGATTAGGATAAACACTTACGTTGGCATCGGAAGTAATGTTTGCTACAGAAGTTGCTTGACTGCAAACTAAAGAGTAAAGAAAATCTCTTGTAGTCGTATCTACCTTTGTAAATTTTGGAGCACTGCCATCCCAAGGCACGTGACCATCACCGGGAAATAATACGCTAACATGATTAGTGCCGAACTGCTGATACAATGGCTCCAGCGCACCTAATCCACATAGACGAACTTTTACCGCAGCGTTTAATGGATAATCGCATTGGTAAGGAACTGTGTTATCGGCTGTGCCATGAAAATTTACCGAAGGCTTACTATTTGGTCCCACAAACTCAGGAACATTTATTCCACCTGCACAATTAATCAAAGCCTGAACTTCCGATGAGTAACCGTCATTACCGCTGTTGCCTTCAAATCCTCCATTTTGATTAATGATAGTTTGAAGGTAAGGAGTAAGCTCGCCTAAACTGTCAACATAAATGCTGTGCATATAAAGTACCGCACCCGCTGAATTTCCACCAACAAAAATGATGTTTGGATTTATTTTGTAAGTGTTTGTAGTAGCAGCATCTTTTCTAAAAAAACGAACGGCTGATTTGCCATCGCTCAATGCTTTTAATACAGTAGTAACTGCATAGGTAGAATCTAAATACATACTGATAGCATCACCTAAACGATAGTTAATAGAAGCCGTAACATAGCCGCGTTTTGCAAAGTTGTTGCAGAGCGATACTACCGTTGGATCCTGCGCTTTATCTCCACCATAAAAACTTCCTCCATGTGCCAAAATAATTAGTGGACGCATAGCAGCTGTATCTCCGGTTGGCTCGTAAATATCCAATTTCAAGGTAGTGCTGTTGGCAGTACTAAAGGTGACATTCGAAGTTTTGGTAACGGTAGAAAAAATCATGTCGTGGTAACGCGCACCACACTGTGCATTTAAATTTTGAGCAATCATTACGACTGCGCAAAAAAGAAGAAAAGAGTAAATTTTTGTTTTCATGAAATGAAGTTTGGGTTATGAAAAAGTATCCGAAAGTAAAATGTTTTAGCGAATCACGCTTCCGTTCGTTGTTAATTCTTTTGGCGAAACAAAATGCAACTTGCCTTCTGCATCTTCTGCCAACAAAATCATTCCTTTTGATTCTATACCTCGAATTTTACGAGGAGCCAAATTTGAAACTACCGAAACTTGCAAACCGATTAAATCTTCGGGTTTAAAATGTTCTGCAATGCCCGAAACTATAGTGCGCGTTTCAAAGCCCAAGTCAACCGAAAGTTTCAAAAGTTTATCTGCCTTCTCCACTTTTTCTGCCGTAAGAATTGTGCCTACACGCAAATCGAGTTTTGTAAAATCATCAAACTCGATTTCAGATTTTCGATTTTCGATTTTCGATTGAACAGCCGTATTTGTCTTTTCTGCGGTCATTGGACCATGGTCAATCGTCTTTTTCAACTTCGCTATTTGTGCTTCAATCACTTCATCTTCTAACTTCTGATAAAGCAAACTCGCTTTGCCCAATTGATGATTTACCTTCAGCAAATCTTGTCTTCCCGCATCTGCCCATGCAAAATTTCGTTCATCTAAATTCAACATCGTAAAAATTTTCTTCGATGTAAATGGAAGAAACGGTTCACACAATATTCCAAGATTGGCAATAATTTGTAGGCAATCGTAAAGCACTATTGCAGTTGCTTCCTTATCAGTTTTAATCAACTTCCACGGTTCTTTTTCAGAAAGCAATTGATTGCCGTGTCGCGCCACGTTCAACATTTCGCTCAACGCTTCACGAAAATGAAAATGCTCTAACGAATCGGAAATTTTTTCGCGTTGCGTGGTAATGAAAGTTTTCAATTCAGAACATTCTCCGGCTTGCGGAACTTTATTATCGAAAAATTTATCAGTCAAAACCATTACACGATTTACTAAATTACCGAGTATAGCAACGAGTTCACTGTTCACCCGTGTTTGATAATCCTTCCAGGTAAATTCAGAATCTTTTGTTTCGGGCGCAATGGAACACAACACATAGCGCAGCTCATCTGCCTTGTCTGGAAAGTCCTCAATGTATTCGTGCATCTCCACACTCCACTTTCGGCTGGTGCTCATTTTGTCTCCTTCCAAATTCAAAAACTCATTGGCAGGAACATTATCGGGCACAATGTAATCGCCATGCATGTGCAACATCACCGGAAAAATAATGCAGTGAAAAACTATGTTGTCTTTGCCAACAAAATGAATCAGGCGCGTGTCGCTGTCTTTCCAATATAACTCCCAACTCTTGTTGTTTTCTTTTGCCCATTGCTTAGTAGCAGAGATATAACCGATAGGCGCATCGAACCAAACGTAAAGCACTTTGCCTTCTGCATTTGGAAGTGGAACTTTAACACCCCATTCTCCATCGCGGGTCATGGCGCGCGGTTGCAAACCTGCATCAATCCAACTTTTCGATTGACCGTAAACATTCTGTTTCCAGTCTTTCGCATGGTCGCGAATAAGCCATTGTTTCAACCAGGGCTCGTATTCATTCAGCGGTAAATACCAATGTTTGGTTTCGCGCAACACAGGTTTATTACCACTTAAAGTTGAACGCGGATTTATCAATTCGCTAGGCGAAAGCGCCTTGCCACATTTTTCGCATTGGTCGCCAAAAGCATTTTCGTATGCACAATTTGGACAAGTTCCTACAATGTATCTATCTGCGAGAAAAACTTTTTTCTCTTCATCAAAATACTGCTCGCTCGTAACTTCTTTAAACAAACCTTTGTTATAGAAATCAAGAAAAAACTCTTGTGCCGTTTCGTGATGAAGCGGCTCGCTCGTGCGATGATAGATATCGAAAGCAATTCCCAGTTTATCGAAACTATCTTTTATAAGCCCGTGATATTTATCAATGATAGCACGAGGAGTGGTGTTCTCTTGAATAGCCTGAATGGTAATAGCCGTTCCGTGTTCATCGCTGCCGCAAACAAAAACCACATCGCGTTTTTGCGCGCGCAAATAGCGCACATAAATATCGGCTGGTAAATAAGCGCCCGCTAAGTGACCAATGTGTTTAGGCCCGTTGGCATAAGGCAAAGCCGCAGTAATCGTATATCTTTTCCAGTTCTTCATTCTTGGCAAATATAAAAACCCATTACCGCTAAGGAAGTAGAACCAAACAGATAGAGTAGTGTAGAATTATTTTTGAATAATGAGCTTCCTCGTCACCCTTCCTCTTTCATTTTCTACGGTAACAAAGTAGATGCCATTAGGATAAGCCGAAGTTTCGATATGCGATACGCGATTTTCGATTTGAGCTACAGTAATTTTTCTTCCTGTAATATCTGTAATGGTAAGTTTGCTTTTAGCCATCGCTTGGTCAACTGTAATATTTACAAAATCGCCAGCAGGGTTCGGGAATAGTCGCACATCGAATATCGCATCTCGAACATCACTTACTCCCGTAGCCAACGCAATCGTATTTGTAGTAGTATTCGTCACCACTGGCGCATTAAAATCAAAATAAATAAAAGCCGTATTGCTGATGTTCGTTCCTACCGGCAAATTATCTTTCAACTTCACCTTGTATTGAACATAACCATGACTCAACGGCTCATTCGTATTGCTATCAGGCAAATTAATATTTGGAAAATTAAAGCGCACCGCGTTCTCTTTTATCTGCACCATCGGTTGGTGGCTGTAAGCCAGTAATTGAAAACTGCTTGCATCAACATCACTATCTAAAGTATCGGTTACATAAATATGCTGCGCCTCGGCTGTGCCCGTGTTTTGAAAATGAATAGTATAAGTCAACCATTTTTGTGCAGTATCTATATTACCTGCGGGGTACACTTCTTTTTCGTTAGGGTCGAAGGAGCCAACAACGGTAAAGCAATGCGTGAGGATATTATTAGCAGGGTTGTTATCCCCTGCAATGGGATTAACGATAAGCGTAAAACAAATCTGCGAACCCAACACGGCAGTGGTATCTGTAGCTACATTTATATTAAAATCTGAAAAGAAGTTCACTGCTCCGAAATCTGCAACATCCCAAGTGATGGTATCATTTGAAACATTAGTAGGTGTAATTGCTCCGCTTACCGCAGAAGTATAATGGGCTGCTCCGTTAATTATTAATTGAACACTTCCGCTTGTGCCTGTGGCACAATGTGCACCGTAAAAACTAGCAAGTTCTCCCGCACTAATATTCAACTGTCTTGTATTGCCTGGTCGAAACCTCCCGTTAATACTTTGCGCTCCTACATCAAAACCGGGTTTGCAACGTAAACCGAAATTCATATCGGTATCAAATGAATCAAGGGCTGTAATTACTGAAGTGTAATAGCCGCTATCGGGGCAGAAAACAACGAAAGGAAGATTAGTGGTATCTATCGAGTAAGTATAAGTGCCGGTATCTGTTTCAAATGAATAAGCACCTGCATTGTAGCTATTAGTTTGGCTGATTAATGAACCATTTTGATAAAGATTTAAAGACGCATTTAGCAAAGGTGTTTCTGCTGCATCATAAACGCAATCTAAGATGCTGTCTTCATATACTTTGCCACTGATGTTGTAATACACAGCACAATTGTTTGGGTTAAAAATGTCACATAAAGGCACCGAACTTAGCAGTGGATTGCTTGTCGAGTTTGATTGAGGATAGTTAGGCAGGCAGGTAATGCTGGTATTGCTGAAATCAAAATTGTTTATCTTTTTAAGTTGCGGTAGGCAAGTAAGGTTTGGATTGTTATAGCACAACAAGTATGCTAAGGAATCGGGTAATTCAGGTAAAGCACTGAGTTGGTTATTCCAACAATAAAGTATAATTAATGAACCGGGCAATGATGGCAAAGCACTGAGTGGGTTATCGAAACAATAAAGAAGAGTTAATGAACTGGGCAATGCTGGCAAAACGGTGAGTTGGTTATTATAACAATGAAGTTCAGTTAATGAACCGGGCAATGATGGCAAAGCAGTTAGTTGGTTATTAAAACAATAAAGATAAGTTAATGAACTGGGTAGGGATGGTAAAGTACTGAGTTGGTTATACTTACAATTAACATGAGTCAATGAATCGGGCAGCGATGGCAAAGTAGTGAGTGAGTTTAGTCCACAGTCAAGATAAGTTAATGAAATGGGCAAAGATGGTAGTACAGTGAGTAGGTTACTGTAACAATTTAAAATTTGCAGTTGAGTGAAATATTGTATACCGTTAAGGTCTTGAATATTAGCAGAGGTACAGCTTATATTCGTTGCGCTTGTTACCGCATTACAAGTCGTATCCATCTGCCAACCCACCGCATTATTTCCCTGTAAACATGTGTTATAGCCATACATATTCAACCAGGTTCCAAAATTCGTATCCGGAATACTCACCCACTGCGCCTTTGCATTGGTTATTGAGGCTTGGCAAATGATTAGTAAAAGACAAAGGCGGAGTAGGTGTTTCGAAAACAGAAGCTCCACTTCTTTAAGAAGTGGAACTTCTCTAAGTGAAAGTGGAACTTCTCCAACCTCCCCAAATAGTATTTGTTTTTGCATAATGCTGAAATTTATAATCTTCCAAAGATATTCCACTTCTTCAAGAAGTGGAATATCTACCTATCCCTCCTCAATAACCCATTTATTAATAGCGCTTTCATGCTTGCTTTCGTTATGAAATATTCGAAATGCTTCGCGGTCACCAAACCAGCCAATAGTTTCACTACGCAAAAGTTTAGTTGGCTTCTCCGATAAAAGACTGTTGTAAGAACTATATGGATAGTCTTTAAAATTATCAACTATGCCATGGCGTTGAGGATTGGCATGTATGTAATAAACCAACTGACTGTAGTAATGTTCGTCTTTCACTTGCTTGCGCTTAAAATTTTTCTGAAACAAACTACCGGTTCTTGATTCCTGCTTATTAATGGCTTTAACATAAGAAGTAAATAACCTGCGAAACAATTCGCTGATGATTTCTTCTACTTCAGTCAGTGTCTTTAATCCTTTTTTTAGTTCCGGTTTTTTATCCTCAAAATTTTTCACACGCACTAACAGGTGAAAATGATTCGGCAGCAAACAATAGGCAAACGTATCGAGATACTCATTCAGGTATTCGTTGTATTGACTCAGAAAATAAATGTAATTCTCGTGTTTGTAAAAAAGGTTCTCCCCATTGTTACCACGATTATAAATATGGTAGCAACAGTCCTGATACAATGGAGAGTAATAATCCATGAATTGAAAATAAAAAAGAATAAACAGATATTCCACTTCTTCAAGAAGTGGAATATCTATCACTTTCAGAAGTTCCACTTTTTTAAAAAGTGGAACTTCTATAAATCCCAATTTCCACCCAATCTACTCATCCTAAATACTTTGGACATTCGTCTAATACCTCTGTGGTTTCCACAGAAGGGTAAAATATTTGTCTATTACCTCTGTGGTTTCCACAGAAGACTAAAACCTTCATCTATTCATTCTGTGGCTTCCACAGCACCTCTCAACATTCGTTCATTATCGCTGTGGTTTCCACAGAAGACTAAAACCTTCATCTATTACTTCTGTGACTTCCACAGCGCCTCTCAATATTCATTCATTACTTCTGTGACTTCCACAGAAGGGTAAAACTTTCATCTATTTGTTCTGTGGTTTCCACAGTAACTCGCAACATTTGTCTATGACAAACCAACCATAAAAAGCCTTTAACATTTTTTTATTCCCTCCTGCATAATAAAATAAATACACCTCGCGTTATGCCATTGTAATTCATTTTTCATAAACATTAAATTTCAGAAACCATGGAACGTATCTTCCGAATGCTCCAAAACTCGTTTGAAATTCAAACGCGGGGCTCACACAAAAAAGCGGTTAGTTTGCTCACCGACACTGTAGAAAAACTACAGGCAAGCAGCAATCCTTTACTGGTGCTTATTTACACCACCTTTCTGCCTTTCTTCAATGCTTACATAGCTCTCAACGATGCAGTAGGCATGCTCGAAGGCACTTACAAAGGCAAAACCAATTTGTTCGAAAACCTCATTGACGAAGTAGACATAAAACTGCGCCAATGGGAAGGGGCAATCAGAGCGGTGTTCATAGAAGATTCACCCACCGAAATTGAAATATTCCCAAACAAACGCGGCCCATTTCAAACGGGAACCTATGAGCAAAGGTTAGGCGCTATCCGCATCCTGCGCGATAAACTACTCGAGTATACCGCAGCTAATCCTTTGCTTGTGCCGGTGCAGGCCGATGTGGCGGCATTCTATACGCTATGCGATACTGCACGCGCCACTCAGCAAGGTAAAGAAGGTAACCTGAACGATGCGCGAAGTCAGCGCGAAGCGCAACGGGTTACTACCATGCAGGCATACATGGGTATTGTATATGGCGGCTTACTTCAACAATTTTATACCGACCTCAACCGCGTAGGCGATTTCATTGACTTTGGCATTCTCTACGATTTAGTAAGCGAAGACCTGCTGGCAGATATAGATGCCACCACCGGAAACACCGTATTCAATGTGCCTTTAGACGGAGTAACGGTTACGGGTAATAAGAAGTTCCGCATCATTGTAAAAGACGATACCGATAGCGCAATAGTGCTGGCTTACTTTGCCGTAGGCAATAAAGACACGCCAAGCGACCCGCCAAAAGGTATAGCTCTAAACGCTGGCGATAACCGCATTGTCACCGCTGCCGAACTCGGCTTCGACCCTACCCACACCTTCCTCAACCTCTTCACCGCCAATGCAGTAGCGGCACAAGTTCAGGTTTACGAAGTAGCGTAAATAGAAAAAGTAGCTGTTCTGGTTTATGCCCTCGCTGGACAGCGGGGGCTTTTTTTTGGGTTTCGTTTGCTCTTTAGCAAGTACAGTTTTGCCTTCGGCATTTCATTTACTCATTTACTCATTTCCGAATTTACTCATTCCTACTTCCATGTATTTCCCCCTCGTCACCCGTCCCTCGTCCCTTCGTCCCTAAAAAAAATGCAACCCCAAACCCGCTCCCACACTGCATTTCTAACAACACACCAAAAAATATCTTGCTCAATATTTGCAAAAACAAAAACCGCCTTTATATTTGCGCTCCCTTAGCCAAAAAAGAAGCGTTCTTTACAGGGCAAAAGGGGAAAACGAAGAAGAAACAAAAGCGTCCCGATTCGTTCAGGACCCATCGAAACAAACTAAGTGTATTCATTTTCCTTCTCTATTATTCGAGAAGGTGCCCGTGAGGGCGGATGAAGTACACGGAACACAAAAGGTATTAAGAATGAAACATAAAGTTTCATCGCCCGTTCCACCATCGCTGCGACAGCGATATTTATATTAAACATCACGGCAAAAAAACTAGTGCCTTCTTAAACGAAGACAGTAGAAATTATCGCCCCTTTTCAGAAGGAGAAAAAGAAATCGAAAAAATTTCTTCATAAATTTGATACTCTGAAATAGAAAAAGATATATTTGCGCCCCGTTTAAAAAACTTCGTTCTTTAAAACTTGATTTTACACTCTGAAAAAGAGATGAAATCGCACTTCAAACTGGATTACTTCGGTCTTCGGACTTCGGTCATCCGACTTTGGAAAAGTTCTTTGAAATATTGGTAGAAATATAGTTGATTCAAGAATATTAAATTCAAGAATCAGTTTTTGGTGAAAATCAAGAAAGCACTTAGAAAGGTAAACAGTTCACATTATTATTATTTTTCTTTTCTTTTGAAATACAATGAAAAGGGATTTAACTCTTTTACAACGAAGAGTTTGATCCTGGCTCAGGATGAACGCTAGCGGGAGGCCTAATACATGCAAGTCGAACGGTAACAGGGGTAGCAATACCTGCTGACGAGTGGCGTACGGGTGCGTAACGCGTACACAATCTGCCTTATACTGGAGAATAGCCCTGGGAAACTAGGATTAATACTCCATAACATTATAGAATGGCATCATTCAGTAATTAAAACTCCGGTGGTATAAGATGAGTGTGCGTCCGATTAGATAGTTGGTGAGGTAACGGCTCACCAAGTCAACGATCGGTAGCTGGTCTGAGAGGACGATCAGCCACACGGGCACTGAGACACGGGCCCGACTCCTACGGGAGGCAGCAGTAGGGAATATTGGACAATGGGCGCAAGCCTG
>CANJZE010000040.1 GCA_947479455.1 Bacteroidota bacterium
GAATGCCGTCTTTACCCTCTAACTTTTTGCCTGAACGTAATTGTTCAATGGCATCTGATTCAAACTTCTTGAAGTCGAATCCTTCTTTGTTTTTTTCTTCCATGCTGTATCAAATTTAATTTTTGACACAGTTTGTTGAACAGACTCCGCGTTTATTTTTTTCGAAAGAAAATTGATAGGTATAAACAGCATCTTGAATGGTTTAAAAAGCATATTCAACTAAGTCGAAGGCATCTCCAACAAGGTCGAAGGCATGTAGAATGAAGTAAAAGGAATAACGACTGGTTTAAAAGGAATATACCATGGTCTAAACGGCACATTCACTGGCTTAAACAGCACAATGGCACTTCGTGCAAAAGCTTTTTACTTTCGTTCATGCCCTTCCCTACAATCCAAACCAAGCAACTCCAACTAATCGAGTTAAAAGAAGAACACCTGCCTGCATTGTTCGAACAATACAGCAACCCGGAAGCCATGCAATACTGGGATGGCTTTCCGCATAAAGATTTAGCCGATACAAAAAAACTGCTCGACCATCTTATTGAGCGCGACAAAACAGGAACAAGCATCTGGTGGGGAATTGAACTTCGCCAGTCAGGAGAGCTAATCGGCAGCATGGGCTACAACCGCTATGCCGCTAACGGTCTTGCCGTAATCGGTTACATGCTTAACCAAAAATACTGGCATCAGGGTCTAATGACAGAAGCACTAACCGCCTTCATAAAATTCGGCTTCGAAGAATTAAAAGTACACCGCATCGAAGCACATGTTACACCCGGAAATGTGCTATCAGAAAAACTCCTTCTAAAACTCGGCTTCATGAATGAAGGATTATTAAGAGAACGCGAGTTCTTCAAGGGTGCTTATCAAAGCTTAATTATTTACGGAAAGCTGGTGAGTGATAAATGACCTTGCTGTTTCAAAGTTCTTCTCAATTTTGAAAGAATTTTTTTGGTTACTACTCATCGCAAAAAAATGTAAATGGCTATTCAATGACTTCTCCCCCTCAGCTATTCGATTATTTTTGACACTGTCATGTTTGCAATTTTCAAAAAAGAAATTCAGCAGTTTTTTAGTTCGTTGATTGGCTATATCGCCATCATCGTTTTCTTGTTAGTGCTTGGTCTTTTCATCTGGGTTTTTCCCGACACCAATATTTTCGATTACGGTTACGCCACACTCGATTCGTTTTTCAATATTGCTCCCTACATTTTCATCTTCCTCATTCCTGCTATTACCATGCGCTCATTTGCCGAGGAAATAAATACTGGCACAATTGAATTGCTTTCTACACGCCCCGTTACCGAAATGCAAATCATACTCGGAAAATATTTTGCAGCCTTATTACTGGTGTTCATCGCCATTCTTCCAACCTTCATTTATTTCGTTACCATTTATTTACTCGCATCACCCGTTGGCAATGTTGATACGGGGGGAATCCTCGGTTCTTACTTCGGATTATTTTTTCTTGGAGCTGTTTTCATAGCTATAGGAATTTTTTGTTCGTCAGTTACATCCAATCAAATTGTCGCATTTATTGTTGGAGTGTTTTTGTGTTTCTTCATTTATCTCGCCTTCGGTTACATGGCCCAATTCGGAATTTTCATAGGCAAAAACGACTACCTGGTTGAATCGTTTGGATTAAGCGCACACTTTGATGCCATGGGAAAAGGAGTAATTGATACGCGCGATGTGGTTTATTTCCTGAGTGTTATTTCTGTATTTATTGTTTTCACCCGAACCGCATTAGCCAGTAGAAGATGGTAAAGAAGTTGAAAAAGAGTTCGTTGAATCGAAGAGATTCTGCCATTCGCTTAGTGCTGATGGTGGCCATTATTCTTTTAGTAAATGTGGTGAGCCGCTTCTATTATCTGCGTTTTGATTTAACAGCAGAAAAACGTTACTCCATTTCTTCGCCTACTAAAAACATGGTGAAGAATCTGAAAGATGTAGTAACCGTGAAAGTTTATCTCGGTGGAGATTTGAACGCGGGCTTCACCCGATTAAAAGAATCTACTAAAAATTTATTGACAGAATTTCGTGCGTATGGTGGCAAAAACATTGAGTACGAATTTATTGACCCAACGGCAATTGAAAATTTAGATGAACGCAAAGCTGTAATGAACGATTTGATGCAGCGCGGACTTGCACCCACTAATCTCACCACAAAAAGCAAAACCGAAAGCAAACAACAACTTATTTTTCCGGGAGCTATTGTGACTTATGCCGGAAGAGAAATGCCCGTACAGTTACTCGAAAACCAAATGGGTTATTCGCCACAGGAGATTCTGAACAATTCAGTTATTTCTCTCGAGTATAAATTTGCGAATGCCATAAAAAAAATGATTCAGTATCGCTCACCCCGTGTTGCTTTTATGCAAGGCAATGGAGAATTGAGTTCTGTTGAATTAGCTGATATTGAAGCCACGCTCAAAGGATTACAATATCAAGTGAGCGAAATGATTTTGCAAAACAGTTACCACATTCCATCTGAAATTGATGCCATAGTAATTGCGAAACCTCGTTTGGCTTTTGATGAAAAAGATAAGTTTAAGATTGACCAATACATTATGCACGGTGGCAAAGTATTGTGGCTGGTGGATGGAACCAATGCTGAAATGGATAGCTTAAAAATGAACAGAGGAATTCAATCGATTAATTCGAACGACCTTAACTTGGATGACATGCTGTTTAAGTATGGCGTGCGTGTGAACAACGATGTAGTGCAGGATATAAATCTCAACAATCCGATTCCGTTAGTGGTGGGGCAAATGGGAAATGCACCCCAAACACAAATGTTTCCGTGGTATTATTTTCCGTTGTTGGTTTCTGAAAACTCGCATCCCATCGGAAAAAACTTAGACCCTGTTGCTGCGTTCTTTGCAAGCACAATCGATACCGTTGGAAACGATGGTGTACGTAAAACGATTTTGTTGCGCACTACCGAAAACGCAAAAGCACAACTTGCTCCTACACGAGTTCACTTCGGAATTTTGCAGAGCAAACCAAATCCTGCTTACTACAATCAACCCAAATTGCCGATAGCAATTTTGCTGGAAGGAGAATTTGAAAGCATTTATAAAAATCGTTTGTCTCCCGAATTTTTAGCAGTCAGTGATACGATTGAAAATTTAAAATTTGTGGACAAAAGCAAGCGAAGCAGAATGATTGTGATAGGCGATGGCGATATCATTCGAAGTGAAATACACAACGATAGCAGTGCATATCCGCTCGGTTATTACATGTACACGAAACAAACTTTCGCCAATAAAGATTTCATTTTGAATTGCATTGAATACCTGATTGACGATAGCGGCATTCTTGAAACCCGAAACAAAGAAGTAAAGTTGCGCTTGCTTAACAGCGTGAAAGTGGAAGATGAAAAATTGAAATGGCAGCTCATCAATATTGCGCTACCTATTTCCATTATTATTCTGCTGGGCGTAGCATTCGGTTTCTATCGCAGAAAAAAATACGCATCGTAAATGACAATTCTGTGACATTTGATTACAGAAAATTCTCCTTCTTCGTTATAGAATCCAGCTATGAAAAAATACTTCCTATACATCTTTGTCATTATTGTGCTTGCAGTTGCAGCGGTTTGGTTTATTAAAAACCAAGCTTCCGGAACCATTAACGAACGCGAAGGAAGTTTTGCCGTGAAAGACAAAAACGAAATCGCCAAATTTATTCTTACCGAAACTGACAAACAAGCAATTGAAATTTCAAACGCCAATGGTTTGTGGATGGTGAACGGCAAGTATGCTGCTCGGGAAGACATGATGGAAAGTTTGCTCGAAGTGGCTACTCGTGTTACATCACTTTGCCCGGTGCCTGCCGCTGCGCACGATAATGTTGTTCGAGAATTGATGACGCACCATGTGCGCGTGGAGATTTTTGACAAGAGCAACAAATCGCTGAAATCGTATTGGGTTGGTGGACCAACTACCGATGGACAAAACACCTACATGCTACTAGAAGATAACGGACAGCCTTCGAGTAGACCACACTTGACTTACATTCCTAGTTTTAAGGGATTTCTTACCCCTCGCTTTAATGCCGAAGAAGAAACATGGAGAACGCGTGCGGTGTTTAATTATAAAGAAAGTGAAATACAAAAACTATGCGTTCAATATACCACCGATGAAAAAAATTCTTTCGCTATTGCAAAAATTGCAAACGACTCTTTCGCGGTTTCGCCTACCAATGAAAAATTTCGTATCAACGATTCGTATCAACAGAAATATATTCGACAGTATTTGAGTTTTTACTCTTCCATTTTTTTAGAAGCCTTCGTTAATGATTTGCCAAATCGCGATTCTATTATTAAGACCACGCCTTATTGTACTATCACTATAATAGAAACAGATAGCTCTGTAAACCAGGTGAAACTGTACCGTATGCCGGTAAACAAGCGAAGTAAAATGCAGTTTGATCCAAACGGAAATCCAATGGCGTATGATATTGACCATTTCTTTGCTTCTATTCATGACGATAAGGATTTAGCTCTCGTGCAGTATTATACCTTCGGAACGCTCCTGCGCCACTACAAAGATTTTTTCTTCAAGCCAAACTCGGGCAAGTAATTCTTTATCTTTTATTGGAATGAAAAATTTTCGTGCTCACATTTTTCTCCTCATCGTTAACCTATTCTACGGTGCTGGTTTCACTGTAAGTAAAATGGTAATGCCCGAGTTTATAAAACCCTTCGGTTTCATTTTCATTCGCGTTTCAACCGTTACTGCTTTGTTTTTCCTGTTGCATCATTTCTGGCAGAGAGAAAAAGTGGAACGAAAAGATTTTTTCCTTTTGGCTATTTGCGGACTATTCGGTGTTGTTATAAATCAGGAAATGTTTTTTCTGGGTTTAAGCATTACTACGCCCATCAACGCTTCGCTCATCATGATTATGACGCCCATTCTTGTTTTCGTGATTTCATTTTTTCTGGCGCATGAAAAAGTGACCTGGCAAAAAATACTGGGCATTTTGTTAGGTGCACTTGGTGCTTTCGTCATCATAAGCGGTAAGGGATTTAATTTTTCGGGCAATACGGTATTGGGTGATTTATTCATTCTTATTAATGCTACTTCGTATGCTGTTTATCTGGTTATTGTTCGTCCGCTGATGAAAAAATATCATCCCCTTACCGTAGTAAAATGGGTGTTCTTCTTTGGCTTATTTCCTGTTACCATTTTCGGCATTCAACAATTTTCATCGGTGCAATGGCACACGTTTACTTTGCAGGTTTGGTTTGCAGTAGCCTTCATTGTTTTATGCACCACCTTTCTTGCTTATCTGCTTAATATGTTGGCTCTTCGCGAAGTGCATTCAAGTGTAGTTGGCGCTTATATTTATTTGCAACCAATTCTTTCTACTATAATTTCAATTATGGTGGGCAAAGATGAATTGAGTCTCGAAAAAATTGTTTCGGCTGTCTTAATTTTCAGCGGAGTTTATCTTGTATCATTTTCAGGAGGAATAAAATTCTTCGGCAAGCCAAAAGAAGAACCCGATACAGATGATATGCTGATGGAATAATGGTGCGTTTTTAGTACCCCAAGTTAGAGCTCAACCATTTTTCCATTTCTTCAACAGCAATTCCTTTTGCTTTCGCCAAAGATTCAACTTGGTCGCGTTGAATTTTCCCTACACCAAAATATTTTGAATGCGGAGATGCGAAATAGAATCCGCTTACACTTGATGCTGGATACATGGCGTTGCTTTCAGTCAATTTAATTCCGGTGTTCTTTTCTACATCGAGCAGATTCCAAATGATTGGTTTCTCCGTATGGTCTGGGCAAGCGGGGTAACCCGGAGCCGGACGAATGCCCTGATACTTTTCATGAATTAAATCTTCGTTCGAAAATTTTTCATCAGTAGCATATCCCCAGAATTCTTTGCGAACTCTTTCATGCATGCGCTCGGCAAATGCTTCCGCCAATCTATCAGCCAATGCTTTCAGCATAATGCTGTTGTAGTCATCATGGTCTTTTTCAAATTTCTCAATCCATCTTTCAATTCCTAAGCCGGTGGTCACTGCAAAACAGCCAAGCCCCCCAGCCCCCGAAGGGGGGGCAAAAGACAGGTCAGGTTTGTAAACATGAATTACATCGGGATTGTCTTCGTTATTTGATTGCACAAAATCTGCCAATGACAAATTCGGTTGCCCCATTCCTTTCTTTGTTTGCTGTCGCATAAAATTGAAAGACATAATTGGTTTTGAAGCCCCTCCTTCGGAGGGGTTGGGAAGGCTTGGAAAAATTCCAATCACTGCTTTTGCAGTAATCCATTTCTCTGCTATTACTTTTTTCAGCAACGCTTGCGCATCATCAAAAAGTTTTTTCGCTTCTACACCATACTTTACATTTTCAAAAATTCGCGGATACGCTCCGTTCATTTCCCAAGTAGAAAAGAAAGGCGACCAGTCAATGTATTTGGAGAGTTCTTCTAAACTATAATCATCAAACACTTTTACTCCAACAAAATTCGGTCTCTTGATTTCCTCTTTGCTCCAGTCAATCTGATATTTGTTTTTGCGTGCTTCAGCCAGTGTTACATATTCTACATCGCTTTTTCTGTTGGCGTGCAGTTCTCTCATCTCCGCATATTCGCTCTTCACCGATGCAACAAAACTTTCACTTTCAATTTTACTCAACAATTTACTGGCAACAGTTACAGCTTTTGAAGCATCCAATACATGCACTACATTTCCTGTAAAAGTTGGAGCGACTTTTACAGCCGTATGTAATTTGGAAGTTGTTGCTCCGCCAATGAGTAGCGGTTGCTTCATGCCAAGGCGTTCCATTTCTTTTGCAACATGCACCATCTCATCTAACGAAGGAGTAATCAATCCGCTCAATCCAATAATATCTGCATTCTCTTCTTGTGCGCGCGCTAAAATTTTATCGGCAGGAACCATTACGCCCATGTCAACTATCTCATAATTGTTACAAGCCAACACAACGCCCACAATATTTTTTCCAATGTCGTGCACATCACCTTTTACTGTTGCGAGAAGAATTTTTCCCGCGCCTCTACTTTTTTCTTGTGTGCTGTATGGATTGAATCCCAAAGCTTCTGTCGCTGATTTTTCAGAGAGCAATTCAGGCAAATTCGAAAACTGGTTGAGCAAACTGTAATCCGATTTTGTAGAATAGAACATTTGCGGTTCTTCAACTATATCTTTATTTTTGTCAGCAGAATCCGCTCCCGTCTCAGTTCGCATTTGTTCGTAGGACTTTGACGCGTAGCCTTCGCTGTAACTTTGAACTACAGGTTGTGCACCGGATTCTATTTTTTCGAAACCGGTAACCAGCCAATTGTTTTTTTCTTCCAATTGCAGCACCGCTCTAAAATTTTCAAAATCAATATTTACTCTATCAAACTTAGCTCTTTGGTAAGTGTCTCCTTTTTCTCCTTTCGCAATAACTAAAACTAACTTGAACAAGGTTTCTATACCGCTGTAATGAAATTGATTTGGACGATTAGCAAACTCATCATTCTTTCTTTTCAGAATGTGAGAAATGCCGTAGCTGTTTTCGTTACCCCACACGAAAGAAATTTCGCCCACATCATCGCGGTGCATCGCTTGTTTTACATCGCGGTGTTCAATCAAAATTTCATTCAGTGCTTTGATGCCCGAAATGATTTCTGCATTCAACAAAGCATTTCGTTTTTGAAAGGCTTCTTTCTCTTTTTGCAAATACGGCTCTAAATACGCAACCGCTTTTTTCATTACGCGCGCACTCTTTACCACTTGCGGTAAAAACATTTTTCCGCTGCCGAATAAATCGCCCACTATGTTCATGCCTGCCATCAGCGGACCTTCAATAATTTCTAAAGGCTTGTCATATTTCAATCGCGCTTCTTCTGTGTCGGCATCAATAAATTCTACAATTCCTTTCACGAGTGCATGAGCTAACCGGTCTTCCACCGAACCACTGCGCCATTCTTCGTTTACTACTTCGGCTTTGTCTTTTTTCTTTACTGTTTCTGCAAAAGCAAGTAATCGTTCGGTTGCATCATCTCTTCTATCGAGTAAAACATCTTCCACTCGTTCCAACAAATCTTTCGGAATATCATCATACACCTCAAGCATGGTCGGGTTTACAATGCCCATGTCCATTCCGTTTTTAATAGCATGATACAAGAACGCAGAGTGCATCGCCTCGCGTACCGAATTATTTCCACGAAAAGAAAAACTTACGTTACTAACTCCACCGCTTATGTGTGCGTGTGGCAAGTTTTCTTTTATCCATTTCGTAGCACGGAAAAAATCAACAGCATTCTGACGATGCTCCTCCATACCGGTTGCCACAGGGAAAATATTCGGGTCGAAGATGATGTCCTCGGCAGGAAAATTTAATTGCTCGGTAAGAATTTTATAGCTGCGTTCGCAAATTTCAATTCTACGTTCATAAGAATCAGCTTGTCCATTTTCATCAAAAGCCATTACAATTATTGCCGCACCATAACGATGAATCAATTTTGCCTGCTTAATAAACTCTTCCTCCCCTCCTTTCAATGAAATGGAATTCACAATTCCTTTTCCCTGCAAACATTTCAAGCCGGCTTCGATGATGTGAAACTTTGAGCTGTCAATCATTACCGGCACTTTAGAAATATCGGGTTCGCTGGCGGTTAGGTTCAAGTATTTTTTCATTGCCTCTTCGCCATCCAGCATCCCTTCGTCCATGTTTATATCTATCACCTGTGCACCGCCTTGCACCTGGTCAAGCGCAACAGTCAAAGCATCTTCATATTTATCTTCCTTAATCAGCTTCAAAAATTTTGCCGAACCGGTAACGTTGGTACGTTCGCCTACGTTCATGAAATTACTTTCAGCCGTCATGGTCACCGGTTCCAATCCGCTCAACTGCATGAAAGGAATGCGCATTGGTTTTTTGCGCGGAGAATATTTTGCAGCTACACGCGCAAACTCGCGAATGTGATCAGGCGTTGTTCCGCAACAACCTCCAACAATATTTACAAAACCGCTTTTGCAAAACTCTTCAATATCACTGCCCATCATTTCGGCAGTTTCGTCATAGCCGCCAAAGGCATTCGGCAAACCGGCATTCGGATAAACGCTCACCCAAGTGTGCGCTACATTCGAAAGTGTTTCCAAATACGGTCGCATATCTTTTGCACCAAGTGCACAGTTCAATCCAACAGAAAGAAGATTCGCGTGCTTAATTGAAATCCAAAAGGCTTCGGTGGTTTGTCCGCTTAATGTCCGACCGCTGGCATCTGTAATTGTTCCTGAAACAGAAACCGGAAGATTGGTTCCTTGCTCTTCCTGCACTTTCATGATAGCGAAAAGTGCAGCTTTGCAATTCAATGTATCGAAAACAGTTTCAACCAATAACCAATCAACTCCGCCATCAATTAAACCGTGTGCTTGTTCGCTGTAAGCTGTTACCAGTTCGTCAAAACTGATAGCACGGAAGCCGGGATTATTTACATCGGGAGAAATAGAAGCTGTTCTGTTTGTTGGTCCAAATGCACCGGCAACAAAGCGAGGCTTGCTTGGATTCTTCTTCGTGAATTCATCAGCTACTTCCTTCGCAATTTTTGCGGATTGAAAATTTAGCTCGTAAGCGAGATGCTCAAGTTTGTAATCAGCTTGTGCAATGGTGGTAGAAGAAAAAGTATTTGTTTCTACAATGTCGGCACCCGCTTCAAAATATTGCTGATGAATTTCACGTATAATTTCCGGCTTAGTGATAGAAAGCAAATCGTTATTGCCACGCAAATCGTGCGTGTGGTTCTTCAACAACTCACCACGAAAATCTTCTTCGGTGAGCGTGTAGCGTTGAATCATAGTTCCCATGGCGCCATCGAGCACAAGGATTCGTTTTTCAACTTCCTGTTCCAGTTTCGATTTGGTATTACTCATAAATCAAGTAGCAAGTATTTGGTAAATAGAATTTAGAACAAATGCAAAATGCAGTTTGAGAAAGTGCTGTCAAGAAAGTTTTTGGGGAAGGAGAAAATAAATTCTACTTATCTATCTCTTCCTTTCGGAAGAGCAGGATTTGGCACCTGCCCTCCCGAGTACTCGGGAGAGTGGTTGTCAAGACTTCATCGGGCCTGTCCCTCGGTCTTTCTTGATAACAATTTATTCAAAGAGCGTGGCAAATATAAAAACAAGAATGAAAAATACTTACAACCGCATATTCGGTCTTAACTCCTTCTTCTTGTAGAAATCGTTAATCACTTTCACCACTTTCTTCGGGTCATCAGTAATATGAAACAGTTTCAAATCTTCTTTGTTGATATTGTGCTCTTCGAGTAACATTGTTTTTTCAATCCAGTCCATCAATCCCATCCAGTAATCTTTGCCCATGAAAATTAATGGCACGTGGCCAATCTTTTTAGTTTGAATTAGCGTAAGTGTTTCAAATACTTCATCAATGGTACCGAAGCCACCGGGCATAAAAACAAAAGCCTGTGCATAGCGAATGAACATAACCTTGCGTGCGAAAAAATATTTGAAGATTAGAAGTTTATCGGCATCAATAAATTCGTTCCAGTCTTGCTCAAAACCTAATTCAATGTGCAAGCCAACCGAACTTCCTTTGCCCATCTTCGCGCCTTTGTTACCGGCTTCCATAATACCTGGACCACCGCCTGTGATAATTCCATACCCTTCTTTCGAAAGCAATTCAGCTGTCTTTACTGCGAGTTGATAATACTTATTATCGGGTTTTGTGCGCGCGCTTCCGAAGATGGAAATGCAGGGACCAAAGCGTTCCATCTTTTCGAAACCATCTACAAACTCGCTCATGATTTTGAACATTCTCCAGCTAGAATCCGCTTTTAGTTCTGCCCAGTTTTTCTTTTTCATTATGATAGTATTGAGTAGTTAGTATTGAGTAGTTAGACAACAGCCAAAATACATTGGAACATGAATAAAGCGGATTTAAAATCTGTGCTAATCCGTCCTATCTGTGTTATCCGCGTTCCATTGTATTTTTTGAAATAATAAACAAGCCAATAAAAGTCAGCAATCCATTCACAGCCAGCAATTCGAAACCGAATTGATAACCGTTGAACCACGCCACACTATTTTGCGCGAGCACCCAGCAAATAATGGGCGAGAGCAAACAGATGAACGGAACGATATTCTCTTTCAATTTTCTGTTCGTCAAAATGCCGAAGGCAAACAGCCCGAGCAAAGGACCATACGTATAACCCGCCACTTTCAGAATAGTAGAGATAACACTCGATGTAATCACCTGCTGATAAACGAGAATCAGGACCAAGAACAAAACCGTGACGCTGATATGAACTATCCTGCGCGTTTTTGTTTTCTTCTCTTCGCTCCAATCGCTGCGGTCTTTCATGCCGAGGATATCAATGCAGATAGAAGAAGTCAATGCCGTCAATGCCCCATCGGCACTCGGGAAAAGCGCGCTGACTAAACCCAAAATAAAAACCAAGCCCGCCACGGGTGGCAGATAGTTCAAAGCTACCATCGAAAACGTTTCATCAGTTTTAGCAGGAAACGAAATGCCTTTTGCTTCTAAGAAAATATAAAGCGCGGCACCGAGGATGAGGAACAACAAATTAACCGCCACCAAAATAACCGAGAAGAACAGCATGTTCTTTTGCGAGTCGCCAATATTCTTTACCGAAATATTTTTCTGCATCATCTCCTGGTCGAGGCCCGTCATCGTAATCGTAACAAACGCACCCCCGAGAATCTGCTTGAGAAAAAAGTTTCCGGCTTTCCAGTCCTGCGTTTGAAAAATACTCGTGTAACCCTTTGCCGTTATCGCGCTTAATAAACTGCCGAACGAGAAATTCAATTCACTCGCGATAAGCGCAATCGTAATCACGAGCGCGAGAATCATACCGGTGGTTTGCAGCGTATCGGTCCATACAATTGTTTTTACACCGCCATTAAACGTGTACAACAAAATCATCAGCAGAATAACAAACACCGAAACCGCGAACGGAATGCCGAGCGCATCTAAAAGAAAATGCTGCAACACAATCAGCACTAAATAAATGCGTATGCTGGCGCCCAGCGTGCGCGACAGCAGAAAAAACCCTGCACCGGTTTTGTAACTCGTATTGCCGAAACGGCTTTGCAGATAGCTGTAAATAGAAGTAAGGTTCAGCCGGTAGTAAAGCGGCAGCAGCACAAACGCCACCACCATATAGCCAATAAAATAGCCGATAACCACCTGCATATACGCAAAGCCCTTGGCGTTCACCTCGCCCGGCACACTCATAAACGTTACCCCGCTCAGCGAAGTGCCAATCATGCCATAAGCCACCAGCAGCCAGTTGCTTTTCTTTTGGCCAATAAAAAAAGTTTCGTTGTTGGCACCGCGGCTCGTATAAAACGCAATGCCCAGCAGCACTAAAAAATAAAACAGCACGATAAGCAGAATAATTACCGGAGACATTGCAACAAAGAAAAACGAAAGCGACAGCGAACTAAGTTCAGTTATGAATAGGCAACTGTGAGAGTGAGAGATTTAGTGAACAGGAAGAATAAAAATTACGATGGGGGTTGCTGAAATTTTCTCCTCGCAAAAAAGCCACGCAAAAATTTCAGCACCGCGCTATCCGTTCCAACTCCTCGTGCCACCCAAACAAATACAGCAACGCACACTGCGGGGTTTCCACTACTATCGCTACCCCGAATCCCAACAGCCGGAATACAGAAATACAAACAACAAATACTACAAACAGAAAACTCCGAAGGACTTCAATATCAATAGCCCCCGATTTCAATCGGGGGAACTGTATTTTGTCCTCCCTTGGGGGAGGTGGCACGCGGCTCTGCGCGTGACGGAGGAGGATGCATTTTTGTATTGCACCCCAGAGGGGTGCCAGCTTTGTAGAAAAAACACCACCCACAAAAACCCCGACCCCAGCGGGGTCGAACCTCTCTAAGTCCCAGCGGGACGACCTATTGGTAGCAATGCTAAAAAGCAAAACAATAATTACATTCGAATCATGAAACCCTATCTACTTCTTTTCATCGCGGCACTATCAATAAACAATAGCATTGCTCAATCATTAGATGCCGAGCAGATTTACAAAAAAGTAAATAATGCAGTAGTACAGGTTTATGCTTACGACAGTTATTCAAAAATGCTGTCTCAGGGTAGTGGAGTTGTGTTAAACGATAAAGGATGGATTGTAACGAACTATCACGTCTATAATGGTTCCGATAAAATGGTTATAAAACACAATGAAAAAATAGTTGGATACTCAGAGATAATTGGCGTTGATGCGGACAAAGACATTTTGATTCTAAAAATTACCGACAATACGTTTCCCTCAATAGCAATTGGCAACAGCGACTCCTTGAATGTAGGTCAAAAAATTTATGCAATAGGTAGTCCCGAAGGTTTCGAAAACACAATGACAGAAGGAATCATTAGCGGTTTGCGTAGCTATGAACAGCATACTAAAAACTATATTCAGATTTCTGCCCCCGTCTCGCATGGCTCCAGTGGTGGTGCCGTAATAAGCGCAAGAGGAGAATTAATAGGAATCAGTACCCTTTCATCTAAAGAAGGGCAGAACTTAAATTTTGCTATACCGGTTAATGAAGTAATAAAAGTGTATAAAAAAGATGGCGTAGATAAAAATGCTTTATCAGCTGAAGATTTTTTTTACAAAGGAGTGAAAGAATATGAAGTCGGTAAATACGACAAAGCAATCCTGTATTTTAAAAAGTCTATTGCTATTAAACCAAATTTTGCTCGTGCATATTATAATTTAGGTACTAGTTATTCGCAAAGTGGCTACTTCGATGCTGCAATTGCCTCCTTTAAAGAGGCTATTGCTATTGACCCAAATGACGATGAAACATATAATAATGTAGGCATAGCGTATGAAAATAAAGGGGATTATGATGTTGCGATTTCTTATTATAAAAAGGCTATTACTATTGCCCCAAATGAGGCAGGAACATATTATAATTTAGGTATAGCTTATACAAATAAAGGTGCCTACGATGCTGCTATTTCCAGCTATAAAAAAGCCCTTGATATTGATCCAAATCTTGATAGCACATATTACATGTTAGGTTCAGTTTATGGAAGGAAAGGTGATTATGAAACTGCTATTTTTTACTTTAACAAGGTTATTTCTATTTACCCGAACCTTACAGAAGCTTATTACGGCAGAGGATTTACAAAAGCTAAACTAAATGACAATCGAGGTGCTATAGCGGACTACGATAAGGCTATTGAAATTAATCCTGATCGTGCAGATACATATTGTAGCAGAGGAATTGCAAAGAATAAACTACAGGATTATTGGAAAGCGATAGCAGATTATAGTAAGGCGATAGAGATTAATTCCAAGTTCGCAGATGCTTACCGCTATAGAGGGGATGTAAAAGAAGCATTACAAGACTATCTCGGAGCGATTGCAGATTACAATATGGCAATAGAGATTAATCCTAAGGATGCAGAAGCGTATCTCAATAGAGGCAACACAAAAGCTAAACTAAAAGACAATCGAAGTGCTATTGCAGACTACGATAAGGCAATAGAGATTAATCCAAAATATGCAGAAGCCTATTACAACAGAGGTAGGCAAAAAGCCGTGCTACAAGATTATCAAGGAGCGATTGCAGACGACAATAAGGCTATAGATTTGAATCCTAAGTTTGCGGAAGCTTATTTCAACAGAGGTAATCAAAAAGCCAAGCTAGAAGATTACCAAGGTTCACTTTCGGATTATAATAAGGCAATAGAGTTAAATCCCATTAACTCAGATTTTTATTCCAACAGGGGAGTTTGTAAAATAATTTTAGGACAAAAAGAAAGCGGTTGTTCAGACTTTAGGAAAGCAAAAGAGTTGGGGAATATTAGAGCCTCTGAGATGATTCAAAAGTATTGCAATTAGATTATGAGCCATGGAATCACAAAAATAATAGCCTAACAAAAAATCATTTTTTGTGTTCAGTAATCTCCAAACCATCACTTGAATAGCGTATTTCAAAGTCCTTTGGATATTGATTTGAAAAGATATCTCTATAAATAATTTTTATTGATGGATTACACAGCCGTTCTACCATTTCTCCAATAGTGTTTTCAGCAGTTATACCATTACCCTCTTTATAGTAATATTTAAAAAAAACAATGAGATGTTTTGGGAGTGTTATCTTGTATTCTGATGTAGGCTCGTATCTCATTAACTCAATTTTATTTTCTACAACGTCCTCCCCTTTTATTGCTACTGTAATTCCATGTTTTTTGCAATAGTTTTCGATGTAATTTTTGTCATACCTCCATTCGTAATTTATATCTAATGCAACACCTCTTCCAACATTGATAGCTTTTACAAAACAGTCATCTTCATTTTGAAAATTGATTTCTCTATTTAAAAGAAAAATATTAGGCTTTTCAGAATTGATTATTTGTTTCCTTGTTTCATTTATTTGAAACCACAAGACCCCGAGCCCAATTAAACCGACAATAGAACTTAATAGTGTTGCAAATGATGAAACTCGCGCAACATCAATCGGCAAATCAATTCTAAATATCGGTGTATGCCAGCAATAAATTACCAAAAGAAATACAACAGCTAACGATAAAATAAAGAGTATTAAACGGACAGGTATTTTGCTCATCGTATATTTTTGTTCCATAAATTTTGTGTGCGTTAGTGTTTTAGTATCGCCTCGCGATACAGGTCATCATTAAACAATATTAATGTGGCCATCACCAACAACTATTCTTCTTCAAATTTAAACTTCCTCCCGCGCCCCCAAAAACTTTATTTACCTCATTTTATTTCTATTGTCCCATTAGTCCCTTCTGTCCCTTGCATTTAATCATGCCTCCAATCATTCAATCACAAAAAGCATAGTTCAGACACTTTCTCATTTTTCTGTTTTAAACCAAAACCAAAACAGAAAAATCATGAGACAACCTTACCATCTCCGTCCAAGCGAAATCAATTTCTTAAAACCAATTGCCGGTGGCTACACACAGGAAGAAGCCGCGAAACTCCTCGGCATCTCCGAACACACCGCCTCATCCCATGCCGACAACATCCGCGCACAAATGAACCTTCCAAAATTAGAAGCAGCAGCCGCACTTGCTATCTGCATGGGCTACTTCACAATCTTCGAAGTGCAATTCAAATTCAAAGACCCCACACAACTACCTTGGAGCGACTACCCCCGCAAGAACAATAATCAGCCTTGAGTTTAGGAACGACCTTGTGAATTTTGGCGTTAAAAAAACTGTTCGGTTTGCCGTTAAAAACTGCACACTGTTTGAGCGCCAACCAACACTATCTATTTATGACAAACTTTGATGCGCGAGTTTGGGCAGTTTAGGCAAGCAGAATAGTTTTTAGCCAAAAGTCACACAGCCTTGAACTTTTGGTTCTTTTGGTTCAAGCCAAAAGAACTTAAATGAAAAAGCAAAGGAAA
>CANJZE010000041.1 GCA_947479455.1 Bacteroidota bacterium
GCCCTGAACACCTTGTGCTCCTGTTGTTCCTTGAATGCCTTGGATTCCCTGAATACCTTGTATGCCTTGTGCACCTGTAACACCATCAACACCGCTAGCACCTTGTAAACCTTGAACGCCTTGTGCACCAATAGCACCATCAACTCCGCTAACGCCTTGCAGACCTTGAACGCCTTGTGCACCTGTTACGCCTTGAATTCCCTGAATACCTTGCGCTCCAGTTGCACCGTTAGCACCAGTGTTTCCTTGAACACCTTGTGCACCAATAGCACCATCAACTCCGCTTACCCCTTGTATGCCTTGTGCACCGGTTGCGCCATCTACTCCACTAACTCCTTGTATGCCTTGAATTCCTTGTGCTCCTGCTACTCCTTGAATACCTTGTGCGCCTGTTGCGCCATTTGCTCCGGCTACTCCTTGAACACCTTGCGCCCCTGTTGCACCGTCTGTACCACTTACTCCTTGTATCCCTTGAACCCCTTGTGCACCCGTTACTCCTTGAATTCCTTGCGCACCAGTTGCGCCATCTGCACCGCTAACTCCCTGTATTCCTTGAATGCCTTGTGTACCAGTTACGCCTTGAATACCTTGTGCTCCTGTTGCGCCATCTGCACCACTAATTCCCTGTATTCCTTGTGCGCCTGTTGCGCCATCTGCACCACTAATTCCCTGTATTCCTTGAATGCCTTGAGCGCCTGTAGCACCGTTCGTTCCAGCCGCACCTGTAGCACCATTAGCACCTGTTGTTCCTTGAATACCTTGTATTCCCTGTATACCCTGAATGCCTTGCGCACCAGTTACGCCATCTGCACCGCTAACTCCTTGAACACCTTGTGCGCCTGTTGCGCCATCTGCACCACTAACACCTTGTATGCCTTGAATACCTTGAGCGCCAGTAGCACCGTTCGTTCCAGCCGCACCTGTATCACCATTAGCACCTGTTGTTCCTTGAATACCTTGTATTCCCTGTATACCCTGAATGCCTTGCGCACCAGTTACGCCATCTGCACCGCTAACTCCTTGAATTCCTTGTGCGCCTGTTGCGCCATTTGCTCCGGCTACTCCTTGAACACCTTGCGCACCATTTACGCCATCTGCACCGCTAACTCCTTGAATGCCTTGAACACCTTGTGCACCAGTTGAGCCATCTGCACCATTAACTCCCTGTATTCCTTGAACGCCTTGTGCACCTGTTACTCCTTGAATACCTTGAACACCTTGTGCACCTGTTGAACCATCCGCACCGCTAACTCCCTGAATACCTTGAGCGCCTGTAGCACCGTTTGCACCGTTCGTTCCAGTAGCACCAATCGCACCTTGTGCTCCTGTTACTCCTTGGATTCCCTGAATACCTTGTGCACCTGTTACTCCTTGAACACCTTGTGCGCCTGTTGCGCCATTTGCACCACTAACACCTTGTATGCCTTGAATACCTTGAGCGCCAGTAGCACCGTTAGTTCCTGCAGTACCTGTCGCACCATTAGCACCCGTTGTTCCTTGAATACCTTGTATTCCCTGTATACCCTGAATGCCTTGCGCACCAGTTACGCCATCTGCACCGCTAACTCCTTGAATTCCTTGTGCGCCTGTTGCGCCATTTGCTCCGGCTGCTCCCTGAACACCTTGTGCACCTGTTGCACCATCTGCACCGCTAGCACCTTGTATGCCTTGAACACCTTGTGCTCCTGTTGCACCATCAACTCCGCTAACTCCTTGTATGCCTTGAATTCCTTGTGCACCTGTAGCACCATTCGCACCTGTTAGACCTTGAATGCCTTGTGCACCGGTTGCGCCATCTACTCCACTAACTCCTTGTATGCCTTGAATTCCTTGTGCTCCGGCTGCTCCTTGAACACCTTGTGCCCCTGTTGCACCATCTGCACCACTAACACCTTGTATACCTTGAACACCTTGTGCGCCTGTCGCACCATTCCCACCGGTTAATCCTTGAACTCCTTGAACTCCTTGAATACCTTGTGCTCCTGTTGCTCCTTGAATTCCTTGCGCACCAGTTGCGCCATCTGCACCGCTAACTCCCTGTATTCCTTGAATGCCTTGTGTACCAGTTACGCCTTGAATACCTTGTGCTCCTGTTACGCCATCTGCACCGCTAACTCCTTGAATTCCTTGTGCGCCTGTTGCGCCATTTGCTCCGGCTGCTCCTTGAACACCTTGTGCACCTGTTGAACCATCTACTCCACTAGTACCTTGTATTCCTTGAGTTCCTGTTACTCCTTGAATTCCCTGTGGTCCGGCAGATCCGGCAGGTCCCGTTGCACCAGCTGTACCTGTTGAACCTGGTAGACCTTGTGCACCTGTACTGCCGGTTGCACCTGAAATTTGACAAAGAGATTTCCAACCTCCAAGCGTTGTATAATAGAAAAAGCAATTAACTGTAATGTCGTAAACCAACAAACCGTTAGCAGGGGATGCAAATGCTAAGCGTTGCAGTGTGGTTACACGAGGTGCAAGAAATCCTTTGTCCTTCGCATCAAGATGTAGGATTGAACTTGGATCTGGCGATGGCGTGCCTATGCCCACATTATTTTGCCCAACCACTACAAATGTTAGAGGCGAAAGAAGAAGGAAAAAAATAGTTCGTAAGGTATGTTGCATGAAAAAAATTAGTTTAATTCAAACGAAAGTTCTCAACCACCAATTTGGTTATGCTTATATATTTTTAAAAGTCCTTAGTTCAAAACTTTGTTTTGAATTCCTTTCTATCAAAAAAATGTAACAAAATCTGTTAGTGGTTAGATTTAAGGGTGAATATAGACAAAGTTTTTTTGCTATTGGGTAAATTTAATGGTAGTGTATGGTACCGGATAAGGTGTTCTAAACTTACCGCTGCAATTGAAAGTTTGAATTTTAGTCAGCACCGTTTAACTTGCATTACTTTAATAAACAGCTAATGAAAGAAGAACAAGAAAAACTATTGCGTTACATAGGTGAAATTTTTGAGAAAAGACGGAAGGAAAAAAAAGAGGGTGAAAGCTTGGGTAAATTTCCAGAAGAAATAAATCATGCAATAATTGCCGCAGGAAAAAAGATAAGAATAGCGCGCGAAGAAAGGGCAATGAGTGTTGATGAACTGAGTTTGCTTACAGGTCTTACTCCTCTTTATATCTCTCAAATTGAATTGGGCGAGGCCGATCCATATATGACAGAGATCTATGACCTAAGCAAAGCATTAGATATTGACCTCTCTGCGCTGTTCCAAAAAAAGTAATTCAATCTTTCGGCAAATCTTATCCTCTTCTTTCCATTTTTCTGGCGCGTAATAATTCTTGACGGATATACCAGGCGCGTTTATAAAAAGGGAAATGATTTAGTTCTTCCTCTGTAAAATCAGGTGGAATTGCATCGTGAACAAATTTACGTTCTTCTTTTGGCTTCAACATTTCAGTTGCCAGTAATTCGAATTTTGTTTGCAAAGCCGCCAGACTCCACTCACCAAAAACAGTATGACCGCCTTCATAAATTTGTTCCTGATATTCTTCATTGGTTGTCATATAACCTGAATAACCATTTGCGTAAGGAGTAAGAATTACGCGTTTAATTCCTCGCTGTAATAAAATTTCTTCGAGTTGGTTGCGCAAACGTTTTCCGGCAATTGTGGTAATTTCAAAAGGGAAACCCGCTATAGCAATATCGCCAATAATGAAGAGTTGTATAGGCAAAATTTTTGGAGTCCAAGGTTTGTTAAGATGCCCGGCCTGTTTGTAGAAATACTTGAAGGTGGCTATAGCCGGATCGGCCCATGCGGGAACGGGAAGGCTGCTGATAATTTTTGTTCCTAAAATTCTTCGGGTATTGCTTTCAATCAAAATATCTTTTACACCGTGAGCTCGATATTTGCGTTCAATAATTTTTTTATAATCCTCACTTGCAAATTTTGCTCTAAATTTTTCAACAAGTTTTACTATCCGCGAAAATCTTTTTATTACTGCACCTACTGCGGGATGCATTCCGGGTCCGTCAATTCGTGTGCCTGTAAAAAAAGTAACACCCATGGCTGCTTTGTCAGTTTGTGCATTCGTTTTTCCATTCGTAAATTTTGGATTGCAGGTAACATCACTAAAGTTGACGAACATTAATTCAAAATCAATTTCACCGGAAATATTTTTTTGTTCGGGAGAAGATGAAATCTCTTTTGCTTTTTCAAATTGAATTTGTCCGTTGAATTGTGCACTCTTCATATCATCGGGAAATTTTCCTTCCCATTGCCCGCGCTGAAAAGGATAAACCGGATGATACACCATGCGCGGTGTTACATCGCCACAAGTACCTTGCGCAAATACACCCAAATATTCAGGTGAACCTATCGAAGCAAAATGTTCTTCGAGGTAAGTTGAAGCAAACCCTTTGTTATCGCCACAAAGTTTATGGTTGGTGTTAGGCAAATTAGTTGGGTGAACTCCAAACCAATTAATGCTGCCTCTATCCTTTCCATTTTCGTCTATCACTTTTAATAAAGTCATTTCTCGGTCGAGCGCCAGATGACGATTTTTGAAACTTATTTTTTCTTTTACTTCAGGGTTTTTGTTGTAAGCCTCAATGCTTCGCTGATAAGCCACTTCTTTATCGGGCTCCATTATTCCCGTGTTCCATTTTAAAATTGATGGATGAATATTTTTTTCTGCATTCACTATTGCTTCAACAATTCCGTCAACAATTTTTCTATAAATTTCCAACACAAATCCCGGTGTGCTTAAATTATACAACCCGTAGTAAGAATACCCACTGGGGCCGCTGTGTGTGTGCTGAGCAGTTAGCATTAAATTATCTTCATCGTAACCAAAGTCTGGAAATTTTCTTTGCAAATCTTTAAGCGTACCTTTTTTTAAAGCGAGTGTAATGAATCCAAGTTCGCAGTTTACAAAACAAATTTTGCGATTCGTTTTCTCATCTTTAAAAATAAAGGCACGCGCACTAAGTGGCGTGGCAATTTCTTCCATGGTATTGTAGTGAATTCCATAGCCAAGTAACCCTGCTCCTTTTACAAATGCGGTGATATCGCCTTTTCCGGTTCCTACTAAATACATAGTTGCGATGAATGGTTTTGATGAATTAATTGTGCGGCTGAAAGTAGATTCCTGGAAAGTGATTTCCTAAGAATGTCACGAATATATTTTCGGATTCAGTTTGTTGAATGCAACATTCCAGAACGCAACGAGATGTTTTTAAATTCGTGGTACACGCAATCTAGTTTCATGAAAAAATTTTTTGTTGTCATCATCATTTCGTTGTCGCTTTTTTGTTCTTGTTCGCTCGACAAAGCGGTTATAAACTCTTACAACCGAGCTATAAAACATGCGCCTTATGATGTGGTGATTGTACCAGGCTTTCCATATAAGTACGCAACAAAGGATTCCATTCTCTTAAATCTTCGTTTGTATTGGGCAAAAGAACTTTACGAAAAGGGAATAGCGAAGAATATTATTTTTTCGGGTGCTGCCGTGCACACTGCTTATAATGAAGGAATGATTTTGAAAATTATGGCAGATTCATTGGGCATACCTGCCGAGCATACATTTGTAGAGCCTGAAGCATTGCATACTACCACCAATGCAAAATTGGGAAAGAAACTAGCCCATAAATTGGGATTCAAAAAAATAGCTGCTGCTACTGACCCGTTTCAATTTGCATATATGCGCGCGTTGATGTGGTTTTCTGCACCGGGTGTTCCTATTCTAACTTTTACACCCGATACACCTACAGTGCAAAAATATTTGCAGCCTCTGCCAGTGGTAAATGAGCGCGATGCGTTTGTGAAAAATTTTGTGCCGATAGAGCAACGTTGAAATTACCCGAGCAGTTCTTTTACTTTTTTCAATTGAGTAATGGCCCCCATGGCAATTACTCGGTTGCCCGGACGCAGCACTGTTTTTGAAATGGGATTCAATGAAAACTCCCCTTCCGAGGTTTTTATACCAAGCACTGTTGCACCCGTTTGTTTCCAGCAATTCAAATCTTCTAACGAAATAGTAATGGCCGATTCAATTTCTTCGATACTAAAATGCTCATTGTTTTGAGTGGCCATTAAGTCAATAAATTCTTTTACATCGGGGCTGGTTATGAGCGTAGCCATATGTGCCCCACCAATTTTATCGGGCATAATTACGTTGTTAGCTCCAGCGGTTTTTAGTTTTTTTACTGACGAATCATGGGATGCTCTACTTATGATTTTAAGATTCGGATTTAACGCACGAGCAGTGAGAACCACAAAAACATTATCGGCATCATCGGGTAAGGTGCTAATAAGAGCCGAAGCATTTTCAATGCCAGCTTGCAGCAAGGTTTCATCGCGGGTGGCATCATCTTCCAAATAAAAATTGACTTCAAAAGGTAGATCATCTCTTCTGCTTTCACTCTTTTCTATGACTACAAAATCGCGTTTACTATTATAGAAAATTCCTGCTGCTTCGCGCCCATTGCGACCAAACCCGCAAATGATGATATGACCTTTTAGTTCTTTGATTGAGTTTTTCATTTTAAAAAATTTATAGGTTCTTGAAAATTCGCCTTCGAAAACATAACTGGATAATTGCGCTATAAAAAAGGTGGCTACGGCAAGGTTCACCGTTATCAAAAAAATAGTGAATACTCTCCCGGAATCACTGAGCGGTTTCACTTCGGTAAACCCCACGGTAGAGAGCGTTATTACAGTCATGTATAAAGATTCTATAGGGGTGTAATCTTCGATCCAGATAAACCCAATCATACCGGTTACAACAATTACAAAAAATGCCCCTAGCGAAACGTAAATTTTAAAAAAAGGAGAATCGCGAAATGTGTTCATGAATTTAATTCAAAGTTTTTTCAATAATTTTTTTCTGCCAGTCGGCATAATTGTTCAATTGAAAAATTGTTTTAGCCATTTCTAAATTAGAAGAATTCTTGAATAAAGTTTTTAAACAACGAGTGGCAGGATTAGCCAACCGTCCATTGGCATTGGTGCAAGCATGGAAAAGATTTTTGATGATATCTTCATTGCAAAAATCCAATCGTTCAATGGCTTCAATTGCGCGCAAACGCGTTCTAAATTCAAATTGATTGGACGAATAGGTAGTTAATTCTTTTCTTGCTTCTTCCACACTTGTTGTTCCATATTTAATTTTCATTTCTAACCAAGCCACACGAACATTGTCGTTGATTCCATACAAATGTTTTGTTTGCGCCAAATAGGTTTCTGCTTTTTCAGGAAATTGTTTACATAATTTTCGAAACGCTGTTTCTATGTTGATGTAAGAAGTATCACGAAGAATTTTTTCTACATCCGGTACAATAGCCAACGGAAAGGTATCGAAATGATCTAGCACACTTCTACGCACCATCATCTCTTTATCGTGCAACGCGGCTCGAAACAAACTCAATGCAGCTTCAGAAGTATCTTTTGACAGTTGCAAAACAATATCAGCCTTTAGTGTTTGGAAATTATTTTTGGCAAACGCAGCAATCAATAAATCGCGTTTTCTTTCGGTAGAAGTATCGAGCAAAGCGCGAAGCGCATCGAACCTATCTATAAAATGTTTTGCGTATAGCAACTGCGAACTCCATTCATCGAAACTCTTTTTGAACTCTAGGGTTTTAATAATGTTTGAACCGGGGTCAAACAAAACGTAGTCGATATCAGCATTAGAAGTATTGTTCAAATAAACAGTATCAGTTGAGTGGCTCAACCATTCTTTGCTGCTAGATGTTGAGCCATCTTTATAATGCGCTTCAAACACAATTGGCATTTTAAAATAGCCCGTTAGTTCATCCACTTTTTGTTTTTGATTTACGAAAAACGCTATACGGTTTTTTTGTTTTTCGTAGGTAACCACATACTCTGGAAATCCTGCGCGAGTAATCCATTCATCAAAAAACCAATCGAGATTTACACCTGCGGTTTCCATAAAAGTCATTTTGAAATCGCTCGTCAACACGTTCGAGTAAGCATGTTTCTTTAAATAATTCGTAACGCTTTTTTTGTAAACCGAATCGCCCACCACATAACGAATCATATCAATCACTGCGCTTCCTTTTGGATAATGTCTGTTGCTTCCGCCCAAAGAATGTGCCACCGGAAAACGATTTATTCTATCGGCATTCATCGCGTTGTTTTGCTCCATTCGCCTATCCCACTCGTAACGATCTTCTCCAAAAATGTGATGAATGAATTGTTTAGCATAATAGGTGGCAAAGCTTTCGTGCAACCAATGGTGTGTAGCACTAAACTCGGTAACGTAATCGCCAAACCATTGGTGTGTGAGTTCATGTGCGTTAGTGCCCACATAGTTGCGTTCCACTGCGGCACGCTTATCATTCAAATAAAAATCGCCATAAATAGTGGCTGAAGTATTTTCCATTGCACCGAACATAAAATCCTGTACGGGCACATTGCAGTACGTTCCCCAGGGATAAAAAACTTGAGTTTCGTTGCAAAGCCAGTCCATCATTTCTGCACTGTACGCATAAGTAGGTTCAACAGTTTCAGGATGGTCGGCATAGTAATATTGCCTACTTACCATTCCGTTTTTACTCTTGAAATCTTTGTAGGCATATTTATCAACGCCCAACATAATCAAGTAGGGCGCCATAGGTTTGTTCATGGCGTAATGCCATGTTGCAGTGCCATCGGCATTTTTCTTTTTCTCTTTCAATGCTCCGTTTGAAATGACGGTGTAAGTCGAATCAAAAGTGATAGTTGTTTCTGTAATTAATTTATCGTTCACATCATCATAACACGGAATCCAATGACGATTGTCAATGCCTTGTCCTTGAGTCCAAATTTGTTTGCGCGTGTAGTAACGATCCTTAACACCGTTGTTGATGGTATCACCAACCCACTCATCTACATTCCATCCAATAAAATACAAACCTTTTCGCGGTGTAGCTTCGTAGTTTATTTCCAACTTGTATTGTTTGTTCCAATCTAATGTGGGCAAAAAGTGAACGATTAATCCCAAACTATCAGTCGTAAATTTTGTTTCTTTTCCATTGAGCAAAACGGTTTTGATGGCAATGCCGGGAGCATTCAAAAACAAAGTATCTACCACAAATTGTATTGGACTAAAATCATACTTCACTTGACCAAATACTTTTCCTTCTTGAGTATTGAATCGTACATCTAAATTCATTTTGATGAAGTCAGCATTGCGCTCACGAATTTTTCCATTGTCATCGCGCAGGTAACAAATCGAAGTGTCTTGCGCAAAGCAAATTTGAAAAGCTAGAAAAATCGAGAACAGAAAAATGGAAGTTTTCATTCCGAAATAATTAAAGTGATTTTGATTGTAATCTTAAAACTTCTTTGGTGCCTGCTGTTATTTTAAATCGCTCGTCAATTCGGTAACCAACAACCCACACAATCTTTTTGTTCGACTCCAAGACGTAAACATTTTCTTTTTCGTTCAGTGGAATCTTTTCATCGGTAAAAAATTTTTTAAGTTTTTTCTTTTTCAATTTCATTCCGAATGGATAAAAATAATCTCCTGCCTTCCACGGTCGAAGGATTAAAGGAAACTCAAGTTTCGCTTTATCAAGAAAGGCAGAATTTTTATCAGCAGTAATTTTTGTATCCGCCTTTGTAGGAGATATCACCAACAAAAAATCTTTGAACTTAACTTCCTTTTCTTCTTCATTTATAAACTGAATTGAAGAATCTTTATCAGCAAGTTTTGTAAGAATGAAAAACCTTCTGTCTCTAATTATTCGTGAAGAAGAGGAGAGAAATTGTTTCCCAGCTTCAGCATCAACAGCCGCCAAAATATCTTCCACTTGTGCTGCATTAAAATCAAAGTGTTTCAGGTATTCATACAAAATGCTTGAAGCGTTTTGTGTTTTCTTTAGTTTAAGAATAGGAATGTAAATGTCGTTTCCTCTGGGTAAAAAAAGCTGCGCAGCAGATTTTTTCATCTGCTTTTCGTACATGGTTTCTAATTGAGTAAACAGTTCAATTTTTTCAGCAAACGTATTTTCGAGTGATGGATTTATTTCTTTCAGCAGCGGAATAATTTGATGGCGAATTTTATTGCGCGTGTATTTGTCTTCGGCATTTGAACTGTCTTCTCGGTATTCTAATTTATGTTCTTGCTGATATTGTTCGATTTCTTCTCTCGATGCAAACAAGATTGGACGAATAATATTTCCGTTTCTCACAGGAATGCCACGCAAACCTTTTACGCCTGTGCCTTTTGTGAGATTGAAAAGAATGGTTTCGATATTGTCGTTGAGATGATGAGCAGTAGCTAGGAGATTGAATTCTTTTTCTTTCCGCAATTCTTCAAACCAAGCATAACGAAGTTCTCTTGCAGCTAACTGAATGGAAATGTTTTTCTCCTCAGCGTATTTCTTCGTGTCAAACTTCTTTACGAAAAATTCCACACCATATTTTTTAGCTAAGTCTTTCACGAATTGTGCATCGGCATCTGACTCTTTATCGCGCAATTGAAAATTACAATGCGCAATAGCAAAAGGAAATTTTGCCTGGTGAAATAAATTGCACATCACTACCGAATCAATTCCGCCACTCACTGCCAGCAAAACTTTCTTCTTGACATTTGCCAAACGCTTGTTTGTATTGAACTCAATAAATTTTTCGCTGAGCGATTTGCGTTTGTTCATGTGATTATTCTTCCAACATCATTAATGCTTCGTTCAGTTCTCCTAAATTCTTTTTATCGTTTATCTGCTTTGCTATTTCAATCCCCTGTTTGTAAACAGTTATTGCTTTTTCATTTTCCCCGTTGCGTTCCAGAAGTTTTCCGAATTGATAATAAGTAGCTATGTAATCACTGTTTTTCTGTAACAAGCTTTCAAAAATAGTTTGTGCTTCCGTATCGTTTCCGGCATTTACATATTCTAAGGCAATGGCGTAATTCAAAAACGCATCACCGGATTTTTGCGCTTCCATTTCCTGTAGCTTCTTCAATCGTTCTTCGGCTGTCATCAATTTACGGTTTCAAATTTAGGCGCGAACAAAGGTAAATTACACGAGCAACGGAAGTGATTTTTGAAATTCCTCAATGGAGAGCTTCTTTTTTTGCCCAAGATTAAACGGAATCATTTAGGTTTGCCGCGCTTTAAAAAAAAAGGAGTGAAAAAATATTGGTTCTCGGTGTTCATTTTGTTCTGTGTTTGCATTTCAAATGCACAAACGGTACTCAAAAAATATACGGTTAGCGGTTATATAAAAGAAAGTGCCAATGGCGAAAGCATGTTGGCGGCATCGGTGTATGTGGTTGAACTCAACAAGGGAACAAACACCAATGAGTACGGCTTTTACTCGCTCACACTTCCTTCCGCAAAATACACACTTCGTTTTACTTACATGGGTTTTACAACTCAGGAGAAAACAATTGATTTGAATCAGGATGTTCGAATGAATATTGAAATGGGAACCTTTGTAAAAGAAGTGCAGGAGGTAGTAATTACAGGAGAGAAGAAGGGTGCGAATGTAGAGAGCACCGACATGGGTAAACAGGAAATTAGTATAGAAGTTTCGAAGTCGTTACCCGCTTTACTTGGTGAAGTTGATGTGTTGAAAACGATTCAACTTTTGCCCGGCATTATGGCAGCTGGCGAAGGCAATTCAGGTTTTTATGTGCGCGGTGGTGGACCTGACCAAAACTTAGTTCTTCTTGATGATGCGGTGGTTTACAATACCGGCCACTTGTTTGGCTTTTTTTCGGTTTTCAATTCCGATGCAGTAAAGAATACGACCGTAATTAAAGGTGGAATGCCTGCAGAATATGGCGGACGAATTTCGAGCGTAGTAGATGTGCAAATGAAAGAAGGCAACATGAAAAAGTGGAGTGTGTCGGGAGGTTTAGGAATCATTTCATCGCGCCTGACGATTGAAGGTCCAATCAAAAAAGATAAATGTTCGTTCATTGTTTCGGCACGTAGAACGTACCTTGATTTAATTCTGAAACCTATACTTCCGAAAATTGGTGATGGAAAATTTGCAGGCAACTCTTACTTTTTTTACGACATCAACGCAAAAATAAATTATCGTATCAGCGACCGCGATAGACTTTATATGAGTGGTTATTTCGGTCGCGATGTTTTTAACTTTCAAGACCCGAGCGGAGTTTTTAAATTGAATTTTCCCTGGGGAAATGCAACAGCAACTCTTCGTTGGAATCACTTGTTCAGTGATAAGTTATTTCTGAACACCATGTTTATTTATAATGATTTTGGATTTAAAGCCAATACCGGTTTTCTCGATATAAAATTCTCTCTCAACTCGAAAGTGCAAGAAGCTACTGCTAAAATGGATTTTGATTATTCGCCTTTACTCGGTCACATGATGAAGTTTGGTTTGCAATATAACTTCCATGTTTTTACACCATACACCGCAACGGGTAGTGCAGGAACAACAGAATTTAAAACGACTAATCAGGCGAAAAAATTTGCACACGAATCAGGCATTTATTTTCAGGATGATTTTGAAGTAACCAATTGGTTGAAGATGAATATTGGTTTGCGCACTTCGTTGTTTACCTTTATGGGACCTTTTTCAAAAACAAATTTTGTGCAAGGACAAGCAGCGGATACGCTGAATTATGCTACCGGAGAAAATATTCAAACCTATTGGGGTTTAGAACCGCGATTGTCCATGCGATTTAAGCTGGATAAAAGTTCTTCTTTAAAACTCGGAGTGACCATGAACAAACAATATGTTCATTTGGTTTCTTCGTCAACTACCACGTTGCCAATTGATTTATGGGTGCCGAGTACTAAAGTGGTGAAACCGCAAATTGGCGTTTTGGCTGCACTTGGTTATTTCCGAAATTTTAAAGACGATATGATTGAAACTTCGGTGGAAGTGTACTACAAACGGTTATGGAATCAAATTGAATATGGCGAAAGTGCTGTAGGAAATATTACCGTAGATGTGGAAGACCAATTTACTTTTGGAAAAGGATGGAGTTACGGTGCTGAGTTTTTTATAAAAAAGGCAAAAGGAAAATGGACAGGATGGATTGGTTACACGCTTGCATGGACATGGAGACAGTTTCCTGAAATAAATGAAGGCAAACCTTTTCTAGCGCGCTACGACCGCAGACATGATTTGAGTATTGTGCAGATGTATGAAATAAACAAACACTGGAAAGTTTCAGCAACATTTGTTTTTGCAACAGGACAATTGACAACTCTGCCAACTTCATTTTTCTTAAACGAAGGACAGGTGCATTATGTATACGGTCCGCGTAATTGGTATCGTATGCCCGCGTATCATCGATTAGATGTAGGATTTGTTTACACTATTATACCAAAGAAGAAACGTAAAATTCCTTTTACGTCCGACATTTCATTTTCAATTTACAACGCATACAATCGCATGAATCCGTTTTTTATTTATGTAGATGCAGGAGGCGATGCAGGCGGTGGCGACAATACAACAGGAGGAACAGAAACCAAGAAACTTTCGTTCAAAGCAAAACAGGCAACGCTGTTTCCTATTCTACCTAGCTTAACATGGAATTTTAAATTTTAGAAAATTAGATAATAGACGTTAGATGTTAGACAATAGACAAAACAAATTCATTCAGCATTCACTATTTGGCATTCGGCAATTGTTGAAGTTGTCTATTGTCTATTGTCTGCTGTCTATTGTCTTCTCTTCCTGTACCAAAGTAATTGATATTGAAATTCCTGATTCGGCACAGCAAGTCGTGGTTGAAGGAACCATCGAAAACAATGTTCCGCCCATTGTAATTCTCACAAAGAGCCAAAAGTTTTTCGGTACCATTGATTTGAACAACCTGGGAAATTATTTCGTTCATGGTGCAAGAATTAAGGTAAATTCAAGTGATGGATCACAAACTGAGCTCATCGAATTTTGTTTACAAGGATTGAATCTTCCACAAGATCAACAAGATATTTTATTAGGAGCACTCGGGTTCAGCACAATTGATTCAACAAATATTCCGAACGTTTGCGTTTACACTGTTCCTGATATTCTGAGTTATTTTGTTGCAGGCACTTGCAATTTCATGGGTAAAGAAAGAACTACTTATAACTTAGATATTGTAGCTCCGCCATTGTATGGAAACGATTCTGTTCATCTTACCTCATCCACTTACATACCTACAGCCATTGGAATGGATTCACTCACCATGCGCGAAGCTGCCAATGTAATTTACCGCGATTCAATGGTTTCACTTTACGCCAAC
>CANJZE010000042.1 GCA_947479455.1 Bacteroidota bacterium
GGTTGAGTTATCCCTTCTTGAGTTGCTTCCCAGCAGAGCTCAAGTCCGTTTCACTCAACGCAACAAAATTATATTTTTAAACCTGACACAGTTTATTGAACACTCCCCCTTTAGGGGATTTAGGGGTATTCCTTCGGACATATTTTCCATCCGCCATCCCATAATCATTCTCCGCCAAGCCATAATTTCCATCCGCCATCCCATAATCCATCTCCGCCATACCATAAACATAATTCGCCAAAACATAATCTCTATCTCCCTTACCATAAACTATATCCGCCTCAATCCTTCTCACGCCTCCTTTCCGAAAATTTTAATCCCAACAAAACAAACCCTCCAAAATTTCAAGAGTGCTTTTCTATTTTTACTTTCAAAGTAAAACCAACACCATGCAATCAAAAGCACAAACCCCCGATGAATATTTCGCTTCACTTCCGGCAGACCGCAAAGACGCGATGATTGAACTGCGAAAAGTGATTCTGAAAAATATTCCGAAAGGATTTAAAGAAGTAATGAGTTACGGCATGGTGGGCTATGTGGTGCCACATAGCACTTACCCCAACGGCTACCACTGCGACCCCAAACTGCCCTTGCCTTTTTTGAATATTGCTTCGCAAAAAAACTTCATTGCCGTGTATCACATGGGCGTTTACTCCGACCCCAAACTGCTCGACTGGTTTGTGAAAGAATATCCGAAACACTCTAAATCAAAACTCGATATGGGCAAATCCTGTATCCGGTTCAAGAAACCCGAAGAGATTCCTTTTAAACTGATTGGCGAACTGGTTTCAAAAATGACTCCGCAAAATTGGATAGAGAAGTATGAAAGTATATTGAAGCAATCCAAGAAAAAATAGAACGCTGATTATCATTATTATCATGATAAAAATGATTCCCGATAGCGTGTTTGTGTCAGACAATGGGCTTTCCTATCATTGTAAATAATGATAATCACATTTATCAGCGTTCTATTGCATTATGATTTTCCCGCCAAATGTTTCTCCCAAACCCATGCGGTTTGCATCATCGTATCCAAGTCGCGCTTAATATTCCAGTTTAGTTTTGAAACGGCTTTGTTGTTATTGGCATAAATGCTTACCACGTCACCGGCTCTTCGCTCTCCTAATTTGTAACTGAGCTTTTCACCCGAAACTTTCTCGAAAGATTTTATCGCTTCTAAAACAGTAACACCATTACCGGTGCCGAGGTTGAATACTTCGGTGAATTGCTTTTCGGTTTTCGCATTTACATACTCCACGGCTTTGGTATGTGCGCTCGCTATATCCATTACATGAATATAGTCGCGAATGCAGGAGCCATCGCGCGTGTCGTAATCAGTTCCGAAAACAGTGAAGGCGGCAAACTTGCCAATGGCAGTTCCTGTAATGCGCGGAACCATCGCGGTAATTACATCAGTAGAATCTTCACCAAGCTTTCCGCTTTCGTGCGCACCAACCGGATTGAAATAACGAAGCAGAATAAATTTGGCAGCAGAAGTTTTTGAAAAATCCTGAATAATTTCCTCACTCATTTGTTTGCTTCGAGCATAAGGCGATTCTGCATTTCCAAATGGAGTTTCTTCGGTAACCGGCAATTGCGTAGTATTTCCATACACCGAGCAGGAAGAAGAAAAAACAAAATTCTTTATACCGAACTCGACAGTGAGTTCCAAAAGATTGAGAAGAGAATCAAGATTATTGCGGTAATACAGCAGCGGCTTTTCTACCGATTCGGGAACAGATTTGAGCGCAGCGAAATGAATAACAGCATCAAACTTATTTTCCTGAAAAACTTTTCGTGTAGCTTCCTTATCGCATAAATCAACCACGTAGTTTTTTATCTGCTTGCCCGTGATATCAAAAATCAAATCAACCGTACTTGCCTTCGAGCGAATGTTGTTGTCAACGCTCACCACATCAAAACCATTATCCAGTAAATCAACCACCGTGTGAGAGCCGATATAGCCACAACCGCCTGTTACAAGGATAGCCCCTCCCTGCCTCCCCTCCCGCGTAAGGCGGGATGAAACAGAAGGGGAGGAGTTAAATGCACCTTCGTTCTTAAATTTGTAGTTCACTGCTGTTTTGGATTAAGCCCCCTTCGGGGGTTTGGGGGCTTTTAAAAATTGTATTGTCCGCTTGCAATTGTTTTACGAATGCCCTCTTCCAAACTTATCATCGGTCTGCCAAGAAGTGTTTTCATTTTTTCAATATCGGGTTTTCTTCGGCTCATATCACCTTCGGCCAAAGGTGGCAAGTGAACTATTTCAGATTTTGAATTGGTGCTTTTAATAATAAGCTTTGCTAAATCTAAAACAGTAATTTCAAAATCGCTTCCAATGTTTACCGTATCATTTAAGTGAACATTATTGTAAAGCGTATTGGCACAAGCATCCACATTATCATCGCGGTAACAAAAAGTTCTTGTTTGCGAACCATCGCCATACACCGAAATTTTTTTGTTCTCTAAAGCCGATTTAATAAAACGAGTCATCACAAAATCGCCACTTTGTTTTGGTCCGTAAGTATTGAAGAAACGGAAAATGGTATAGTCCAGATTAAATTCTTGTTTGTAGGAACGTAAAAACGCTTCGCCCACATTTTTCACCACGGCATAAGGCAAACGCGAATTAAGCGGAGTGGTCATTTCATTTTGCGGATGCTCAAACGGCTCACCGTAAACTTCGGATGAAGAGGAAAAGAAAACACGCTGAACGCCTGTGTTTTTACACAAGTCGAGAATGTATTTAATACCCGAAATATCGTTGAGTACTGAAACTGGATTATCCAAAGTTCTTTTTACTCCAACCACTGCGGCATAATGAAACACATAATCGAACTTATAAGAAGTCATTACATCCGAAATATCGCGGTATGCATTGCAATTGCACTTGATAAATTTCCAATTGTTGTGTGGGTTTGTTTCGGGCAAACGTTTAATGTTACCGGTAGATAGATTATCCACTATCACTACAAAATTCTCCGGGTCTTCAATCAATTTATCAACCATGGTGCTTCCTACAAAACCCGCACCCCCTGTTACCAAAATTTTATTCTTGAAATTTGCCGTCATAATTTTTTAGTCGTTTTAAATTTTGCTACGAGATAAGTTCCAATAAATATTTTCCGTAACCACTCTTCAATAAAGGTTCTGCAAGCGTACGCAATTGTTCGGAAGAAATAAATCCTTGCCGCCATGCTTCTTCTTCAATGCAACCTACCTTTAAACCTTGTCGCTGTTCAATCACTTGTACAAATTGTGAGGCTTGCATGAGCGAATCAAAAGTTCCGGTGTCTAACCAGGCAGTTCCTCTGTCTAAAATTCCAACCTGCAATTTTTTTTGTTGCAAGTATTCTTTGTTCACATCAGTAATTTCATACTCTCCACGAACACCGGGCTTGAGTTGCTTGGCAATCTCGACCACATTGTTGTCGTAGAAATAAAGTCCCGGAACCGCGTAATTGCTCTTCGGCTCTTTCGGTTTTTCTTCAATAGAAATGGCTTTGCCATCTTTATCGAATTCAACAACTCCATATCGTTCAGGGTCACTAACGTGATAAGCAAATACAACACCGCCATCGGGGTTTGAGTTGGCTTTCAGTAATTGGTCAAGACCACTGCCGTAAAAAATATTGTCGCCTAAAATGAGTGCGGCTTTGTCCTTACCAATAAATTTTTCACCCAGCACAAATGCTTGCGCCAAACCATTCGGTATTTCCTGTACTTTGTAGGTAAAACTGCAACCGAATTTTTTGCCATCACCAAGCAAACGTTCAAAGTTTGGTAAATCGGTAGGAGTAGAAATGATTAAAATTTCATTGATCCCCGCTTTCATTAAAACAGTTAGCGGATAATAAATCATAGGCTTATCGTAGATAGGCATGATTTGTTTACTGATGGCGTAAGTGATAGGATAAAGCCGCGTACCTGAACCTCCTGCGAGTATAATTCCCTTCATAGTTGAATTGTTGCTGCCAAAGAAAATAATTTATTAGCCAAAATATAGAATAACACCAAAGTGGCAATAAGACTAATGTGGCCAAATTTTATTGAATACTATTCAACGTGTTTTCAGCTTCACGAACTAGTTGCTTCTGTTTTTCAAGATCAGCATTTTTTAAATCTTGTTTCTGTTTTAACAATGTAATGTTCCTTTGCTCATTGCGAATATCTGCTTCTGAGCGGTCGATATTTTTATTTTGCAATTCAATTTGCCCCTTCAACTTCTTTTTATCTTTCCCTAAGTTTTTTAAGGTTTGCTTGGCCCCTTTGTTTGCATTAGCATCGGTAGCAGTGTTTTCAACCATTCCTTTTTGTGAATATATCTGTTCGTCCTTTCGCTGCACATCATCATTAACAGAAACTATTTCATCTTTTGCTCGTTGAATGGCGCGCTGATTTTCGTTTATTTTTTTGTTCGCTTTTTCTTCGAGTTTAATACCCGCGGAGAGTTCTTTTTCCAAAGCCGATTGTTTTTCTTTTTGAGCGTTCAATACAGTGGTGGCCGTTTGTTTCAGTTCGCGAATAACAAAATCACGCAGGTATTTCCGCACGGCTAAATGTTTCTCATCTGCCGAATCGGTGGAAATAAAAACCGAATCGTTTTCGGTGAACCAGACGCTCAGTTTCACTCCTTCCATGGTTTCACGAAGCTTGCTATAGATGTTGATGGGCTTTGGAGAAATATTTTTTAGTGAAACACCTACAATATTAATCTCTCCGTTAACAGCCAATGGTTTTGCTTTATTATTCTCACTCAAATATTTTGTCCAATCTTTTTCAATATCTGCCAAAGCCGCTTTGGGAACTAGCGTAGTAAAGGCATTGAACAATCCTTTACTCATTGGTCGAAATGTATCCTGTATTAAAACCTGCGTTTGACAAAAAACAGAAAGGGTAGTTACCAGCAAGCAAACAAGACCGACAAATTTTTTCATAATTGTATTTTAGGGCATGAATAAAAAATATTTCCAGTCCCCTACAAACATTCAAAGTTTCATTTCTTCTTTACTTTGCATACAATAAATTGTAGAAGGCTGCGTTTTAACCGGCTCTTTACAAAATTTACAAACAGATTTATGCTCCATTCTTTCAAAAATATTTTTTCCTATAGCAATTGCTTTTTGCTTGCTGCCCTAATTTTTTTATGCGGCAACTTGAATGCCCAAGATTATCAGCGAAAGTTAGAATGGCATGAGAACGCAAAATCTATTTATACCATTGAAGGCAAAACGATTATTCAGCCTACCTTTACAAACGCGGTGCACGAAGAGCAATTTGGATTGTTGCCTGTTTACAAGGAGAATATTCCAATTTCAGTGCAGGGAGAAATATCAATTCAACTCTTAAATATCGTTTACTCAAATTCTACCCATATAGAAACCGGTTCGCAAGTTTTTTTAAAAGAAGTGATTGAACCGCAAGTTGATATTTCATTTCAACGTAAAAAGCCTAGTGCATCTATTTCCATTCTTCCGTTCCGAAAAAATCCAGCAACGGGAGTTATTGAAAAATTGGAATCGTTTACCATTCACTTGGTTGTTGCACCTAAAGGACAGCACCGCGCTACACACGCTTTCGCTCCAAGTTCTGTATTGACTTCTGGTACATGGTATAAAGTAGCTACTACTGCCGATGGTATTTATAAAATTGATTTTAGTTTTATAAAAACTACTCTCGGTGTTGACCCAAGTAGTTTTAATTTAAATGCATTAGCCATTTTTGGAAATGGTGGTGGCATGGTGCCTGATAAAAATGCCGATACTCGTTTTGACGACCTCGTAGAAAATCCAGCATTAGTGGTTGACAACAATGGCAACAACAAAATGGATGATGGAGATTTTTTATTGTTCTATGGTCAAATGGCAGACGCTCGGGTTTACAATCCTGCATCTGTGGCGTTTAACCACCGCAAAAATCTTTATACGGATAAGGCATATTATTTTATTACTACTACATCCGGCACCGGCAAACGTGCTACGTTTGCGCCCTCGGTTTCAAGCCCGAATAAAATCATTACTGACTTTGATGACCATGCTTTTCACGAAAGCGATGAATACAATTTATTGCGTTCCGGTAAAGAATGGTTAGGTGAAAAATTAACCGGCTTCAACAACACTAAAAGTTTCTCTTACAATTTTCCGAATCTAGTAACCTCAACTCCGGTTAAATTTACCTCTTACGTAGGTTCAAAAACCAGTTATGGTTCTTCGGTTTCGGTAAGTATAAACGGTCAAACTATTTTAACCCAAAACGAACCGGGCATTCCAAACTCTTCTTATCCCAACGCATTTTATCCGGTGGTAAGTACGGCCAATTACAGCGCATCTTCGAACCAATTGGACATTACTTACACCTATAACGTTAGCAACGATCCATCGGGCACTGCAGCCGGTTACATCAACTATTTTGATTTGAATGTAAAACGAGCACTTACCCTTTCGGACGATGCAATGCCATTCAGAAATGTTTCGACTATTGGCGTTGGAAACGTTTCGCAATTTAATTTGGAAAATGCTTCTGGCGCCACAAAAATTTGGGATGTAACTGCCATCAACAACATTCAGGAAATGCAAACCTCGTTGAATGGTTCGCAACTTTCTTTTATTGCAACCACCGATGGACTAAAAGAATTTATTGCGTTCAATGTAAACGGCTCTTTTCCCAATCCTGAAAAAATAGAGCAAGTAGCCAATCAAAATTTACACGGAATGGGGGAACCCGATATGGTCATTATAACGCCCGATGATTTTGTTGGCGCATCGAATGATTTGGCCGATTTTCATAGGCAAAATGACAACATTTCGGTAAACGTGGTTATGCTTTCGCAAGTGTATAATGAGTTTGCAAGCGGCAAGCCCGATATTTCTGCCATTCGCGATTTAATGAAAATGCTTTATGACCGAGCAGGTACAGATACCGCTTTAATGCCACGTTATTTATTATTGATGGGTGATGGCTCGTATGACCCTAAGGGTAGAATTGCCAATAGCAATAATTTTGTTTCTACGTATCAAAGCTACGAGTCCATTTCCACAACCGGCACTTACACATCCGATGATTTTTTTGGTTTGCTAGATAATAATGAAGGAGGAGATATCACTAATACTTCGCAACAAATGGATATTGGTGTAGGACGTTTGCCTGTGGGAACCTCTACCGAAGCCCAGGATGTAGTGAACAAAATCAAGAACTACAAAAAGCCGGCAATAAACGGCTCTTGTATGCAACTAAATTCAAATAACAGTTGGCGAAACATGATCACGTTTGTGGGAGACGATTTAGATGTTTCAGATGGAATTGTGTTTCAAAACTATTCTGAAAATTTGGCTGAAAGTAATCGTTCCGCGCATCCCGTTTACAATTTCGAAAAAATTTATCTAGACGCTTTTAAACAGTTACCTACACCCGCTGGCGATCGCTACCCGGAAGTAAACACGGCTATTCTCAACCGCATTAATTCAGGCGCACTCATCATGAATTGGGTAGGGCATGGTGGTGAAACCAATTGGGCACACGAGCGCATTTTTAATATGGCCGATATTATTCCTTTAGAAAACAAAGAGAAACTTCCGCTATTCATTACGGCTACCTGCGAATTTAGTCGTTACGATTTACCAGATAGAACCGCAGGAGAATGGTTAGTAGTTAATGGAAAAGGCGGAGCTATAGGTGCTATTACTACGGTGCGTTTGGTTTATCAATCGGCCAATGAACTCACCAACACTGCTGCGTTTCATGGTTTGTTAGATTCTTATGAGGGCAGATTTCCTACGCTTGGCGAAGCGGTTATGGTGGCGAAAAACGTGGCGAATAGCGGTGACAACAATCGTAAGTTTACTTTGCTTGGCGACCCCGCCTTAACGCTAAACTATCCTCGCTACAATGTTGCAACCATAGCTATCAATAACAAACCGGTTGCTATGCCGCACGATACGTTGAAAGCATTAACGCAGGTTACCATTACAGGCGAAGTGCAGGACGATAACGGAAACAAACTCACTTCATTCAATGGTGTTGTTTATCCGCTGGTATATGATAAACTTTCAAATCTTCAAACCCTAGGTAACGACCAACCAATTATTTTTCCCTTTAAAATGTATAAGAATACGCTGTTTAAAGGGAAAGCAAGTGTTACCAGCGGCAGTTTCAGTTTTTCATTTATGGTACCTAAAGATATTAACTACCAATACGGCAAAGGACGAATAAGTTATTATGCAGATAACGGAAACTATGTAGATGCGCACGGGTATTCAACCGATATAGTAATTGGAGGCTCTGCCGATAGTTTTATTGTAGACCCCGTAGGTCCTAAAATGGATTTGTACATGAATGACGAAAAATTTGTTTTTGGTGGAACCACCAATGCCGACCCCATGTTGTTAATGAAACTGACTGACGAGAGCGGAATCAATACGGTAGGTAACGGAATAGGCCATGACATGACAGCGATATTAGATGACAATACCCAAAACAAAGTCATACTTAACGACTACTATGAAAGCGAATTAGATAATTACAAAAAAGGGGCAGTAAAATATCCTTATACAAAACTAACTGATGGCAAACATACTCTCAAAGTAAAAGCTTGGGATATTCAGAATAACTCTACCGAAGAATACACAGAATTTATAGTTGCCTCAAATGCCAAACTTGCACTATCGCATGTGTACAATTATCCCAACCCATTTACCACGCATACCGAGTTTATGTTTGAACATAACCGCAATTGTGATGATTTAAATGTAAGCGTTCAAATTTTTTCTGTCAGTGGAAAACTTGTAAAAAACATTGTTGAGTTTGTACACAGCGATGGTTTCCGTGTAAACAACATAGCCTGGGATGGTTTAGACGATTACGGTGACGCCATTGGCAAAGGAGTTTACGTATATAAGTTAACGGTGCGCAATGCTGAAGGGCAGAGCGCACATAAATTTGAAAAATTAGTGGTTTTAAGATAGATTGCTGCCCAATTAAAAGCCAAACTATCGCAACACCTCTACTTTAAATTTTAATTCAATCAAACAGAGCATGAATTACTTGTTGCGTACAAAAAGAGCAGTTACATTTTTTACCGTATGGATTCTTTCAATATCGTTATTGGAAGCCCAAGGCATTAATACTTCAGCTGGTCAAATAAATACCGTTACTACAGCGGTTCCGTTTCTTCGTATAATATCCGATGCACGTGCGGGTGGAATGGGCGATGTAGGTATTGCCACGCCTATTTATGGTAATGGCGAAAACGAAGGTGATTATCGTAGCCCCGATGTGAATGGTCTTTACACCAATCCTGCAAAGCTTGCATTTATTGATAAAGACTTTGGATTTGCGGTTACTTTCAGCCCGTGGTTGCGAACCCTAGTTAACGACATTTACCTCGCCAATCTTGCGGGTTATTACAAGGTGAAGAAGATGCAAACTGTGGCAGTGTCTATTCGTTATTTTTCTCTTGGTAATATCACTTTTACTGATTTAAATGGAGCAACAACTGGCGAGTTTCGTCCAAATGAATTTGCTATTGATGGACACTACGCTCGTAGATTAGGCGATATATTTTCTATTGCTGCATCGCTTCGGGTGGTTTACTCCAACTTAGCAGGAGGACAGCAGGTAGACAATAATTTAATAAAGCCGGGTGTTGCGGGTTCGGGAGATATTTCATGGTTTGTCCGTAAACGGTTTAATGAAAACAATGCGCATAAACTCGAGCATGAATTAACAGTGGGCATGAATATTTCGAACATTGGAAGCAAAATTTCATACACTTCGAACATTACCAAAGATTATATTCCTACTAACTTAGGTATAGGCGTAGGTTATACTTTGAATATTGACAAGCACAACTCTATCGGATTCTATGTTGACATGAATAAATTGCTAGTCCCCTCTCCGGTACCAGGTAATATTTTACTTGACTCAACAGGTAAAATATTGCCTAAGTATGACAAGAATACTAATAATGTTCCCGATTGGAAAGAGAAATCCTCTATTGGGGGTATGTTTACTTCGTTTGGCGATGCACCGGGAGGGTCAGCAGAGGAATTTAAGGAGGTTACCTGGGGTATTGGTGCTGAGTATTTATATAACAAGCAATTCGGTGTCCGTTTCGGATATTTTTATGAGCATGCCCAAAAAGGTAATCGTCAGTTTCTTACAGCAGGTTTAACTGTAAAGTATAGCGTAGTTGGTTTGAATTTCTCTTACCTCATACCTACTACCATTCAAAGAAATCCTTTGGATAATACCATACGCTTTAGCTTGTTGTTTGATTTCTTAAACGGTGGCAAAAAATCGACCAATGAAACAGGAGTTTCATTAGTGCCTGATGAGCCGAAGAAAAAGAAAGAAAAGAAAACAGGTGCTGAAGAAACTAAGCCAACCGAAACCAAACCAGCAGAAAGCAAACCTGGCGATGACAAACCGATAATTAAAGAAGGTAAGTTAGAGCCGGTAGAGCCGAAGTAATCAGTAGGCAGTTGCAGTAAGCAGTAGCAGTTAAAAAAGCAAAGAGCGTAACGCATTTTCGTTACGCTCTTTGCTTTTTTAAGAACTATGACACAGACTTGAAATTATTTTCTCATCTCCCCATAAAGCATACTCACCTCTAAAACCGTAAACATTGTGTAGTAAAAAAGGAAATGAAGAATCATTGCTGTTTTGTTGTCGCTGGAAAAAAGTAGAAACACCAGCACTAAAAAAATGTAGAACAGAAATTTGAAAACGGTAGCCGCTAAATATCTTCTGATAAACTCCTGCCCATTACCCTTTGCCGATTGTAATAGAAACAAATGAATTACTGTAACTGATGAGGCAAAAATGCCAAGTAGCAGAAATCCGTTTTTCATTTTCATGGTTTCTGCAACCTGATTGTTCCAAACAAACTCGAAAGCAATACAACCTGATGTAAGAACAAATACCGCGATGAGAAATTTAGTAGAGGATGTTTTCATATTCCACGCGAAACAAAAACTTATTTCCGAAACCTAACAAAACGTAAATTTTTTCTTGCTTCCGCAAAACAATCCCTTACTTTCACTTTCGAAACAAAATTTTTTGACTATGAAAAAATATTTACTCTCCATTCTCATTCTCGGTTCAATTGCAGCAAATGCTCAATTTTTTCAAGGCTTAAGAAGCAGTATGTATGGCGGTGTTACCAATGTAAATTACAATCCTGCTATTGCCGATGCTCCTTTTGTGGCCGATGTAAATCTGATAGGTTTAGGCTTTAACATGACTAATAATTATGTAGGTGTAAGTAGAGATTATTTGTTGCATCCCAATAATCCAGGAGCAACTGGTGATTTTCAAACAGACTTTTTGCGTGAGCGTATTAACGGCAAAGACAAATCGGCTGTAATAGCTGCACAAATTCAGGGACCACTTTCGTTTATGTGTACTTGGGGCAAAGGTGAAAACAAAAACAAAAATGCTTTTGCATTTAGCTATCATATAAACTCCGTAACCAACGTTGACAAATTTGATGAAACCTTTGTACGTATAGCATACTATGGTGCAGGTTATACAGCAGATTCTATTTTGGGTTACGTAAACCAAGGATTGAACAATCTGAATCCATCAGTAAAAACTTTGCATTGGGCTGATTTTGGTTTGACTTATTCAAGAGTAATTTATGACCAAGGACCACATTTCATAAAATTTGGTGGTACTCTAAAACTTTTAAATGGTTTTGCGGGTGGCTATGCATACGTTAATGACTTGAAATATAAGTGGCAGAATTTTGATACCATTTCGGTATTTAAAACAGAAGCTCATTATGCTTACTCACAAGGCTTGGTTACTTCCAAAGGATTTTCTCCTGATAATTATGTTTCATCTGTTTCTGATTTGTTTTCATACAAATATTCAATACCTACTGTAGCTGTTGACTTGGGTATGGTGTACGAATGGCGACCAGACAAAGATAAAGAAGCTTACCACTATCAAATGGATTGCAAAGACCAATGGCGTTTTGACAAGAGTCGCTACAAATTAGCTGTAGGGTTTAGCATGATAGATTTAGGAGCCATCAAATTTAAAAGAGGAGAATACAGCGGATATTTTACCGCTGATATAACCGGATGGAGAGTAAAAGATGCTAAATTTCCTGATGGGTTGCAAAGTATAGATGACACGGTGCGCACGCGGTTTCAGGTGAAGACAGACAACAAAGGTTTTTTCACCATGTGGTTGCCCACCCGTTTTAATGTGTTTTTGGATTACAATATTGCCTATGGCTTTGGTTTGAATTTGGCGGGAACCATTTCGCCTAATATGGCTAAGAACCGCAACATGGTTCATCAAGCATCTACTATATCATTGACTCCAAAATATGACCATGCTTGGTTTGGTGCTTACTTACCTGTTTCGTACGATTTTAAAGGGAATGTTAGTTGGGGTGCAACACTTCGAATGGGACCATTGACAATTGGAACTTCTGATATTCTCGGATTGTTTGCCAAAAAATTTGTTTACAATGCCGATATACACATGGCTTTGAAAATTACCATTCCTTATAGCAAAATTCGCGATAAGGATAAAGATGGTGTATCCAATAAACTTGACCAATGCAAAAAAGATAAAGGAAGTTGTGCAAGTAAAGGATGCCCCGACAGAGATGGCGATGGAATTCTTGATAAAGAAGATAGATGCCCTGATAATCCCGGTCCTATTGAATTAAAAGGATGCCCCGATGCCGATGGTGATGGCATTGCCGATGTAGACGATTCTTGCGCACATGAAAAAGGGTTAGCTGAATTTTATGGTTGCCCTGACCGTGATAGTGATAAGATTATGGACAAATTGGATGAGTGTCCAGACACACCGGGAATTGCTGAGTTTAACGGCTGCCCTGACCGCGACAAGGACGGCACGCCTGATAAAACAGATTTATGTCCTGATGTGCCGGGTGCCAAAGACCACTTTGGTTGCCCCGATACTGATGCAGATGGAATTTATGACAATGAAGACCGTTGTATAAACACTCCGGGACCAAAAGAAAATAACGGATGCCCTTGGCCTGATAAAGATGGCGATGGTGTATTTGATAAAGATGATGAGTGCCCTACCGTATTTGGAGTTCCTGAAAACAAAGGTTGTCCTAAACTTGCGAAAAAAGAATTGGAAACTCTGAAATATGCATTCGATAATTTGGAATTTGAAACGGGTAAGGATATTATCAGAAGTCATTCGTTCCCGTCTTTGAGTTCTTTGGCCTCTTTATTAGTAAGCAAACCAACCTATGGTTTGAGAATAGAAGGACATACAGATAACGTAGGAACTGATGAAAAGAATTTAATTCTTTCTCAAAAACGGGCTACTGCGGTTAAAAATTATTTGGTAAAGAAAGGGGTGAAAGCAAATATGCTGGAAGATTTTGGCTATGGCGAAGCCCGCCCTGTTGCAGATAATGATACCAAAGAAGGTAAACAGAAAAACAGAAGAGTGGAAATGAAAATTACTTTCCATTAAAGATGAAAAAACAAAAAAGCCTGCTATAGAAATATGGCAGGCTTTTTTGTTGTAAGGGTACTAGGAACAGAACGTAAGATTAAAATGCTCCGGTAAAACATGCCAAGTAAGTTGGTTGGTTTGTCGGAATTTCTATTTTTGTCGTCCTTTAAAAAAAACGTTCTTAAAATTTCTTGTGTAGGTGAGGTGGATGAGTGGCTGAAATCAATAGTTTGCTAAACTGTCGTACTGGTAAAACGGTACCGAGGGTTCGAATCCCTCCCTCACCGCCATATTGAAAATTGAAGTTTGTATTATAGTTCGGGGTGCAGCGTTGTTCGGTTAGCGCATCCCGATTTAGCATCGGGAGAGTTTCAGGTTCGCTTGTAACTCACTGATAGAAAAACCGAAAATAGTTCGGGGTGTAGCGTTGTTCGGTTAGCGCATCCCGATTTAGCATCGGGAGGGTTTCAGGTTCGCTTGTAACTCACTGATAGAAA
>CANJZE010000043.1 GCA_947479455.1 Bacteroidota bacterium
AACAGGCATGACGGGCCCAACAGGAATGACGGGTTGCACAGGAGAACAAGGTATACCAGGTATAGCAACAAACACAGGTGCAACAGGTAAAACAGGGTATACAGGCCCAACAGGCCGAACAGGCCCAACAGGCCGAACAGGTCCAACAGGCATGACAGGCTCAACTGGAAGCACAGGCCCAACAGGCCCAACAGGCATGACAGGCGCAACAGGTTACACTGGCATGACAGGCCCAACTGGACAACAAGGTATAGAAGGTACAGCAACAAACACAGGTGCAACAGGTTACACTGGGATGACAGGCCCAACTGGAGAACAAGGTATACCAGGTACAGCAACAGACACAGGTGCAACAGGTACAACAGGCTATACAGGTAGAACAGGCCCAACTGGACAACAAGGTATACCAGGTACAGCAACAAACACAGGTGCAACAGGCAGGACAGGCATGACAGGCATGCCAGGTGCAACAGGCCCAACAGGCCCAACAGGCATGACAGGGATGGCAGGCATCACAGGCCCAACTGGAATTCAAGGTATATCAGGTATAGCAACAAACACAGGCGCAACAGGTTACACAGGGATGACAGGCCCAACTGGACAACAAGGTATACCAGGTACAGCAACAGACACAGGTGCAACAGGCACAACAGGTTACACAGGGATGACAGGCCCAACTGGACAACAAGGTATAGAAGGTACAGCAACAAACACAGGTGCAACAGGCAGGACAGGCCCAACAGGCATGACAGGCTCAACAGGTATGACAGGCGCAACAGGCTATACAGGCATGACAGGCCCAACTGGAGAACAAGGTATACCAGGTATAGCAACAAACACAGGTGCAACAGGCTATACAGGTAGAACAGGCCCAACTGGAATTCAAGGTATACCAGGTACAGCAACAAACACAGGTGCAACAGGCATGACAGGGATGACAGGCATGACAGGTATGACCGGTAGAACAGGTCCAACGGGCATGACAGGTGCAACAGGAATGACAGGAACAACAGGTATAACAGGCCCAACAGGTGAAAGTTTTCCTATATTACCGCTTCCTTCTGCATCATGGTTTATTGCAGGTAGTCATATTCCAGTAAGTGGAAATTCTATAGCTACAATTATATATACTGACCAAGACTTTTCAAATTCATATGGATCTCCTGATTTTGTATATTCAAATGAATTTGGAACAGTATCAAATCCTACCTCAAATGTTATAAACATCTTAGTTTCTGGACAAGTTATAACTGATAATAGAATCTTTGATTTAACACGACAACAACCAGAAATTATTATTACAAAAGGAGACTATGATATATTAACCACATCTGTTATAAATTTTCAAGGGAGTTCTTTTACTACGAGTGTACTTTTAAATCCAACTGAAAGTGTCTATGTACGGTATGCAAATTCTTTTCAAATACCTATTAATATTCTAAGTGGCCAATATAACACCAATATTACATTTACACAATTAATGAATGTGCGTGGCCCAACAGGCACGACGGGTCCAACAGGTATGACGGGCCCAACAGGCATGACTGGCATGACGGGCATGACTGGTATGACTGGCCCAACAGGTATGACTGGCCCAACAGGCATGACGGGCATGACGGGCATGACTGGTATGACTGGCCCAACAGGTATGACTGGCCCAACAGGCATGACGGGCATGACGGGCATGACTGGCCCAACAGGTATGACGGGCCCAACAGGCATGACGGGCATGACGGGCATGACGGGCATGACGGGTATGACTGGCCCAACGGGTATGACAGGCATGACGGGCATGACGGGCATGACGGGCATGACGGGTCCACCAGGATTGAATCGTCCTCTTCAATCTATTTCATATTATTCAATATCAAATATTCCAGCAAGTACTTCTACTCCAACTAAAATTGTATATGATACACAAGATCTATTGAATTCATATGGAACTGTTGGATTCTCTTATGCAAATGGTGTTCTAACAAATAATAGTTTAAATATATTAACTATCTTAGTCTCTGGCCAAGTTTTAACAGATAATACACGTCTGGATTTGAATGTGTCTCTTCCAACAATTACTGTAAGAAAAAATACGGATGCAATAATTACTTCTTCTGCATTAAACTTTAAAGGAAGTTCTTTTAGTACAACAATTGTTCTAGGAAATTCTGATAGCATTACCGTGTATTATACACATTATTTTACAGATACGACAGTCAATATATTACCAGGTCAATATAATACACATATAATATTTACACAATTAGATACAGTAGAAGGAGCTAGTTTAATTGGCACGGATTTGAATGGCATAGCATATAGTCAGTATGGATTTGCAACACCATTTATAAATATTGGTCCTTCCATTTCAACACCTGGAGTAATAGGTGGGTGGCAAGTGGGGCCAACAGGAGCAAGCAGTAATTATTCATTAATTGCACAACAAAAACTTCCAACAACAGGTGTAACAGGGCCAATTTACAATATAACTCCTTCAGTGAAGATTATTAGTGCAAACTTTGGGACAAGTAACTATACATTTTCACCAGTAGATAGAGGTTCTACATTCATTGTAACAAGTGGTTCCGCTACGAATCACGGTCTATCAACTGGATTTCTTGGAGCACAAGATGCTGGATTTTATGTATATATCAGAAATGGAAATTCAAATGCATCAGTAAATACAGTAAGTATGTATTACAATGGAACTCAAATTACATACACGGGTTCAAATGCGATGTTGAATTCCAGTTCTATGCTATATTGGACTGGAACAAGTTTTACATTGTATAACTAGTTTTCTCTTGTCTTGTCTTCTTGTCTTCTTGTCTTCTTGTATAATTACATAGTATAGAATACTATTAGATTATATTAGTTCAAAGAACAGTTCAAAGACCAGATTAGTTCAGAGACCAGTTAGACCCGTCATAATACAACGTAGATGCTCCAGGATTCATTGTTGTATCAGGGGGTACATATATATCTCCAATATTCATATTTAATGTTTTATAAGGGTGTCCTGCAGGAAGATATGTTTGCAGATTCCATTTGTTTGCTAAATACCCTTCCACTTGCTGTCTTTCTGCTGTAGACAAAACTCTGTTGTAAATCAGCACTTCTGAGATTGTACCGTTTAGATACATTGTATTATCGAATCTTCTTCCAATATTTAAACTTGATTGAGTAACAGCTGTAAATCCATTAGATGTTCCTATTAGAGAACCATTTTCATATAATGCAGACGTTGATGAACTGTATGAATAATCAAAAATAGTTGGAACTGTAATTGTGGGTAGCGGGCCTGATACTGTCATGTTACCTCCGAATACATTCAAAAAACTACGATCCGGAGCTAAGCCAATTTCCATTGTAGGGCTGTTATTTCCTATTAAAATCTCTTGCCAGCTGCCAACCGTTGTAAAAGTCGCAACGATAAACGCAGTTTCGGTTGCATGAATTCCAGTATATGGAACAGTAAAATACTGATTGGTTCCATTGAAAGTTATTGTACTATTGCTATATGTTGGATTTGAAAACCCAGTTCCATTTAACGAATTTCCAGATTTATCGTACCATGTTGAAATGACAGTTCCGTTTGCAGGGGCTGTTCCTGTAGCTAACGGGTCGGCACCATCAAGCCACAGTTGTAAGCCAGTTGTAATAGAGATTGGTTGTATAAAAACAGATTTTCCAATTGTTGAATAAGGGTGTTCTATAGGAAGAGATGATTGTAGATTCCATTTGTTTGCTAAATACCATTCCACTTGCTGTCTTTCTCCTGTAGACAGGAGTCTATTATAAAATAGGACTTCTGAGATTGTGCCGCCGAAAAATGAACTTAAAGGAAGATAGCTTACTGCTGAACCAAGAGTAAATGACAAATTGCCTGTCCTACCACTATGTGCACCGTTACTAGTACCATATGAGGTTCCATTCCCATAAATATATGATGTAGTTGAATTATATGCAAATTCCAAAATCGTATTTATACCTGCTGTAGGAAGCGTTGTTGTAACAATGCCGGGACCCGCCGCATTACCTAATGATTGAAAATGTAATTTATATGGATTATCATTCAAAATATATATTTGAGGTTGTCCATTTTGCTGTCCTGTATTTGATACATCTATAAGCATCTGATAAGAACTTGTTGTAGTAAAATTACAAACAATAAATATAGTTTCAGCCACTACAGATACCCCAGAATACGGAACAGTATAATACTGTGATGTGCCATTAAATATTATTGCATTATTATTAAATGTTGGGCTAGCAGTACCCGTTCCATTGTACCCATTTCCAGATTTATCGTACCATGTTGTAATTGCAGTTCCGTTAGCAGGGGCTGTTCCTGTAGCTAACGGGTCGGCACCATCAAGCCACAATTGTAAGCCATTTGTAACAGGGTTGGGTTGTATAGGGATATAGTTCCCAATTATTTTATAAGGTTGTCCTGTAGGAAGAGCGTATTGTAGATTCCACTTTGTGGCTAAATATCCTTCTACCCTCTGTCTTTCTTGGACAGACAAGACTCGGTTGTAAATAAGGATTTCTGAGATTGTGCCGCCGAACCATTGACCATCAAGGTTAGTTGATGTACCAATAACAAATGACAAATTGCCAGTCATATTGCTAAACCCATTCGAACTAGCCATAAATGTTCCGTTTTCATATATGTTTGTTGTACTAGAATTATACGAATAGCCAATAATACAATTTATACCTGCTGTAGGGAGGGTTGTAGTATTAACCCCATTCCCATTAGTATGATTTAAAGTTCCAAGAGCGAGGAGACTACTATAATATGTATATAACTGTAGACCGGCTACAGCTGTCGAGGTGGGAGTTCTAAGAAACTCATATGAATTTGCTACAGTAAAATTCACAAGAAAAAATCCAGTTTCAGCTACCAATGGTGTAGGAGGTGCATACGGAACAGTATAATACTGCGACGTGCCATTAAAAATTATTGCACTATTGCTATATGTTGGGCTTGAAACACCAGTTCCATTGAACGAGTTTCCAGATTTATCGTACCATGTTGAAATGACAGTTCCGTTTGCAGGGGCTGTTCCTGTAGCTAACGGGTCAGAACCATCAAGCCACAGCTGTAAGCCAGTCAAACGAGGGTCTGCTTGTATAGACACAGGAATGGATGCAAGAGTGGATGCGTATGGATTTATTTTAGAAAGGGAACCTTGTAAGTTCCATTTCCATGCTAAATACCCTTCGACCCCCTGTCTTTCTTGGACAGACAAGACTCTGTTGTAAACAAGGACTTCCCCAATATAACCAATCAAGAAGCTACCACTATCGGCATTATTTGTACTAGCGCCAATACAGAAATTTTTTATATTAAAATTGCCTCCAGGATTTGTACAAGATGTAATTGATGTACTATTTCCTATTTGCACAGTGTTATACATAGATGGACCATCAACCCACATTTCAAATAGATATGTATTTGAATATAATGGTGGGTTATTGGAAGCAGTATTGTTATACCTGTATGGTTGAAACCCTTTATCAGATTGCCTTAAAAATCCGATAGAATCAGTATTATCATAATCGTTGGTACCAGTTCTTCCTAATCCTATAATACGGGCTGAATTTGGAGAATTAGAATACATATATCCTACTGCAAGAACTGTAAGTGAATTCCCAGTTATATTTACAGGTCCATTAAAACATCCATTCGAAAAATATATTCCAGGATATCCATTTAATGCAGTATTGTTAAATGTTGGGGTTGTTGTTCCTGCAGCAGTTCCATGAAACGAGTTTCCAGATTTATCGTACCATTTTGAAATGACAGTTCCGTTTGCAGGGGCTGTTCCTGTTCCTAACGGGTCAGCACCATCAAGCCACAGTTGTAAACCAGATAAACGAGGAGTTGAGATAGGAGTTAACGAATTTTGACCAGATTTTAAGAAAGAATAATATCCTGCTGAAACATTCACTGGAGTTATATTTAGGGAATTTGATAATATAAAGGTATTTCCTATATTGGCTTGTGTTACCGTTATATTTGAATTTACAATTTGAACAGGACATGATATAACTGTTGTATATGTGGTAGTAAGTGTCGTTGTGTTTAGATTATTTACAAAAATATCTGAGTTTCCTGCTCCTGCTCCTGCCCCTGCACCAGAAACAGAAGTAGTCAAATTACTTGTTCCAATTCTACCTGAAAGGTTTCCTAAAGCAGTTGAATACAGTGGTAATGCAAGTGGACCTGATATCCCTTGAGTGCCTGTAGATCCAGTCCATCCACTCATTCCCTGAGTACCCATGAAGCCTGGTATGCCTTGTTTTCCAGAAATGCCCGTCCATCCTGTTACACCTTGTGTTCCTATAGAACCCGTTGTTCCAGTGGTTCCAGTCGTTCCTTGATTGCCTTGTGTGCCTATGGACCCTTGAGTGCCACTCGTGCCTTGTGTACCAGTCCAGCCAGTCGTGCCTTGTATGCCTGTCCATCCTTGAATACCAGTCCAGCCTTGACTACCTTGTATACCTGTCCAGCCAGTCGTACCTTGAATACCAGTCCAACCTTGAGTGCCTGTCCAGCCAGTCGTGCCTTGACTGCCTGTCCACCCTGTCGTCCCTTGTGAACCTTGTGTACCTGTCATGCCTTGAGTGCCTTGAGTACCCGTCCAGCCAGTCGTGCCTTGAATACCAGTCCAGCCCGTTGACCCTTGAGTGCCTGTCGTGCCTTGTGTGCCCGTCCACCCTGTTGAACCTTGTATACCTGTCCAGCCCGTTGACCCTTGTATACCTGTCCATCCCGTTGTGCCTTGTATACCTGTCCATCCCGTTGTGCCTTGTATACCTGTCCAGCCTGTCGTGCCTTGTATGCCTGTCCAGCCTTGTGTACCTTGAGTGCCAGTCCAGCCGGTTGAACCTTGAGTGCCTGTCCAGCCAGTTGAACCTTGAGTGCCCGTGGTGCCTTGAGTACCAGTGTAGCCAGTAGTGCCTTGTGTGCCAGTCCAACCAGTCGTGCCTTGTGTACCAGTCGTGCCTTGTATGCCCGTCGTCCCTTGAGTGCCAGTCCAGCCAGTAGAGCCTTGACTGCCTTGTGTCCCCGTCCAGCCAGTCCACCCTTGTTGTTGTTGTGTATATCCAGCATAAGGTAATACATTGTATGCATTCGAACTGTTCCCAATTTTAACAAATCTTGTATCTGTTTCAACTGCAATTTCTCCAGTTTGTAATACCCGGTTTTCATTTGAAAACCCAACTTTTGTATTTCTAAGAAATTGTAACACAATGTTGGACATATCTACAATAGGTGTGTATTGTCTTAATTTTATAAGATACGCTATTATAGAAATGGCAACACCACCACAAATTCATATTCAATTTCGTAGATACGATAATTGGTCAAATATTAATTTAAAACCGGGGGAACTTGGAATTGACACTTCTACCGGACAATATCGTATTAATACTACATCAAATGATCTAGCATTTTCAAATGCAAATACGATTGCAATTCCGGCTTCTTATATAACTTTAATTGCAGGTGATAAAGGTTCAACAGGTAATCAAGGAATGACTGGTTGGACAGGTACACAAGGCAGTCAAGGATCCACTGGCTCCACTGGATGGACAGGCACTCAAGGCACGACGGGCATACAAGGTTCTACAGGCTCTACTGGCTGGACAGGCACTCAAGGCTGGACTGGTGTTCAAGGTACGACTGGCTACACTGGTACACAAGGCACGACTGGCTACACTGGCAGTCAAGGCTCTACTGGCTGGACAGGGTCACAAGGCACGACTGGCTACACTGGTACTCAAGGCACAACTGGCTGGACAGGCACGCAAGGCACGACTGGCTGGACAGGCATTCAAGGCACGACAGGCTATACTGGTACACAAGGCACGACAGGCACTCAAGGTTTAACGGGCTGGACAGGCAGTCAAGGCACGACTGGCTGGACAGGCACTCAAGGCACGACTGGCTGGACAGGTTCTCAAGGTACTCAAGGCTGGACTGGTATTCAAGGCACGACTGGCTGGACAGGTACTCAAGGCACTCAAGGAACCACGGGCTGGACGGGCACACAAGGGACGACAGGCACTCAAGGGTCAACGGGCTGGACCGGTACACAAGGCACGACTGGCTGGACGGGTACTCAAGGCACACGAGGTGCGCAAGGTTCTACTGGCTCTACGGGCACACAAGGCTCTACAGGTACAGTAGGCACGATAGGCACACAAGGCAGTCAAGGCTGGACTGGTTGGACAGGCTGGACGGGTACACAAGGCAATCAAGGCTCCACAGGCTGGACGGGGACACAGGGTACTCAAGGTTCGGCGGGTTCAATAGGCACTCAAGGTTTAATAGGCACTCAAGGTTCAACAGGCAGTCAAGGTGTACCAAGTGTACAAAACTTTTCATCAATTACACCGACTGCATCAACTGCGACTGCAAATGTAATATATTCAACCTCAAATTATGCAAATTATGCATTAAATGTAACAATGTCAAATACTACACTTTCATCCATGAGCACTACGGTATCATCAACAACTACGCCATATACGATTGTTATTGGATGTAATTCAATGATTCCATTGACAAATGCAAATTATGGTAATACGTTTATACTCTCAAGTGATATCTACACAGTATCAACCTTGGCTGGTTCAGGGTCAGCAGGTTCAACTAACGGCACAGGAACAGCTGCGAGTTTTTCTAATCAAGTAGATGTAGCAGTCGATACACAAGGGAATATATATGTAACAGACCCATTAAATTCTATGATTAGAAAAATTACATCTGGTGGTTTAGTTTCAACATTTCTAAACAGTATTGTTTCATATGGCATAGCCTGCGATCCTATGGGAAATATATATGTATCAGATTATGATAACAATAAAGTAAAAAAATATTCATCAAATGGCACTCTACTTACAATAATTGGAACTGGAGGTTCGGGGTATGTTAATGGTGCATCAAATGTAGCGGCATTTAGGGTTCCATTAGGCATTGACTCAGACCCTTTAGGAAATATATATGTAGCAGATATACAGAATTATGTAATTAGGAAGATTGATACAAACGGTACAGTATCGTTGTATGCTGGTATACCGACTGGTATGGGTGGTGCTAATGTTCCAATTGATGGTCCACTTGGCACAGGAAATTTTAATCAAACATATAGACTTACATTTGATTCATTCACAAGTAATATATATATGACAGATTATTGGTATAATATTGTTCGAAAAGTTACACCAGATGGTACTATTACAACTATCGCTGGGTCTAATGGTGGTTTTGCGTATGGTTCAACGGATGGTCAAGGATTGAGTGCAAGATTTAAGCATCCAAGTGGGATTACATGTGATTATTCAGGAAATATATATGTAATAGATCAAGGCAATAATTTAATTAGAAAAATAGATAGTAATTCTATTGTAACAACTGTGGCTGGAAACACGAATGCAGGTTTTATCGACGGCCAAGGATCTAATTCACAATTTAATTTTAATGATGTAGCTCAAGGTACATCTAAATCCGGTATTACATCAGATATTTATGGAAACCTTTTTGTATCAGATACATATAATAACAGAATCCGTATCATAACGCCAACACGCCCATATTCCTATTCTAGTCCTGTCCTCCAAGCATCCACTCTTGCTGGGCTTGGACCAAGTGGATTTATTAATGGTGTGGGTAGAGAAGCACAGTTTTATAATCCAACAGGAGTTGCATGTGATTCATCGGGAAATATATATGTAGGAGATAGAAGTAATTACGTAATCAGAAAAATTACAAAGGATGGTGTAGTAACAACGTTTGCTGGGTCAGGTATTCAAGGTTCAGCTGATGGAATAAATGCTGCAAGCTTTTCTTATATAAATGGACTCTGTATTGATTCTTCTTCAAATATATATGTAATGGATTCTGAGAATTTTGTAATTCGGAAGGTTACACCAAATGGGTATGTATCAACATACGCTGGGTCTAATGGTGTTAATGGATATGTTGATGGTTTATCAGGTGTAGCAAGGTTAACTAATTCTATGAATGGAATAGCAATTGATTCATCATCGAATCTATATATATCAGATTCCACTAAGTATACAGTTCGAAAAATCACACCGAATGGTACTGTATCAACAATTGCTGGATCAAATGGTGTATTTGGATATGTTGATGCTCAAGGGTCTGCTGCACGGTTCAGGGACCTATATGGTGGACTTGTATGCGATTCTTATTCAAATATTTATGTATGCGATTATAGTAATTTCAGGATCAGAAAAATAGATGTGAATTCAAATGTAACAACATTTGTAGGTTCTACAGATAGCTATTCAGATGGTCAAGGAACAAATGCATCAATACATTATATGGGTGGAATGACGATTGATCCATATGGAAACCTATATGTAACACAAGTTTGGGGAGAATCTAAAATCATAAAAATTACAGTGGGTGGATTTGTTACGAACATATGTGGTGGAATTTTTAATAATGATACACACATTGACGGTGTAGGTTCAAATGTTGGATTTCATAGACCAGCTGCAATAACATGTGATACGGTAGGAAACTTTTATGTAGCAGAATTAGATGACGTGTATAGTTCAATCCGTAAACTCACAGCCCCTCCTACATTTTCATATGAAACAACGTACAAGAATGTTCAAGTAACGACATTCGCTGGGTCTGGAACAGCAGGATATGCAGACGGGCAAGGAACTGCTGCGAGTTTTAGTAATGTGAGGGGACTAGCATTTAATTCTGCAGGAGATATGTATGTAGCAGATTATTGTAATAATAGGATTAGAAAAATTACAGGAGGGCTAGTTTCAACCTTTGCTGGGTCTGGAACAGAAGGATATGCAGGCGGCCAAGGAACAGTTGCAACATTTGCCAACCCATCTGGAGTAGCATGCGATTCAGCAGGGAATGTATATGTAACAGATATGGGTACTAATTATCTACGAAAAATTACACCATCTGGTTTAGTATCTACCCTTATTGTTGGTATATATTATGCACAAGATATCACATGTGAACCTACATCTCAAACTATATATATAGCAGGGTACACTGGGCATCTTGTTGCACGGTTAATAACTAATAATACAGCAATACAAATTATAGCTGGGTCAGGAGTGTCTGGATATTCAAATGCTCAAGGAACGGATGCAAGATTTAATCATCCATGGTCAGTTGTAGCGGATTCTTTTCAAAACCTATATGTATCTGATTATGGAAATCATTGTATTAGAAAAATAGATCGAGATTCAAATGTAACCTTGCTTGCAGGTACTCCTCAAGTGTCGGGTTTTGCAGACGGCCAGGGGTCAAATGCAAAGTTTAATAATCCAAGAAATATTACACGTGATTCTTTAGGAAATCTATATGTAGCAGATGGTGGGAATAATTGTATTAGAAAAATAGATGTGAATTCAAATGTTACAACTGTTGCTGGATCAGCAGCAGGATATGTGAATAGTATAGGTTCTTTGGCATCCTTTAGAAATCCAAATGGAATTGCATTAGATCCTTTAGGAAATCTATATGTGGGAGAATCTGGAAACAATTTAGTCAGAAAAATTACCCCACTTCCTACATTTACATGTGGAGAAAGCTCAGAGACAGTGCAAGTGACTACGTTTGCTGGGTCTGGTGATCAGGGTGGATACGACGCACAAGGAACGGCAGCAACATTTTTTGGAGCATGGGCGGTTACAGTAGATTCTACAGGAAATGTATATGTAGTAGATACCTGGTCTAGAATTATTAGGAAAATAACACCAGCAGGTGCAGTTACAACTTTCGCTGGTGTATATACTGGGAGTGGTTCTGGTTCATTAGTAGATGGCCCAGCAAATGCATCATATTTTAATAATCCAATTGGAATTGCAGTAGATTTATCGGGAAATGTATACGTAGCAGATACAGGTAATAATTGTATTAGAAGGATTGCAGGTGGACAGGTTATAACATTTGCTGGAAAGTCTACTGCAGGGTTTCTAGATGCGATTGGGTCCAATGCACAATTTTCTGGTCCAACTGGAGTTGCATGTGATTCCGTAGGAAATCTTTATGTAGCAGATGCTGGTAATAATAGAATCAGATATATTAATACAACTACTTCAAATGTTACAACGTTCTCAGGTTCAACTGCAGGATCTGCAGATGGAGCTATTGGTATAGCAACATTTAGTAATCCATATTCAATAACATTAGATTTATCAGGAAATATATATGTAGTAGATAATTCTACTAAGGTTCGGAAAATATCAAATAATACAGTATCAACTATTATTACAAATAGTCCAAATGGTACATATGGTGTTGCAGCAGCAATTGCAGTTGATTATGGAGGAAATATTTATCTTACAGATTATGAAAATACAAGTTATATCATAAAGGTTACACCAAGTGGTTTATTTTCAAACATTGCTGGGTCAGGTTATGGATTAACAGATGGGTATGGTAGTGTAGCAAAATTTAAACATCCAGCAGGAATTGCATGCGATTCCGTAGGAAACCTTTATGTAGCAGACACATATAACAATGTAATCCGTTTACTCACACCTCTTCCCACGCCTCAGCGATATATAATTGATAGCAATGTACAAGTGAGTACGTTGGCTGGGTCAGGGGCAATTGGTTCAAACGATGGCCAAGGAACGGCTGCGAAGTTTCATTATCCAACTGACGTAACATGTGATTATGCAGGAAATATATATATAACAGATACAGGCAATAATATTATACGAAAAATTACACCTGGTGGTCTTGTATCAACCTTCGCTGGGTCAGCGGCAGCAGCATTTGCAGACGGCCAAGGAACTTCCGCATCATTTTATCGTCCTTACTTCATGGTATTTGATTTGTTTGGAAATTTAATTGTTTCAGATAGCTTTAATAATCGTATTAGAAAAATAACACCTAGTGGCTTCGTTTCAACACTTGCTGGAAGTGGTATTCAAGGTTCTGCAGACGGCCCAGGGTCTAATGCAACATTTAGCGAACCATCGGGAATTGTATGTGATTCTGCAGGAAATATTTTTGTATCAGATTGTACTGGCAACAAAATTCGGAAGATAGATATAAATTCAAATGTAACAACCTTTGCTGGATCTGGTGTAGGTGCATCTGTGGATGGTCAAGGAACTGCAGCATCTTTCAATGGGCCACGAGGAATTACAATTGATTCTTTCGGGAATCTATATATATCAGATTTTAACAATAATATTATTAGAAAAATAGATACATCTGCAAATGTAACAACCTTTGCTGGATCTGGTGTAGATGGATCTGTGGATGGTCAAGGAAAAGCAGCAAGTTTTTATCGCCCAAACGGAATTACATGCGATCCTATAGGAAATATATATGTAGCAGAAACATTTGGTCATACAATCAGAAAAATCACACCAAGTGGATATGTTTCAACCGTAGCTGGAACTGGTCGTTCTTCTTCAGCCGATAACACAACAGGTCTTAATGCAGGGTTTGATACTCCATATGGAATCGGAATAAATGCAGCAGGGGTATTATATGTAGTAGATACTTATGGTCAGAGAATCCGCACAGTCACGCCAACAACGCCATACCCGTTTTATGTAAATGTAAAGAATGCAAATAGTAATACACGGCAAATATCAGTATTGAACACGACAATGCAGTCTACGATATATACAACAGGTCCTGCGAATTGCAATCTATATCCTGCTTCAACGAATTTATCAGGAAATTCAGCATTATCCATTGTATATGCATCACAATATTCATCGTGGAATTTATATTAGGTGGTTATATAGAAGCAA
>CANJZE010000044.1 GCA_947479455.1 Bacteroidota bacterium
CACGCCGGGCGCGTCCTTGATGAGCACGTCCTTCACCACGACGCGATCATGCCCATAGCGACGCACATCCGCCTTTGCACCCGCCACGAGTGTCTCCTCATACTCGCCCGCCATGAGATACACCGTGCCGCTGGCCTTCGCGGCATGCGCGAGCGTTTTCCACGGCTTCGCCTTCGTGCCCGGATTCGCATCATCGCCGCCGGGTGATACAAAGAAGACCTGCTCCGTGCGATAATCATGATTCAGCACATCCGCAAAACGCGCCGCATCCGCTGTCGTGGCTCCGGCGGGCAGTTCGATGTTCTCCTCGCCCGGTGGACGGTAGAACTTGCGACCGATGCACACATTGCCGCGCTGCACCGCGTCCTTGAGATCGCCTTTGATCATGATGCTCGCGTGGATCGCGAGGTTATCGATCATCGCGCAACCATCGCCGCCGCTGTAAAACGTGATGTCATTGCGACTCGTCGCCGCGTCCGGCATGTGACCCTCCACGCGGTTGCGCTGGAACGTCGTGCCCGCCACGCCCCAGCCGACGATGTTGTTGCCGATGTCCACATGCCGCGACCAATTGCCAAACGCCGTGCAATCCTCCACCACGCAGCCCAGGCCTTTGCCGAGCAGATGAAGGCCGCCGCTGTTCAGATACGCCGTGCAATTTCGCACGATGCAGCTTTCGCAATCCTTCAACATCAGCCCCCAGCGCGTGCGCGAGCCCTGCTGCGGATCGTAGTCGCGATGGCTGAAGCCGGTGAACGACAGACCGTCGATGATCACATGCTTCGAGCCCGTGAGCAGCAGCCCGTTCGCATTCGTGACCGACGCGCCCATCGCATGACACGCCGGCGGCAGCGAGTCCGACGTGTGCACATACAGCCGCCCGTTTTTCTCATCCTGATGATAACTCATCAACGTCGTCTCCACCTCCGCCGCGCTCATCTTCGGCTCCAGCGTGCGAAACGTGCTGCGCTCAAACACCGACTCCGCCTTCTGCGTCATCTCCGTGACAAAAACATCCCGAAGCCCCGGCGCGGCCTTGAAGTCCCCCAACTCCACATCCCCCCGCATCAACACACTCCCCGCCCGCCACGCCCGAATCGTGATCGGCGCCTCCGCCGTCCCCACCAACGTGCCCGCCACCACCTCCCGATACTCCCCTGGCATGATCGTGAGGGTATCCCCCGCCTTCAACGCGGCCACACCTTCACCGATGGTCTTGAAGCCACCGGGGCCGACGGTGAGTTCCGCGGCGTGTAGTGCTGCGGGCGATGCAAGCAGCAGGGCGACGAGACAGAGTGGGTTCATTGAATCCAGAATGAAAAGAGGCGGCCGTTTTGCACGCTGAACTCGAGACGCATGGGCTGGCCTTGGCGGCCGGGGATCTTGGTCAGTTCGGGGAGGGGCAGATCGATCTCATCACGTGCGGTGATGGTGCCCTTCTGGATGGACACGCCTTTTTCATCCAGGAGGCTGACGGTGAGCGCGCCGAACTTGATGGCGGCATTCACGTGAAGGATGCCGCCGTCGTGAATGAACGGCTTCGTGCGCAGGATGCCGGGACGGTAGCTGGCCTCCATGGCGACAAAGCGGTCGCGCTTGATGGTGGCGAGACCGAGGGCGCCGCGAGGAGATGGCATCGCGGGCAGGAGCTTGGGCTGGTCCTCAAACTGCCAGCGTGTGCTGTGGAGCTGGTTGCGGCCGGTGTAGTAGAAGCGGAGTTCATCGCCGACGAGGATCGGGTCGGTGGTGGGCGGCGAGATGACGCCGCGATCCCATTCGCCGAGGCCTCCCATCGCCAGGAAGGGCGTTCGATCACTGAGGCGATGCCATGTTTTGTTGTCGCGGCTGATGCCGAGCTGGATGGGCAGTGTGACGCCGGTCGGCTCATTGTGAAACATGTGGACGAAGCCGATGTCGATGTCCTCGTAGGGGATGCGGCGCATGTCATAGATCTCCGTGATGGTGCTATCCTGTGCATCGCTCGCCAGCACCAGCTCGCCCTTTTCAGGCGTCCAATGGATGAAGTCATCACTCTCGCAGCGGATGACGGCGCGGCCATTGTTGTATTGCAGATTGGGGTCCGCGGCGTGCGCGGCCTTCTTTTCATCGGTGACCACGCCAAAGGCGCGACCGTAGAGCACCCAGCGTTTCCGCTGCTCGTCGAAGTTGATGTGAAAGGGCAGATCCACCGTCGCGCGGCACACGGGTTCATTGACCGGCGTCCAATGAATGCCATCGGGGCTGAAGGCCACGCCCATGGCGATGAACTTGCCCGCGCGACTCGCACCCGGCGGCTGATATTGCCGGTTGATCCAGAGATAGGCCATCTTGTAGCGGCGCTGCGGATCGGGATCGCGCTTGTCTTTGATTACGCCGCTGGCGTGCCCGAAGTATCGCCATCCAGCCTCGCGAGAGAGCATGTAGTCCAGTTTCTCCGGCGGGGCGGCTTTGGCATCGATCTCGGAGGCGCTCAGCACCACGCGATTCGTCGGCACCTTGTCGAACTCAGGAAAGAGCCGCATCAAAGGCCGCTCCCACCGGATGCCGTCCTTGCTGGTGAAGTAGAAAACGCCGATGCCGTAGCCATCGAGCCAGGCTTTGAAGATCTTTTCGTCCTCATCATAGATAACGCTCGGCACCACATAGCCCTCCGGCTCCCAGTCATGCTCCTTCACGAAGAGCGGATTCGTCTCGTGTTTGCGTGCCTGCTGCACGCGCCGGGTGAGATGCTCGGTGTGCTCGATGAGATGGTCATCCAGGAAGAGTTGGTGAGACTTGCCGATGCGGATCGGCTCCTGGGCAGCGGCGGCGAGAGGCGCGGCTAGTGACGTGAGAAGTAGAAGGGCAAATGATTTCATCGGCGTGTGCGTGGTTGGTCCTTGCCTCCCTTAAACTCTGGTCCGCCGCCTGCAACGTAGCCGCCGCTGCCGCCACTTTCGTCGGAGCTGATCCAGAAGGCGTAAAGTTCTCCTTCCGCTAGTTGGAAACGGATGCGCACGGGCTTGCCAGCTTGGGCAGCGAGGTAGCCTTGCCAGTTCAGGCGGGCGCGGGTGCTGTCTCCGGTGAATGGCGTGCATTCCGCCAGCGTGAGGCCAGGGATTGGCTTCCCATTTGCATCGAGCACCTCGGCGCGGAGGTTGCCTTTGGCGTTCACAAAGAGATGCTTGCCGCTGAAACGCATCGGTTCCGTCGTGAGCACGCCGGGGCCGCGCATGGAGGCAAAACCATCACGCCGCAGTTTGGCGATGCCTGTCGCGCCATTCGCGTAGAGGCCGCCCCAGACGTAGTATTTGTCGGTGTTGGCCGGATCGCCCGCAAAGGCTCCATACGGAAACAGCAGCTCATCGCCGACGATCAGGCATCCACCGCCGACGGACGAGAAGTAGCCGCGATCCCAATCACCGGCCTTGCCCGTGCCGCCGATGAAGGTCTCGCGATGCCGGCTCCAATGAAAGCCATCTCGGCTGAAGGCGATCTGCAAATCCGTGCGCTTCGGTTTGCCTTCGGCAGCGCATTCCTCGTTCGTCGCACCGCTCAAAATCTCGAAAAGGCCGAGCATGAGGCTTTCATAAGGTGTGGCGTCGATTTTGTAGATCTGTGCCAGCGTGGAATTGCCGAGTTCGATGGCGGCGGAGGCCTTTTGCGTCTTTTCGCGAACTTCATCCGCCTGCTCGCTCATCCAGTAAACCGGCGACCGCTCCTTCATCGCCTCACCCGCCGCGGAAAAGAAATCCTTCGTCTCCCAATACGCCCGCGCTCGCTCGTAGCGGCCATCGTTGTGCTTGATGTGGATGCGATGACTGAAGACCCAGACCTTGCGGAAGGGATTGTAAAACATCGTCGTGTTGTCCTTCGAGTGCTTCGTCTGGCCGCGCAGTGTCCAGTGGATGCCATCGGGCGAGGCGAGCAGCAGCAGGCCGGGGTTGTAGTTGTCCAGCTTCGTGCCCAGGGCGCCGCTGCGGCAGAACATCGTGGCCTTGAAGCGCTCCTCGGGCCTTGCGGCCTCGTGATCGAGCCAGATGGAAGCCGTGTCACGCCGCCACTCGTCGTGATCGCTCAGCATGACCTTGTTGGTGCCGGGAAAGATATCGAACACGGGCCGCTCCCACTGCAAACCATCGCCACTCACCGCCAGCGCAGTCGAATCATACCAGCCCGACGAATACCAGAGCATGAAGCGCTTCGACTGCGGATCGTAGAAGCAGCCATCGCTGAACGGCGCGGCCATCGGCGTGCGCGTGATGCCGAGTTCCCACGCTTTCTCGGGCTTGAGCACGGGATTGCCAGTGTGCTTCACGGGCGGATGCCACACGCGTTTCAGATTCGTCTCCGCGATGAGGAAATCATCGATGAACAACTGCCGCCCAACATCAATGTCGATCACCGCAGGCTTCGTTTTCAAATACGGCGGCTCCGGAGGATCGCCGGGCTTCGAGAAGGTCTCCAGCGGCGGCTTGCCAGCGTATCCGCCGATGCGCGGCGGCCATTCATCGGGAAGGACGATGCCGTTGGGGAGTGTTTCACCGGCATGGGCGAAACCTGACAGCAGGAGAATTTGGAGCAGGTGCTTCATGACAGCCATTTTTGAAACCAGGCCCAAGCATCCGTCTGACGCTCGGCGTTGAACTCGTGCGGGCGTTCTTCGATGATGCTCTTGAAGTGATCGGGCGCTCCGGCTTTGGCATAACATTTCGCCAGCTTCGCGTGCGCCGCACGAACGCCTTCCGGCTCGAAGAGCGCATCCTGGATGCCATTGATGACCATGAGCGGCCTCGGCATCGCCAGCGAGGCGATGTCGGGGTGATCCATCAGCCTGTAGAGTCCGGGGATGAGCTTCGTGTGGCCGATGGTGCTGCGCACATGCTTCGCGAGCTGATTGGGAAACGAACACATCCAGCCGCACACGACCGCCGCCTTGATGCGATTATCCAGCGCCGCCAGATAGGCACTGCGCAGGCCGCCGACGCTGTGCCCGACGCAACCGATGCGCTTCGGATCCACCTCGGGCCGCGTGATGAGATAGTCCACCGTGCGAATGTCGTCCCACGCGATGATGCCAGCCCATGTCGTGCCCGCGCTGAGCAACGTGCGGCCCATGAGCTGCTCGCTCGCGCTGCTGCGTTGATTGAACTTTGTCACGGAGTCGATGCGGATGCTCGCGGGCCTTGTCTTCCACTCCTCGGGATCATCATCGAGCACCATGCGCCGCTCGCCCCAGAAGAACATGTCGATGCTGATCACCACATAGCCTCGCCTCACCATCTCAGTGCCGATGGCCTTCTTTCCGTAGTAGTCCCGCATCTCGATCAGCGTAGGATGCACATCATCGCCCTCCAACTCACGCTCACGGCCCCACAAGTAGTAGCCGCCATGCGAATGCAACAGCACCACGGCAGGCGCGGGCTTGGTGAGCCCCTTCGGGATCAAAACTGTCGCCGGCACGCGAAACACCGGCGTCGTGTTGAACCGAATCTCCTCGCGGATGTAGTCGCCGCAGTCCTTGCGCGAGATCACCTCCGCCTGCGGGTCGCACTTTTCTGGCGAGTAATGCAGCAGTTCCAGCATCTTCGCGCGAGCATTCGCCTTCCACGCTGCGAGATCACGATGCTCTTCTTTGAGAAACGAAAGCGGCACCTCGCCCTGTGGCTTTAGTTTCTGAATGAAGACATCGAGCGTGCCGGTGTGCGGCCCCGTCTTCGGCGGCGGAGGGCTCATCGAGTAACGAATCTCGGGCTTCGGCTCAGCAGCGGTCGCCTTCGATGAGATGGCAGCGGCACCGGCAACAGTGGCGATGAAATGGCGGCGTGTGTTCATGGTCGATGAGGGTTGGAGTGGTCCGCAGATTCCTCAAACTCAGTCGCCGTTGCGCCGATTTCGAGTTGCGCTCCATCCACCCAGATGGTTCCGGGTTCGCGGAGGCGGACTTCGTAGCTGGCTTCACTGACGTTGGCGGGGATGACACCGGTGATGGAGTAGCGTTGCCACTCGGTGCTGAGTTTGAGCGCAATGGCTTCGCCGTGCACTTTTTCGGCGTTCATCTTCATGCCACGCAGCCATGCATCGCGTCCGGGTTGATCGGCTTTGAGATAAACAGAGAGGGTGTAAGTCCGGGCGGCACCGCTCACGGGATCGCAGCGCAGCATGAGCTGCTCGTAGCCGCTGTTGGTGATCTTGGTGAGTTGGATGCAGCGTTTACCAAAGCGGGCTCCGTCCTCGCGTATCGTCGCCCCGGGCGTCATGAGGCAGTAGTCGGCACAACCTGCGGCGGTGCTGTCTTCGAAGCTGGGATTGGGCAGCACGTTCTTGCGACCCTTTCTGAAGCCACCGGGGAGAAAGGGTTCCACTCTCATGAGGTCGGGCTTCAAGACGATCTGCTGCACGCGCAGTGAATGATCAACGGTGCCTTTCACATGCCAGGCGCGACACGCATAGGGCTCAAGGGTGTCGCTGAAGCCATGGTCTTTGATCTCCATGTCTTGCGTGCCGAACACTTCTCTCGCTGCGGTCATTTGATCGAAGGCTAAGCGACAACGCACGGGGTGATGACGAGCGTTGGCGGCCAGCAGGATGGTTTGCCCCTGATCGTTCTGGAAGATGCCGACGTGGACGTCTGGGTAGCGCTCGGCTTTCAGATCAAAGGGGGATTCAACAAAGCTGGGAACACACTCCAAAACATCCAGCACAGCGCGGTCGTAGCGGATGTCCGTCGATGGCTCCGGCCCTGCGATGAACGGTGTGAGCAGGCTAATCTCCTTGCCGATTTGCTGGCAGGTCTGCCAGTCGGCCTCACGCATGTTGCTGTAGGCGAAGGTAACGATGCCCGTGGCCCGATAAATGAGCGCGAGATAGGTCTGGCAGCGGATCTCGGCGGACGTCAGAGGTCGCTTATAGAGGCGGCTCCAACGCGGGCAGGCCAGGATTTGCCAAACCGGCTGTCGGGCGGCCTCGGCTCGTTGCCGAGTCAGCCACGCGACCTTGGCAACGTGATTCGGAGTGCTGCGCACCTCGTCTCCTGCGGGCGGATGCCAGTAGGGATCGGTGACGAGGATGTCGCACCAGTTCGTGTAGTCCGTGCCTTCGGGGATGTGGCTGGAGTAGTTGACGATGACTGGATGGTAGCCATCGGCTTGTCGCACTCGGGCAAAGTATTCCTGGCCGAACCTCACCTGGTTGAACGCCTCCTTGGGCAGGGGCTCGTCCATGATGAAGTGCGCGGCGAGATTCGGAGTGTGCTTCACGGCTTTGACTCCGGCGATCATGCGATCGAGGTTCTTGTGGAAAAACTCGCCGTAGATCGCCTCGCGTTCGGGAATGGAGATCGGCAGCGTCAGCACATTCTTGAGCTGGGTGAGGTTTTGCGAATCCGTGATGCGCCGCACTTGTTTCAAAAGCTCGCCGTCATAGCGAGCGTGCGCGTCCCAGAGGATCGGCTCCGCGCATTCGTCGGGGCAACTGACGAGGGCGAGACGATGTTTTGCCGCCAGCCGCTGGTAGTTCGCCAAGCCCTGCGGAGTGGTCTTGTTCCAAACGACGAAGGTATTGAATCCATGAGCGGCAAGCTGCTTGAACGCAGCTTCATCGTCGTCGCGCACGCCAGACATGATCATGCCAAAGGGCACAAACGGCTTGCCGTTGTTCAATACCAGACGTCGGGCTTGATCGATCTTCCACTCCGCTCCCGGCTGCGGCGGCAGCTTCCGCAGGGGAAGCTTGAGTTCAAAGATCACCCGCTCGGCGCGCTGAAGCTGCAGCGTGATGGAGTCGCTCAGCGGAACCCTGAGCTGACCGCTGACAGGCACGGGAGAGACGCTTCCCAGTACGCTTCCCTCCGACGAACGAGCCACCAGCTTCAGCCCTGCGCTCGAGTTGAGTCGGTAGTGAATCACCGCCTCGACTTCGCTGGTGTAGTAGTTGCGATCCAGGAAGGCCGTGAGAGGTCGCCAAGCACTGGTGTTCTCGATGACCTCGGTGCCAAGCACTTCATCCGTGGCGGCATCGAGCAAGCTCAGCTCCGCCTGCTCGGGGCTGGGATCCTGCAAGGCGAGCCGGGTTTCGAGGATTTGCCTGGGCTCCAACGACAACACTTCTCCACGAGTCGTGCCCATCGCCAAGCGCACCTTGGCGGCAGCGGCGCCATGATTTTGCAGGCTCACCCGAGCGGCCGACATCTCCGCACTCGCCTTGCTAATGCCCACCAGTGGCACCTGACGAACCTCCAGCCCAACAGGAAAATCAGCCACCGCACGAAACGCAGCCTGCTCATGAAAGCTGCTTTTCACCGGCGACCAACTGCTGCTCTCGCGCGATTCGCTGATGACCACGTTCTGCGAATCAATCACCGGCAGGCGTCGATTGCGCGCCACGTTGATCCGCAGGTCGTGAAATCCGCCGCCGGAGCGCAGCAGAGAAAGCGGCACCGCGATCTCTGCAGTCCAGCCGTGATCGGTGCGTCGAGTGGCTGAGCGCCAGGGCACATCCCAGTATTCCTTAACGTTCGGGCCAGTGATGATCCGCTCGTCCCGTGCGCCACCGAAGCTCAGCGCATAGTGGTAAAAATAAGCCGGATCTGTGACTCGTGGTGCAAGGAACACCTCGATCGACTCATCCTTCATCGCGCCCCGATCATGTCCCTTCACGGTGGGCTGTAAGAACTTCAGTGACTCGTGCCGGCATTCGATGCCGAGGTAAAGCCAGGCGTCATCGTGCGCGAGCCGGAACGTGGTCTCCTCCGTCTGCTTGCCCATTGGAAACACCGTGAAGTCGGACTGCGCGGAAGCCTGCGACCAGAACGACTCTTCCAACGCGCCATTGATGATCGCCGTGCCGCGCACCACCACGGTATCAGCCGCGCGAAGACCGGTGGTGAAGAGCAGAGCGAAGATAAAGAGGCGAATCATTGAGTGAGAAAAACAAGGTGCGACAAAGTGGATATTCATTTCGCTTTGAGATGCCGGTCGAGCAGTTCCTCGGCGGCAGCCTGAGCTTCTGCCGGGTAGCGGTGTCCCTGGCGGTGATTGAGCAAACGCACGTTGTCCCGCGCGCCCAGCACTTCATAGACCGGGCGGGCGGCTTCGATGAAGGCGGCGCTTTGATCGCTGTCGGCCGAATCGCCGGCGAGCAGGAGAAACGGCCGGGGCGCGATCAGTGCGAGGAGTTCATGGTGCTCGTGCTTGAACGCCGGCGTCCGGCTGCGCGGACCGAGATACCAGGGCGCATCCCAGTTGCTGAAGGTGAGTCCGATGCCGCCTTCGCTGAACACGGCGACCTTGAAGCGCTCGTCGAACGCGGCGGCGTAGAGCGCTTCCTTCGCGCCCAGCGAATGCCCCAGGCAGCTGATGCGCTCGTGGTCCACCAGTGGCAACGACTCCAGATAATCCGCCGCCCGGATCCCGTCCCATGTCATGCGCGCCATCCCTGTCCACGTCGGGTGACGCTCTTGCACGCGCTTCACCTGCTCGGCATAACCGGCACCCTCATCGAAGATGAAGCAACGCGGGCACACCACCACGTAGCCGCGTTTCACGAGCTGCACACCGTGCATCAGTTCGGGCACGGAAGCATCCACACCCGCTGCCTGCTGGGCATGGGTCTTCACCGTCTGATGAAACACAACGACGCCGGGGAGCTTCCCGGTGGCGTTCTTTGGAATGAGCACGTAAGCATCCGTGAACACGCCTTCTTCGACCTGATACTTCACATGCTGCCGCGTGAATTCCGCGAGCGTCTCGGTGGTCAGCACCTCCACTTTCAATGGCGCGCGTTCCTTGGGAAACTCGCCAAGGAAGGTCTGCCATTCCGCGCGCACAGCGTCGCGCCGTTTCATCCACGCCGGTGCGGAAGTGATAGGCTGCCCGCCCTCACCCACGAGCAGCGGCTGGAGCCGTTCGGCGGCGAACAAGCGGGGCGATCCGAACCCACACAAGGCAACAGCAGCGAGGAGAAGTGAGGTACAGCGTTGCATTTTTAGTTCTTAGTTTTTAGTTCTTGGTTGTGCAGTAAAGTGGTCCTCACAGTCCTCTGTGCGGAACGAACGTCCTCTAACACCGAACCGCACAGACGACTGTGCGGACCACTTTGACTGTGCAGACCGTTTCATGGCTCCGAGTCCTCGTTTCCTTCAAACCGCATCATCCACAGCGTATCCTCGTCCTTCTCCAGCTTGCGCTTCGGAAGCGTGGGGAAGGGCTTCGGATAGCGGGCCACTTTGCTGATGCGGAGTTCATCCACGGCGGCATCGAGGACGTTGCCGATCATGGTGATGAACTCACCTTTCGGCTCATCGATGGGCCAGGGGAGGGGCGGGAATTGCTTGGCGGCGTTGTCGGCTTCGAGGAAGCGGCCGTGGCCGGTGTCGAAGCGTGCCCAGCCGAGGGAGGGCCGGCC
>CANJZE010000045.1 GCA_947479455.1 Bacteroidota bacterium
ACTCCAAATTGGCTTGTTTCATTATCGCAACCGCCATAATCAACACCAATCACCGGATAAGAAACAGCAGGAACAGTTGAATTCGTAACTAAATTACCCGCTGTGGTAGCACAGGTAGCACTGTTAGGACTTACTATCTGCGCTTCGCAAGGAGTAGAACCGGGAGTGTAAGTATCGTAAGCACTCACACAGAAAGTGCCGGTAGCTGTTCCGTTACCATCAATACGTATAAAATAAGTGTTCCCGGGAACAAGAGATAAATCTGTAATTGAATTGTTAGCTACGTTCGTTCCACCGTTTTCACCACAACCCACCAAGGTAAGTGTGCCGGTACAGTTGTTAGTAGAAGAACTATAAATAGCTACTTGTGTATTAGTAAGAGTAAGACCCGATGCATCGGTGCTCACTGTCATATTTATTGTAGTAGCTACAAACGAAAACCAAACATCGTTGCTGGCATTGTTTGGTGCCCAACAGGTAGCAGCAGCAGGGCTGCCCGTAATAGTAGCGTTTACGTTAGTGCTTTGTGTACAACCAATACCCACCGAAATAGGAGTAGCACCACATATTAAATCGTTTGACGGAGCCTGTGCGTTTGCAATAATGGTGGCTGCTGAAAAGCAGATGATGCAAAGCGTTTTGAAGTAATTGATAAAATTTTTCATGTTGTCAGGGGTTAATTCGTTTGATTACTTATATTTTTTTTGAAAGGATTCAATTAGTTCAACTCTACATATCTGATGTTTGCCCACTCTTCATAAGGATGTTCTGTTTTGTAATATTTTTTAGAAGCAGCAGTAAATCCTTTTCCGCTAACAGCATTGCGCGGAAGAATTTTGATGCGGATGTCATCACTATAAGGAGTCATAGCATACACCACTTCATTATCTTGTCTTAATTTTTCAATGGCTTGCAGTTCGTGTGCGTTAAGCGTAATGTCTTTGTCTTCATCTTTGGAGTTAAAGATGAGTTGGTAAGTGCCTTCGGCTGCTGGTGCGCTGATGGCAGAACCATTTGTTTTTTCTTTTGAATGAGTCGTTTGCGCTGTTGCGGTTATTCCGGTTAAAAGGATAACGCAAAGCAGGAGGTAACTACATAGAGAGGTTCTAACTGACTGTTTCATAAGTCTGATTTTAGAGAAGTGATTAAATAAATAGTTAAGGTTGAAAAAGGCGCGAGTGGGGGTCAATGAGGTACTCATCTTGATTATTTCAAAGTGGTTTAGGGTCCTTAAAAAAATCTCTTGTCCAGTGTGTTTACAGAGGGGAAAAATGAAATTTCCTGTGTCTGTAATAATTACTGCTCGCCAAAGGAAAGAAATAAACCGAAACAAAAAATTTTTTTTCACGTAGTTTTTTTGAAGTCAAATTGAAACGGAGAATGGAACAGGCAATTCTTACGGAGACTTACACAAACAAAAATAGCCGGCTATTACAACGGCTATTTAGAATACGATTACCCAACTAATTTTCCTTATCCTTTTTTTGTAAACGGCACTACTACCCAGTCGTATACATAGCAACCCACGCATATTTTAAAGAAAGCTTCGAGCACGGCACAAAACACCAGCACCCCTCCTACAGCAAATGCAGCAGTTGTTAATTCAAATTGAAACAGCAGGAAAATGCTTAACGAAAAAACAAATCCAACTGCTGCAGCAAATTTTTTAGGTGCGGCAAAAACCGGTTTGCGCTCTATATTAAATTGCTTCACAAAAAACTTGGCGACTGCTGCTAAAGGCGATGGCAAATAAGTAAATGCACGAATTGCAAAATCAATAGCCAGCAACAACGCCAGATATTTTGATTGAACGGCAAGCAGCACTACTGATGTAATGACTACTTGCAATGCTACGAAGCGGATAGTGTTTTCTTCTAAATACGATTTGGCTACAGTTGTGTTTGACATAGTTGTTGATTTTATTTCCATTTAAAAATTGAGGTGCCGACCGGATTTGAACCGGTGTGACGGCTTTTGCAGAGCCGTATCTAACCACTCGACCACAGCACCAAATGGCGGACGGCACCCCTGCCGACCGCCTAACCAAAAACCCACTAAACGTTTACAGCTTTCAACAAATCGCTTTCCTGCTCTACAGCGGTAATGCCACCTTTTAGATTATACAAATTGTCGAAGCCGAATTTCTCTTCCAATTCGCGGATAGCCTTTGAGCTGCGCCCGCCAAGTTTGCAATGCACTACCACTTTCTTATCGCGACTTATTTCACCAGCGCGTTCTGCTACAGTTGCCAGCGGAATAAGCAAAGCACCAATATTCACCTGCTCATACTCGGCAGGTTCGCGAACATCAATCACCTGAATATCTTCTCCGCTCTTTTGCCACTGCACAAATTCATCCACGCTTATTTCTTTTATTTTTTTCTCCACCGCTTTTACCCCGCAGAACTGTTCGTAGTCAATCAGCTCTTTTATAACAGGCGTGTTAGCTTGCTTCGAAATTTTTAATGTACGCGTTTCGAAAGTGAGCGCATCGAACACAAAAAATCTTCCGCTCAGGGTTTCACCCACACCCGTAATTACTTTGATAACTTCATTTGCCTGAAGACTGCCGATGATGCCCGGCAACACACCCAACACACCGCCTTCGGCACAGTTAGGAACTAAGCCTGGTGGCGGAGGAGTAGGATAAAGGTCGCGGTAGTTAGGTCCTGTTTCGCCTTTTGCATTCGTATAATTAAAAACAGAAACCTGCCCTTCGAACTGAAAGATGCTGGCATACACATTTGGCTTGCCGGCAATAACGCTGGCATCGTTTACTAAATAACGCGTAGGAAAATTATCGGTGCCATCTGCTACTACATCATACTGACTGATTATTTCGAGAGCATTCTTAGAAGTAAGTTGCGTGTTGTAAGTGGTATCGTTGATGTGCGGATTCAGACTTTGAATACGCGCCTTTGCCGCTTCTACTTTTGACTTGCCCACCTCGGTTACGCCAAACAAAACCTGACGCTGAAGATTGCTGTCGTCAACCACATCAAAATCAACAATGCCGATATTGCCTACACCCGCAGCAGCTAAATATAAAAGGACGGGACTTCCTAAGCCACCAGAGCCAACAACTAAAACTTTTGCTGCCTTCAATTTTTTCTGCGCTTCTAAACCAAAGCCGGGAATAATAATGTGGCGATTGTAACGCGCCTGTTCTTCTTTGCTGAAGGTAATGTTTTCGTAGTCGGTGCTTCCGCCTGCAATGGCAGGAATAATGCTGATAACAGTTTCGGCTTTTACAGCCGTGTTCTCTTCATTCAAATCGCGGATGTCGTCATCGCCAACAAAAATGTTGACGAAACTGCGCAGGTTTCCCTTTTCATCAATCAGGTTTTTTTTGAGGTCAGGAAAATTGAGCGTGAGCTCATCAATGCTTTCTTTAATAGTAGTGCCGCCAACGGTTACTTTGTTTTGCTGATTGGTAAACTTGCGCAGCGGTGTGGGAATAATAATAGTTGCCATGTTGTTTTGTTTTTCTTTTTTATGATTGGTAATTGTGTTGTTGTAATTTTTATTGCTGTTATCGAGATGATGGATAAGGACGCGGAGTTGATTCTGCCGACTCCGGTAAATAACCTTCTACTTTTTCTTCTTCAAATTGTGAAGCATCATTCAGCCGCCATGATTGAAGCGAAACGAATTCATTTTCGCGAACGGCTACAATGACGTAACTGAAATACGGCTGCGCCACTACGCGGTCGTGTTCGCTCGGAACAGACGGATGATTGGGATGCGAATGATACACACCGAGCAACAACAGATTTTTTTCATCGGCTGCGCGTTCGGCTTTTAAATAATCGAGCGGAGTAATTTCAAAACGCCTGCGCTTGTCGCCATCTTTTGCATTGTTGACTACAATTATTTCTTCTACTACACGCTCCTCTCCTGTTTCGGTGCCGACAAGAAAACCGCAACATTCATCGGGGAAAGTGCGAAGCGCATCGTCTGTTAAAAAGCGGTGGATGGTGGAATTAATCTTTATCATGGTTAGAAGATTTGTTTAATGATTTCACTGTATTTATCGGCATTGTCGGGAAGCACGGTGATGATGACGCCTTCTTCTATTTCACTCGCTATTTGCAATGCACCTGCAAGGTTGGCAGCAGATGAAGGACTAAGCAGCAAGTCTTCTTTACGCGCGGCTTCTTTAATAATGTCATGCGCACGATTAGAACTCACTTCGAGAATTCTATCTGCCACAGAGGCATCGTAAATTTGAGGAACAGTAGCGGTGTCTAAATGTTTCCATCCTTCTAAACCGTGCATGGCAAAGTCAGGTTGAAGCGCAATGAGCTGAACATTGGGATTAAACTCTTTCAGTCTTCTGCCGGTGCCTACAAAAGTTCCTGTAGTGCCAAGACCCGCAACGAAGTGTGTGAAAGGCGGAGCATCGCGTGCTATTTCTACAGCCGTGCCATAGTAATGCGCTTTCCAGTTTTGTTCATTGGTGTATTGGCTGGCGTAAAAATATTTGTCGGGGTTTTCGAGAGCGAGTTCAGCAGCTACTTCCTGCGCTTCATCGGTTCCTCCAAACTTAGAAGTGTAAACAATTTGAGCACCTAGACTTTGCAGAATGCTCTTACGCTCTTCTGAAGCATTGGCAGGAAGACAAAGCACTACACTCAAGCCCATTTCCTTGGCAATAGCCGCATAAGCAATGCCGGTGTTGCCGCTGGTGGCATCGAGAAGAATTCTGTTTTCGTCAAGGTTTCCGGTTTCAATAGCATGTCGAATAATATTAAAAGCCGCGCGCGCTTTTACACTGCCTGAGAGTTGCTGCCATTCGGCTTTGGCATAAATGCGCACCTTTTTATTCTCATGCAAATGACGAATCGGAATCAACGGAGTGTTGCCAATCTTCTTACTAACGGAGAAAAGTTTTTGCTTCATTTCGTTTTTCACTTCGGCTACTTCGGTTATAGTTGCTGTGTTCATACTTCTGGTTTTGACAAAAAAAAAGCTCCACACGAGGTGGAGCTTATATATGCGCTTACGGAATATTATATTGACTACGTCCACCTATAGCCATGACCTGTTACACCGCAGCAGCAGCAACAGATACAACAAAGACTATGGAACATATTTGATTTCATAACGAGCGTAAAAATAAATGGAACATCTGTATTTCAAAACAAGTAGTGAATTTTCTGTTTAATTATATTCGCTACCGCCATTATTTACCCAGCACACAAAACTCTCCTCATGAAAAAAACCACCCTCCTTGTTTTTGCTTTGTTATTAATAGTAACCCTCTTTGCTCAAGACAGCACTGCTATTGCAGTTGATAATGCAACTACTGTTGTATCTTCTACTCCATTCAATGTTGATTCAGCCACACAACATTATTTAAACATGCTTTCGCCAGAGGCAAAGGCAAAGAGCGATAGTTATTTCGAAGGCGGCTATTGGTTGCAGATTTGGAATTTGCTCTACGGCTTTGCAGTAGCGTTTATTTTTCTGCACCTTGGTTTATCGAGACGCGTGAAGAATATAGCCACGAAAGTGAAAAGCAAAAACTTACAGAATCTGATTTATGCCACGCTGTATATTCTGTTGGTGTGGCCTATTACTTTTCCGTTTAGCGTTTATCAGGATTATTTCCGCGAACATGCGTATGGCTTATCGAACCTTACCTTTGGTGCGTGGTTCATAGAGAACTTAAAAGGCATTGGTATCGGTTTGCTTTTTGGTGCTCCTTTAATAATGGCACTCTACATCGCTTTGCACAAAACGGGCAAGAGTTGGTGGATTTGGGGCGCAACCGGAAGTGTTCTGTTTATCATGTTCGTTTCCTTCATTGCTCCTGTTTTTCTGGCTCCTATATTTAATGATTACAAACCACTGACCGAAGGCAAGCTGAAAGAAGAAATTCTTTCGATGGCGCGCGCTAACTGCATACCTGCCACTAACGTGTATATGTTTGACGCCAGCAAACAGAGCAAGCGTGTAAGTGCCAACGTAAGCGGCTTTGCCAGCACTACGCGCATTTCGCTCAACGATAATTTGCTTAATCGCTGCACACCCGAAGAAGTAAAAGCAGTGATGGGGCACGAAATGGGTCACTATGTTTTGAACCACGTTTACAAAGGCATAATTGAATTTGGTGTATTCATCTTCCTAGTGTTTGCTATTGTAAACTGGTTGCTCAATAAAGTATTAAGCAAGTGGGGCGGCATGCTCGGCATTGAAGACATCAGCGATATTGCAGGGCTGCCTTTGCTGGCTGTAATTTTTTCTATCGTAACTTTTATTGCCACTCCGGTAACCAATACCATGATTCGCACACAGGAAATGGAAGCCGACCAGTTTGGTTTAAATGCTGCGCGCGAGCCCGATGCTGAAGCACATGTAGATATTATGCTTTCAGAATACCGCAAGCTCAACCCGGGCAAATGGGAGGAGATATTTTTCTTTGACCACCCCAGCGGCAGAGTACGCGTGGAAACTGCGATGAAGTGGAAGGCGGAGCATTTGAAATAGAAAACAGTCATAAGACTAAAAGTCTGTTCAAGAGTGATTTGCCTAAATAGGAATATGCTGTGAGAATCTACGTTTGTATAACATACTTCAAAATATCGCACTCGAAAAAGAAAATTTCTTAATTCAGTTTTTAATTTATCTTTGAACCCGCAATTAAAAAAGTTCTGCAATTTTTGGTTCTGACTTTTCAAAAACAAACAACAGCAGAAAAAATTTAAGGCAATATTTTTAAACAGTTATTTTTAAGACAATGAACATTTACGTAGCAAACATCAGTTTCCGTGCAACGGAAGAGCAGTTAAAAGATTTATTTCAGCAATTTGGAGAGGTAACTTCAGCAAAGATTGTAAAAGATCGCGATACCGGTAGAAGCCGTGGATTCGGTTTTGTTGAAATGGCAAATGATTCAGAAGGAACAGCCGCTATTGCACAATTAAACGGCACCTCTTTTGGTGAAAGAAATTTAGTGGTTAACGAAGCCCGTCCACCAAAATCATAAACATAACTACTACATAGAACTTTGGCATTCTCTTCAAAAGAATGCTTTTAACTCATAAAAACATTTTAGTAAACTTTTTTTTTCATCATTTATTTTCAAAACAATGAACATTTACGTAGCAAACATCAGCTTCCGTGCATCGGAAGGTCAGTTGAAAGATCTTTTTCAACAATTCGGAGAAGTATCATCCGTTAAAATCGTAACAGACCGTGA
>CANJZE010000046.1 GCA_947479455.1 Bacteroidota bacterium
ACTTCGGTTAAGTTGTGCGGCAACATATTCGTAGCCATACCTACTGCAATACCCGATGCCCCGTTAATTAAAAGATTCGGAATTTTTGATGGCAACACCGTTGGCTCTTCGAGCGAATCGTCAAAGTTCAGGCGCATGTCCACCGTTTCTTTTTCAATATCGCTGAGAATGTCTTCGGCTATTTTGCGCAAACGCGCTTCGGTATAACGCATTGCCGCAGGCGGGTCGTTATCTATACTTCCGAAGTTACCCTGCCCGTCAACGAGCGGATAACGCAAACTCCAGTCCTGTGCCATACGCACCATGGCATCATACACACTGCTATCGCCATGCGGGTGATACTTACCGAGCACCTCTCCCACAATTCTTGCAGATTTTTTATGCGGCTTGCCGGGCATTAAACCGAGTTCGTTCATAGCAAAAAGAACTCTGCGGTGAACGGGCTTTAGCCCATCGCGCACATCGGGTATGGCGCGCGAAACAATAACGCTCATAGAGTAATCTATGTAAGCGGTTTTCATTTCTTCCTCTATGTTAATGCGAATAATGCGCGGGTTGTTTTCGGGTTCGGTAGGTGGTACCGGAGGTATAATTTCGTCTGCCATATTACTATTGAAAATTTAAAATTGAAGATTGAATACTAAATACAAAACCGCCTTTAAAATCTTAAATATTCAATCTTAAATATTACGTCTTTTAAAGGGCGAGCGAATATAGTTTTCGCGGCCCCCTAACCAAAGGTTTAGCAGGCTTAATTTTCAACATTTGGGAAGAGTTTTACAGTACAAAATAAGGGGGGAAATTTGGGGTTCCCGCCTCAGGGCAGGCGGTCGCTCTATCGCTTCAAGTCCTCGCTCGTTCCTCGCTGCGGGCTTTCCGTTCTATCCCTTGCGCGAAACACAAACAGCCAATCCCGATAACAAATACTACAAACAGAAAACTCCTAACGGAGTAAAAAAGAAAATGCTCTGGTAGAGCATTCTGTTTATAGAAACCTTGTGTAGCCAAAACTGAATATATCTTAATCTCCAAAATACACATCATTACATTTTTTTCTTACCCCCAAATCCTTTCCTGTTAAATCAACATAAGCTCCTTTTGCATAATTTTCATCGCAATCACATGGCTTAATGCCTGTACTATAAAGGCTGATTGTTTGCCAAACCGTTTTAGGCAATAATGGAAGCAACACAACACTGGCAATGAGCATACAATAAAAAGTAAGTCGTCTCCATTGTTTACTCTCCACCATTTGTTGAAAGAAAAGATAGACAACATAGAAAAGCATGGTAATAATCACAGCTCCTCCCAAAGAGTTTCCGTCATTTTTTTTCTTTCCCATTTCTATATTTTGTTACAAGATAAGACACACTATTAATTTCTCGTTGACTTCATGATAGTCAGTGTATAATCACCAATTGTCGCAGCAAGATTTTCTAATTTTTTTCTTTCAATTTTGCATTCGATGTCAACAATCCTTTGTCGCTTAAGGTATTTTGCCGTAATCAAAACCTCTTTACTGTTTTTGGCAAAGTGAAACCTCAAGTTCATAATCCCGGTATCCTTTCTATCATACATCAAACCTCCATTTTCTATAATAATCTTCACAGAACGCTCTCTAATCGGTGGAATATTTTCAAATAGCAATTCTATTTTCTTACCCTTAGGGGTTATAGTCATACTTGTTGACTTCTCTATCCGCGCTCCATAGTCATCAGTGTATCCTATGTTTACATTTAAAACTGAAACTTTCGAGGACATCGGTATTATTAATATTATTGGCATAGGATGTAGTTTTATTTTTTGCTCAATTATTGCTTATCCGTTTAGGTTAAAAAGTGCAGCAAGATTGTCATTGATAAGTGCGTTTTGATAGACGTATTTTTTAAAGGCATGTTTTTGATCTAAAATATTCATTAGAGCGAAACCATCTACCGGATGAGGATGCAACTGCGAAAACCGAATGAAAACTGCATTGTTTTGCAGCTGACCATCTCCATCAGCTGGTGAAGGACCAGCAACTATTGTAAACACTCTATTATTCACTCTTAAATAAAATATTTGAACGAGCTGAAAAGTTTCGTTTAGTTCATGCACATGTTCCAAATCAACTGAAACCCAGTTATGTTCATCCATAGATAATTCCATTGCAAAACCCATCTTTTGCAAAACATATAAAAACATATCGAACGCATGGTTATGCGGATTAATTTCTCCGGCAAATCCTGCCGCTACATTATTTACTCTTATTTCTACACCAGTTTTAGTAAATGAACAACCACTATTAAATATCAACAAAATAGGTGCATCTATTTTATTATTAGTGAGGTTTATTATGTCCGTTTCATTCAAGACAATGTTTCTCAGGCCGGAATCATCTGCTATGTAATTTATTCTTTGGACAAACTTTACCACATCAAAATAGTTAATGCCATTGGCTGTGAGAAAATCTATGACAGTCTCAACTCGTACATTTCTGTTAATGTTATTATTCAACCCCTGTATATTGAGTATGTTCCAAAGACGAAGTCTACTCCCATGATAAAATGGAATCATTGGGAAATCAACCTCTATATTATCTCCTTGATTATTTAGGTATGACAATACGGTTCCAACAAAATTTGGGTGATCCCTTAAATAGGAAATAGGCGGAAACGTACCTATAATATATTTTCGATAGGCTGGATTAACAGGATAAGCTTCCAGATAAGGATGCTTTTCTACTGGCGGAATTGCCGTTAATAGACATTGAGTAGGATTTTCTCCAACAACTCCTGCTTGAATAACAGCATGACAATCTGCTATTATCTGTTCACATAATGATGGAAACAGACCTTCATCGTTTTCAAAGTCCCCAACGGTTTGATTGTACATGCCATTTTGAAGCACTTCCGGATGTTCATTCAAGTCTTGCAATAACTCAACTAAGAGTTGGTAATCTTTTTTTATCATGGTTTTGTTTTTTACAGTTCATGTTTATAGGGATAGCATTGCAAGGTTTCTTCCCATTGCAACTCAAATATCAGTAGTGTTTCTGCATCATCTTTATCCAAATCACTAAATGGTTGCCTATCAAGTGGCATTATCCAGTATTCCTCTTCTCCCACTTGCCGCACTTCCAGCTTTTTGTATTTACCAAAAACGTGAATCAGAAATTGCATATAGCTAATCGAAAGATCAGCATCATCTTCCCTCATCGGGTCGCTTTGTTGTCCTATTTGCATGTAATTACTTTGATTTAGCGAGGTGGTTAATTTGAATATGAAAAAACTTTTTTAAATAATTTATCTTATTCTGTTAAGTTTTTCTTCACTACATTTTTTCCGGTCGATGTCCCAACGACTGTAATTATTTATGTCCTTGAAGACACCAATCGATAAAAAGGACTTACGAAGTTTTAAAAACTTCGTAAGTCTGAAACGCATTTTCTCATTCCGCATTCAGAACTCCGCATTCCGCATTCCCAATTCCGCATTCTCTTATATTCGCCTTATGGACATATCCTATATCCTCAACCACCTGGGCGAAGAGCGCGAAAACTATTACAACGCGGTTTCGCCACCGGTTTTTCAAACCAGCAATTTCCGTTTTAAAGATGTGGCTGCGCTGCGGCTTGCCTTCACCAACGAAAAAAAATATCACATCTACAGCCGAGGCAATAACCCCACGGTTGAAATACTGCGCAAAAAAATTGCCGCCCTTGCCGGTGCCGAAGATGCGCTGGTGTTTGCAAGCGGTGCGGCTGCGGTGACGGCTGCGGTTATGGCCAATGTGAACTATGGCGAGCACGTGATATGTGTGCAGAAACCTTATTCGTGGACGCACAAACTGCTCAACGAATTTCTTGTGCGCTTTGGTGTGCAAAGCACCATGGTTGACGGCACCAACACACAAAACTTTGCCGATGCCATACAACCCAACACGCGCATTATTTTTTTGGAATCGCCCAACACTTTCACTTTCGAATTGCAGAACATAATAGAAGTGGTGAAGCTGGCGAAGCAGCACAACATTATTACCATTATCGACAACAGCTATTGCACTTCGCTCGGTCAGCGCTGCATTGAGATGGGGATTGATATTGAAATACATTCAGCCAGCAAACATTATGGCGGGCACAGCGATGTGGTGGCGGGTTACCTGCTGTGCAATCAGCCCATGGCTGACAAAATTTTTGCTTCGGAATACCTGAACCTCGGTGCTAATATTTCTCCGCACGATGCCTGGCTGCTGATTCGCAGTCTGCGCACCTTGCCCATTCGTTTAGAGAAAATAAAAAACACCACCGATAAAATTGTGGCGTGGCTCGAAACACATCCGCAAATTGAAAAAGTAATTTATCCTTTTTCGAAATCGTTTCCGCAATATGATTTGGCAAAACAACAAATGCTTTGGTGCGGAGGATTGTTCAGCGTGCAACTGAAAGCAAAGAACGTGGAAGAAGTAGAAACGTTTTGCAATGCGCTGAAGCAGTTTATGCTGGCGGTGAGTTGGGGCGGTTACGAATCGCTGATTGTTCCCGCTTGCAGTTTTAATCCACGCAGGCAATATGATGATGCAGGTTTTCCGTTTAACCTGATTCGTTTTTACATTGGTTTAGATGATGTTGAAATATTAATGGAAGATTTGAAACAAGCGTTCACCAAAATCGAATAATGTGTCGAACCCGTTGTAACAATTGAAGGAATAATTATTGTTGCAGCTTTTTAGAACCACCAAAGAAAATTTTCATGAAATTAAAATTGCTGTTCCTGACAGTTTATGTTATTGCCTTTTCATTAACGCGTGCAACCGATTACACTTCGCTTACCGAAGCTTTAAAAAATCCTACAGCAGTAAAATCTCTTAACCTTAGCGGAAGAGGACTCACCGCTTTATCTGAAAGCATTGGCAAACTCACCAATCTTGAGCGGTTAAATGTTTCAAGCAACAAACTCACTGTTTTACCCAAAGCACTTTTTACTTTAAAGAAGTTGAAGTATCTCAACTTAACTGCGAATCAACTCAGCGCAATTCCTTCGGCAATTGGTTCACTCAAAAATTTACAGGAACTTGAAATTGGTTTCAATAAAATTTCTTCGCTACCCAAAGAGATTGGCGCGTTGAATAAACTCACGCGCTTTGTGGCTTCTAAAAACAATTTGAAAACATTGCCGGCTGAAGCTGCGCAATGGACAAAAGTTGAAATCATTGATTTAACTTATAATCCACTGCCTGAAATTCCCTCGGAACTTTGCGGTATGCTCAGCCTTAAAACCGCTGACTTTAGTTTTAATAAAGAACTGAGCGGTTTTCCTTCCGATATAAAAAATCTTTCTCAGTTGCGCTTGTTGAATTTGAAGAACACAAAAATATCTGCTAAACAAGTGGATGATCTCAATTGGCTTATTCCGAATTGTCAGATTATGTTGTAGAAAGAAATGTCATGGTGAACCTGTCGAACCATATTCCTCCAAACTCTTCGACAAGCTCAGAGTGACATAACGCAACACTTCTCACAACTTCTTTTATTTTGCGCATAAAACTCTTCCATGCGGAAAATAATTTCCATCGCGCTCCTCACCCTTCTCCTCTCCTCATGCAAAATTCAGGCACCTGTTTTTAAAGGAATAGAAAATTCTAAATCAGAAACATCAGCCACCGGCAACATTCAATTGAGTGCCGAAGTGGTTTTTCATAACCCTAATTTTATGCGCTGCAAAATGAGCAATATGGCGGTTGATGTAACGGTGAATAAAAAAATAGTAACCACCTTAGGCGACAAAGGCAGCATAGTTGTGAAACCGAAAACCGATTTCAGAATTCCTGTGCGCATTGCCATTGGTACAGAAGGCGGTATTCTTGAAAATATCAAAAGTCTGCTCGGGCTTTTCAGTGCAAAAGAAGTGGAGTTAGGGCTTGAAGGAAACATGCTGATTAAATCTTTTTGTTTTAAGAAAACCATTCCGATTCACTACGCGCAGAAAATAAATTTAAGCGGCTTTAAAAAGTAAACTATGCAACACGGCTCCAACTTCACTCCTTACTACGCGGTAATATTTACCACCACGCGCACCGAAGGCGATAACGGCTACAGCGAAATGGCAGCGCGCATGGAAGAACTTGCAACTGAACAAGAAGGTTATCTAGGAATTGAATCGGCACGCAATGAAAGTTCACGAGTAGGAATTACTGTTTCTTACTGGCGCGATTTAGAAAGCATAAAGAAGTGGAGAGAAAATGCCGAGCATCAAATTGCCCGCAACCTCGGCAAAGAAAAATGGTATGCTCATTATCAACTCAGAATTTGTAAGGTGGAAAGAGAGTATGGGTTTGAGGCGTAATGATTCCACCTTGATACCCTACACTTAGCCTTTTGGGGAATAAAAAAACTTCCATTGTAAAATCTCAGCGAGCATTCTACCATGGAAGTTTAAAGCAGATCCTATTTTTACTACAAAGGAATATTATACATCCTACAAACTTCTTCGTAAGGCATTGCTCTAATGTCGCGTTTGCCTACTAACACACCACCCGGAATTGCGATATATCTAAACTCTAAGATGGAACTGGCACCTACAGATGCAGAGTTATCAAATGTAAAACGGGTATACATAATTACTTTATTGCCCAGACGAAAATCCATGGTGTTGGCAATTCCTCCAGCAAATCCTGTATAAGGAAGAGGAAATACAATGTCAGAATATCGAAAGTACGCCAGTACAGCTCCGGAGTCTCGTATTGCGTTGGTAATGCCATAAGCAGAGTCAGAATTATATTTCAGCAACGTTCCATCCATGGTAGTATCTCTCCAAGCATCGCCAAGTTGTTTCCAATGCGAGTAATAAACATTGGCATTGCCGTCTTTGCCATTTAATCCATTGGCACCAGCGGGTCCTGTAGGTCCTGCTTCTTTAGTGCAAGCCCCAAAATAAAGTAATAGCGAGGCGATGAATAACAGAATTGAAATCTTTTTCATGATTAAATTTTTTAGTGAAAAAATGTACTAGTGAAAATAAAATAA
>CANJZE010000047.1 GCA_947479455.1 Bacteroidota bacterium
CGCGACAGGCTTGATCTTGTTCAAGATTTACAAGCATTTATCCCAAATGGCCCCTGGTGACACGAATGTTGGTTCTACCCCTCGTTGGTCTGCGTTCTTGATACGTCCAAATTAGCGTGAGTCTGGGTACAGCTCTTGTCGTTACCCCATGATCGGCGTCCTAGCTCACCGTAATACGCAGGCTGGGAAGCCGATGACCGTCAAGGAAATGGGGCTTGCCTCAGCGACGGGGCAAGCCTTTCCCGTCTCATTTTTGCGTCAAGGCCGCGTAACGTATTATATGGTAAGTTCAGGGTGACCGCTCCGCGCGGTTCGCCCGACCGACAAAGGCTAGGCCTTGAAGCACATGAACGCCCAGCATGTTTCGTAGTTTAAAAAATCGACCTAAGGATTTCTTCACGCAAAGGTTCAGTGGTGTTTCGTAGTAACGATGGTGATCCCATCCATGTCCGCCTGCGGAACTGACGCATTCAACTGGTCACGAGACGACAACTTCCGATTTCAGACAAACCCTCCGTATCCTCAACAAGCTCTGGCCAGACGTGGCCGACGAAAAAGCCCATACCTATGTTAAGGCGCACATATCGCACCTGACCGGGCACAAGGGTTAAACTCAACGTTCGCTCCACCTCAGTCGAGGTGCTAATTTTATAATCGCCTGCCGGGCGATCAACAAAGAAGAAGCCCCGTGGAACAGCCGATCCAACGACCGCGTCGTTAACTTTCACCGATGGTTGGACAGCGGCTCCCAACACCGACGTCCGGTAAAGAAAGATTCTTCCTTGGCCCGTAGCGATTGGTGGAAGACCGCCTTGCGCCTCAGTGAACGTTTTCCCTGACGTCGCACATCCGCTTGTGATGGCTACAAGGCATAGCAATACGAGCGACCTCAATATGAGCCGTCTACCTGACATTGTTTGTTTCCCTTGTGATGTTTAGCTTTATTGAGGGGACAACTGGGGCAAGCCGCTTCTCGATGGGAAGATAGAAGCCAGTCAGTTGATCGCCTCGGGCGACGATCAACGCCTCGTATATGTTTGAGGCTTCGACTGTCACGATTTGATCGGTCGTTCCGAAGACGTCCCCGCCTTCAACATGACCCACACACCGCCATTTCGTTCCCTGTCGGAGTTTGGTGGGAAATCCCGTTCCCATTTCGATCCGCTGATCGCCCGAGATCACGAACTGATCCCGGCATCCAGTATCGGCGATGAAACTTGCGGGCACGGTCTTCACAAAACTCACGTCGAACGCGCAGCCGCTGATGCTGAGCAAAATCATCAGCCAAAAGGACGGTGATATCGGTTGTCCGGACTTGGGTTCTGCGGAGCCTTGCCGATTCACGGGCTGTTACCCCCATTCTTACGCCCCTTCGCGAACACGAGGTAGCGTATCGCTCGAAGAGAAAACTTCATGATCGACTGGATCACAGGGCGTCGTTGTGGTCAAGTGGTTACGAATAGCCGGGTTGCGTAACGTCAGAACGTCCCTTCGGCGTCAACGCTCGAGTGCGGGGGACGTCAATACGCGTAGGGTTGCTCTTATCGTCACTACTACTTGCGATTTGAATGCGTCGAGCTGAGCTACTGCTCTCGTCCGACAAAGGGTAAGTGGTGCGACGAATTATCGTCCCTATGAAATCAATGGTTTGTGCGTCTCATGAGTCGGTTTCACGAACGGCGGTCACGGCTCGTCCCGCCGTTGTCGACGAAGCGCCGGAGGCCACGGAGACGGCTCATCCTGCGACATGTGGTCGAGGCGCAGGACGGCGTCGAGCAACGCCACAACACCCGACGCGGTGGAGGGAACGCCGCTCGCATAGATGGTGCGTGTGCCGGGTTGATAGACTCCATAAAATGACTCGCCGGAACGAGCGCGGCGCGAAGCACCGGAGGTCTGCCGCCGTGAGCGGTAGCTTCGGCAATCCTCACGCTTCACGGCCAGTTGCGCGGTGATTTTTTTCCAGTCGAAAATAACGTCGGGATACAACCGGCGCATATGACGCTTCTCCTCGGCGTCAATCTTGTAATTGCGGATACGCATCATCTCGAAGTTGCGTTTGCGGTGTTTGATGGTGAGGTAGCAAAAGCCCTTCCTCGCCGTGATGAAAGCACTCGCGGCGGTCATTTGGCGTCCTCCCCCGGATGCGCCTCACGCTGCGACGCGTCGCGAAGGATCGCGCCACTGAACGGCACAATCAATACGCCACCTTGAACGTCGGACTGTCCTCCGGCCGCGTTCGCCGGTGATCGTAGATGCGCGTGGTGGAAATATTCGCATGACCGAGCCATTCCTGCACCTTGGCGATGTCCGCCTGATGGTCGAGCGCGTTGGTGGCGGCGGTCGCGCGCAACGCATGCACGCCGATCTCGAACCCGAGCGCGGCGGAATAGCCCCGGACCAGCTTGTAAACACCGTCCGCCGTGATCGCGCGTTCCGTCCCGCCGGTGCGGTTGTCGCGAACCGGGCGAAACAATGCGCCGCTCTCGTCTTCGCCGTGCCCGGCGGCGGCGAGGTAGTCGTGGATGAGCGCGTTGGTGCCGGGATGCAGCGGCAGATACCGCGTCTTGCCGCCCTTGCCGGACACGCGGAGGTGCGGCACGCCTTTACGCGCATGCCGGAAATCCCGGACCTTCAGCTTGCAGAGCTCCTCGCGCCGGAGCGCGTGGAACAGCAGCGTGGAGAGAATGGCCCGGTCGCGCTTACTCTTAATAGAGTCATCCCGTGGCGCGGCCAGCAGTTCGCGCGCCTGATGGTCGCCAAGGGCAGGGGTCTTGCCCGCGCCGGATTCCGTCTTCGGCCGCTCCACCCCTTTCACCGGGTTATGGGTGACGGCGTTCTTCTCGCAGAGATGGTCGAACAAGGATGCGAGGGCCGCGAGCCGATGGCGGATGGTGGGGCCACCAAGCCCGCGCCTTGTCAGCTCGTCGCGCCAGGCGATGATGTGCGCGCGGGTCACCGTGCGGAATTCTTCTGGCCGCGCGATGCCGGTGAACCGGACAAAATCGCGGATCGCGTTTTGGTAGACGCGGCGCGTGTGGGCATTGCTGAGATTGGCGAACCACTCCACTTCCGGCGGCACGTCGGCGAGGCGCTGGAACTCCGGTGCGGTGAGGAGCCGGGCGGCGGGGACGATCTGGGCCGGGAGATGGGCGGCGGTGTCGGGTGGCGGCATGGGGTCAGATTACTATTGATAAAATCTGTTATCAAGAGTTCGAAGTCCGATGTGGATACCCCCTCGGCGAGTTCATTCCGTATCATAATTATATACGGGAGAGGAACCGTCGTGGGGCAGCAAGCTTGCCTCGACAGTCGATTTTGGGCGATACAGGATTACCACCGCACAGAAGAGGCCGGCTGATGCCTTCTACTCCTAGAGGCCCACTTGGCCCACAGTTCGCGGAGCGCCTCGCGACAATCACGTCCGCGCTTGTCGTGGTTTGTCTCATCGGGTTCTTGCTGGTCCGGAATGAGCCGATTGCTGACCCGAAGCTTTTCTTTGCGCTACGGGTCATTTTGAGTTTCAGCGCCGCTGTTCTAGGCGCTACAATTCCCGGCATTCTTGATATAAAATGGTCGCATCGTGGTCTCGCGCTTCGCGCCGGCGGTGCACTCGCGCTTTTCGTGTTAACGTTCGTTTATACGCCGGATGTTTTGGCGGATCATATTGACACAAGGGGAGCCAAAACCAGCGCTACGGGTTATCTCAACGTGGATCATGTTGACCCAAGTGGAGTCAAAACCCGCGACGCGGGTCTTCTCAATATTGACGACGTTATAATTAGCACAGCAGACGCCCATGTCGTCTTGGACGTTCGTGTCCGAAACACAGGCGGTCGGACGGTGAATATCACGCGTGCCAATTTGCATGTTATCCATCGCATGCCTTTCGCTTCCGTATACCATCCGTCCGCCGCGTACGATTTACTCCTTCAAAATGAGGGAGACAATCAAATAGCCATAGCGCACGTTCTCTCACCAGACACAGTTGACAGATTTCTCGTTCGCGTTGGATTCACGCCATACAATACTTCTTGCGGTTTTGCGGCGCGCTTGATTCTAACATATGATGGAACCCGTGAAGTGAGTTCGGGCGAGCTCAGGTTCGCATCCATCTTCCACTGACCATGGGGGATAACTGCCTTATCTCCAGAAGTGCTTCGTTCTGCATCTGCGATGCGCTCATGGCCGGCTATACCTTCCGGAGCAGGCCGAGAGTAGTTACCTCTCGGACTGACTTTCTGGATTTACAAGCCATTGTTTTCGCGGGCAGAAAAACCCGTCCGGTAAGTTACCCTTTTCCGGACAAAACCTGATTGCGCCGATTTCAATGGCTTGCGTGTCCGGATATTTTGTCCGAAAATAGGGCATGCTTTTAGGCTATGCTCGCGTCTCGACCGCCGACCAACACCTCGCCTTGCAACGGGACGCCCTGACGGCTGCGGGGTGCGAAAAAATCTTCACCGACACCATGACGGGGACGAGCACCGAGCGGCCGGGGCTGACCAAAGCCCTCACCGCCCTCGCGTCAGGTGACACCCTCGTCGTCTGGAAGCTCGACCGGCTTGGCAGGTCTCTTTCTCACCTCGTCTCCCTGATCGCCGAACTCGGGGAGCAAGGGGTTAGTTTCCGAAGCCTGTCCGATCCAATCGACACGACGAGCGCGGGTGGCCGCTTGGTCATGCACATCATGGGCGCACTGGCGGAGTTCGAGCGCAGCCTGATCGTCGAACGCACCCAAGCCGGATTGCAGGCCGCCAAGCGCAGGGGGCAGAAGCTGGGTCGTCCTGCCAAACTGACCGCCGCTCAGGTCATCCATGCCAAGGCACTTATGGCTGCGGGGGAGAATGGTCGGTCTGTGGCACGCAGCTTTGGCGTTGCCCGCTCAACCCTCTACGCCGCGCTGAACGCTGCTGATGGCAGCACCTGAAGCCATGAACGTAATTCGAACATCGTAGATATATCCTTCAAAAATACATTGGTGCGGAATTCTTGATTAGAGTAGCACGCATCACCGGAGGCATATGCGCAGGGGGCGGTTGGCGCATCAGCCGGATAAGCGAGATTCGTGGAAGGAAAAACTGCAGTGCCAATATCCGTCAGCCAGCGTCAGGCCATTGTGACGCTCCTAAAGGATGGTCTCGGAAACCAAGAAATTGCCGCACAGGTCGGTGTGACACCGGGAACAGTTGCGGCGGTTAAGGCACACATCAGCATGGGAACCTACAGCGAGAGCAGCGAAGATGCCGACCCAGAGGCAGAGGTAGCGAGTGCGGTCGATACGGCGTTCGGACTCGAGCGTGATCTGCAAATGGCCTTGAGGCGAAGCATTGAGCAACTCGAAACGGGTCTGACAATCATTGACGGTGATCGGGAACAGACCGTTGCGTCGGGACGGATTGATATAACCGCCCGCGATCGAGAAGGTGTAGTCGTCGTCATCGAACTAAAGGTGGGGGCTGCCGATCGCGATGCGATCGGTCAATTGCTCGCTTACATGGGTGATCTGATGGATGACGGCGCATCGGTGCGGGGCATCCTGGTAGCCAGAGAATTCGCTCCGCGCGCTGTATCGGCGGCGCGTGCGGTTCCAAACCTCCGGCTAGTTCGATACGGCTTCCAATTCACATTTGAGGCGGTGACCGGTCCACACATGGGCGGACCCACTGCCGCTCCACCCGCCTAGTGCGGAGACGCGGTCGCTGCGACTGCGTTATGGTCATGTCTACCGGGCAATCCGAAAATCTTGAATTCTGAGTACACAACCTGTCGTTGCCAGCATGGACAGCCATCTCCCTGGAGAACGCAACCCTCCATAGTGCCGGACTACCGAGAGTCCAGTTACACTATTGCCCATAGTGTAACCTCCCCACGCCCGAAATCGCCCGCCGGGACGCAATTCCGGTGACGAATCCACCCGGGAAGCGTTACACTTCTCGTGATAACATGCCCAAACGCCCCTCCCCCCGCCCGCAACGGGCGTCCCCGGTCCAGTTGCCGCTGTTCGCCGACGCGGTGTCGCTGATCCGCGTCCGCCCCGAGCGCAATGAGTGGCGCTACTACCGCATGGAGATCTGGCCCGACCTGTTCGGCCGCGCCCTGCTGGTCCGCCAGTGGGGCCGCATCGGCACCGAAGGCCATCGCCGCCTCGATCCGCATCCCGATCCCGGCGCCGCCCTCAACGCGCTGGCCGACCTGGCGCGCCAGAAACGCCACCGGGGTTATCAGGACCGGGCCCCTTGAGCAGGCCCATCCGGAAAGCACCGGCGGACAGACCGTCCGCCGCCCCGCAGACCGGCATGACGCTCCATGCCGCGGATGGCGGCCGCAAATACCTGACCGCCGCCGAACGCACCGCCTTCCTGGGCGCGGCGGAACGCGCCGACCGGCCCGCGCGCACC
>CANJZE010000048.1 GCA_947479455.1 Bacteroidota bacterium
CGGATTGAAGAAGATCTACCCGAAGCAGGGGATCGGATGTCGAATTTCAAACCGGTGGATTCTGACGGTTTTCAGACCGGCGCTGAGACCGGCTTCGCCCGCGATCTTCCTTCCAATCCGCGCTTGCTCGACCAGGTCCTATCCCCGGCCGTTCATACCCTCGACAACTATATCCGCGGCGTCCACCGCGACGGCCCTCTCGACGATATCCGCTTCGTCCGGCTCGTCGTTTGCCGCGTCCTCAGCCAAGCCGCCAGTGGTCGGGATTTCCTCCAGATGGCGGACGACGTTCTCGGCGAGCCGGTCGCCCGCTCCTCCTTCTTCGGCAGCCTTCACTGTACCCGTCGCCTCCGCATGCTGGGCATGCTCAATGCCGAGCTCGTCATGCGCAACAAATCCTCCACCAACGATCTGCTGGCGGGCTTCCCCGAATTGGGCGACGTGCCGGTATTCGCCGTCGACGGCCACCACGTCGAACACGCGGTGCATTCCCCGGACGACCGCAAGGGAAGCAAGGTGTCCTCCAACAACCTCTATCTCCTGTGCCTCCATTCCGCCCTTCTTTGGAATCTGGGCGCTGTCCAGGGCGACGGCCGTCACGGGCACGAGATGCCCGTGTTCCGTCGCCGGATCAATCCATGGCTGGAGCTCATGGAACGCCGCAAGGGCAAGCCCTCTCCGATCCTCGTGGGCGATCCCGCCTTCCTCGACAAGGAATTCTGGACGCTCATGGAGATCCGCGGGAGCAAGGCCCGGTTCATCACGCGCACCAAGGCCAACATGAAGCCGATCGTCTACGACTCGAACGGTTGGGATGTCGGCAACGCGGTCAACCAAGGGGTGGAGGCGGACTTGCTGGTGGGATTCGACGGGGCCATGACGATGCGGATCGTCCGCTACCGGGATCCCGAGACGGGAACGCCGTACGAGTTCCTTACATCGGTCGGGGACCTGGAACCGGGATTGGTCGCGGTGTTATACCTGAGCCGTTGGCGAATCGAGAAGGTGTTCGACACGACCAAGAACAAGCTCGAGGAGACGAAGTCCTGGGCAGTGGGGCAGACGCCGCGGGAAATCCGGGCGCACCTGGTGGCGCTGACGCACAACCTGCTGGTGTTGCTGCGGGGGGAATTGGGACGCGAACACGGGGTGCGGGAGGAAAAGGTCGAGCGCAAGCACGAAGGCCAGGTCACCGAACGCGAGCGCCGGGCGCAGGCGGCGGGACGCCGGGTGGCCCCGGTGCAAAGGCTCCTGCCCGTGGCGGTGCAATTGACCGCGCAGTACATCAGGTCGATTCGAAACGGAATCCTTGTCGGGATGCGTTGGATCGCTGCCCTGCGACACCTGCGGGACGCGATGATTGCCTATCTTTAGTTCCCCCGGACACCGTTGCCCCCCCCGCATTGATTATGTCCAGTCACGCACAATGCGAGCCACCACATCTAGCGATCGAGCAGCACTCGCCAACCACCAGACTTGCTCCCAAGTAAAACGCCATCCCAAATAGCGATTAAGCAATGAGATTGCTAAAACACATTGCCCCACGAACACTGCGCTACATCCCGCCACAACAGCTATCGACCCCTGCGGAAAAGACCCCCGTTTAGCCGGTTTGTAAAGGGTCCACGCGCACGCCAAACATATGCATATTCCAGCCGGAAAGAGCAGGTTAGTCACAAGCAGGATCGGTTCACTAAACGTGTTCCCATCGATGCTGAACGCGGGCCGAGAGGGGCGCACATAGAAGCATGACCACGCTTCGATCGCGGAAATCGTTACTAGCAGCACGAACGCGAGGGCCACCGAGACGCGAAACCAGACGCTCAGTTTCATTTCTTCGACATCGCCTTATTACAACATTTACCGACTCCGAGAAAAGCTGCCACCTGCCGCACGGTCTCAGGCATTACGTCTGGCTGATTTCGAATCCAGCTCCACCTTTCGCCCTCTTCCGCTGACATCAAATCATCCTCCGGCCTACCATTTGTGTGTTTGCCTCCAACTGAATGAACAAGCTCATGAGCAATTATATATGGCAAAAGCGCATTCATGATGCCTTGCGAAGACATTTTATTATACTTTTTAGGAATCTTGTCGGCCGCCATTTCTTGCTCTAGCCAATTGGCCATCCTTGTCTGCATAACACTCGCGTTGTATCCACCAATTGGGGAGACTCCGAGCGGTCCCCCAAGCGCATCGTTCAGAGGGTCGAATCTAAGCGTTGTATAATACACAACAGCAAACTCCTCGTTCCGAAAATACTTGCTCTCTTGCTTTCCATTTTTAAACCCCTCCTCTTTAAACCTAACTTGGGCCCACCGTATGCAAGGCCCAAATTTGGAATTTAGATATTCCACTGCAGGCCCGATTAGCGTCATCATAACGTTCGTATTATTAAATCCGATTGTCGCCTTATCTGGAACGACAACCACCATAGCTTGGCCCGGAGCTAGTCCCAGCAAGTCAATTCTTCCAATAGGGTCTCCACCCGAAACCTCATATATATTTAACCCTCCACCTTCCCCAAGAGGATCTCTGGAGAACCACCTCCCAGCCGAGGCATTATAATACCTGTAACCATAGTACAACAGCTCGCTCTCGTCATCCTGGTACTTGGTCGAGAATCGAAATGGACTGGCTGCCTGCGTCCCGCTCTGCCGGATGGTCTCGCCGAAGGGCCCGTACTCGTAGGTCGCCGAGATTGTCCCCGCCGCCCCATCGGTCAACGCCATCACGTTGCCGTTGCCATCGTAGGAAATGAATTGGACCGACGACGAGCCGGGCTTCACCGACACCAGACCTCCCACGCCACCGGCACCCTGCGTCGAACCACTCAGGTCGGTGCCCCATTGATAGCTGCGCACCACGGCGTTTGCCCCATCCAGTTCTCCGATCAGGTTCCAGCCGTCGTACAGGAACTTGAGGCTCGTGTTGGGCGTTCCAGGATAGGCGCCTCCCGACCACACGTACACCTGCTTGGCGATTCGTCGACTGAGCGCATCGTACTCGAACACCAGCTTGCGCAGCGATCCGGTCGGTCCGCCCGAGAGACCCTGCATCTGCACCAACCGGTTCTCGGCGTCCCACGTGTACGTCCATCGACCGTCGGTCAACAGGTTGCCGTCCAGATCGTAGGTGTAGCTTTCCGTGGCGGCGGGCACGAAGAGGTTGCCGGTCTGGGCGGTTCCCCCGGCACTCACGCTGACGCTCTGCCAGACCGCGGCCGAGCTGTTGGCCACCGTGAGCCGTTTGTCGAAATACTCGCCCCGGCGATAATCCACCGCCCCGCTGTTGACCGTCACGGTCGCCGTCGGTGCTGCGATCCCCAGGATGTCCACTACGCTGGGCACGGTGCGACTCATGTACTGGTTGAGGGTATTGGCCGAGTACGTGGCGCTTCGAAGGTTTCCACCCGTCTCATCCCCGCCCACCTTCGTGCCGGTCCGATTCCCGATGTCGTCGAACCCGTATTCGTCCTGCTGGCCCGGCACCGGTGTTCCGTCGGCCCAATACCGCTTGCCACTGACCACCTGTCCCAGCGCGTCATATCGATAGGCCCAGTACGATCCGTCCCCGAGGGTCATCGCGATCCTCTGGTTGGCGTCGTTGTACTGGTACATGTAGCCCACGGTGGGTTGACCCGATCCGGCGGGCGTCGAATTGATGGCCTGGAGTCGGTTCAGGAAGTCGTACTTCCGGGTCGTGGTCAACCGGGTTGTCGTCGACTGCTTGAAGGTGACCGCATTCAACAGGGAGGAATTGGCCTGGTAGGTGTAGTTCGCCGAGTACGTGCCATCCCCGATACTCGCCAACCGGGAAGCATTGTCGTAGCCGTAGGTGCTCGATCCCAAAATGGTCGCGCCGTTCTGGAAGTTGATCGTCGCCCGGCGCAACAGGGTGTCGTAGGTGGCGTTCACGGACAGGCCTGCAAGGGTTCCGCCTGCATGGCTCTCGGCCTGAAGTTGTCCCGCGTCGTTGTACGTCCGGGTGGTGGTGATCCCGTTGCGCACCACCTGCGTCTGCCGGCCACGGCGATCGTAATCGAACGTCACCCCCGCCGTGCCGTCATTGTAGGAGATCGACAACAGGGCCCCGTGCTGCTTGCTGGAGCCGGAGTTGTTGAGCCCGTATCCGTAGGTCGTGGTGATGCGCGCGCCGGACCCATTGAGCCGTGCCCAGATTCGGGTCAGCAGCCGGCCCCCGGGGCTTTGCGTATAGTCTGTCCCGTTGGCATCCGGATACCGCTTGGATTGCAAGTATCCCCAATTGGCATGGTAGCTCCACGTCGTGACCCGCTGCCCGCTGGACGCCGCGAATCCCGACCAGTTCGTCATGCTCGTCATCCGCCCTTGCACGTCGTAACCGTAGCCGACCGGATAGGTACGTCCACCGTACGTCCGCTTCGCCAGACCCGTGGGCCAGTAGTCGGTGGTGGTTTGGGTCCCATCCGGCTGGGTCACCTGGCTGACCCTCAGCGACGTGTCGTAGGTCGTGGCCGTGGTTTGGGCTGCCTGAGCGGTTCCGGGAACCGGTGTCTGGACACTGCTGACCCTGTCCGCCGCGTTGTAGGCGTAGGTCGTGGTTCCATTCCGTGCATCCGTCACGGTCGATTGCCTCCCGTGGGCATCGTATCCGTAGGTGACTTTCCCGATTTGCGCGCCCGTGGAATCCTTGCGCGTCACGCTCGCCAGCCGGCCGCTGGTGTCATGGGCGGAGATCGTCTGCGAACCGTCGGGTTGGGTCACCGTGTTGGTGCGGGTAGTCCCGTACGTGGTCACCGAGGTGGTCGTTGCGGCGGTGGGGGTCTGGTCGCGGTAAACGGTGCTCCACGATCGCAATCCATCCAGCGACGAATCCTGGGTGCTCACCTTGGCCGTGGCACTGCTCCCCGACGTGGTCCACTGCGTCGTCTCCACCCTCCGGATATTGTAGCCACCCGAGGTAAGGTAAGTCGTCAGGGTCTGGGTGATCCGGTCGTTCCCGCTGTCCATGGCGTCGTCGGCATTGACGTCCACGGCGGTGGTGATGAGGTCCCCCTTGGCGTTGTAGGCATACAGGGTGACGACTCCATCCGGATCGATTTCTTTCCACCGTTGACCCAGAGAATTGTAGTACGACTGGCGGCCCGGATTGTCCGCCAAGGTCGTGGTGGCGTCGGCAAGGACGGTGCGATAAGCGCGGCCCATGAAGTCCGTGTAGGATCGGGTCCATTCCCCGGTGTCGTTGCCACTGGAATCCAGCCGCATTTCCTGCGTGTACTCCCGATTGTAATCCGGGCTTCCGGTATCGGTTTCAAGGTCGTACTGGTACTTGACCGGGACGGCGGCCGTCCCACTCACGGTCATCAGCCGACCGTCCTTCCAATAGGTCTCGATCCGGGTCCCACCATCCGGGTTCGTCGTGGTCTTGACTTGATGGCCGCTCCCATCGGTGCTCACCGCGAAGGTGGTCACCCCGCCCAACGCGTTCGTCGAGGCCACCCATTCCCCGGCGTCATTGAAGCCCGACGATTCCAAGGTCATGACATTGCCATTGGTTCCCGTTCGTTGCCGGGAGAGAACGCGGCCAGCGGCATCCAGATTGTTCTGGAGCGTGATGCCCACGCGCGTCGTGCCGATGGGACGCTTGAGCGAATCGTAATTGTAGGTCGTCACGACCCCATCGCGGTCCGTGGTGGTGTCAACGCCGCAGCAGGCGTACTGGGTATCCTGATGCGTC
>CANJZE010000049.1 GCA_947479455.1 Bacteroidota bacterium
GGACGCGTGGATGAACTGGCCAGCAAGGGTCGGTCCAGAATTGGCCGCACGGTTGGATATTCCGGCCGACACCGTCACGGCAGAGTTGGTGCGGTTGGTCCATGCGGAACTGGCCGGGCGTGGCGAGCCAGAGGCAGACTTCGGGCCGCGCGCGAACTGAGACATAGCCGTCCCGACGCGGCTTACCGACCCCCGACAAGCAGGATCGACATGAACGAAATTGCCACCGGGGCGCGGAAGGGTTGCCGGCGATCTGCGTTGAATTGCATCTTCGTGACCAAGACGGCATGCCCGTGGTCAATAGCCGGGATGTGGCGGAGGCGTTCGGGAAGCGGCATGACCATGTGGTGCGAGATGTTGACGCGATTTCCCATTCCCCAAATCTGGGGGATGGCTGGTTCCGCCCCTGTTCGTCATTGGACGCCTACGGCCGCGAGCAACCCCGGTGGACGATTACTCCAAATTTGACTCTGCGCCTCGCAAAGGTAACGCTCCCAGAAGCGCCGACAGAGCGCGGAGGGGGGCATGTTCGGCTGGCTTCGATGGCTTTTCGGTGGGGAGCGGCGACGCCTTAAGGTGGAGCCGCCACGCTTAGTCAGTCCGCTCGCGCCGGATGTCGAATTGCCGCCGGTCACTCCGCCGGAGGACAAAGCCGAGGCGACCGCTGTTGCTGACCATATGGAAACTGTGCCACTCGGTATGGACCCGGCCGGCATGGCGCGGAGCGAGTATGACAGTGCGCTTGCAGAGGCGGCGCAACTTCACAAATCGGGGGCGATTTCCGACGAGGAATACATTGACGTCACCAGCGCCGAGTCCGCCCTTCTGGTAAGAAGGATCGGCGAGATTGCCCAACCGACCGTGGGACTGGAGATCGGTCCATCGCTCAGTTCGGAACCTGCCGAGGCGCTCCCGAATATTGAGAATGCCGAACAATGGGCGATCCACCACCCGGTCATTGCGGCAGAGCCACAGCCGGTGCAGACCGGTTCGCCAGTCCCGGCCGTTATCCCCCCATCGCCGATCCGCCCCACCGAGCCGGTTTGCGTCCAGGACGCTGTGACCATACTCCAATATCGACAGAGAATTGTGGTTGGGACGGCGGTCGGATTGACCTGGATCAGCAACGCCGGTCCATCCACCGAATTTGCGTTCTTGCCTTACCAGGTCAACACGCTCGGGTCGGCTGTGGTCAGCGTGAACGGTACGGCCAGACGAGGGCCGAATGCCGAACGGCGACGATGGACGGGCAACTACACATTCACACTCGACAACGGCCGGTTCAGCGACGCGTATGATCTGGAAACCGGAGAGGTCATCCCCGATGTCGTGGCATGGCTGAATACGTTGCCGGATGCCGCCCCGGACGCCCAGCGATTGCGTCTGCCAGGTTCCGCCCCCGCGAGGACCAAGCGCCCCGGTACCGTTGGCGCCCAGGTGGATTTTGATGTGGCGTGGTTTGTGTCCCGCCTGAAGGTCGAGATTATCGCCCAGCGCCTGCACCGCGATATTTTGATCCACTATCGTGGCGGTGCAGCCCCGCAGAGGCGGGTGACAATCCAGGCTCTGGGCCGCGAACCCGGCGACCCCAGAGCGGTGACGCATATCATCGGGTGGTGCCACTACCGAGATGGCTCCCGCTTCTTTCTTGTCGACCGGATGTCCGAGATGATCGACCCGGCAACCGGCGAAGTCGTCAGCGATCATATCAAGTGGCTGACGGACCTGGCGAAGACGGCCGGCGGTGGTGGTTAGGTGGGCACCGCTATGAGGACGCGAGATCACATCAACCGAGGGTGGGGGATGGGTGCCGGGGCGCGACATCAGACGGCTTCCGCCCGGTCGGACTGGACAGGCGACACTTGCATATGTTCGTCCAGGAAGTCGTCAGCGGTAACCGCGCCCGACGTGGCATCCCGGACCGCCCCGCGCAACTCGTCCATGGTGGCGGGGTTCCGTTCGGCGCGAGCCTTCGCGAAGTAATTTTCCGCAGCAGCCTTCCCAGCGGCTTGCGCCTGTTCTTCCTTCGGGCCGGCAAGCTCTTGGTAGCGGTGGGCTGTGGACTTGGAAAGGCCGGCGTCGGCAATAGCTTTCTCTTTCGTCTGCGTCTCACTGGTAGGACGTAGATCAGTCCGCCCCCTTTCGTTAGTTTCCAACTCCCGGACCAACTCCCCGAACCGCACGGACGCCCGGAGCTTGATCTCCCAGGTCCACACTTCCATGTCCCGGTCGTCGCGCTGGCGGGAATAGGCTTGACTCCCTTAGCCCGGAAGTATGAGGTCTGCCGGCGCATGGAGGGGAGTATGTTCGGCTGGCTTCGATGGATGTTCGGCGGGAGCAAACGCCGAATCAGGGTAGAACCTCCCGGCTTGATCAGGCCGCATGTACTGCCCATCGCGGCTGGGTCGGGTCATCAACCCACGGTTACTATCGTCCCGACCGCCCTCGCCTCTGAGGCGTCCACCGATACATCATCGATTGAAACCCCTTCGTTCAATTCAAAATCCGATATTCCGCTCCCCCTCGATCGGCCTGAAGGTCCTGGCTGTGTTGTCAATAATACTGGCGATCAGGCAGCGCCGCCGTCAGATCAGCCTGTTCCGGAATCAGCCGAGACATCGATGCCGGACTATGGGGCACGGCTTCAACCGGACGAATTGCCGCCCGCAATCGAGGTCCTTACGCCCCCGGTCGATGCTGAAATCCCCGATTGGTTGAAACGCACGCCAGCAAGAATCCTATTTATTGACGTTGAGACAACTGGTTTGCATAGCACCGATCGGATCGTTTCATTCGGAGGAGTACTATGGACTTCCGCCCCGATGCAAGATTTGCAACTACATTGTAGCATGACGCATCTTATTTTCGACCCAGGCAGGAAGAGCCATCCTATGGCAGAGAAAGTCCACGGATACGATGACTGGACGCTGCGGCATCAACCTCTATTTTCCGAGTACGCCGGAACTGTTTGGGGGATGATAAATAATGCGGACCTTATAGTCGCTCACAACATTGCCTTCGATTGGGAATTTATTTGTAGATCCCTCAAGGAGTGCGGGAAAGAGATTCCCGAAAAACCGATCTACTGCACGATGAACGAATTTCGTGGCCGTCGTCTCGGTGTCGGCGCCAGCCTGACCTCGGCCGCCGGCTATTTCGGGATTGAGAGACAGGGTCGACTACACGGAGCCCTGGAGGACGCATGGATGGCAATGGGGCTTTACTGGCGCCTAAACACTCCATTGACTCCCATACCGTTCAATGTAGTCGAGGAGCCTGGGTTCAGGAACCTTAGACCAGTCCCTGTGAGGCCGGACGGGCCGTTGCCGCGTCGCAAGCGCCGGAAGTAGCGTGCAATCGGCCTCGGCCAGGGGGACATGCCAGACGCCCCACCCCCGATCCGCGTCAACCGCGCCCCGGTCCTTACCCTCTGGGCGGCCGTGGTGGCCGAACGCCTGGGCCATCCGCATGATACCGCCCTGACGCTCGGCCGCGCCGTTGCAGGGTCCAGTGCCCGCGCCAAGGCCCGGAGCCTCGGCCTGGTCGAGGAACATCTGGAAGCCGCCGCAAGGCAGGCGGGGGCGGCGGGGTTGAAACCACGGGTGCAGATCGTCCGGCTGCTCGGGCGCGATATCCCGGCCACGCAAGCCGACGATGGCACATTTCTGGTGGCGGACACCAACAAGCCGGCGACGCCCAACGGTGTGCAAGGTTATATCGCCCGCGCCTTCGGCAACCGCCTGACGGAGGACACACTGGCCGCGTCTCTGCCATGATAACCCAGGTCGCCAACTATGGGCTGGGATCGTCGGCCGGGTCGGCGTCGAAGGACAAGAAAAAATAGCCGACCAAGATCAGTAGGAATAGACACCCTTCGCGTTCATGCATAACCGGAACAGATGGTTCTCAGTTACTGCCTGCATGAGCCATCCGCCCTGATTTATCATGGGATTCGAGGCGACCTCGTATGTGCATTGCGCGCGAGCAGATTCGCGCTTGGCGCTTTCCGCTTGCGTCGCCTTCCATGCGTCGTCCGAGGCTTTTAGTTGCCTTTCGGCCTCCGCCTTGTCGGCGGCGTCCTTCGCGGCCTGCTCTTTCTTGGTGAGTGGCTTGGTGGGTTCGGTAGGTTCCGCGACTCGCGACTGGATCGGTTGCTGCGCGGCGTGTCTCACGAGTGCCATGCCGTCCACGGCCGGACTGCAACCGAAAGGCAGGGCGACGACCAGCAGTGCTGCCGTAAGTGATTGGCCTTGTTTCAGCCAAGGCCGGGGCATCAATCAGGCTCCGGGTGCGGAAGGCCGAGGCCGAACCGGACCGCTTTTCGTGGTTGGTTAATTGGATTGGCGGGGTGCATGGTTTGTTGTCCTCGCTTTCGGGCACGCTAAGCCGACGCTGGGACACTTGGCTACCCCAGCCGATTTGTGTCCCGCGCCAGTTAGACGCCCCCCGGTAATGAACTCGACGCCAGCCGCCTACTACACCTGCTGAAGAACCTTCATGCTGGCTGGTCTGACCGCATCATCGGCCTCGATGCGCAGCACGGTATTCGGCGCGACTCCCGCCATCTTGGCGACGTCAGACACCGTCCACTTCAACATCGCGCGCACGGCGCGGGCTTGCGGGCCATTCCGCCGCCAGGATGCGGCCGAGCGTTCGGCAACCGCCTGGCGGAGGTCAGGGCGGCTATGGTGGCGCTTGCCGCGTCTCTCCCGCCGGAGGAATTGAACCGCGTCGGATTCCGGCTCTATGAGCGGTTCCGGCCAGAGGTGCCGAAGGGTGTTGACGGGTGGGGCGCCAAAGGCGAACTGTGGATCGAGCGGATCACGACGGTTGGGGCTTGTCGCTGTGCGAGGGGGAACGCTCGGCCACCCTCGCACATTGCGAATGTCGGAACGCTTTTAGGCGGGGAACAAGCATATGCTGTCGTTCATCGGTGCAATCGTAATTGGCTTACTCGCCGGGCTTGTGGCCCGGTTCCTTATGCCGGGGCGAGACCCTGCTGGTCTAATCGTCACGATCCTACTCGGGGTCGCTGGGTCCTTTGTCGCAACCTATCTCGGTCAGGCGCTCGGCTGGTACCGCCCGGACGAGGCCGCCGGCTTCATTGGTGCGGTTGTTGGCGCGATCATCGTGCTGATCGTCTACCGGATGACTACAGGGCGCTCGCGATCCTGATGCACCACCGCGACATGCAGACCGGGCGGCGTGCTATCTGAAAATCGCCACCAGCCCCGGAAACCGGACCCCGCACACGTCGAAGCCGCCCTGTTCGATCATGCGGGGGCAATCAGCGGCCAGGATACGGCCGAGCGCTGGCATGGGCATGTCGGGACCGTGTTCCGCAAGCAACCGGTCGAGGCTCAGGTGGCCGTGGCGCTGGCAACGACCGCAATCAACGTCGAGGATTTCGAGGCGTTGGGCGACCTGGCCCAGGAGGATGACGCCGGATGGCATGGGGATGGTGTCCGGCCTATGCCGTATATTTGCCGTATGGGCCTTGGTCGACCGAGCTTGCGGCGCCTAAACTATTGATTTCCTTGGCGTCCCGTACGGGGTTCGAACCCGTGTTACCAACGTGAAAGGCTGGTGTCCTAGGCCACTAGACGAACGGGACTGACCTACCCAC
>CANJZE010000050.1 GCA_947479455.1 Bacteroidota bacterium
ACACCACAGACCTGACGGAAATCAGATGTTTTCCGTCAACTCAGAGGGACGCGAACATCTAAGGCATTGATAACCCTATGGTTACTGACCGCGCGTTCAGGTTATGTCCGCTTATGCTACAAAAAAGTACCGTTCGTTCGTTGGGGCCGACCCGCCCTCCGCTGCCATGGCGCACTGGAACCTGTCGGGACGAAGGGCGTCCCGCCGATCAATCGACACCCTTGCGGGGCGTCGATCAAAGTGCCTCCTCAATTTATTTGTGCGAGGTATTTATAAACCTCCGAGAGGTTTCTATCTTCCGGCACACACAGGAGGTTCAAATGATGCACCAGGCAGTTGTCACTTTCACCGCTCGCGGCTCTAACCGGATCATCCAGGAAGGCGGCTCTCAGTCGTGGAAGCTGAACACAGAGAGGATGAAGAATGTTGAATTCCTTGTCTGCACTCAGAATATCCACAATGGCCCGTGGGGCGGTATGGATCATCCACATCGCTCAGCCTTTCTTGTGGGCCGCGTTGCCGGTGTGATTCCGTCCACTGATACGCCTGGCCGATGGATGATCGCGATCAGTGAATTTGCGCGAGTTAATATCCCAGAGGTTTGGGATAAATCTCGGTTCCCGGTCCGGTATACCACGCTAGAAGACCTGGGAATCGACCCAACGAAGCTGGAATTCGAGCCGCTACCGCCCCGGCCAGATGCGACACCACCCGAGGATGATGAGGCGGACCATGCAGAAATCCCGCCTCCGATTATCGTCTCGGGCACCCCTGTTAGCAGCGAAGAGTCTCATTCTTCTGGCATTGTGCGCTCTGTCGCTGACGCGAAGCAGGTGCTTTCGCGCATCCTTGGCGTCGGTCCAGATTCGATCGACATCACGGTGCGCTACTAACCCAAACGCTTCCGTCTGAGGCGCCCCGCCCGATCGGCAACCGGTCATCGTCAGTCGATGGCGGGCTTGCCGTATTTGGTGAACAGGTCCCGGATCGCCTCGGCGAGCAAGGCTTCGCTCTTGGTCTCGCGGTCAACGGCGAGGGCCTTCAACTGCTTATGGGCTGCCGGCGAAAGCGCGGCCGTGACCTTTTTTTTTCCGACGCGCGTTGCCGCGAAATACGGGCGCGATCCGGGCGCGGCAGATTCCGGGATGGCGAGCGGTGCGGCTTCCTCGACCAGTCTTACCGGCGGCGGTTTTACTGGCTCGGCATCGGGCACGACCGCGACCTGACGCATGGTTTCGGCCAAGCTCGGGCGCTTCGTCATGGATAGCCTCACAGATAGAGTTGCCACATTGCTGTAATGCCACTTTGCCAGCAATACGGCAAAATGGCAACTGCGTTATGCAGCCCTGTGATTCGTGGGGGCTTCTGCGGGCATGATCGAGCGCAACCAAGCGTAAAGCTGTGCCATCTCTTCGGCGGCCCTACCATCCGGCTCGTATTCCTGAGCCGTCTGTCCAGCGGTGAGCGCGTGAGCGTAGGCGGCACGCTGCTGGATGGTGATCGGGGCAACCTCGAGCCCATGCACGCCAACGGCCTCGCGGGCGTCGGCGATGATGTTGGTCGCGCGCGGCGGCATCGCATTCAGCACCACATGCGCGGGCTTGCCCGCGATCTTGGCAAGCCGGGCCGTGGCACCGATCGCCCGAAGATCGAGAATTCCGGCGCGGCACGGGATCAACACCATGTCGGCGGCTTCGGCGGCGGCAAGCGCCACCTCGCTTGAATGGGGGGCGGTGTCGAGAAGAACCAGGTCGGCCCCTGCCCCTCGCGCCAGATCGAGGGCCTGCGGCAACCGGGAGGCAGGGATCGAGACAACAACCGGCGTCTCGCCGGGGCGGCTGTCCTTCCATCCGGCGGCGCTCGCCTGAGGATCGAGGTCGATCACGGCGGCGACGTGACCGGCTCGTTCGGCGGCAACGGCGAGATGCAGGGAAAGGGTAGTTTTCCCGGTCCCCCCCTTCTGGCTCAGGATCGCGACAACAAACATGAAAACCTCGGATTGAATTTGCCGTATTGCCAGCAATACGGCAGGTCGGCAAGGCGTGTTGCTGATTTGCTGGCAATTTAACATGGCTCGCCGGGTTTGGCTATCGCCTTGCAAACCGCCTTTGCCTCAGTTCATGTGCCGCGCGCGGTCCTTTCCACTCTGCCCGGTCTGCTGGATGTGGCGAAGGCCCCAAACGGTGCGGGCCAGGTTGAGGCCGCCAGCCTTGGCGCGGACCACCATCCCGTTGAAATAGCCGCCCGGCGTCGATGTGAAATGCCCGGCAGGCTTGGCGGAGACGACGGCCAGCGCGATCGCGGCCTGTTCTCGGCCCATCGCGAGGCAGGCTTCGCCCCAAAGGGATTTCGACACTCCGAGGTCGTGCCGCAGCCAGTCCGCGGCATCGACAATATCGGGCCAGGCGGGGGATGAGGTTGCCAGATACGGCTTGAGCCGGGGGGCCAGCCGCACCAGCTCGTCGGTGGAAAGCCGTAGGACCGTGCCGGCGTCCTGACGGGCAGTTTTCGCGCCGTGGCCTCCCTGGGGGGATGGCGGCAGTCCCGGCCGGGCTGGCGGTGCCGTTTGGACCCCGGCCTCGCCCTGCGCCTTACACCCTTCGGAAGCCATTACGGTATCCTGATAAGGATGAAGGTTTGATTTGTAGTTGTATTGGTGGGGCCGGTTTTCCGGCCTCGTGGGGTCGGAATCCACTGTTTCAGGAGCGGCTTCCGGGACAGGGGAGGTCAGGAATTCCAAGCGTTCGCGGGCCTCGCGCTGTCTCCGCTCAAGCGAGGCGACGCCAAACGCGATCTCATCAGGGTTCGCGACCTTCTTCAGGGCGCGGCAGAGGGCGTGGGCTTCCTCGCCAAGGCGGCGCCAGACGGGATCTGCGAAGCCAAGCTCGGCAGCGGTTTCAAGCACCTGATCGAGGCCCTTGCGGGCGATGGTCGCCCGCCGGCGAAGATGGCGCAGGGCTTCGCGTTCCGCGCGGGCGTGCTCGGCGACGGCCTGGAATTCCGCCAGCCGGGCGGCGAGGGGGGAGAGGTCGAAGCCATAGGCTTCGACGATCTGACCCTGGGCATCGCGCTTGCCATACCGCTTGCCGTTTGGGCTGTCCTTCATGGTCACAAGGCCGATTTCGACCAAATGGCGGTTGAGGGTCTTGGCCTGGGTGACGCCAAGGCCAAGTGCCTGCTGCTGCAAATGGGCCGAGGGCCACACAAGCGGCTTGTGGCCTGCCGTCCAGTCCTGCGGCTGAGTGAAGCTGAATAGCCAATCGATGACGTGGATCACCCGAGGCCCGAAGCCGAGGGTAGGGGCGGCGGCCTTGAAAGCCGCCAGCACCCGGCCCGGCGTGCTCTTGTCGGGCAGGCCGGTGAACTTCTCGCCGATGCGCTCTGTCGTGAGCATGGCGAGCGACAAGCGTCGTAATCCGCTCGGGCCTCGGCCCGAGTGTTCTTGGTGCGCCTCTGGCGCACTTTCAGTCTGCATCGTGATCCTCCTCTTGGTTGGATCGCGATGGGCAAGCCTCTCCTGTCATCGGAAACGGCAATTTCCGACTTGCGAAACCGGCATCTATTGACTAGGAAGGGGGTGTTCAGGCCCCTTGGTTCCTAGTCTCTAGGCCCATCACGAGTTTCACAAAAGCCAGCCCGGCAAGGCTGGCTTTTGCATTTCTAGGCGATCTTCAGCTCGTTTCCGGCCTCCATTGCCTGGCGAATAAGAGACGCCACGACATCCCCTCGGCACGACACTCCCTGGGCCGCTCTCAGACGGTCCAGGATTTCCACGGTTTCAACCGGCAGCGTCAGCAAGATTTCTGTCTTGCCCTTCTCCCGGATTCGTTCGCGGTAGCGGCGTTGTCGTTCGGTTTGCATCGCGACCCTCCATAACTATGGACAGTATCCGTCTCGCACGGCGTGTCGAGAACATTTTATAAGCTTCTGATAATTCACATATTATTCCGCGAATCACCAAGGCCATGACAGCCCGATGACGGGCGACTCGCCCGACTCTGCCCGCTTGATTCGGGTGGTCGCTCAATTGCCGTGTTGCCGCATTGCCGTATTGCCAGCAACCAATGCTATCTCCGCGCGCTCGTGCGCGCCGCGCGGTCGGCATGTGCTCAGAAAACGCCGCCGGTCGGTTTCATAGCCGTAGCCAAGGGTGGATTGCCTGTTTGCCGCGTTGCTGGCAAAAAGGGATCAGAGCGGGAGCACTACACCCACTGCACCCGCCCGTGCTTCAGCACAAAATGGCAGGCACATCCTGTCTTCAGCCAAACCGATGGGTGCAGACTGGTTGTGCCATCGGTGCCCTTGGTGATCTGCCATACGGGATGGGCGTCAGGCAGGAGATTCATCTCCAAGGTCTTGCCGCAACCGCCTGGGCAAAGCATTGCTGCGGTCCAGTCATAACCGCCTTCACCGACGATGTAGACCATATCCCGCCGGAGCTGATCGGGAAGATCAGCAACATGCTCCGCCCGGTAGATGGTTGACCGAAGACCCTTCCGGTCAAGCCACCCAAGAAAGCGATGCCAAACTTGCCTGAACATGGTCAAAGACTCAGCTCAGGGAGATTCAGGGGAGGTGCGATGTCCCCGGCCCCCACGCCTGGCGCAAACACGGGGCAGGGCGTGGCCTCGCCGATCGTCTCGATCTCCATCTCGGCGAGATTCACACGCGTGATCGCGAAGGCACGGTTCGGCTGATTGCGGGTGCGGTAGATGTAGCGGCGCGCAATCATAAACGGTCCGACGCGCAATCAAGGGGGCACTTCGACGCAGATTAGCTGAGACTATCGGTGACCACGAACGCACGCTATCTGAGACTGAACGCACAATCGTTGAGACGGACGCAAGATCGCGGAAGCTCGA
>CANJZE010000051.1 GCA_947479455.1 Bacteroidota bacterium
GGAATGCCGGAACGGTCTCCCGCGGTGGCCTCGCAATTGTGACCCTGGTGATCCGGGGTGTCTCTACCGGGACGACAACCCTCCGGATGGTGTCCCTGGCAATTGCGGACAGTGCCCAGAACCCGCTCACGGTGACGATGCCCTCGCCCGTAACCATCACGATCCTTCCCGCACCGACGGTGACCGCCACCCCGACCACGACCAGGACTGCTACGCCGTCATCGACATCGACGCGTACCAGGACACCGACCGCGACGAGAACGCTGACTACTACCCGGACCACCACGGCGACGCCGTCTGGAACGGCAACCGCGACCATGACCCGGACCGCAACCGTGACACGCACCGCGACCGTGACCCGGACCGCAACGGTGAGTGCACTTGACCAGACTTGCGCGTGGTCGTGGACGCCGACTTCCACGGTAACCGTCACGGCGACGGCCGAGACCAATCGCATGGACGTGGGAATGCGCTCCATCGGTGGTAACGGCAGCGCTGCACCTCAATCCGACCCGAGCCAGAAAAGCTGGTCTTCCTCGGCGAGCACGTGCCCGACCTGGACGCCGACCCCGACGCCCACACCGGCAAACCAGGTGGCATCCACACCAACGCCGACGCCCGTGACTGAGGTCAGTCGAGCATTTGTGAGCTTGACTGCAGGATGGGGACACACCTGTGGTCTGACCGGTTCTGGCGTTGCGTACTGCTGGGGGTCGAACCAGGCCGGGCAACTCGGACAAGGCACCTACGATCAGGTCCTTGACCCCTTCCAGTCTCCGGCAACACGGCGTGACCATCCGTATCCACTGATGGTCGAAAGTCCGACCTTCTGGAAACAGCTCTCCGCCGGGCGGATGCATACCTGCGCGCTCGCGGTGACCAATGAGATCTTTTGCTGGGGAGCCAATTTCTCGGGCCAATCCAGCCCGGATGAAACCGCGTACGCGATCACTCGGCCGACCCGGATCACGAGCGATCTGGTGTGGCGTACCGTGAGTAGTGGTGAAGATTTCACCTGCGCAATTACGATCAACGACGAATTGTATTGCTGGGGATCAGATGAGGGGGGTGTGGCAGGCGGACCCGGGCTGGGGACGATGCCCGTCACCAGCGTGCTGCCGAACCAGCCCGTTCGCTCCGTCTCGGGCGGAGAACACCATGCCTGCGCGGTCCTCATGGAAGGTGCGGTGAGGTGCTGGGGCAGGACGTTCGGTGCCGCTTCATTGAACGGTTTCACGACCGTCACGTCGGGAGCCTATCACGCGTGTGTCCTGAACGAGGCAAGGGCAGCACTGTGTTGGGGTCAGGATCAGTTCGGCCAGGGCGGACACGCGCGAATCGACTACTCCGGAGGACCTTCAGAGCCTGAACTGGTTGCCGGTGGGATCGAGTGGTCGGCCATTGACGCGACTTCCTATCGAACGTGTGGGATAGACACGAGCAACCGGGGTTTCTGCTGGGGCGAGGTCATGGGCGACCTTGGGTCCGAGCGAGTGAGCCAGCCTACCGACGTCGCACCCGGCTGGACGTGGGCCCAGATCGTTGCGGGCGACGTGCATGCCTGTGGCATCCGCTCAAGTGGCATCACGTACTGCTGGGGCGCGAATGGCTCGGGGCAGCTTGGTGACGGCACCACGACCCGGCGTGAGTTCCCTGTTGAGGTCGCCGGAGCGGACCCGTCGATACAGGCGTCGCCGACGCCATCGATCGTCCGGACAATGACACCGTCTCCGTCGCCGACACCGTCTCCGTCGCCGACGACGACCCGTACTCAAACACGTTCCCCAACCCGCACCACGTCGACGACCCCGACCGCCACTCGGTCGACCACACCTTCAACACGAGCCACCCAGAGTGTCACGCCGTCCCGCACCGCGACCTCGGTTCCTTCCCCTTCTTCGACGGCCTCGCCTACCCCGACGAACACCGCTGTGCGATCGCCGACCCGGACTTCCTCTGCGACACCTGTGCGTAGCCTGACCCCTTCGCCGACCTGGACGGCCTCGTCGACGTCAACGATGACCAACACCCCCGGGCCTTCGCCGACCTGGACGGCCTCGGCGACGTCAACCAGCACCCAGACATCCACACCGTTCGGTTGGGTTCTGCCGACGGCGACCCCAACCATCAGGGCAACGTGGACTCCTTCGGCAACCTCCACGATGACCAATACGCCCGGACCGTCACCAACTTGGACCGCGTCGGCGACGCCAACCTGCACCCAGACATCCACACCGTTCGGTTGGGTTCCGCCGACGGCGACCCCGACCATCACTGCAACGTGGACTGCGTCGGCAACCTCCACAATGACCAATACGCCCGGACCGTCACCAACGTGGACCGCGTCTGCGACGCCAACCAGCACCCAGACATCCACACCGTTCGGTTGGGTTCTGCCCACGGCAACCCCAACGCCATCTCCGAGCACGACGGCCTCTGCCACTTCAAGTTCGTCGCCGACCTGGGCGGCTACTCCAACGTTGTCCGCCACGGTTGTGCCAGAGGCCCCGTCACCAACCGCGACCGCAAGTAGTCAGGGGGCAATTGCCTTCACCGGCCTCGTGGCCGGCAGTGCGCACACGTGCGGAGTTGAGTCCGGCACGGGCAAGGGGTGGTGCTGGGGGGATAACTCAAGAGGCCAACTTGGAGATGGGTTGAGCGGAACAGACTCTGATCCAAGTGCGGCAAACCACTTGAGACCGGTGGCAGTGAGGGGAGGCCTGGTGTTCTCTTCACTTATGGCAGGTAGTAACCACACGTGCGGGGTAGAAACCGGTACAGGAAAAGCTTGGTGTTGGGGATACGGGGTGTTTGGTCAGCTGGGAGACGGCTATGAACGCAACGCGAGTGAACCGGTCACGGTGTTGGGAGACAAGGTGTTTGCATCACTTGCAGCTGGTACCGGGCACACTTGCGGCGTTGAAGCCTCCACTGGTGCCGCATGGTGCTGGGGATGGAACGGGCAGGGCCAGTTGGGAGTAGGAAAAATCGGCTCGTCCGGAGATTCTGTCTTCCCAGTTCGGGTTATGGGTGAGATTGGTTTCAGTTCTGTCGTTGCTGGCTGGACCCAGACTTGCGGGGTTGAGGCAGGCGCGGGCAGTGCTTGGTGCTGGGGAGGGAACTACGCTGGCCAGCTTGGCGACGGATCGGATAGAGACATGTCCGTCGCGCCAGCCGCGGTGACGGGAGGAAGAGTATTTTCGTCACTCGCGGGGCGCGGGTCCCACACCTGCGGAATTGAAACCGGCACGGGCAAGGCGTGGTGCTGGGGTGTAAATATTAGAGGCGAGCTTGGTGACGGCACCGTGGACCAAGGCCCACAGTATGGCAAGTCCTCTCCGGTAACGGTGACGGGAGGTAGGGTGTTCACGTCGCTCGTCGCAGGGGAATCTCACACGTGCGGGGTGGAGGCGGGCACGGGTAAGGCGTGGTCATGGGGTGCTAACACCCAGGGTCAGCTTGGTGACGGCACGGTGGACCATGCCTCACCGTACGGCAAGTCCTCTCCGGTAATGGTGACGGGCGGGATCGTGTTCTCATCCCTCGTGGCTGGCTATGCGCACACCTGCGGGGTGGAAGCCGGAACGAACGCTGTGTGGTGCTGGGGATGGAATAGTGCTGGCCAGCTTGGCGACGGCACAACCGCTGACCGAACCGGGCCAGTGGCAGTTATTCACGTCAATTAGCATTTGGGGAAGGACATTCACTGCGCTGGTGGCGGGTTGGGAGCATACGTGTGGCCTTGCGACGGGTGGGACGGCATTCTGCTGGGGTTTTATCGAGAACGGACAGGTTGGCGACGGGACGTGTGGGGCTGACTGTACTTCCCCGGTGGCCGTGAGTGGGGGGATTACTTTCACTGCCCTGGCGGCGGGCGCTCAACACTCCTCGAGCATCTCAAGGAATGGCACCGGGTATTGCTAGGGTCTCAACGTGCTGGGACAGATTGGCGACGGCACGAGTGGGACCAACCGGCTCTCTCCGGTGGCGTTGAAAAAACGGTTGTAGAGTGTCGTCGCCAATCTTGACATGCGACTAACGTGCTTTCAATCCGTACCCGTTCACGGGGGTCAGTTGGGGACGCACAACTGTTGACTGGTTCTGCCACGTCTGGAGCAGCTTGGGTCAGTCAGGAGTGGTAGGGAGTTGGGGGACGGCTGATCATGAGGAACTGCGTCGTCACCGGCAACGAGCTTGGCGGTGTCATGGTCTAGGCCAAGTGGCATTGCACGTTCATGAACGGTAGGCTCATCGGGCTGTATCCGTGGGAGATCCAGCCCGGATCCACGGTGACCCGTACAGGCAACGTGCCGAACGCGTGACCCATCGCCCCATTCCCAGTCCCTCCCTAGTCCGGTTCGTCAGAACCGGACCCTTCCATGGAACGGCATGCGCCAATCTATGCATACCGTTTCTCCGCCCCCGAGGTCTACATGAACGACGTCTGCCCCGGATTGGGCACCACACGAATCGATTGACGTCTGGACTCGTCCTGAAGGAGGGAGATCAGAGCGTTGATCCCCGCGAAATCAAGCCACTCGCCGAGCTGGCTGACGATCTTGGTCAGGTCGGTTGTCCTGGCCATGA
>CANJZE010000052.1 GCA_947479455.1 Bacteroidota bacterium
CGTGTCCGATCGGTATCGCAACCCACGCCGGACGCATCGCACGAAGACGGCCATTGTCGCCGGGATGGTCAATATGAATGCCGGGTTTGCAGCGCGCTGAACGATAAGGGAAGGGCGAAACATGCCCGGTGTTTGCTATCAAAGCCAAGGGGCACTTTCACAACAGGTCTAGTAATAGACGCCCTCATCGAGCAGGGTGGCGTAGATCTCGGCGGGCGCCTGATCGGCGAAACGGTCTGCGTGCAGCAGATCCAGCACGGCCTGGCGTTGCGGCACGGTCAAAGCCCGAGGCGGCGCGGGCCTTGACCGCGGGATCGTCGGCGGCGCGGCCAAAACTGCTCGCCGGCGGTGCACCGTGGCACGCGAAACCCCCAGCGCCGCGCAGACCGCGGCGGTCATGCCGCCGACCGGTGCGAGGGCCACGACGGCCTCGGTCAAGGCGCGTCGCCGCTCGGCGTCGGCGGGGTGCCCAGGGGGGTGCCCAGGGGGATGCCCAGGGGGATGCCAAGCAGGTCCGCAAGTTTTTTTTGGACCTCGATGATGGCCTCGGCCCGGGCGAGGCAGCGCGTGAGATGGGCGTTGCTTCTCTGCAACAGAGCCACTTCCGCCAGGAGCGGGTTGGGTTCGGCGGGCTTCGGACCGCGTTTGGCCGGTGTCAGCGCTCCGGAGGCTCCTGCGTCGCGTTGACGGCGCCAATCGCAAAGGGTTGATGAGTAGATGCCCTCGCGGCGCAGGATCGCACCGATCCCGCCGGTCTCAGCGGCACGGTCGGTAGCGGCGAGGATGCGCAGCTTGTCCCTGGCGGTGAAGGTCCGCCGGCGGGGGCGGTTCGATAATTCGGGAGATGCCGAGGCGGGTGGCGCCACGACCGTCGGCCTACGGCCTACGTTCGGGGCGCCACCCGCCTCGGCATCGATCTGTGTGTAAAGCATGGGCATGAGCGAGATGTTCCTTCCGCGCCTGCGGGTCTAAACTCCCGGGGGGTAGATGTCTCATCATCATTGGCACGGAGGGCGTCGCGAGTCAGCTCCTGTCAGCCTTCTCAGTCTTCAACGTGAATGTCGTGTTCTGACCTTTGACTCCCAAGGTACCCGTCAACGCCTTGAGACTTCCGCTCAGTGTGAGTGTCTCTGTCGGCGCATTAGTGGCGATTCCGCTCGTTGTCTCGGCATCCAGATGGCAATTGCGGTCATCCTGACCTGTGCAGCGGAACGTGCCTGTGATCGCTGCGGAGCCCAGGCGCGAGACTCCAAGCCAGCTGTCGACTAGAAAGCCATCTTCGCCGACTAGCAAGGATAACCGCCCATCAAGCGGGGTGCCGCTGAAATCCATTATGACAGGCCATACCACGCTGCGGAGCGGAAGCGTGTTCGGCACATTCAGATCCGTGCCGATACCAATGACGACAGCCGCCATGGAACGTAGTGCGCTTCCCCAGAACGCGCGAGCATTCTCCAGAAACGATGGGTCGCCGCGCACCCCCTCCCCCATGCCGAAACTATAGAAGACGCCGCGGCGAAGATATGAGCCTAGCTTCTGACCTAGCATCAGCGGGTCCTTCGATAGCGGCTTGAATGCCGATCCCAGGTCGCTGTTCTCCGCCATGTCGGAGTAGATGATCGCCCGAATAGTAACTGCGCTGTTCGAGAACCGTCCCTCATCCGAAGCCAAGGCCCGCAAAAGTTGTTTGGGAGGGGGGGTATCGCCACTTACCCGCAGTTCGCCCGGGGGGCGCTTCGCGTCCAGATAGATCCGCGTTAGGGCTGCGCCGAAGTCTCGGGTGAAGTACTTCTGCTGATCGGCTATTCGGTTGGCTGGGTTCTCCTGGAATATGTAAACACCCTTGCTGAGATCGGCCTTCTTGCCAGCCGGGAGATCGGGCCAGCAACCCGACCAATATTCCTTGCTTTGGCCTGAGGCAGGCGACAAACGCACCACGGTTACCCGCTCACCAGGTGTGACGGTGGCGCGCAATTTGGTGGACAGCTTCACCGCCCACTCCGATTGGCCGTCGACCATCAGCATATCGTCGATGTAGATCACCGTTGTTCGGATCGTCGGCTGGTCGCAGAATTTGGCGTCCAGGCCGTAATCATTGAACAGAGCGAAAGCCGATTGCATGCCGAAGCCGTTCGCTAGAGCAAGCATGGCAACGAAAAATATGAGACGGCGCATTCCTAGACGAGGCTCCGGATTGTCTCTGTTGTGACGACCGATTGATCATTCCGGAAATCAGCCGGGCTGATCTGGCCGGAATTGGGGCCGGAGCGCTCTATAGTAATCGATCCGCGTTGGGACGATGCCAACTGCGCCAGGTTAGCTCGGTAGGTCTGAGCATTTCCCCGCACGGCGGCGGTCACGGCATTCACCAACGCGGTTTCGTGCTTATCGATTTGCGCGAGCAATTCCCGTTCGATGGTGACATCAGCCATTTTGGTACGTGCCGTTGTCTCCAGTTTCTCGATGTCTCTTGCCAGCTTCGCCTTGATCTGCTGAAGCTTCTCGACCAAAGGCCGGCGATAGCGGTCATATCTACGATGGGCCTGGTTGTACTGCCGGGTGGAGTCCATGAAGTTCGGATCCTTGTCATGTGCCATGTGCGCGATGAACACGCCGACCGCCCAAGCCATGATGTTCCAGAGAAGGCTAAGCATCACGTCTAGCATCGGCGAAACCGCGATCTGAGCATCTGCCCCAAGCAGATTGATCGCCGGTTGGCCGGACATCTGATGCATCACGGCAGCGTAGCGGGAACCAGTAGCCGCGCCGAGAACGACGAGCAGCGAAAATGTCGATAGGCCCAGCATTCGCCAATCCCCGAAGCGATCTAGAGCCTCACGGTGCTCACCAAACCTGTAGGACCACTGCTTTAGAAGCAGGCCATGCCCATGGGCGGCGAAAGCAAGCAGCACGCCCATGATGAACGTTGCCCCAGCCGCAATCGCTACGACCCCGGAAAAAAGCAGAAAAACGTCATAGTTGATAAGCCATTCGGCGATCCCGATCCCGAGCAAGCCGAGCCAATAAAACGGATAATAGGCCGCCATGTTCGCATTGCGGTTTTCGTGCTCGCTCTTCAGGCCATAGTATCGCGTTTCGGCGATGCGGAACTCGTTCCTGATACGGATGTATCGCTGATCGGACTCCAGCTTGGCTTCCGCGTCGCCCTCGTCCCGTTCTGCGCGCCGTCGCGCCTCCTCGATCTCCCCCTCGCTTTCCTGCAGGGCCTTGATGCTGCGCATCTTGGGTTCGAGAGCCACGTCGAAGCGGCGGCGCGTCTGCTTCCACTCGGACATCAAAGCTCTTGCGGGCTCAAGCAGGTGGAGGCGCATCCCCGTCGTGAAGCCCTGTTCATCGGTTATGATACGGCCGAAGGCAGCTTCCTTGTTAACGTTCTCTACAAGCGCCTCCGGGGCCAGTCGCAACTGATTGGCCGCGTCGACGGGGAAATTCGTAGCGAAGTCGAATGCGGACTTTAATTCATCCGAAGGTAGTTTTGTTTCCGCCCGGCTACTTGCCGCAGTCAGATCCATTGGCTCGTTCCTCTGTTTAATAGGAGACTTCTGGTCCCGGCTGCCTCGGCTCAACACCGGGTTCAAGGGTCCTGGGTCTGTAGTGAGGTGCGGGTGCCGGGCTCCTGGGCACCGCGGCGTCAGCAGCAGACACCGCCCTTGCCGCACTCTCTGGCGTGGCGCGTCCGTTCGGAGGGGACACCGCCCTTGCCGCACTCTCTGGCGTGGCGCGTCCGTTCGGAGGGGACACAACGGCAGCAGATGATGGATTGGGGACCATGGGACGTGGCACCACGGCTGTGGGCGCTATAGCCTGCCGGGACGGATAACCGTTCTGCATCGCGCAACCAGCCAGAGCAAAAATAAGGACTGACCAAAAAACTTGGGCACTCATGCGAAGATACAGCGACACACGTTTTTCCCAGGCCAGTGGAAAAACTGACGGAAAGATTCGTCCGATTCTTCCATGAGCCATTTGAATTGGTGGGCCAATTCACCCGACAAGGCGTATGCAAGTGTCAGGATCGGACCACTAGCAGGCTCTCGGACTTACGCCCACCGGAGGTTCATCTTAGAATTGCAACGGCGATTCGCTTCCTCCCCGGATGCCGCCAATGAGCAACTTCCGCCCCACGGATCGCCTAGCCGGCTTCCTGCTGCCTGTCAACGCAAAATCAGAATGTCCCCTTTGAGGTGGCATTGGCCTACCTGTGGGTGTTCAGTCCGCCTCGATCTTGGAGGAGGTTTGTGCCGGTAGTCCACAGGAAGTCCCCGCGCGGCGCGGAGTGCCCATTCAAAGGCTGACGCAGCGGCGCGCGGGGACTTCCTGTGGACCCACCGGTGCAAACCGGGGTGGCACGGAGCCCCTGACAAACGTCACGTGATGAAACCCCGCGCGTGTAAGCCAGGCTCAGACACAGCTCCTGAGCTGCGAGGGGTCATGCCCGCGGCTGAGGCCGGACGCTCGCCGCGTGAGCCGCCACCACGATC
>CANJZE010000053.1 GCA_947479455.1 Bacteroidota bacterium
AACGCGCTACTAAAAGCAGCGCGCTTGGACTATTCCAGTCGGTTGAGTTATCCCTTCTTGAGTTGCTTCCCAGCAGAGCTCAAGTCCGTTTCACTCAACGCAACAAAATTATATTTTTAAACCTGACACAGTTTATTGAACACTCCCTCCGATACACACAAAAATTTCAGGAACTACATGGACTTGATTTTCAATTACGCAGGCACTTTATCGTTATCAAAGAGTTTACACAGCAAAAATATTAAGGACATTTCCATCGGAGACGTTTTCATTAAAGGTGGTTCGCCCGGACATGCAGTCATTGTGGTGGATATGGCGGTAAATGAATCAGGCGACAAAATTTTTATGATTGCTCAGAGTTATATGCCAGCTCAGGAAACTCAAATACTCCGAAATATAAATGACGATGAATTGACCCCTTGGTATAGCTCCAAGATAGTGGGTGACTTGGTAACTCCACAATGGACTTTTGAAACTAACCAGTTAAAGACATGGTAAATAAGGAGATATACTGTTGAGAATCTTTAGTCTATTTCCGCCTTTGGTGTCTAGCCTTGGCTCAGCGCTGCAACACCAACTGGAAAGAGTAAAACAATAATCTCCTACAACAACCCCGTAAGCAGCCCCGGGAAAATACCGGCAAGGAAAAGAAGCAGTATACAGAACCCTATTACAAAGCTGTAAGCAGGTTTAAGCGTAAAAGCAGTTTCAACAGAATCCTTGGTGTACATAGCCAACACCACTTTAAGATAGTAGTAAACACTCACAATTGAATTGATAACCGCAAGCACCGTAAGCCACAGATGTCCGTTGCGGATGGCTTCGCTAAAAATATAATACTTACCAAAGAAACCCGCCAGCGGTGGAATACCCGCCATAGATAACATGGCAATAGTAAGCGCAGCCGCCAAAAATGGTTTGCGTTTGCCCAAACCATTGAACGCTTCAATTTTTTCTGAGCCTAAATTCATAGCCACTACAATAGCAATGGCAAAAGCCGCCATACTCGAAATGCCATAAGCAAACGAGTAGAAGAAAATTGCGTTGTCGGTTTTACCGTAAAGCGAAATAATACCGAGCATCAAATAACCTGCATGAGAAATTCCCGAAAAAGCCAACATGCGTTTAAATGAATCCTGATTAAGCGCGGTAAAGTTTCCTACAGTAATCGTCAATGCCGTAACCGCAGTAAACACCCAGGCATAAGGAGGAAACACCGAAATAAAAGCATGGCTGAACAAACGATAGAATGCAGCAAATGCCGCAATCTTGGCGATGGTCGCCATCATAGCAGTAGTCAAGGTAGGCGAACCTTCATATACATCCGGAGCCCAGAAATGAAAAGGTGCGGCAGAAACTTTAAACAGCATCGAAATCAAAATCATTCCCGCACCCGCATAAAACAAAACCGTGGGATGAGTGGCAGAAGCGTAGTTAGAAATGGCTCCCAGGTCAAAAGAACCCGTTTCGCCATAAACCAACGCAATACCAAAAAGCAAAATACCCGATGCAAAACTTCCCATCAAAAAGTATTTCATACCCGCTTCATTACTGCGCACATCTTTCTTTTTGCTTCCCGCTAAAATGTAAAGCGAAATAGAAAGCACTTCAATGCCTAAAAAGAACATAGCCAGGTTTCCAAACGAAACTAGTGCCAGCGCACCGCATATAGTGAAAATGATAATGGCTAAGTAGTCGCTTATTTTCGATTCTTCGTTCTTGTAAAAATTCCCGGCAAGAAGTGTAATGAAAATACCAAGCAGCAAAAGCAAACCCGAGAATGCCACACTGAAATTATCGGTCACTACCATGTTGTGGTAGTAGGTTCCGCTCTTTCCCCAGTCGGTAACGTTCAAACCAAAGATAACACAGAGCCCAGCCACCGCAATCGGCAAAATCAATTTGCGCAGGTTCGCCATCTCTGCCAACATGCAAAGCAAACCAAGTGTTGATGTATATATGAGTGTGTTCATTTTCTTTTCTAGTATTGAGTAGTTAGTATTGAGTATTGAGATAACAGCCGAAATACTATTTACTTGCTTAACTTTTACTTTCTCTATTTGTATTCTATAAATACTATTTACTAACTTCTTGATACTGCCGTTTGGATTTGTATTGTCTCATTACTCAATACTAACTACTAAATACAATTACTACCTCAACGAATAATTCAAAATCAAATCTAAACTCGGCTGCACCATGCTCATGAATTGCGATGGCACTAAACCAATTTCAAAAATGCCGATAATCAGAAAAACAAATACCACTAATTCTTTTCGGTTCAAATCTTCGAAGTTTGCAGTGAGCGAATTGGTTTCGCCAAGCATTACATTCTGATACATGCGCAACATATAAACCGCACCGAGAATAATCGTAAGCCCCGCAATAACCGAAAGCCATGTATTGTATTCATACAAACCATACAGCAACAGAAACTCACCAATAAACGCGTTAGTAGTTGGCAACGCTACACTCGCTAAAACCACTAGCATAAAACAGGTAGCAAACTTAGGAGCCACAGTTCTTATTCCCCCGAGTTGTGAAATTGAAAGTGTGCCTGTGCGCTGAAAAATAATTTCAGCAGCGAAGAATAAACCCACCACATTAAAGCCGTGCGCAAACATCTGCACCACTGCGCCCTGAAAACCTTCGTGAGTCAGCGTAAATATTCCCGCAGTAATTAAACCCACGTGCGCAAACGATGAATAAGCCAATAGTTTCTTTAAATCATCCTGTTTAATCGCAATTACAGAACCATAGATAACTCCAATAACAGCAAGCACCATCACTACGGGAGTCCACAGCATTACGCCATGCGGAACAACCGGCAACAGCCAACGCAACAAGGCATACAATCCCATCTTGAGCATAATACCAGCGAGTAACATTGTTCCCGCGCTTGGCGATTCTTTGTAAGTATCGGGCTGCCAGGTATGAAATGGAAACACCGGAATTTTAATAGCAAAGGCAAGGAAGAAAGCCCAGAATAAAACCGATTGTTCTTTATCGGTCAGATTCAGATTGTAAAGGTCAGCAATTGCAAAACTTCCAGCCGTCTGATAAACATAAATGAACGCGAGTAACATAAACAATGAACCCGCAAGCGTGTAAACAAAGAATTTGAAAATAGCGCGGTGACGGAAAGCCGCATCTTTATTCTCTCCCCAAAGCAAGGCGATGAAGTAAATAGGAATCAATGCTAACTCCCAGAAAATGTAAAACAGAAATCCATCGCTTGCCATAAACACACCGAGCAAACCAAACTCCATCAACATAACCAACGAGTAGTACGCTTTAGCGTTTTCTATTTCCTTTCTGAACGTAGTGAAGATGATAAGCGGAACTAAGAAAGCAGTAAGTGCTACGAGCGTAAGCGAAAGTCCGTCAATGTTCAGCGCAAAACTGATGTGCGGGTTGGCAATCCAATCGTGTGCAAAAACAAGAGGCGCAAGATTATTGTGAACCAAAGCAAGTTTCAAAAAACTGCAACAGGTAAACACTACCAAACCACCGAGCAACGCGATATACTTCGCGAAGCGGTTTCCGCTAAGGTAAGTAAGCAGTGCAAAAACAAGAGGAAGAAATAAGGTTAACAACAAAAGCATTTAATTGATTCAGTTTTTCAAAAACACAAAAGCAAAAATTGCCACAATAGAAACAACCATAAACAATAAATAGAAACCAATAGAACCGTTTTGAATTTTGCGAACCTGCGCACCCGCCATCAACGAAAACTTTCCGCTCCAGTTCACAATACCATCCACAAAAGTGCGGTCAAGCACATCGTGCGCCAATTCACTTAACACCAAAATAGGCTTCACCACAAGCGCATTGTAAACTTCATCTACATAATACTTGTTGTAAATAATTTTTCCGATGCCATATTGCTCACCGTCCTTTGCAGGAATGCGTTTGCGATTTACATACATTACATAAGCTATAGCAATTGCCACTACCGCCAATATAGATGCGATAGACATCAACATAATTTCAATTGATGAATTGGTTTCGTGCGCACTCATCTCCTCTCCTGCATGTGTTGCCTGCGCAAATACGGGATTCAGAAATTCTTTGAGGAAATGTTTTGCATGAAAAACTTCAGGCAAGCCCATAAAGCCACCAACTACAGCCAGCAGCGCAAGAACAATCAACGGAAACGTAATCAACGAAGGTGATTCGTGCAGATGATGCTTCTGCTCTTCCGTTCCGCGGAACTCACCTGTGAAAGTGAGAAACACCAAACGGAACATATAGAATGCCGTAAGGAACGAAGCGAACGAAGCAACCGCCCA
>CANJZE010000054.1 GCA_947479455.1 Bacteroidota bacterium
AACCTGATCGCGAAACGCAGGAAGGCCCCCCGCGGGGGGCCTTCCTGCTCGCCTCACTGATGCATTTTTACTCCGGCGCACCGATGCATTTTGTCTCCGGCGTTGACAAATGGTTTGTATCCTTCTTCGGAGGGGTCCCAGATCGATGCTGTTTCACAACCAAGGCCAAGGGGCGTAGAATTTCACCGCTATTTGTTTTCGATTCTGGCTCCGATTGCGGAGCGCTGGAGACGGAATATGCGGTCATATTGCCTGGCACTAATTACCGCGCTTGCCGTATTGGCCGGGTCCGCGCTCGCAGCCGAAACCGCCGTTGAAAGAATGCCTTATCCCGGAGCCGTGGCGCTATTGCAGGACCTCCCGGGCGTTTGGAGCTACAAATCCTTTCCCACCTTCCTACCGTTGTACATTTTTGATGGCGAACCCTCCGGCACCTCGACCTGCGATAGAGTGTGCGCTGATGTGTGGCCGATAATCAGGGCCGCAGGTGACGCAAAGCCCATGGGTGATTGGACGATCGTGCAGCGCGCCGATGGCCGCAAGCAGTGGGCGTTCAAGGACAAGCCGGTTTATACGTACTTTGAAGACCTCCCTAACGATCCGCACGGCGTGGGCAAGGACCAATACTGGTACTTGGCCGAAGGCGGGGCTGCATATCTAACAAAGGCGGGCGTGAAGTTGCCCTCGGACTTCACACCCACTCAACAAAAGGCGGCCCCCGGAATAAGGGCGACCGCGAGGCTTCTGCAGCCCTAAGGGCGCAGGATAAGGTCAGCCCTACACTTCGATATATCGGCTGATGAATGACGCGGTTCGGAGCGGGCACAAAAACGGGGCGGCTCGACTTCCCGAACCGCCCCGTCTTGAGGTCTTAGACGTGCATCAGAGCGCTCGGATGATCATGTCGGGACGCAGTTCCTTGACGCTGGTGACCCCGACCTGCTGCATCGCGGCGATCACTTCTGCCTTCATGATCTGGATGACCTTGTCGACGCCGGCTTCACCGAAGGCGCCAAGGCCCCAGAGGTAAGGACGGCCGAATCCGACCATCGTCGCGCCCATGGCGAGTGCTTTGACGACATCCATGCCGCGGCGGAAACCACTGTCGACGACGATCGGAACCTTTCCCTTAACCGCCGGCGCAATATCCGCAAGGCACGCGATCGAGGATCTGTTGGTGTCTTCATTGCGGCCGCCATGGTTGGAAACCCACACGCCGTAACCCAACTTGGCGCACATCACGGCATCTTCGACATCCGTAATGCCCTTGACGAAGATATCCATCTTGGTGAAATCGCGCACGCGCTTAACATATTCCCACGTCATCTTGTCGGGGGTGAACTTCTGATCCCAAAGATCAGGGGGCACCTCGGTGAAGTTCCCCCCTTTTCTGGCAGATAGTATCGGGCTTTTGGGATTATTGGGGCGCACCTCGTGGCACTCCATGCAGAGACGCGAGTCCGCCCGCACGCCGCGCGCGAACTGCAAATCCTTACGCGCCGAGACACCGTCGATGGTGAGGAGCAGGGTTTTGCAGCCTTCGCGCTCGGCGCGTGCAATTAGCGACTTTGAAATTTCCCAATTTTCCTGTTGGTACAACTGAAACAGGACGGGGGTGCCATTACGGGCTTTATTAACATCTGTGACCCCAAAAGTTACGTTCGTTGCCAGTCCTTGTGCAATGTTGTGTCTTCCCGCCGCACGTCCGACGCCAGCTTCGCCATCGGCATGGTACATCCCATTACGACCCGTTGGGCAAAGCAAGAAGGGCATCGACCACTTATGGCCGAACAGCTCACGGGATGCATCGACGGTTTTTACGTCACGGAGCCGGCGTGAGCGGATCGCAAATTTGGCAATGTCTTGTCGATTCGCACGATACGTCCCTTCGCCGTCAGCGCCCGTGGACATGAATCCCCAGTGAGCCGAAGAAACTTTCTTGTGGGCGGCGGCCTCAAAGTCGAAAAGGTCCAACGCATCATCCGGCTTTTCAATGATGTAGTTCGGATCGAAAGGCCGCCAAATGTACGGATCGTCCGGACGCGTCTGCATCTCCGCAACTGTGGCGGCGAGCGCCTCTCTGGTGCTTGCGGCAAGCACCGGACTCGCCGCGAGATATTTCAAAAACCACCGACGATTCCTCGCGGCATTGAGCGGATTAGTCACGAGCCCCTCCCCATTTTAAAACTCAATAGGCCGCTTTACGCGAACCCTTGAAAAGATGATCAACCCCTATTGGTGAGACGTCTAGAACCGCAATCGAAAACCCGCCGTTCCCTTACGTCCGCCGTCATAAAAAAAGCGCGCGGCAAACCGCGCGCTTTTTGTATTACACCAAAATATCGCTAATAGCGTCAGACGTCAGGTTGGTTCCCCCGCCAAACTTCTCTGCCTCCACGCCCATCGTACGTAGCGACGTAAGAGCAAGCCGCGCGAGCGGCGTCCCCTTCATGTCGAGATGCAAGCCTGTCTTAACCTTTCCGCCGGCGCGCCCGATGGTAAAGGCGGGCATGTCATCCAAGGTGTGCAGCCGCGCGTTGCCGTGGTCGGTATCCGCGACGATCAGCATGTTATCGAGCAGCGTGCCGCCACCCTCTTTAATATTGGCGAATTCCTGAATGAAATTGGCAAGCCCCTCGATAGACCGGCGAATAAACCACGAGCAATTCGGCTGGTAACCGAGCTTCTCGTCGATCGCCTCCTCGTGCGAGCAGGTGTGGTGCGGCTTTTCGTATCCCGGCTTGCTCGTGTTTGAGGACATATCGCAGTAGGCCATATTGATAACGCGTGTCTGATCGCATGCGACGGCCATGGCCAGAAGTTTCGACATCATCACGTTCCGCTGAACGACGAACGGGGATTCATTTCCCATCTTGATGTCGCTCTCTCTGGGCGCCGCATCCGGATGGCAGGCCGCAATGGGCTCAGGCTTTGTCAACTGCTGATCGAATTGTTTCTCCAGGTGACGCAGTCCGGAGAAATACTGATCAAGACGCGCCTTGTCCGCCGAACCGACACGCTTGTTGATCCAACTGGCCTCCTCCATCACCGCCGAGAGCGTGCTCTTACGCGCCATGACGCGCGGGCTGGGTCTGAAATCCTTGGCGTTTGGATCGGAAAAGTCAGGTCCGAACAAACGCGCATAGAAGTCGAGGGGTGAATATTCGGCCGGATTGGCGGTGTTCGCATCTTCATACGAATACGATGTACGCGCACTCGCCGAAGCAGTTGCCGTCAGGCTCTTGAAGCGCTGTGCACGGCTGATCTGATTGGCGATCTTGATATCGTAAGTTTCGAGGGCTGGACCGCTGCCGTTTGGCGGCGCCCCGGTCCGTGAAATAATCCACCCCGTAACATGTCCGACCAGTGGCGCGGCATCGCGATATACCGTGAAATTGGTCAGGAGATTGATGTGATCCTTGAAGGGAGCAAGAGATTGTATTTCCTCGGGGAAGTCGAAATCCTTTCCGAATTTCTTAGGCACGAAAACCGAGCGATTCATGCCAAGGCCCCAACTCCACAGACCGAAGCGCACCGGCAGCGGCTTGCCGTCGGCGAGCGCCGTGCCATTGCCGTTCAGGAAGCAATCCAAAAGCGGCAAGGCAACCGTAACCGCGCCGCCATCCAACATGCCGCGCAGTAGCCGACGTCGTGAGAAATCGTTCATCATCATTCATCTCCTTCGATCAGGGGTTTGAGGCGACTTTTCCGGGCAAAGAGACCGCAGCGGCCTTTTCAGGCGCAGGTGGCGGGCCGTACTCTTTAACCTCGGAGAAAGTGGGGCTCAGCGCAATCGCTCGCAGCAAGGGTCGCAGGCGGTACCCGCTGCTGGTAAAGCTCTTATTCAGTTGTTCAAGCGTCGACTCTGTCGACGCCGGCACCGCCCCGGCGGTCGCATAGCTAAAAGCCCGGCGCACTAAACAGGTCGGCAGGGCTGGGGCGTCGTGAAGAACCCGGCCCAACCCCTCAACATCAGCGTAAGAGCTGTTGTCAATTTTGCCGCTGCTGTTGATCGGTGCACCATTTTCCGTTTCGCGATATCGACCGGCGCCGTCAAAATTCTCGAAGGCAAGGCCAATGGGGTCCATGATCTTGTGGCAGCCGGCACAGACCGGGTTTTTGAGATGGAAATCAATCCGCTCCCGCGCCGTGCGAAGGCTCGGGTCTGGATTTTCAACCGCCGAAAAATCAACATTTGCCGGCGGCAATGGAACCTTCTGGCAGAGAATCAATTCGCGCAGCGCCTTGCCTCGCAATGTGG
>CANJZE010000055.1 GCA_947479455.1 Bacteroidota bacterium
AGGCTGCTGCCATCCGGGGCGAGTGGCCACCGGGCGATATCGATATTGCCGCCGATCGGGTCGATACGGATCACATCGGCGCCAAGCTGCGCCAGCGTCATCCCGCCCAGCGGTGCGGCGATGAAGGCCGAGACCTCGACAATGCGGACGTCGCTGAGTGGTCCTGTCACCCGGGGGTACCCTTTTTTCTGCTTTTCTGGTGGGGCGAGGCATAGGCCATGCGCGGGCGGGCGGGAAGATGCGGGTCGATTGGGGGGCGCTTCATTTTCCGCCTGGGTGTGGTGGGTCGTTGGTACTGGGACGATCATGGCGCCGATGATGGACCCGCCGGTCGTCTGGCCGCCGCTGTGGTTCAAGGGCTTGCTGGAGGCCGCGAACAACATTTTCGATCGTGGCGGAGGTTGCCAGCGTGTCGCGGTAGGGCCGGATGGTCTTGGCATTGGGGACGCCACCGGTCGGTTCGGTCATACGTGTCGTATGTTTCGATATTGGGTGCACATGCGACTGCCTTGGGAACGGATATTTTCAGAGGGTCTTGAGGCAGAGCCAAATTGGATATGGATGGGTTTCGGATATTTGACCATTCGATCACTGCAGCCGAGCCACCACCGGTCACCCGCTGGTTCTGCTGCATAACTCAAGAATTATGCAGCAATATATTTGGAAGGATGTCCCTATGACGTTCGACTCACGTTCACGGTTTCAGGGGCTTGCGGCCACCCGATTGGACGGGAGATGCGACGCTATCCGGCTGAGTTAAGTTCTGCGTAGGGCGTCGAGCGTCCAACGTCGAAACTATACCAGAACCAAAAAACTGGCCCTCTGGTGCGTATCAGAGAATAAGACCGGAACCGTCCGGCGGTCTACCTGCGGAAATCCGCCATATTTGTGTGCCTGCCATCGCTCCGCCCTTCGACGGCGGGTGTCGGAAAACATACGTTAAACCAACCGGCTTCGCTATTCGCGCCTTCGATGAAGCCGTTCCGTCCAACCATAATCATCGAAGGGGAAAAGCGGTGCACCAATATTGGATTGCTTGGTCGGTATAGGAAAGGGCCTTCAGGAGACCAAAGCAAGTTCCGGCCGAAACTCCGGCCTCCGGCGCAAATATTTGAATAAATAGCTTAGCCGAGTTCACATATTTGTTATCTTGCACTGCCTGTCCAAATAAAGACAATAAGGGACTTAGAGGGTTGCTGGTTTGCCTAAAGCCGCCGCGCCCATCACCTTCGCCTTCCGCCAACACGATGCCGGAGGACGAGATGTGCTGCACTTTCCCCACTGGAAATCCTCCAGTGGCATTCATGAATGTCTGGACGCCGCGTTCGCTGCTATTGGGATCAGTGTCGATAATTACCAAAGGGCCCTCTTCTAGACCCTGAATCCGGCGACCGATCGATCTGGAGACTAACGTCCCATTCCTGTATGACAATAATTCTCCACGCCCTTCTGCATAACCATTCTCACATTTCCCCGTCCACACCAACTGCGCTTTGGGAACCTGTGTGATCGGGCTAACTGGAACTCGACCATAGCAGCCCCTTGGCTGGTCTAACGCATATGTGTTGTATGTTTGAGCCGAGGCAGTCGAAGCACCACAAAGCACCAGCGTGGAAAGCAGGATAATCCGTTGCAGCACTGTACGGCTCCGCCCCATGATAGCCACGTTCCAGCCTCCATTCCTAACGAGACAGATGTCGATCGTAATCGAGGAAGCTCGCTCTTGCAAGTCTACTGAGCGGTGTTCAATGTGGCGTACACGGTTGAGCGGGCAACGCCAAAGCTGCGTGCCACAGACCGACCGTTCTCCCCCGCAGCCATAAGTGCCTTGGCATGAGTGATCTGAGCGGCGGTCAGTTTGGCGGGACGACCCAGCTTCTGCCCCCGACGCTTAGCCGCCTGCAATCCAGCTTGGGTGCGTTCGACAATCAGACTGCGCTCGAATTCCGCCAGTGCGCCCATGATGTGTATGACCAAGCGGCCACCTGCGCTCGTCGTGTCGATCGGATCGGACAGGCTGCGGAAGCTAACCCCTCGTCCCCCGAGTTCCGCGATCAGGGAGACGAGGTGCGAGAGAGACCTGCCGAGCCGGTCGAGTTTCCAGACGACGAGGGTGTCACCGGGCACGAGGGCGGCGAGGGCTTTGGTCAGCCCCGGCCGCTCGGTGCTGGTGCCTGTCATGGTGTCGGTGAAAATTTTCTCGCACCCGGCAGCCGTCAGGGCGTCCCGCTGCAAGGCGAGGTGTTGGTCGGCGGTCGAGATGAGGGCATAGCCTGCAAGCATGCCCCATTTTCGGACAAAATATCCGGACACGCAAGCCATTGAAATCGGCTGGTAGTGGTTTTGTCCGGAAAAGGAGGGTTTTCTAGCGGAGTCAGACCACATATAATACCTGACATGCTTGACCAACCGACCTTCGAAGATTTCGACGAAGCCCTGCAGAAGTGCATCCGGGCAGGGGTCGCATACTACGCTAAGGATGCTAACAAAATTCACTCGAGTCAGCCTTTTGGCTTCCTCTGGGGTGGAGATACTCGGTTGGAGCGCCTACTCGATCTGATAGAAGAATCGCTTGAGAGGGGGACAAGCTGCATCGCAGACACAACAATTCATTAGGCTCTTATGGCGTTACCTGTTGGGCCCTGGCTTTCGCCCTCGGTCCGATGGTGTTCGTCGGCGGCATGTCCGCAACGTCGCTTCTTCGTGCCCTTCGTGTCTTCGTGGTGAAAAACTGCGGAGGTAACCAGGGACACCCTACTGTCCGGGAGAGCGCCATTGGGTAGGGCCACGACGAACCGCGGCTCCGCGATTCTCCACCACGAAGACACGAAGATCACGAAGAAGGGGATGGCGGACCAGCGCCGCCAGCGGATATGGTCTCCATGCAAACGGAAGCCGTCCGCGCCCAACAAATAACGCGATAAGAGCCATTCATTATATGCGCTCAACATCGCTCGACCGCATGGGATTAATGCTGCGATGTGGTGTGGCATTGGAGACTTTTTGCTGCGGCGTGCAAGATGAGGCCGACCCGAGATTGAGCCTATTAGCGGACTCGCCAAGCCTGCTCGCGTCTACCAAGCGGCGTGCAAAACAAATTTTTGAGATCGAGTCAAAAGCGCTGCGTCGTGTAATGATAGGAATGCCCTCAATGCCGACCAACACCACTGGGAACATTAACACTATCAACGCCAGCGTGATATCGGGAAATGTCCAACAGGGATCGCCTGGTGCGACGATGAATACGAATCCGGAAATAAACTTGGATAAGCTTGCTTTCTGGGCTAAGATCGCAGAACCAGCCTTGGCTCAAGATCAATCTAGTGAAGATGTTAAGCAGTTACGCGAAGAATTAGAAAGCATCAGAATTGAGTTGGCAAGGAAGAATCCGAGCCAAACTAGATTGAGGTCGTTGACCGACAGCATATTCAAGATATCTGAAAATGCGGCATCAAAAGTCATAACGTCAGAAATTGAAAACGTTTTGACGCTTCTTATAGGGTTGATCCGAAATTAGTGCCGCGCAGCAGAGAAGAATTATGCACCAAAATGCGAGCCTTGAAATCAAAGAATTTTCCCGCTGCATAATCCTGGTGCGTACAGGTCGATGCACCCTGGCGGCATGGACCGGTGTCCCAAACGTCCAGTTTGGGTCGATACCCGACCCTCAGCCGGACCACTACCAAGAAACCGCAATACCAGGCCGCACCACGTCGAGTTTGGTCGTATTGGACCAAAGCGGGGCCACCTTCACGGCATTCTCACCCGTCAGGTCATAGCCCGCCGGCTCCAAGACCAAGCCCCGGGCCCACCCACCCTGTAACCGCAATACCCCACAGGGTTCGTCAGACCCCCATGGCCCCACGCTTGACCCCCCCGCCGTCCATCAGCCAACCGCCAGATCGGCGAGGTCGGGTTTCCGCAAGAACCCCGACATCTCGGCGGTGTAGAAGGGGTTCATCACGGCCGAGCGGCCGTATTCGGTCCAGTAGTAGTTGTGGGCGCGCGGGTCGCTCCACACCTTCTCAAGGTTGCGTTCATCCACCAGGCGGTTGTAGCGCCAAAAGGCCTCCGGCC
>CANJZE010000056.1 GCA_947479455.1 Bacteroidota bacterium
CAACAGGTTCGGTACCCAAGTCTGGAAGACCTACAGCGACATTGTCCGCGCCTGCGCCAAGGCATGGAATTGGTTCGTCTCGGACCCGGCGCGGATTACCTCGATTGGTACCCGTGAATGGGTGATTCTTTAAGCGGGTTGGTATTAGGTGTGCCGTCCGCATTGCCGTTGAAGATACTGCCGCGCGGCGCGCTGATGAATGCGGCCCTGTCGGCGCCTGTCTTGATCGAGCCAAGGCGAACATCGCCAAGCACCTGCACAAGGTAGATATTTTGCAACGCCGAGGTCGCTGAGAGCAAAGCGTTGGTCGGGAAAGAGGCGCCCGTCACGACACCGAACGGATTTTCCGCGGTGCCGATGCTGCCAGTGGTCGATTGCAGCGTGATGCTGTGCCCGGACACATCCGCTTCCGGATAGAATGGGTGATTGGACAGGGTAGCCGGTGCGGCCGATCGAAGGATGGAACCAGCCGCCCGCAAATCGATATCGCCGAGGATCGAAGCAATGTAATCCACTGTCAAATTGCCAGTATTCTGCGACAGGTAGATTCCACTGTAGGCATACGCGGAAACGGTTCCAGCCGTCTCGATATCCACGTAGTTCAACCCACCCTTCGCGCTCGGCAGACCGATTCTGCCTCCCTCCGCCCGCAGGATGATGTTACGGGCTTTTATCTTGGTGAAGTCGTTATCCAACGCGTCGCTGATACCGCCTTCCGCCGTCAAGGAGACATCGCCGCCCGACGAATAGACGGATTCTATGTTGAGGTTTCCAGCGCTGAAGCTGGAGTTTACGCCACGGATGAAGATGCTATCGCGGGCGCGGGCGGTCAACGATGTCGTAAACACCGGGGTGGAAACAGACAAGGCTGCATTTTGCGTCCCAATGCCGCCGGATGCTGCCTCCAGGACGACAAATTTGCCACGTATACTGCCGGTGGTGCTGTAGCTACCGAATATATTCTGATTGCTCTTGATACGGATCTCGTCACCAAAAAGCTGGTCGCCGGCGCCGACTGCCAGTTGATGAAACCGAACAAGGACTCCTTGGTCACGGTGACGAACTTCTGGACAGTGTCCGTCGAGTAATACGACCAGCCCCACCGCGCATTCGATGCTGGCGCATATTGCAGCGATCGTGAGTTCACGTGGGAGGAACTGATAGCGTTGCCGATCCCCTGCGTAATGCGCACCCCGGTCGCGGTTGACTGGTAGACGGTGGCATAGGGATTGCCCAGGAAGTCTCCCCTGCCCTTGTCAACGATGATCAAGGTGCCAGCACCGGTCGTAGAGGCATCGATCCCATTCAGGACCAGCTCGTAGCCTGTGGTGTTTTCGATCTGGACATTGCCGTAGGCACCCATCACGCGGATCTCACCGCCACCGGTGTTCACCACCGTGCCAGTCAGCGACACGAATCCACCCGTGACACGCATGTCCTGCACCACGATACGACCGGTATCCGTGTCGTAATAGGCTGCGAAATCGGCATTGGTCGCGGTTGCCAATGAGATGCGGCCGGTCATCCCCCGGAGCAATGCGAAGGCGATTTCGTTGCTCGTTGCGGTCCCCATCGTCAATGAATAGTCCTGATGCCCACTGACGATCAGGCCATCGACGTTGATGAAGGGGGCACTGATGAAGACCCGGTCGGCCGAAATCGCCCCCTCAGTTGTGAATGTGGTTCTTAACGAATTCAGCCATAGCTGATCGGCCGGACCAACCCCCGGATAATCCCGATTGCTTGGGTCATGCGGGATCTTTCCATGCGTCGCGCCTAGCGTGCCGTAGTTCCTGGCCAATCCGTCTGGATCGCGGATTGAAAAGGCTCGGTCCGGGCTATTCCGATCCCGCGTGATGAACAGGGAGCCACCCGCCGTGATCGTGGTGCTAGCGGCATTAATCGGCCCGTGGATGAAGATGTCACCCTTGCTGTTCGGATTGGTCACGGGGTCTACCGCGGACAGTGTGACATTGCCCTGGATATTGCGGATGCCAATACCGCCTTCTGATGTTCCAAGCACGGTGATGGAGGGCCAAGGGTAGCCGGCGAACGCCGCATTGAAGCGATTGACCACGGATACTGAAGTTGCCGATGCAATGGCGTTAGGCGTCTGAGACAGGTCGAAGTTCGACGATAGGCCAATGATCGGGTTGCCCGAATTGATCAGATTGACCGCGGCGGCGTTGCGAACATTCTGAGCGAAGATGAGATCGTTGCCCGAATTGCCCGGCACGAATTCATTCTTCTTGCCCCGATTGCCGGGGATGAACTGGTTGTTGACATAAAGTCCACCTGTTGAATCAGGGATCTGGATCCCTCGCAGTTGGATCGGCAGCGGTGTGTTGTTGTTGATCTCGACACGCGCATCGCCAGGTGCGGACCATGATCCGCTTCCCGTCACCTGCCCGGAAAACACATTGATCGGCCCGGCATAGACAGTCACCGGATCGACCACAAGCGCCAGCACGGGCGTTTGGGTCGGCTGCAGCGTAACCGGGTTCAGCAGCCCCTGTGCGATCAGGCTCGTTTTCAGCCGAACAACCTCCTGAGTATAGAAGTTGTATAGTGCGGCGTTTTGTTTGCCATAGGTCGCGAGTTGTTGCAGATCGAACTGATATTCAGTCAGATGGGAATCGCCCGGGATACGATATTGGAGGGTGTAGGTAATGCTCGGGTCCCCAGACGCCTGGACCTCCCCATTGATCCAGTTAAAGTCCAGTCGCTTGAACCGTTCCAGGCCCGTCGTCACCAGGCCGTCGTTTCGGACAGTGCCATAGGCAACCGCCAGATCGTGGCCTGTCCGATCGGTGGTCGCCCCTCCGAACAACGCCTTCAAGGCATCACCGATTTCGCTTGCCCAACTGGTGATCTTGGCGGCCGCGATCATGCTGTCGCCGGTCGCGTCCGATCCGGCAAACAGATTGACATCCCTTGCGCTGCGCAGCCAGGCGGTCGAACCCCCGCCGACTCCTCCAGAGATCACGATATTGTTGACCTGAATCAGGTTGACGACCGCATCGACCGACGAAATCGGAATCAAGCTTCCCGCGACGCCATCGTAGCGAGCCTGGAACGCATAGTGATCGTCGGTGCGATTGGCGGTCCCACCCGCTGCGATATTCAAGTCTCCGTGGGAATGGACAATCGCGCCGCCACCAACGGTAACTTCATTGACAGGCGCGACGATGATCTTGGCGGACCCGACCGTCAACGTCCCTGCGCCGTAGGCATTGACCTCCAGAAGCTCCGTGATGTTGCCATCGCCATGCGCCAGTATCCGGGTCGCCCCGTTGCTTTGCAGGAAGGCGCCATCGCCGATCTTGACCAATGTCCGATCGGTAGTGGCAATGACACTGGCGCCGACCACGGCACCGGCGAGAGCACCACCGGTTTCAAACACGACCTTGTCGTACAATTGGAGGCTGTTGACGGCTTCCAAAACGAGAATTGGGTCGTTCGAGACCTGGCCGAGAGCTTCCAGCACCGCGTTGTTGCCGATCACCACCTGGGTCGCCAATGTCAGCGTCGTATGGTCATCGGCGCCCGCGGCGCTTGCCAGTCCTCCGGTCGTGCCCTTGATATTGGCGGTTTCACCACCCGTCAGCATCGGCTTATCGACCCGGTTCTTGGCGGTCATCGTCACGTTATTGGCGAACACCACATCGCCGGCTCCGAGCCCGGCCGAAACCGTCGTGACCACGACATTGGCGGCCTCCGCACCGGCGCCGGCGAACAGACCTCCGCCGACGGCTGATATCTGATCATTGAACAGGGCTCTATGATCCGCGATCACGGCAAATGCGCCGGTTGGCCCTTGGTTCAAGCTGATGAAAGAATGCCCGCGCGCATCCCCCCTGTGTCAGAGAAGTTGCCGCCCGGATAGGATCAAGACCTCAGGGGGCGCTGGAAGACGAACATGGCTCGGTATGGACAGACGTTTAAGGACAACGCGGTGGCGCGACTGCTGCCGCCGCAGAGTTGCGCGGTAGAGGCG
>CANJZE010000057.1 GCA_947479455.1 Bacteroidota bacterium
GATTACCGAGTGCAAGGCCGGGCAGCCGAGCTTCAAGGCCATGCGCCGCAATTGGGCCAACCACCCCATTGAGGAGGTCGGCGAAAAGCTGCGCGCCATGATGCCGTGGCTCAAGCAGAACAAGCTGGTCGATAAGACCGCCAACTAAAAAGATGCCGACGTGAACCGTACCGCCGCTCATTCCAACGCCGTGACCGCAGCAGAGATTGCTGCGGCGCTGCGCGTGGGCGGCGGCATGCTTCTGCTTATTTCACTCCTTATCGGGCTGCGACTTATGCACCCCTGAACGCCGCTCTTTCATTCCGGTGACGGGCGTTCAGGGGAGAGTTCAAGTCGCCACTCCTCCCAGCCTGAAACCAGAGAGAATGAACATGAGCAGCACTAACGTCATCATCTTCGACACCACCCTGCGCGACGGCGAGCAATCGCCCGGCGCATCAATGAGCCGGGACGAAAAAGTCCGTATCGCCAAAATACTGGAGGAGATGCGGGTCGACGTCATCGAGGCCGGCTTCGCCGTCGCCTCTCAAGGCGACTTTGAAGCCGTTGAGGCTGTGGCCCGCGAGGTCAAGGACTCCATCGTCTGCAGCCTGGCCCGCGCCATCCGGGCCGATATCGACCGCGCTGCCGAGGCGCTCAAGCCCGCGCGGCGCAAGCGGATCCACACCTTTATTGCAACCAGCCCGCTGCATATGCAGCACAAGCTGCAGATGGAGCCCTACCGGGTTTATGAAATCGTGATCGACAGCGTCACCCGAGCCCGCGGCTTCGTGGATGATGTGGAGTGGTCGGCGGAGGATGCCACCCGCAGCGACCCGGACTTCCTGTGCCGTTGCGTGGAGGCCGCCATCAAAGCCGGAGCACGCACCATCAATATCCCGGACACCGTCGGCTACACGGTCCCGGAGGAGCACCACGCGCTCATAAAAATGCTGTTCAACCGCGTGCCGAATATCGACAAGGCCGTGGTCTCGGTCCACTGCCATAACGACCTGGGCCTCGCTGTCGCCAACTCCTTGGCCGCGGTGCAAGCAGGGGCCCGCCAGGTGGAATGCACCATCAACGGCCTCGGCGAACGGGCCGGTAACGCCGCCATGGAGGAGATCGTCATGGCCTTGCGCACGCGCAAGGACTATATGCCGTTCAACACCAATATCCGCGCGGAAATGATCGCGCGCGCGTCCCACACGGTATCGGCGACAACCGGTTTTGCCGTGCAGCCTAATAAGGCCATCGTCGGCGCCAATGCTTTCGCCCATGAATCCGGCATTCATCAGGACGGCATGCTGAAGAACGCCCAGACCTACGAGATCATGACCCCGGAATCCGTGGGCGTGAAAACCTCGAACCTGGTCATGGGCAAACATTCGGGCCGCCACGCCTTTCGCGCCAAGCTCGAGGACCTGGGCTTTGATCTGGGCGACAACGCGGTCGAAGAGGCCTTCGCGCGATTCAAGACTCTGGCGGACCGCAAGCGCGAGGTGCGTGACGAGGATCTTGTCGCTCTGGTGGACGACACGGTCATCCGGGGAAACGACCGGATCAAACTGGTGAATCTGGAAATTACCTGCGGCACCCGTATCATGCGGCCGGAGGCGGAGTTGGAGCTGGAGGTGGACGGGGAATTGCGCAAATGCCGCGCCATCGGTGACGGCCCCGTCGACGCCACATTTAATGCCATCAAGGACCTCACCACCCGGACCCAGCACTTGCGCACCTATCAGGTGCAGGCCGTGACGGAAGGCACCGATGCCCAAGCCCAGGCGACCGTGCGGCTAGAGGAAGACGGCAAGACCGTCATGGGGCAGGGGTCTGATGTGGACACGCTGGTGGCCTCGGCGCGTGCCTATATCCACGCCCTCAATAAGTTGCTGGTGAAGCGTCAGAAGACAGCGCCTGCGCCACAAAGCGCCGCCGGTTAGGAGAGTGGTCATGGCAAAGGACACGCTTTTTCTACTGCCGGGCGACGGCATCGGCGCCGACATTACCGTTGCCGTGCGCCAGGTCATTGCCTGGTTCCAGGCGGCGGGGCGCACCGACTTTCGAGTGGTCGAGGGTCTCATCGGCGGGGCGGCTATCGATGCTGAAGGAACACCCTTGAGCGATGCGACGCTGGCGGAGGCCATGGCGGCCGATGCGGTGCTCATGGGGTGTGTCGGCGGCCCGAAATGGGATGGGCTGCCGTTTGCGCAAAGGCCTGAGCGCGGGCTCCTGCGCCTGCGCCGGGAGATGAAGGTATTCGCCAATCTGCGGCCCGCCCACGTGTTTGATGCGCTAGCCGAGTCTTCGACGCTCAAGACCGAGGTGGTCAAAGGCCTGGACATCATGATCGTACGGGAACTCACCGGTGGGGTCTATTTTGGTGAACCGCGCGGTATCGAAACTCTGACCGATGGCAGCCGCCGCGGCGTCAATACACAGGTCTACACCACGCCGGAAATCGAACGCGTCGCCCGGGTCGCTTTCGAACTGGCCCGTACCCGTGCGGGCAAGGTGTGTTCGGTGGAGAAGGCCAATGTGATGGAAAGCGGCGTACTCTGGCGCGAAGAAGTAACGCGTCTGCAGGCTGCTGAATTCCCCGACGTGACTCTTTCCCACATGTACGCCGACAATTGCGCCATGCAGTTGGTGCGCGCGCCGCGTCAGTTCGACGTGATTGTCACCGATAACCTGTTCGGCGACTTGCTGTCGGATCTTGCCGCGATGCTGACGGGTTCCCTCGGAATGCTGCCATCGGCGAGCCTGGGCGCCGCCGACGCCACCGGCCGGCGTCCTGCGCTCTATGAGCCCGTGCATGGCTCCGCGCCGGACATCACCGGGAAGGGGATCGCCAATCCGCTGGCCATGATCCTGTCTTTCGCCATGATGATGCGGCATTCCTTTGCCATGGAAGCAAACGCCGCCCTGCTGGAGGATGCCGTCCGCAGGGTGTTGGACCTGGGTGTGCGCACCGCAGATATTGCTTCCCCGGGTCACATCTCCGTAACGACCCAAGCCATGGCGGCAGCGGTTGTGGGGGAACTGGGAAAATCCTCGGTTTAAGGCCTGATCCCAAGCCACACCCTCCCGCAGATATGATGCGCTGCAACAAAGGTGGGGCTGGATGAAGCTTTCGCCATCCCATACCATTGCCGCCCGTTATGCTGAACGGCGCCGGGTTTTTGCCCGCGCTTCGTATTGATCAGTCGCGACGAATCAATCGATCGCGACACCACAGGGGAGAAGCACATGAATCGTTTCCTGAGCCTGACCATTGCCACCGGCACCGTTGCCGCTCTCGCGGCCGTGGCGATTGCGGCAGAACCCGCCGCACCGGCGGCTGCGCCCAAGGCGCCGCCCGCACCCATGACCTTCTTCATCACCAGCGTCGGCTCGGGCAAAGGCGCTGACCTCGGCGGGCTCGCCGGGGCGGACAAGCATTGCCAGACTTTGGCCGCTGCGGCCGGCGCCGGCAACCACACCTGGCGTGCTTATCTCAGCGCCCAAGCTGCTGGCGGCCAGCCGGCGGTGAACGCCCGTGACCGCATCGGTACGGGCCCGTGGTACGGCGCCAAGGGCGGCAAGATCGCTGACAACGTTGCGCACCTGCACGGTGATACCCTCGATCTCGCCAGGGCCGGTAACGCCCTGTCGAAGGCGACTGCATTCAACGAAAAGGGCGAGGCGGTGAAAGCCACCGGCGACACGCCCAACCAGCATGACATCCTCACCGGCTCCACGGTTGAAGGCAAAGCCTTCACTGATGGTCAGGATCACACCTGCAAGAACTGGACGAGCAGCACCGACGGC
>CANJZE010000058.1 GCA_947479455.1 Bacteroidota bacterium
TGAAAGGCCTGTTGCAAATGTCTGAACAGTGGATGTGCTTATTGTTATTTTCCGAATGCTATTATTTCCAGTATCTGCGACATATAAAGTCGTTTGAGGAACATCAAGGGCTATTGCTGTTGGATTTGAAAATTGTGCTCCATATCCTATTCCATCAGCTGAACCTGAAGTTGCAGTAGATCCTGCTAATCTTGTAATAGCTCCTGAAGGCTGCATTTGTAGTATTGTGTTTCCACTTACAAGAAAGTATGATAAAGAAATTGATGAATATAAAATGGATAATGGACTTGATATATATGAAGTTTGACTAAATCTACTTATTTGATAAGTTAATACATTAGAACTTGTATCTATTCGACGTAATGCATTATTAGAATAATCTGCAACAAGGACGCTTCCATTTGCTACTGTTATACCAGTTTGGGATGCGAATTTTGCATTAGCACCTTGAGCGTTACTAAATCCGCTCGTTGAGCCTGCGAGTAAGGTTGTGCTTGCAGGTACTGATGTGTTATTCAAATACGGCCTTGTGATTTTTCGGATGTTATCATAACCAGTATTTGCTACATATGCATTTCCTGATAAATCAACTGCGACTCCATATGGATAAGAAATCCCCGATGTTGCAAGACTTGTGACTACACCTGCTGGTGTGATTTTTACGACTTTAGTATCACATGTTACATATATATATCCTTCTGAATCTACTGCCACTGCAAGTGCACTACTACTATTTAATTCTGGAAAAAAACCTGTAATTACACCTTGGAGTGTGAGTTGTCTAAAATAGCTGTCTATTACATATATATATCCTCCTGGCCGAGTATCTACTGCAATTCCAGTTGGATTAGTAAACCCTGTTGCAAAAGTTGTGACTACACCTGCTGGTGTGATTTTTAAGATTGGACTTTGACCAGAAGCTGATCCAGAAGATGCTACATATACATTTCCTGATAAATCAACTGCAAGTCCATATGGAAGTCTAATAGAATACTCATTTACAAGATTTGAAACTACACCTTGGGGTGTGACTTTTCGTATTGTGCCAAGATTCATATACTCCGATATATCTGATACATATAGATTTCCCGATGAATCTATTGCAATTCCACTTGGGTGATTAAACCCTGTTGCAAAAGTTGTGACTACACCATTTGTGATTTTTCTTATTACATGATTACCATAATCTGCTACATATACATTTCCTGCAGAATCTAGTGCGACTCCATATGGTTGATTAAACTGCGCAGCCAATGCTGTGCCGTTTGAATAACCATGGTTACCATCCCCAGCAAAACGTATAGATGGATCATATGGACCATATGTAAATGAATTGATAATATATCTAATCGTATTATTTCCTGTATCTGATATATACAAATTGCTAGAATTTGTTGCAAGTACACCTACATTTGAAAATGTCGTAGATGTATTCCCTGATGTACCCACAGTTCCTGAAAACAATATAACATTTGATGTTATTGGAGATACTTGACGTATAGTAAAATTAGAAGAATCTGCTACATATATATTTCCTACAAAATCAATTGTCAAGCCCCTAGGATACTTAAATCGTGCTAAAGTAGTACCATCTGCAGAACCAAACGTTCCATTTGACCCTGCTAGAATTGTCATGTTGGATGTTGCAAGGACATATTGTTTTATTACATGATTCCCTGTATCTGATACATATAGATTTGAAGAATCGCATACAAGGCCATTTGGCGATGAAAGGCCTGTTGCAAATGTCTGAACAGTGACTGTGCTTATTGTTATTTTCCGAATGCTATTATTTCCAGTATCTGCAACATATAAAGTCGTCCCAGGAACATCAAGGGCTAATGCAGTTGGATTTGAAAATGTTGCTACATATCCTATTCCATCAGCTGAACCTGAAGTTGCAGTAGATCCTGCCAACACTGTAATAACTCCTGAAGGCTGCATTTGTAGTATGGTGTTTCCAGTTGTAATATATGCATTTGATGTATTTGATGAATATACAATATGTAATGGGGTTGGAATATAGGAAGATAAATCTATTACTAGTGTCGTTACATTAGAACTTGTATCTATTTGACGTATTACATTATTAGAAGAATCTGCAACAAGGATCTTTCCACCTGCTACTGTTATGCCTGTTTGAGATGCGAATTTTGCATTGACACCTTGAGCGTTAGAATATCCACTCGTTGAGCCTGCGAGCAAGGTTGTGCTTGCAGGTGGTGGTGTTATCTTCTGTGGAATTTTTCTAATACAATTATTACCTGTATCTGCTACATACATATTTCCTGCAGAATCTATTGCGAGTCCACTTGGAGCGTTAAACTGCGCAGCCGTTCCTGTACCGTCTGTGAAACCGTTGGAACCTGACCCAGCAAAAGTTGTAACGACAGCTGAGCTTGTCATTTTCATAATAGAGTTTTTTCCTCGATCTACTACATACCAGTAGTCATCTGTTCCTAATCCTCTTACTATTCCATATGGGGAACTAAATTGCCCCCCAATCGGAGCTGCAAGAACCTCGCCATTATAAACAGTACCGTTAAAATTATAAACCGAATTCCCTTGAAGTAGTCTGATTGCACCATTACCAACATCTGATATGTATCCATTATATATTACGCCTGGATTAGCAAACCTCGCATCATATCCTGTGCCGTTTATAAAACCAGGCGAACGGAACAAATTAAAACCAACAGGTACGGGTAACTGCAAACCTGTCGCTAAATCATATATAGTAACATAATTTTCGTTAGGGAATGATACAGTTAGATAACCAGTACCATATTCGCTCAATCCACACGGAGTATTAGGATAGGTATTTAAAATTTGTGTAACTACACCTTCTGGTGTGATTTTTCTGATTGCATAATCACCAGAATCTACTACATATACAGTTCCTGCAGAATCTACTGCGAGTTCAGATGGATACTTAAACTGTGCATTCGTTCCTGTGCCATTTGCATTACCATAACTACCCCCAGCAAGAGTTGTAACTACACCTGCTGGTGTGATTTTTCTGATTGCATAATTACCAGCATCTGCTACATATAAAGTTCCTGATGAATCTAAGTGTAATCCAGTTGGATTATAAAACTTTGCACCCGTTCCTGTGGCATCTGAAAAACCCGGTAAGCCAGACGCAGACCCAGCAAACGTTGTAACTGTACCATATATATAAGTTAAATAGTTAATAGCTTTAATAGTATTATTTCCAGTATCTGATATATACAAATTGCTAGAATCTGTTGCAAGTGCTCCTATATTAGAAAAGGTCGTAGATGTATTCCCTGATGTACCCACAGTTCCTGAAAACAAAATAACACTACCTGTTACATTACCTGTTTGAGATACTTGACGGACAGTAAAATTAGAAGAATCTGCTACATATATATTTCCTACAATATCAATTGCCAATGCCTTTGGATACTTAAATCGTGCCGCAGTAGTACCGTCTGCAGAACCGTACGTTCCATTGGACCCTGCTAAAATTGTCATATTGGATGTTGCAATGACATATTGTTTTATTACATGATTCCCTGTATCTGATACATAGAGATTCGTAGCATCGCATACAACTCCATTTGGCGCTGAAAGGCCTGTTGCAAATGTCTGAACAGTGGATGTGCTTATTGTTATTTTCCGAATGCTATTATTTCCAGTATCTGCGACATATAAA
>CANJZE010000059.1 GCA_947479455.1 Bacteroidota bacterium
ACACCCTCGCGACCGGCAGGCAGCAGGACGATAGCTGGGTTTCCGAAGGGTTTGGGCAGGAATACCAAGCCATTGTTATAAAGGGGAATTCTGTCTCCAAATGCCCTTGTGACCACTTTTTACACGTATCCCGAACCTACCCCTATATGACCCAAAATGACGATTGGCTCCTGCGAACGTCCGGTGCGCTCAGCCGCACAGGCCCCGCCTCTTGCTGGGCTTCCAGCCCCAAGCCGCTCTTGCCCTGCTTGTCGGTCGAAACCCGGAGGTAGGTCACAAAGCGCATGTCAGTCTCTCTCTCACAACGTCCGTTGTCAGATATGACACAAGCGTAGATGAATGACCAAGCCCGGAATTGATGATTGAATGATATTATCGTTTATTCGTTCGTGCGGCGCTGCATCGCCTACTTGAGCCCGTACCGGGCCAGCACGAAGCCAAGCGCAAAGACGCAAATCCACGGCAAAACGGCCGCGAGTCCCGTCGCTCCGGGCACGACTAGACGGTTGAGGGTAGTCTGCTGTGCCTCGATCCCCCCAGCGACCTGCTTCATCGCGGCCGCCAATGAGGTCGCGGCGTCGCGGATCGCCCACAGCGGCGCGATCTGATCCTCCGCTTCTTCGCGTGTCGCGCCGCCTGCCTCTATCCGCTCGCGATGGAAGATCAAGGTCCTGCGCACGCTGTCGGAGATGCCCCTTTCGATCTTCTCGACACGTTCGGTCAGCGTCAGCGAGTAGTCGGGACGTATATCGGGAACCCCGTCGAGGTCTTCGTAAGGCGCCGGGTATCGCGACCAGTCGCGCTTCCACAGGCGTTCGCCGACCAATCGGAACGTATGACGCAAGTCCTGGAGGTCATCGACAGCGTTCGCCCTGCTGCTCTGAGGATCTTGCCCGAATTGATCAATCAAATGACGCAGCTTGTCGCGTACGGCGCCGCGCTCATGGAAGGCCGGATTTCCTACAGCCTCTCGCAGGAAGTCGCGCCCGTCTCGCTTATACGCCTGGATGACCACGTCATCAGTCCACGTTCGGGCTTTGCCGTAGGCCCCGATGCGCGTCGACTTATCGTCGCTAGCTCGCAGTTCATCAGCTAAGGCGCCCACTTTGGCGACAGCCCGCGCAATCGCGGTCCGCACACCCGCATGGTAGTCAGCCTCGAACTGACGGAGCGGCGGCAGGTCGCCTGGCGCGTTCTCGCGACGCCATTTCTGCAGGGCGGAGTGCACAAAGCGCTTTTGTGCGGCGTTGGACAACTCACCCGACCGGCCTCGGTCCATCGCCTCCTCTGACCCGTAGCCGTGCCGCTCAAGCGATGGCGAGAAACGGCTAATGTTGAGCAGAACGTGCTCCAGCGCTTCTGCAGCTTCTGCAGTTGGCTCAAGCATGTCGACGAGTCCCCAAGCCCCGGTGAAGCCCAGACTCTCGTTGTAACTCCCCCAACCATCCCGCGCGAAGCGGTACCGGTCGGCCCATACCTCTAAGGGTTCGTCGGAAGTCAGCACCGGCGCACGAGCAGCCGCGCGCACGGCGCGCAGCCACGCCTTACCGTCGACTGACGCAAAAGCCCCCTCGCGCTTAAACAATGTGCCAAGGGCGGGAGATGTCATTGAGGGATTGGTGAACACCAGGCGCAGCAGTTCGTCGTCTGGCTGCTCCACCACGCTGCGAAGGGCGCTGGCGTCGAGCCCGAAATAGCCGATTCGATAGGGGTTCGCCGCGATGGCATAGCGGACCGCGTGGTCGCCGCGGCGCCAAAGCGCCAGCAGCGTCTCATGATCGTCGCAGGAGCCGGAGAGGGCGATGTCGACGAGCGGGTCACCGCGCGCCAACAGCGCGTTCGCGAGATCGGAGGCGAAGGTCGGCTTTGCGTTGAGCTTGGCGAACGGCCCGGGCACACCAATCGGCAGCGCCGTGATCCACTCGTAGAGCTGCGGAGCGGCTGCGTGCTGGGCAATGTAGATCGCGATGGGTAGCGGGGCCGCCAGCGGCGATTTCGTCTTGCTGGTGGTTGTCATCCCTCATCGTCCGACATCGGCGCGCTCCACCCCCTCACCGCCCGGCCTCCACCTCGAGCTCGGCGCGGTGCTTCTCAATCAACCCGCGCAATACATCGGACACGCTGGGCCGCCCGCCTTCACGGATAGCCCGCTCCACCGCCACCCGCCGCAACAGCGCCAGGTCATCCCGGGGGATGTGTATGGCGGTCGTTTCTGAGCTGCGCGTCAAATCATTGGGCCGGGCCTTCCGCCCTGCCGCATCCAGCGGCTGAGGAGCTGGCGGTGGAGCTGCTACCGGGCTCGCCGCCTGAGCATCCACGCGCTTCTTCGCGGCACTCGCCGCCCCTATCAGCGTCGGGCGCTTAGACATTCTGTTTCCTCCCCAGGATGCGGGCGACCACGGCCGCCAGTGACGCAATCTCTTGATGTGCGACTGACCTGGGGGCGTATGCGCCGATCCAGCTCCCGGCCGTCGCGGAATCCACAAACCCGGCCCGCGCGCCGATAGCCGGGCCGACAGGCTCCCCCATCTCATGCAACGCGGCCTCGATCTCGCGGCCGGCACCCGTGCGACGATCCACACGCGACGGCACCAGCAACGCCGCCGGCATCTTGGCACCGCGTTCGGCGCGGGCCTCCTCGAGCATGGTCAACGCCTTCGTCGCCGCGCGCATGTCCAAGCTGGACGGCCCGATAGGCACAAGGAATAGGTCAGCCAAGATCAACGCCGCCGCCGTTGCCGCGCCAGTATGCGGCGGGAGGTCAATGACGACGATCTCGGCCGGGGCCTGCATCACACGCCTGATCCAGATTTCAGCGCCGTCTTCGTTGTCCAGGGGCAGGGCTTCACATGTGAAGGGCAGATCACCCGATGCGGCCCATTCAACGGCCGTGCCCTGGGCGTCAGCGTCCACCAGGTGGACCCGGCGCTTTTGCGCCAGCTCACCGGCCAGGTTCACGGCCAAGGTGCTCTTGCCCACGCCGCCCTTCAAATTGCCGATTGCCAGGATGCGCGCTGCCATAGGGGCCTCTCTCTCTAAGGAGACTTCCCATCAATCGCGCCGATCGGCAACCACTTCTTTCATTCAACCATCAATTCCTGGATTAATGAATTACGCCGCGCGTGTGTGATTTACAGGCGCTTCACGCCGGCCGCTTCCGCCCCTGTGTGTCCGCCTTTTGTAGCCGCGCCCCCAGGACACCGGCGAAGGCCCGCGAAACCCCGCGAATTTCAGCTTGGCGGACTATTGCATCCGCCATTTATGGCCGTAAAACACCAGCATTTGTTGGGGTTTTTCTTTACCACCAAACCACTACCCCCATCTTTACCCCCAACCGCTTCCTCGGGGATGCCTCTTTCATCCCCTCGATGTGGTGGCGTCCCCTGCCGGACCTCGGGTCCAGAACCTGACGAACGCCAACCTGACAGGCGCATTGGGGTTGGCTTCCTGAAGCCCTGGTTTAGTTTTCTTCCCTGATCGAGGCATGGCGTTTCCGCCCCACCAGCCCCAAGTGGACTAAAACAATGACAGTTCTGACCGAGACGCTCCGCTTACACGCCCTCTGGC
>CANJZE010000060.1 GCA_947479455.1 Bacteroidota bacterium
AAAAATCGAAGGGTAAAAAAGTAATGAAGCTGGCTATTAAAGAAGAGAACCCTCTTCCGTTATTTAGCACCTTTTACAAAAATATTCTCTCGAACTAAGCGTTAGTTTCCTTTATTTACCACGTGTTAATACCGAAAACTAATTTGAAAAAGTACCTACGTTTTTTGATAGCACCGGCAATATTTTGCTGGTGCTTCTTTTCTTTACAGGGCTGTAAGAACCCTGCTATTGAAGACACGGACTTGCTCACCAGCGATGACCAATTGAATCTTGCTAAAGATACATTGCATGCAAAAGTGTTTTCTGAATTTGAAAAGCCGTTGAATTCAAATGGAATGTCAGTTGGCGTTCTTGGAACATTAACCGACCCTAACTTCGGAAATACTTACGCGGGTTTTTATGCGCAATGCCGCCTCACTAGTAACAACGTAGATTTTGGTGCCGGTAGAACATTGGATTCTGCAGTGCTTACTTTAAGATATGCAGGAACCTATGGCAAATTTGACCAACCACTTAATGTTTCAGTTTATGAATTGTCACAGAGCTTAATTGATTCACTTACTTACAAAACCAACGATGCGTTTAGTGTAAATATTCCACCGGTAGGAACTTTAACCGGATGGAAACCTGATACAGGGAACGATTCCACGCATGCTTTGAATGGAACACTTCCGGCACATTTGCGAATTACACTTGATTATGCTTTGGGGCAAAAACTTTTGGCTGACACTAGCTTGCTTCACAACAACAGTCAATTTCTTGATCTCTTCAAAGGGTTTTATATCACTACTTCTGCTTCTACAACAGGAAATGGATTAGCATATTTAGATTTAGCATCTGCTGTTTCGGGTATCACTTTGTTCTATCACAACGATGCTGCTGATTCTTTGTTTTATACTTTGCCTATTGCGGGAGTTACCATTAATCACTTTGATAATATTTACACAGGAACTCCGGTTGCCACTTCGATAAATACACCTAATGTAAATGGAGAGGAGAAATTATATCTGCAAGCAGGAGCAGGAGTAAAGGGTAAAATTTTTATTACCGACTTAGATAGCTTACCTAAAAACATCGCCATTAATAAAGCCGAAATTGTAATTACACAAACTACCGATACGCTCTATCCTGCCCCTTCTTTGCTTGATTTATATCGCATTGATGATGCAGGGCAAGCCAAGGTAATTGACGATGACGGCTTGCTTGGTTTTGGTGGTGTGCGCACAGCAGAAACATTGACTGATGGCTCGGTTGTTTATCGCTATCGCTTCAACTTCAAAAAATATTTTCAGAAGTTGATTCAAGGTGTTTATCACAATAATGGTTTCTATCTCGAAACGTATTCGGCTAATAATAATGCAGAGCGCGTGGTGATTTCAAATTCTTCTACCGATAAAAATTATCAAATAACCATTCAGGTTATTTACACCAAACTATAGTTTGGTTCCCTTACTTCTCATGCAAAACTGAATGACGAATGATGAAGGCTTCAATAATTTTCTTTTGTTTTGTACGCTTTTTAATCGCAATATCATTTAATCAAAAACAGAATTTATGTGCGGAATAGTTGCTTATATAGGTCCACGTGAAGCGTATCCAATTTTAATAAAGGGTTTGAAAAGATTAGAGTACCGCGGATACGACAGTGCAGGAGTTGCACTTATGAACGGCACACTAAACATTTATAAAAACAAAGGAAAAGTTAGTGACCTTGAAATGAATACAGATGGCAAAAATGTTTCGGGGCATTTAGGAATGGGTCATACCCGTTGGGCAACGCATGGCGAACCAAATGATATCAATTCGCATCCGCATCTTTCGCAAAGTGGCGACATTGCCATAATTCACAACGGCATTATTGAAAACTACGGTTCATTAAAAGAAGAGTTAAGTAATCGCGGTCATGTATTCACCAGCGATACGGATACGGAAGTCTTGGTTCATTTAATTGAAGATGTAAAACAAAACACGGGTTGCGAATTAGATGAAGCAGTGCGTTTGGCTTTGCATGAGGTAGTGGGTGCTTACGCCATTGTAATTATTTCCAATAATGACCCTGCAAAATTGATTGGCGCGCGAAAAGGTTCGCCACTTGTAGTGGGCATTGGCGATGACGAATATTTTATGGCGAGTGATGCCACTCCAATTATTGAGTATACCAAGAATGTAACTTACCTAGAGGACGGTGAAATTGCTTTTATAAAAGACGGAAAGCTTTCGATTAAAACGATTGACAACGTTGAGCACATTCCTTATATCCAAACGCTGGAGATGAATTTGGAGAACATTGAAAAAGGCGGTTACACGCATTTCATGCTCAAAGAAATTCACGAGCAACCACGCTCTATTTACGATTCGTTACGCGGGAGATTTGACCCTATGACCGGAAGTTTTGCTATGCGAAGTTTGAAAGAGCACGAAAGCAAAATCAAAAATTTGAAACGCATCATCATTGTTGGCTGTGGCACTTCATGGCATGCGGGTTTGGTGGGTGAATATTTGTTTGAAGACATTGCCCGCATTCCCGTTGAAGTTGAATATGCTTCTGAATTTCGTTATCGTAATCCTGTTATTAATGAAGATGATTTAGTGATTGCCATTTCACAAAGCGGTGAAACAGCCGATACCTTAGCGGCTATTGAATTGGCGAAAGAAAAAGGCGCAACCATTTTTGGTTTGTGCAATGTTGTGGGGTCATCTATACCTCGTGCATCACATGCAGGCGCTTACACACACGCAGGTCCTGAAATTGGTGTGGCGAGCACGAAAGCATTTACCGCGCAAGTTGCGGTGCTTACCCTGTGGGCTTTTGGTTTTGCAGAAATCAGAGGCAAGGCAACTAAGTTAGATTTACGAAATGCTTTTGCTGAACTTGAAACCATTCCAGCAAAAGTTCAAAAAACATTATTGTGCGAAGACAAGGTGATTGAAATTGCAGAGTTGTTCAAAGACTCACACAACTTCTTGTATCTCGGCAGAGGGTATCAATTCCCTGTAGCGCTCGAAGGCGCATTGAAGCTGAAAGAAATTTCTTACATCCATGCCGAGGGTTATCCGGCCGCGGAAATGAAACACGGACCTATCGCTTTGATTGATGCTAATATGCCCGTTGTAGTAATCGCAACTAAAAACAGCATTTACGAAAAGGTAATCAGCACTATACAGGAAATAAAAGCGCGCAAGGGACAAATCATTGCTATTGTAACCGAAGGCGATGTGAAAGTGCGTGGAATGGCAGACTACGTAATTGAAATACCCGAAACCGTTGAATACCTTGTTCCATTACTTTCTACTATTCCATTGCAATTACTTTCATATCACATTGCGGTTATGCGCGGTTGCAATGTTGACCAGCCGCGAAACTTAGCAAAGAGTGTGACTGTGGAATAGAATGAACGGGACAGAGTTAGATTCCCCATGTTAATCAATGAGTTATAACCACTTTTTTGTGGTACATGTTTTTCTCCCCCATTTTGGTAATCTGTTAAAATGAGTGGAATCTTTAGATGGACATCAAGATGATGAAG
>CANJZE010000061.1 GCA_947479455.1 Bacteroidota bacterium
GCGTGCCCGAATTACGCGGCAAGGCGTTGCCCGTTGGTGCGCGCGCTATCCCGATCTGGCTTGCCGCGTTGCTGGCAGATGGCGGATTGATCCTGCGGCGCTTGATCGAATCTTGCGCGGTGAAGCGCCGCATCCGCACGCGGATGCTCGGGTGTCCCTGATCGCCGCCGCCGCCGCCCTTCCGCAATAGAAAGCCGCCGATCCCTGGCGGACCGGCGGCGTGAGGCGAAGACGGAAGTGACGTCCGTCTATACGCGATCTCGCAACGAAAAGCCAGCGGACGGCGGTGGAGCAATCCCCGCATGAACGCTTATCAACCGCCTGAAACCGATCCGGTTTCGCTCGCAACGTTGGACACGTTTCCGGTTTGGGTCGCCTGGCAAACGGAATGTCGGGAGGGAAGCGCCGACCCGACGAAGATTCCTTACGTTTCAAAGATGACAAAAGCGCGGGCAAACGCAGGACGGTGGCTCACTCGCGAGCAGGCCGAGAAATTGGCGCACTTACTCCCAAAACCCGAGGGCGCGGGAGGCATCGGGCTTGAGTTTTTCACTTCGGACGATGGCCGCTCCGTGGCCGGGATTGATTTGGACTCATGTCGCGACCCTGCGACCGGCAGCATCGAAGCCTGGGCACTCGATGTCATCGAAGTGTTTGATTCCTACACCGAAATAAGCCCATCAGGAACCGGCGCAAAGACATTCTTCACCTTCGACAGCGCGGAACTGCCCAGGCTGCAAGCTGCGATGGGAACGAAGCACGGAAAGGCGTTTAAGCGTGGATCGGGGAAGCATCCACGCGCCATTGAGTTGCACTTAGGCAACAGATATTTCACGGTTACTGAGGAATTGCTTGACGGGATGCCGCTTGAGTTTCGTCACATTGACGCGGGCACGATCCTTGACCTGATACTGCGGGTGGGGCCGGAGTTCTCGGGTAAGGGAGGCGCCGGCCGCGCCAGCCCCCCCCCTGGCGCCGATCCGGCCGGGGAGACGCCGCACCCGGACCATGGCGACGACAACCCGGATCTGTTGGCGCGGATCGAGGCGGCGTGCCAGCAAAAGCGTGGGCTGGCGAAGCGGTGGAATGGCGACTGGTCCGGCATCGCGGATCAGTCAGGATCGGGGAGAGCCTTCACGCTGGGGGCCGCACTGAAACGGGCGGGTTTTTCATGCGAGGACATGATTGACGCGCTCTTGATGCACTCCGGCACGAGAGAATGGGCTTCCACGAAGGGGCAGGCAGACGACCAACGCGAATTGCTGCGGATTTGGAAAAACGTCAAGGTCAGGGGTGGGGCGGGCCCAGGTGGTTTGGATGATGGTAGCGACATTGCGTATCCGCTTACCGAAGGAACCGTGGCGGATTCTTTCCGAGACGACACCGAGGCTGGGGCAAAGGATTGGCTTCGATACGACCATACGGTGGGCCGGTGGTTTGAGTGGACAGACGCAAACTGGCGGCGCGAAGAAACCAAGCTCGCCTACAGTTGGGCGCACAAACGGGCGCGTTTTCTGGCGGCCGAGTTGGGTGACCCCGATGATGAAAAGCGTGCGGGCAAGGCCAGCTTCGCGGCTGGGGTTGAACGGATCGCACAATCTGACCGGGCTTTCGCTGTCACCCATGAAACGTGGGACCGCAACCCGTGGCTGTTGGGCACGCCAGGTGGCGTTGTGGACCTGCAGACAGGCAGGCTGCGGCCGGCCGACCGAGGCGACTTTATCACTAAATTGACCACCGTCACGCCGGCAGAACCCGGCACGGCGCACCCGCTATGGTCAAAATTCCTTGCTGAAGCGACGTTGGACGACGAAGGTCTACAACGGTTTTTGCAACAAATTGTCGGTTACTGTCTGACCGGGATCACGCGCGAACATGCCCTATTCTTCGTCCATGGGGGCGGGGGCAACGGCAAGGGCGTGTTTCTAAATACCGTGGCAACGGTTCTCGGTGCTTATGCCACCACGGCGGCGATGGACACTTTTACAGCCAGTCAGAGCGACCGTCACCCAACTGACCTTGCCGGCTTGGCGGGCGCGCGGATGGTGGCAGTTTCCGAGACCGAGGAAGGCCGGGCATGGGCCGAAAGCCGGATCAAGGCATTGACCGGCGGCGATAAAATTTCAGCCCGGTTTATGAGGCAAGATTTCTTCGAGTATACGCCAGCGTTCAAGCTGATGATCGTCGGGAACCACAAGCCGGTGCTGCGGAATGTCGATGAAGCGGCGCGGAGGCGGTTCAATATCATTCCCTTCGTTCACAAGCCGCCCGTGAAGGATCAGCATTTAGAGGCGAAGCTACGTGCCGAATTTCCGGCAATTCTGGCGTGGGCCGTTGCCGGTTGCCTGGATTGGCAAGCCAACGGGCTGACCCGGCCGGCTGTCGTGACCGAGGCGACGGCCGAGTATTTTTCTGAACAGGACAGCATTAAGCAATGGGCGGAGGAATGCTGCGACATTGGCGGAAGGAACGTGTCGGACACGACCGCGAACCTGTTTGCTTCGTGGATGACATACGCGACCGCGAACGGGGAGAAGCCCGGCACAACAAAATGGTTCACCCAGGCGGTCCTGCGGCTCGGGGGCGACCCCGTCCGGGAAACTCCTGGGCACCGTGGGAAGCGTGGATTTCTCAAGATCACCGTTAAGCCGGTGGACACTTCGAATCAGTGGTGGAACCGGCATGAGGCAGCCCAATGAAAGGCCATCGTGTGGCACATGTGGCGGATGTGGCGGGTTTCCCTGATGATCGTCACACACGCGCACGCGCACGCGCACACATGTGTGAAGGTAAACCGGGAAACGTGCCACATCCGCCACAACCGCCACACACGGCATCCGACAACGCGGTTTACGTTGTCGCATCGCTGCCCCCTGTCGCTGATCCCTGCGGACCTGCTGGCCGCGCCCATCGTGGCGGCGGCGGTTGCGTGTCTCTCCTCCCTGGGCCTGACCCCAGCCGACCATGCGGCTGCCCCCTCCCCTGCCCTGGCGGCGCTGGGGGGCGGCTGGGGATGCCCTGCCCATGCCGCACTGGCCGCCTGGGCATTGGCGTCCGAGGCGATACACGAGCGATCTAACGGACCAGCTTTGGACCTCGAGGGCGCGTCCTATCTCCTGGGCCGATCCTGACGCCAGACCCGAGGAAGGCGCCTTCTGCGGCCACTGCGAGTATCGACATTGCGCACGCGACAAGCGCCGCGCGGATGGAGGTTGGTGTTGCGCGGTGTGCCATCCGCCGGACAACATCCCGCCTGCCGACCGGGACGTGGTGCGGTGGTGAGGCAGCCCTACGTGTAGCGGCGCGCAATCATAACCGGTCCGACGCGCAATCAAGGGGGTATTCCGACGCAGATTAGGTGAGACTATCGGGGTGTCTCGACGCAGATTGTTTGAGACTGGGCGCACAATCACTGAGACGGACGCAAGATCAAACGTTCCGA
>CANJZE010000062.1 GCA_947479455.1 Bacteroidota bacterium
ACACCCAAATGAAGATCAGAAGCGAAATAAATTTTTCCCGAAGATGCCATCGGGCTAAAAATAGAATTATTGACGGAGAGTTACGGACGAAGAGACGGTGGAATAATTTCGTCAACCAGAAAAACGTAAACGTCTTCGGTTCCTTCGCTATTTAAAATTAAACGTTGCTTATCGTAGAAGTGTCCGTTGTTGCACGAACCCAGTTTTATAATGGAAGGCAATTCGCCTTTGTTCAGCTTCGAAAATTTTTCCAATCCTTCTGACTCGCTACCCGCAAGGTGAGTAAGATCGGTGATGATGATATGCGTTTTAGGAAAGCAATGCAATCTTCTTCTTGATGCTTGCTTTGGATTAAGAACAATAGTTCCGTCATCGGCAATCAACGTTTCACAAAGTGAAATAGCGGCATCCGAATTTTCAATAGTAAAACCAATTGCACCCTTTTGGAAATTGTTATCACAGAAAGCATCCTTCACTTCATTCTCCCAACAAAAAACATGGCTCCATTTGTTTTCGGCCTTCAGCATTCGTAAATTTTCAATCGCCTCTTTTATGTTTTCACAGAAAATAAATTTTCCGCCAGCGCCAATGAATTTTGTGGCGAATCGAATATCTAAATCTTTTTCCTGCGATAAATTGTAAGTGGGTGCGGTAACTTCAACGGTGCGAAGAGGAATTTCTTTTTCGGTTACGCTTTCATCGCTCACGCGCGATGTGTAGGTATAAGATTCTGTAGAATCAGAAACAGATGAAGAAGCAACCGCTGTGGTTTGACTTTCTTCGGCCGATGAATCATTATTCATTGGTTCTTCAAGAGTAGTTTTTTCAGAAGAAGAAAAAGCACTTTTCATCTTCGCAAAAAAACCGGTTCCGCTTTCTTCAGTAAACATAGTGGCAGGGTTTGTTCGATAATTTTTTTATCGAATTCAAATTTAGCGCTGCACTATGGTAATGAAAGTTTTATGCTTGCGTATTCTCAACAGAAGGATTTTCAACGTCTGTGTTTATGGACACGGATGTAGTTCCATTTGTATTTGTTGTGGGCTCAGCAAGTTCCGGTTTATCGAAAGGATGTTTGCCAATAACTGCTTCCAAATCATCTTTGAAAAGAACTTCTTTCTCCAACAATAATTTTGCAAGAGCATCCAACTCTTTGCGTTTGTCGCGCAATAAATTTTGCGCACGCAAATATTGCTGTTCAATAATTTTTCTTGATTCTTCATCAATCATTCGCGATGTTTCTTCGCTGAATGGCTTGTTGAAAGAGTTTTGATTTTGCATATCGTAGAAAGAAACATTTCCGATTTTTTCGTTCATACCGAAAATGGAAACCATTGCATACGCCACTTTGGTTACGTGGTCTAAATCGCTTTGCGCCCCGGTAGAAATTTTATCGAACACTACACGCTCTGCAGCACGACCACCCAAGGTCATACACATACGGTCAAGCATTTCTTCTTCACGCTCCAAATATTTTTCTTTTGGTAAATATTGCGCGTAACCGAGAGCGGCCACACCGCGAGGAATGATACTCACTTTCAAAAGCGGATGTGCGTTTTCCAAAAACCATCCGCAAACAGCGTGACCCGCTTCGTGATAAGCAATAATGATTTTTTCTTCGGGCGAAATGATTTTGTTTTTCTTTTCCAATCCACCAATGGCGCGGTCAATAGCGTCATTAAAATCCTGCATGTCAATTTCTGCTTTGTCGGTGCGTGCAGCTATCAAAGCAGCTTCGTTGCAAATGTTGGCGATGTCGGCACCTACAAAACCCGGAGTAAGAGCCGCCAATTTTTGTGCGCTAACTATACTTCCGATTTTGATACTCTTTAAATGTACTTTAAAGATTTGTTCGCGACCTTTGAAATCTGGTTTGTCAATTGAAATCTGGCGGTCGAATCTACCAGGACGAAGAAGTGCAGCATCCAATACATCAGGGCGATTGGTAGCCGCAATCATAATCACTCCTTTCTCTGAACTGAACCCATCCATCTCTACCAGCAATTGATTCAGCGTGTTTTCGCGCTCATCATTGCTGTTCATTAAATTTTTTCCGCGCGAACGACCAATAGCATCTATTTCATCAATGAAAATAATACAAGGCGCTTTCTCTCTTGCCTGGCGGAACAAATCACGCACACGCGAAGCTCCAACACCCACAAACATTTCTACGAAATCGGAACCCGAGATAGAAAAGAACGGAACCTGTGCTTCGCCAGCCATTGCTTTCGCAATCAACGTTTTTCCGGTTCCCGGAGGACCAATTAACAAAGCGCCCTTTGGTATTTTACCACCGAGCGCAGTATATTTTTTAGGGTTCTTTAAAAAGTTTACAATCTCATGCACTTCCACTTTTGCTTCATCTAAACCTGCCACATCATCAAAGGTGATATTGATTTTTTCATCCTTATCAAAAAGAATTGCTTTCGATTTTCCAACGTTGAAAATATTTCCACCGGGTCCGCCAATGCCGCCACCCGCTCTGCGCAGCATGAACACCCAAAAACCAATGAGAATAATAATGGGAAGCATCCACGGTATAACATCGCGCAACCAGTCCTGACGCAATTCATATTTTATGTCGGCTTGAGCCAACGTTGGTTTGTCTTTGTAAAACTCATTAACGAATTTGTCAAACGCATCGTTTGATGCTACTGAGAAAGAAAAGTGAGGACCCGGATTCGGACTACCAAATTTTGTATTCGCAATTTTGCTGAATGCGGCTTTCTTCAGAGATGAATCGCGCAGATAAACCTCTGCTAACTTTTCATTGACTACTACAATTTTTTCTACATCATTATTGTTGAGCATTTGCTTCAACTCAGTTGATGTAGTTTCTTTTGTGTGCTCACCGTAAAACGACATGTAAACCGAAACCAGAATAAAGCCGAAGATGATGGCATACACCCAGAAGTAATTGAACTTCGAATCATCATCATTATTCTTTTTTGGAAAAAGACCACCTTCATTTTCTTTGTTAGTGTTTTTCTCCTTCGGTTTATTTTTTACTTCCTCTTTTGGCGTATTGTTTTCGTTGGTTTCCATTTTTTGCTTTTGTAATTTGTCTCTTCTTGACGATTCTTAAATTCTTTTATTGTATTTCTCTATTCCGCATGATTCGATTTTTTGGCATCGCTCCATAAATCTTCAAGCGCATAAAACTCTCGCTTGTCTCTGTAAAAGATGTGCACCGTTACATCTACAAAATCAACGATAATCCATTCGGCATTTTTACCGCCTTCAGTATGATAGGGCTGCAATCCAAGTTTGGTGGTTTCATCAATAACATTTTGACTAATGGCCCTTACATGTGTACTGGAGTCACCGTGTGTAATGATGAAATATTGCGATGGAGTATCTTTTATTTTTCGAAGGTCGAGGCAAACCACATCGTTGCCTTTTTTGTCGAGGATGGCATCTATCACCACCTTC
>CANJZE010000063.1 GCA_947479455.1 Bacteroidota bacterium
AAGGTGGGGGTGGCGGCGGGCGGCGTCAAGGGCTAAAAATATTATTATGGCACTACAAATATCGCTCAGGGAGACAAATGAGCGATATCAATGGGATACGAATATTCATTGCTAAAAATGATTGTTTTGTGGTAAATGTGGGTTAGCCGAAAGTCGCCGATTTTTGGAGTTTTATGTCTAGATTCCCACGTCTGGCACAATATTATCACGTCTGGCACAATATTATATCGTACTTCCAAGGAATGATTAATGATTGTGTGTCGCAGATGTTGACATGCGGATACGTTCCGCCCAGGGTGCCTGGCGCGTGAGTTTAGCCTCGTGCGGGCTCGCCACGTCAAAATATAAATCCAAACTGACGGGCCTTTGGGGACGTGCGTGCTAAACGCCGGAGGAAATACCATGAAATACAGTCATTTGGCCGCCCTCGCGCTGCTTCTTGTGCCCACCGTGCCTGGTCCGCCGCATCAGGCCAACGGGCAGACAACGCACCGTCCCGATGTCGCACGGTTGGCGGCCGCCGCGCCGGCGGCGAAGCCGTATCAGGATAATAATGGGGCCGTGCCGCCGAAATCGGTCTATACGGGGCCGCTGTTCACCCTGAGCCACGCTTGGCCGGCGGCGCCGCTGCCGAAGCCGGTCGATCCGCCCTGGCAAAAAGCGATCAATAGCGGTAAGATCAACACGCAAAACGCCAGCGCGTACGCGGCGGCGCTTAAGGCGGCCGTGGCCGACAACGCCCGAAATCTCATCATGAATTACGACACCTGGGATGCCGCCAGGGCCGGATGGTATAATGAACCGTGGCTCGGCTCGATCCGTGAGGCGATTCGTGGAACCTATCTGGCCGGCGAATTCGGCCCGGCGATTTTCCCCGGCACGGGGCTGCGCGCGACATTTAACACGCATGTCCTGACTTATTACGATGCTCGTGCCGCTTATTCGCTGCACAAGGTCTGGGGCGCCTCGGCCATGAAACCCAACACGGTCACCGAGGCGTTCCAGTTCGACGAGGGGTCCATCATCGTGAAGGCGGCGGTGTTCGCCTCGACCGATCCGGCGAACAAGACGGACTGGTGGGATGCGATGAAGGGCGCGCAGGTCTGGAATATGTATCTGAATCAGTCGCCCGACGGTACCGGCGCGCCTCAGGTCTGGCCGGGCTATGTCGCGCAGTTCGATATCATCGTGAAAGATTCGCAATCGGCGCCCGGCACCGGCTGGGTCTTCATGACCCTGGTTTATGACAGCGCGGTTCCCGGCGACATCTGGGACAAGATGGTTGTTCTGGGCGCGCAATGGGGCAACGATCCCGGTGTTACCGCGCCGGGCGCGCCGTTACAGGAGAACTGGAACAACCCGAAGGCGCCGTTGTACTCGACGCAGACGCTAGGATGGGGCGGACGTTTGTCCGGTCCGAACGATGGCGGGCGGAACGACATCGCGGTCGATGGCGTGGCGATGCCGAATGCGCCGGATTCCGGGTGCATGAGTTGCCACAGCACATCGCAGTGGAACGTGCAGGCGCACAAAATGGATACGTTCCTGTTGCCGTCCTTCGCCCAGGCCGGGCGGCCGCCGTTTCAGCTTTGTGGCGATAATGGCAAGCCCGATCCAAATGGAAGCTATTTCTGTTCGCCCGCGCCCGCGTCGGCGGCGTGGATGAAATGGTTTCAGAACCGGCCGGGGACACAACCGATGGACGCGGGATCGGTCGCCACGGACTTCGATTTGGTGTTTTCGTTCAAATCCTTGCCGTTGTGGTGGGCGGCCGTCGGACCGAAAACCCTGGCGCAACCGTTTGGCACCGAAGGCCGGACGAAGCGGTTCAACGAATATACGGGCGCGCCGTTGCCGAAGCGTCCGGGTCAGTAGAAAGATGGGATCCAATCGGCCTGGCCGCCTGGATCCCGTTCGCCGTGCCTGTCCGGTCAGTCGAAATCCTTGGCCAAAGCCGCCCGCACGTGCAACGAGGGCCTCGATCCTCGAACCAGGCATGCGGACTGCCATCGATCGATCTGGATCAATTCGCCGAACCGGGGACGCCGTTCCCGCGTCTGAAACACCCGCCGGACACGCTGGCGCTTCGGCTTCCAAAGCTTCTCGCCGATCCGAAGCTGGCGGATTGTCTTCCGGGAAACCGCGATCCCCTCCGGTTCCAGAAGCTTCTCCGCGGCCAGCGCCGGGCCGAAGTCCTCGTACTTTTCCTTCAGAAGACGCACGATCTCCGACCGCGCTCCGTCCGTCAGGCGGTTGTGCGACGCCCGGCCGCGCTGACGCGACACCAAACCCAGCTTCCAGGCACGCACCAGACGTTTGAACTGACGGACACCGATACCAAGACGTTCGGCGCCTTCCCGTTGGCTCAGACGATCCTCCACGGCCTGGCGAACAACGTGCGATCGCTCGAGTTCCACAACACTCATCGTCAAAAGCCCCTCGCCCATGCGCCCCTCCATGATGAAAGCGCTTGGTAGGGGACATTCCGGCTTTGCGGTAACAAATGGTTAATGATTGTTGCGTCGGCGCCCTAAGTCCGACAGGCTGCTAGAGCATGATCACGATGAGCGGAACGTGACCGCGTGTGAATCATGCGATCAAACAAGCAGCTAGAGCGGTTTGCCGTTTCCAGTCAGGATGAAACCGCTCCAGCGATGCGGTCGGCGTTATCGATATCCAGGCTTCCGCCTCCGACCGATCGGTATTAATAGCTACCGATGCGTATCCGGTGGGTCCCACCGTTGCCGCCACGCGGGGCGAGGGATATCGGGCTTACCGCCAACCAGCCGACCGGCGTGGCCGCGGACCCACTAATCCGGCCGAACCTCGGGGGCGGGAAGATCCGCTGGCACGCCCAGGCTCGGTCCGGGACATCGGCCGGCGGCTCTGGGCGCATGACGGTACGTATGGACGAACTCAATGATGAAAGGCTTGACAATGCGGATCGCGCCGACAAACAGTTCCCTGGGTGCGACGATCGGGGACATCGATCTGAACATCCCGGTGTCCCCTGGCGATTTCCGGACCATTTTGCGCGCTCTGGGCCAGTTTGGGGTTCTGTGTTTCCCGAAGCAGGATCTTACGCCGGACACCCATGCCGCGTTCGGCGCGCTGTTCGGGGAACCGGAACTGAACGTCGCCGCCGCCGCGTATCACGAACCCGGCCATCCCGAGATGATGATCCTGTCCAACATGAAGCGGGACGGCAAACCGCTTGGCCTGCATGACGCCGGGCAGGACTGGCACACCGACCTGTCTTATACCAGCCCGCATAAAGACCGACTCATGGGGGGATTCGCAAAGGCGTCGATCCGTGCATCAGTTCCTGCATTGGGAATCGGATTTGGGGAGTTGGGGATGGCGGCGGCGATCAAGGTAATTCGCGCGGAACATGTGCCACAGGAA
>CANJZE010000064.1 GCA_947479455.1 Bacteroidota bacterium
ACCATCGTGACGGCGGATGGCCAGCGGGCTGCGGGGACGGTCCGGATGGTGGACGAGGTGGCTGACCTGGCCCTGGTGGAATGCGCTGCCAGGGTGCCGGTCATGGCGATGGCGGATATCGGGAGGCTTCGGGTCGGGGATGCGGTGTACCTCGTGGGGTTCCCTCGTGCGGACCTGATCGGGGGTGCGGCGACGCTGACCCGCGGGATCCTGTCGGGGTTCCGGACGATCGGTGGCGTGCCTATGGTGCAGACGGATGCGGCGATGAACCCGGGCAATTCGGGGGGTGCGCTAGTCAGAGTAAGTGGACGGCTTGTGGGGATTGCGGCGTTCGGCATCCGCGAGACCGAGGGACTGAACTTCGCGGTGAGCGTGGCGGGCGTGACGGAGTTCCTCCTGCGGAGGCAGTCGCGTCAACGGCAGGAGGCGCCTGCGCCGGTGGCCGATCCGGGACGGCCAGCACTGGTGGTGGATGCCGGGGCGTTGTGGGGTGCGTACGCGACCATCGGGGAGGCGATCCGGGCGTCGGTGGTACCGGGGACGCTGATCACTGTGAAGCCGGGGATCTACCGGGAGGCACTGGTGATCGACCGGGTGGTGGAGATCGTGGGGGAGGGAGACCGGGCACGCATCGTGGTGGAGGCGCTGGGCACCACGGCGATCACGGTGACGGCGGACCGGGCGTCGGTGCGGAACCTGACGGTGCGTGCGGTGGGGACGAAGGAGAACCTCGGTGCGGTCTCGGTGCAGCGTGGCCGGGTGGTGATCGAGGGATGCGACTTGACGTCGGCGATCGGGTCGGTGGTGTACATCACGGGGAAGGACAGTGCCCCGGTCATACGCGACTGCCAGATCCGTGACGGGAAGCAGGCTGGCGTCTTCGTCTTCGAGCAGGGGCAGGGAACCATCGAGCGGTGCGTGATCTCCGGGAATGCCAATTCGGGCGTGGAGATCAGGACGGGTGGGAACCCCACCGTGCGGAATTGCGAGATCCGTGACGGGAAGTCGGCTGGCGTCTTCGTCTGGGAGCAGGGGCAGGGGACGATCGAGCAGTGCGTGATCTCCGGGAATGCCAATTCGGGCGTGGCGATCAAGACGGGTGGGAACCCCACCGTGCGGGACTGCCAGATCCGTGACGGTCAGGCCAGTGGCGTCTACGTCTGGGAGCAGGGGCAGGGGACGATCGAGAAGTGCGTGATCTCCGGGAACGCGAATGCGGGCGTGGCGATCAGGACGGGTGGGAACCCGGTCATCCGGGACTGCGAGATCCGTGACGGGAAGCAGGCTGGCGTCATGGTCTGGGACCAGGGGCAGGGGACGATCGAGAAGTGCGTGATCTCGGGGAATGCCAACGCGGGCGTATCGATCACGACGGGTGGGAACCCGGTGGTGCGGGACTGCGAGATCCGTGACGGGAAGCGGTCTGGCGTCTTCGTCCACGAGCAGGGGCAGGGAACCATCGAACAGTGCGTGATCTCCGGGAACACGGGTTCGGGCGTGTATATCAGGATGGGTGGGAACCCCACCGTGCGCGACTGCAAGATCCGTGACGGGAAGCAGTATGGCGTCTTCGTCCACCACCAGGGGCAGGGGACATTCACTGGGAACACGCTCACGGGGAATGCCCGCGGAGCGTGGCACATCCAATGGCTCGCCGGGAGAGTGACGCGGACGGGCAACCGGCCGAACGCGTGAGTGCGGGTCCGGCATGGTCACGCGCGCCGTGGCGTGCGGGAGGCTATCCCGCCGGATACGAACATAATATGCAATGCATGGCGCAGGTGATCGGGGAGCGGGAAGTTCGCCGACCGCGCGACTGACCCCAGGTGTCCGGTTCCGGACACCTGAACCTTCTCCAGTTGACACATTTGTGTCAACTGAAATCCTCCCCAGCCCCGCCATCCCGATCCCTCATGTGCGGTTCCGCTTATGACTATAACCAAGAAGTGGGATTGATCGCACCACCAGCTTCCCATTTCTGCCTCGGAAACAGACCGAGCCATGCGGGTGGACAGCGCCGGTTACCACTCCTCCGGGGAACATGCGCATGACGGCGTGACCCCGGACTGGAACCCGGGATGGCCCGACGTACCCGATACCGCCCCGCGGATGGGTTCATCCCGATGGCGTTTTGGCCGACCGCCGATTCGGCTCAAGTTCCCGGGCAAGAACCGCCGGTTCCTGCGATCCAGCCAGCCTCGGCACGCGTTGCGTTGACGCCAACCGATCCTGATCAACCAAACGCCAAGGCGGCGACCCAACCGGCCTCGGCAAGCCCGGTCTTGTTCGTGCCCGCACCCGTCCCCGCGGGGGGTATCGACGGGATGGACCGGGCGACCAGGGAGGCGTTCCTGCGTATCACTACAGACCCCGAGGACGCGCTTATCATCCGCACGTGGCTCCACGGAAAGGCCCTGCCCACAGTGCGCGGCTACGTCCGGTACCTCGACCGCTTCTTGTCCGCGACCGCCAAGCCGCTCCGGGACGTGACAGTGTCTGACCTCCAGTCCTTCGAGGGTGCTCTTGTCGGTATGGAACCCGGGTCGCGGGTCTTCGCCCTCAACGCTGTACGGTCGGCTCTGGCGTTCGGCTACCGGACAGGGGAACTCTCGCGTGATGTCGGTCAGGCTGTCAAGCTTAAGCCACCCCGCCAAGACCTGGCTGCCCGGATCATGACACCGGTGCAAATGAAGCGCCTGCTTGGCCTGGTCACCATCCCTCGGAACGCGGTGCTGGCTCGCCTCGCATACGCCTCGGGGATGCGGGTCACGGAGCTCGTGTCGCTCACCTGGGGCGACCTGCACGACCGGCCGGACGGATCCGGCCAGGTGACCGTGCGGGGCAAGGGCGGCTATCTGTGGCATGTGCATGTCCCAGTAGAGGTGTGGTCCCTGGTGCGCTCCCTCCCTGACCTGCCGGTCCCGGTTGACGGGAGCGGCTCCAACTGGACACCATCGCGAGCAGGTCCGCCACAGCGCCTTCGGGACGGGTCACTCAATCCGGTCGCACCGCTGTTCCGGGTGGACCGGGGGACCGTCTTGGGTGCCAAGCAGGCCTACAACATTTTGCGGGCTGCCGGGGTCGCTGCGGGGATTCCCGGCAGCGTCTCTCCTCACTGGTTCCGCCATTGCCACGCCTCGCATGCGGCGGCAGCCGGGGCACCCATCCACCTGATCAGCGCCCAGCTCGGGCACCGTTCCATCGCCACAACGATGCGGTATTTGCACGCTCAACCGGAGACCGGTAGCGGGTCGTTCCTCGACCTCACCTGATTCCCAAGGGCCTCGGCGAGATCTGCCAGCGC
>CANJZE010000065.1 GCA_947479455.1 Bacteroidota bacterium
CTCATCGATGGGCCAGGGGAGGGGCGGGAATTGCTTGGCAGCGTTGTCGGCTTCGAGGAAGCGACCGTGGCCGGTGTCGAAGCGTGCCCAGCCGAGACTCGGCTGGCCGTCGATGTAAAACTCGCTGATCCAGCCGCGCTTCGGGTCCGTGGTCCAGCTCACGGCGAGGTGATGCCAGCGCGATTGCACAACAGGCGAAACGTTGAGCAGTTGCTGCGGCGGATACGGAAATGGCGCGGGCTTGGCCGAGGGAGGAGCTTTGATGGAGCAGGTGGCATCGAAACTGAAGACATTGCCGGCGCGCGGGTCTTCGTCGTCGCCAGCGTAACGCCTCAGGGTGATGGGCCAGATGCCGCCCGCGATGAAGTATTTCTCCGAGTTCTCCGCGCCCATGCCGGTGCTTTGACGTGGCTGGAACCAAAACTCGAACGTGCCTTCACGGTAATCGATGTGCTCATACACGCCCTCGCTGAGCTTGTTGCCGCGCGGGATTTTCAGATTGCGTGTGCCAGACAACAGCAATGCCTTGCCAGCGATGCCCTCGACATAATCACCGGGTTTTGATGCGATTTCACTGGCGGCGGCTTCGCGCGCAGGCATCTCCTCCTGGATGACGCGCGGCACGAAGTAGCGCCCTGCATCATGCTGCGCGAGCACCGGCGGGATGCCGCCACGGAAGGCAACAAAGACGAGACCGCTCGTTTTGATCGAAGCCATCTGATCGGTCGTGGTGCCTTGCAGCTCGAGCCATTCGCCGCCTTTGACCTCCATGACCTTGCCGCCAACGGCGAGCGTGATGGCTTTGTTCGCGTAGATCGCACCCGATTTGCCAGCAGGAATCTGGAAGTGCCACACCGGCGGTTGATCGTGGATCGCACGCAGGATGATCCCATCGCGTGCGACGAGCACGAGGCGTCTCGCGTTGTTCTTGAAGACGTAGGGCACGTTCAGGAAACGATACTCGCCCTCGACGGTCTCCGCGCCCAGTTCGACTGAGGCATAGCCGCCGCCCAGGCCCGGCGCTTCTTTGGTATAGTAATCCGTGTGACTGTCCCAATGCACCGGGCCGACATCGTAGTCTCGCACGGGCCGCCCGTAACCGGTGGGCGTCCACGTCACCTGCATGTCGTGGCCCACGCTGAAGCGCAAATCGAAGCGCAGGGGCTCATGACGATCCTTGGCAAAGTGAATCTCCACCGCGTGGCACTTCGGTCCGGTGTCGGCCTCGATGTAGTGCCCGCGCTGGCCTGCGGTGGCAGCGAGCAGGTCCATGCCGTAATAGGCGGTCTCCAGGAAGTTGAAGGTGTGATTGCCGCCACGATGCGGCGAACCGCGAATGCCCGAAACATCGCGGCGTATGCCCTGTGCATCGTAATACTCGAAGAGCGCGCGATTGAAGCGCTCCTCCACCAGCTCCGCATAGCGGACGTTGCCGGTCATTCGCCAGGCGTGATTGGCAAAGTAGCCGCTCTGGTCCATGTAGCTGAAATCCACCGGCGGCACATCGCGCAACCAGATGGGAAAGGCGCGTTCGACGAGCATCTTCTGAGTGGTGGCGTTGCCCGTCGCTCGCCAGTCCATCAGCGCGCCCGCGATCTTGATGGGATATTTCTCCCATGCGCCGAAGTAGTCGGGGTCCGCCCAGCCGGTGCCTGTGTCGAGGCGGATCATGCGCGAGCGGATTTTGTCGAGCGCCTCGAGATAGCGCTTGTCGCCCGTGTGCATGTAAAGCGGTCCCGCGAGCAGGAAAGGCTGCGCGCCGTCACTCGATGCGCCGATCTGCGGCAGCGCGTCGAAATCGAACCGCTGCAAAAACGTCTCGCCGCTGCGCACGATCACCTCCTCGCTCCAGCGGTCGCCGGTGAGATAGCGATGCAGCAAAAAGCCCTCGGGATCGAAGCCCTGGTGCCCATTGAGCAAACCGCCGCCAAAGCGATCCTCGATGCCGTTCCAGTAATGTGGATTGTCCTCTGAGCCATTGGAGCCCACCCGCGAGCCGAGACTGCGACTTTTGCCCGCCACATGCGCGAACTTAAAGTCCGACAGGTGTCGATGCAGCGCTGCGGTGTAGTCGAGATACAGGCGATCGCCGCTGCGTGCGTAAGCCTGCCAGAGGGCGGTCTGCGCATGATACATGTGGTCCGCATAACGATAGTTCAGCCGCGGCATCTCATCGCCCGGCAGGCCGCCGTAGTTGTCATACGTGTGCATGCCCGCGCCGTAATCAAGGAAGCCGTAATCGCCCCAGCGCCGCTCCCCACCGATGACATACTCCTCCACCGCATAACGCAGGAACTTCTCCAGCTTGCCGAAGCGCTGCGGATCATACGGATGGATAAAGCCCAGCGCCTCCGTCTTGCGCATCCACTGCGGGTCCTGCACGCACACGGGCGACTGCGAGCACAGCGCACCGATGCCCGCGGCCTCCTGCGCCGTGTTCGCATCGAAGAAGTGTAGCCACAAGTCATGCGTCCGCGCCGAGCCCTGCGCATTCGTATCTTTCGCCTGCATCGCCGCCACGCCACCGGGGTGCTTTTTGGCCACCCAATCACGGCCCCAATGATCCACCAACGCCGACGCCCGATAATCCAACAACCGCCTACCGCGCGATGACCACAGATGCGCAACGATGCCATCGGGCGTGACCTCAAACTCCTTCGGGAAAAGCTTCGCCGCATTCGGCATGGCAATGAGCGCACCGCCAGCATTGGTTTGGGCAGCGGCGTAGCTCCCAATCGCCACGGGCTTCTCGGGTGTGCCCACCGACGTCATCTTGAACTCCACATGCGGCAGCTTCACCTCACGCTTGCTCGTCTTTTGTCCGTGATGCCAGTAATCGCTCTGCAACATGTAGGCCGACTCTCCGGCGGCCAGCGTGTCAGAAATCGGCGTATCATCCGCTCCTTCATCAGCGTCAAACATCACCCGCCGCTGAGCCGCCTTCACCAACGGAACCTGCACCGCGATGTCAGCGAACTGCGTCTTATTCGTGTCCTCCGTGACGATGAACGAATGCTGCATCTTCACCGTCGCGCTGCCAGCCAGGAACTCCAGCCGCACCACATACTTCGCCAGTGTCTCGTCCGTCGCCGTCTTCAGCAAGCCCTCGCGCCGCACGACCACGAAGTTGCCGCCCTGATACTCGATCTTGGGCGCATCGCTTTTCAACTCATCCGCCACACGTCCTGCCTGATCCTTCACCGTCAGACACGCACTTCCTCCAGGCGCGATCACACTCTGACCAATCATCACCCGACCCAGC
>CANJZE010000066.1 GCA_947479455.1 Bacteroidota bacterium
GACGGCTATTGGGATCGCGACCACAATTGGCACGGCTGGCGCAATTCCAGCGAAGCTCGGGCCTACCGCAGCCAATACGGCCACAATTACAAGGCTTCACGCCACACCCGGGAGCGCAACAACGGCTGGCGCAACGACCAGGATCACGACGGAGTTCCGAACCAGTTTGATCGCGATCGTGATGGTGACGGCGTGTCGAATCGCCGCGACCAGGCCCCGAATAACCCCCGTAAAAACTAGAACCGCACGTCACAAGCCGCTCCCGGCGTAATCGCTCGCGACGGCTGCCCCCCATCTCAGAAAGGCCTTCCATGATCAATATCAAGCAGTCACTGAAAAGCACCGTTGCGTTCATCGCCGGCGCGGTCATCACCCTGGGCGCATTGTCCGCCTGCAACACCATCGGCGGCGCCGGCAAGGACATCAAGAGCGGCGGCAAGGCCATCGAACGGGCCGCCGATACCAGCAAATAGTCGAGTCACATTAGGCTTGTTGGGGGTCGCGACCGACTGGGCAAGCGGCCCCCAATTCCAAACCAAATATCGCGTTTCCGTCTTCCATCGCTCCAGTCGGCCGCGCAGCTGACATAGCTGCGCGGTTGTAGATACACCGCGTCTTTGGGGGGTTTGTTCTCTGAACATTTGGCCCGAGCTGAGACCTTCCTCCTTTGGGCCGGGCGGGGCGTCAAAACACTGCTGACTTCTCTTCCCGGGTAGCCCTTAAACGCGACGAGCGCCACGCCATCGATATCCCACAGCTGTGCTGCACGACCTCCCTCCCGCGAAGAAGTGGAGGCGATGTGCAGTGTGGATCAGCGGGACATTCTTGGCGCGGATACTAAGCCACTGTCAGCCCGGCCAACCGGCGGGGCTGGGCCTCATACGGCACATTCAAAGGAATTTCATGAAGCCCCTCTCGATCACGCGCGCCTTTCGCGCAACGCTGCTGAACACGTCGACCCCGCTGAACTTGCCGGGGGCGCGACTTGCCCTGATTCCTGCGGTTGCAAGCGCAATTGTGATTTTCGGAATGTTCGCGCCCGGCACCGCGGCGGCGGCTGACGTCGTCTGTGCCCCGGACACATCCGGCACCGTCATCGCCAGCGCAGCGGAAACCTGCACGGGCGCAGGCGACAAGATCAACTTCGCGGTCGTGCCGGCGGTAGTCTCCTCGACCGTCACCCTGACCGGCGTCACGATCACCGGCACAGCGCCCGGCACCACCGATGCGGTCGCCATCAATCCCGGCCTCACGGCGCAGACGGTCCTCGCGACCGGCGGCAGCATTACCGCCATCGCTGGCAACGGCATCAACCTCACTGCCACCGCGGGCACCGGCACGTTGTCAGTGGGCACGGCCTCCAACCGCGTCACCACCGCCATCTCGGGCGGCAACGGCCTGCTCACGGCGCAAGGCATCTTCATTGCCGGCCGCGGCGACATCAATGTCTACACGGGTGCCGGTCCCATCCTCGGCACCTCCACCGGCGGCGGCTCCTGGGCGATCCGGGTACAGAACAGCCTGGCCGGCGCCGGCCCAGGCGGCGCGGTGATCGTCGATACCCAAGGCGTGGTTTCGGCGCTGCGCGGCGGCATCCTGGCAACGACCGCAGGCACCGATGTTACGGATACGGTGACGGTGGTATCCACCGGCGCTGTCACCGGCGTGGCGGGGGCGGCCATCCAGACCAGTGCTGTCAACGGCAATACTTCGATCACCGTCAGCGCTCCCGTCACCGGTAGTGTCGGCGCGGGCACAGGTGGCATCAGCGCGACATCCAGCGGCAGCGGCAATGTCGCGATCACCACACTGGGCGGCGGCACGGTCACCGGCAACGGCGGGGCCAACGCAATCGTCGTCTCCACTGGCGCGGGCGGTCTCAACCTTAATATCGGCGCCAACGTCACCAGCACCGGCGCCACTGCGATCAAGACCACCAATCTGGTGTCGCTGGGCACAAACACGATCACCATCGGAAACGCGGCCATCCGCGGCCTCGGTGGTGTCACCGCGGGTGTCATCGACGTCCAAAGCCTCAGCGGCGGCTTTACGACCCTGAACACGAGCGCCGGCACCAGCATCGCCTCGAACGGGACGACGGCCGCGGTGCAAAACAGCAATCTCGCCATTACCAGTCACGGCGGCGCGGTTGTCCTCAATAACGCCGGGTCCCTGCGCGGCACCGTCGATTTCTCTCAGACCTTCTCCGGCATCCAGTCCACCAACCTCGTGACCGTCAACAACAGTTCGGTTTCGGGATGGCACACCAGCGGATTGAGCATCTTCACCGGCGGTAACGATATCCTCAACAATAGCGGCCTCATCGCCACCAACGGCGCGACCACGTTCTCTTTCATCAGCGGCACGGACATCTTCAACAACATGGCCGGCGGCACGCTTTTCGCCGCGGAAACGGCCGGGGCATCGACCACGAACTTCACCAGTCTCGGCACATTCAATAACGCCGGAACCATCATGTTGACCGACAACGAAGCCAACGACGTGCTTCTGGCGGGTTCGACGGCTTATGTCAGCGCCGGCGGGGCCAGGTTCAATATCGATGCGATGCTCGGCGCGGGGGCGCAGACGTCATGCGCGCAGACCGGTGGCCAACTCGCCGACTGCATGCAGATCGGGGCTTCCAGCGGCACCGGCACCATCGTTACGGTAAACGACATCAACCGCTCCGGTGTGGGCCGGCTATCCATGGCGGGGCAGGTCATTGTCGACGCCACGTCGGCCAGAGCGGGGGACTTCGTCCTGGGTGGGGCCAATGTGGTGAGCACGCCGCAAGGACCGGCGATCCGCAAGGGCTTCGTGCAATACCAACTCGCGTTCAACCCCACGACAGCCGACTTCCTTCTCGTCGGCGCGCCAGGGGCTGCGATGATGGAAATGGCCTCGGTGGCCGGCGGCATGCAGTCGGTGTGGTACACATCGGCCGATGGCTTGAGCGACCGCATGGACTCACTGCGCGACAGCCACGCCGTGAGTTCCAGCGCTCTGTCTTCTGAGTCCACGGGCACCGGCGTATCCCTGTGGGGCAGGGCGTCCTATGGCAACCTTACCCATGACAGCGGCCAGACCCTGACCATCGCCGGCGCGCCGGTCTATTATAATACCGCCTACGCGCAGGCCACCGATGGCCTGACCATCGGGCTTGATACCGCCACGGGCGACATGGACAACGGCGTATGGGTGTTCGGCATCCTCGGTGGCTACAGTCGTTCGCACATGCGGTTCGAGATTGACCGTAATAA
>CANJZE010000067.1 GCA_947479455.1 Bacteroidota bacterium
CCCGTCAGCGGCGTCTTGGGCCTGAACTTTGCCGTCCGGAAGGGGTCGGGAGTCACCGGCACAGAGGCCATCGGTGTGTCCGGTTCAGGTGCGACTCGCACAGTCACGGTCAGTGGACTTGCAGGTAATTTCGGCAAGAACGGGACCGAGACCGTCGACCTCACCTACAAGCCAACCGGGACCACGGTGACCGACGCCGCCGGCAACATTTGGTCAGATATCGATACAACCGTTCTTGGACAGCAGTACGGTCTCGATACCGACCCGCCAAAGGTGGTGTCGGTCACGACGACTGCTTCCGGCCCGAAGGCCCCGGGAGCGACTGTGCCAATCGTCGTGACGATGAGTGAAGTCGTTACGGTGACCGGAACCCCATCGATCAGCATGGCCACCGGCCTCGGGGCAGCGACATTTACCGGTGTCGTCGGCACCGCCACCGCCACCCTGACCTTTACCTACACCGTGCGCTCAACCGACACCAACGCCTTGCGTCTCGACTACGCATCGGCGGACGCCCTTACCGGCACCATCACCGATTCCGCCGGTGGTGGTTACGTTGCCAAAGGTGGCCTCCCACGTGTCGGCTACAGCGGCCTCTACGCCTCGAACGTCTATGTTGACAGTACTCGCCCCGCGGTCACAAAGGTCACAGCTCCATCCGCAATCTACTATGGGAACATGAAGGTGCCCATCTCGGTCACCTTCACCGAGCCTGTAACCGTGACAGGTGGGATACCGAGCCTCACTCTTGCGGTGTGCGCAGCACAGGAAAATCCATGCACGCGAACTGCGGACTATTCGAGCGGGGGCGGCACCAAGGTCTTATCGTTCCTCTACACCGTCGAGCCCGGAGTAACCACAAATGGCGCGCGTTTGCAATATGACTCAACGTCAGCCCTCAGGCTAAACGAAGGCTCAATCAAGGACGTGGCTGGCAACCTCGCCACCCTTGATTTGCCCCTCCTCGATGCGGTGACGTCGCTCGGCGCTGCGTCTTCACCCAACAACATCCGGATTGACGGCACCATCACCGCCACGGATGACGGTCAGGATCCACGGGTTTCGAGCGTCTCTGCCGACGTTGCAGACGGGGCGTACCGCGCCGGCCAGACCGTTCCGGTAACCATTACCTTCACCGAACCTGTGATTGTCTACGGCACACCGACCCTGGATCTCGCGACCGGAGGGTCGAGCACTAAGGTGTCGTACACATCAGGGACTGGCACCGCTACGCTCACATTCAACTACGTGATCGGTGCAAATGACAACACAGCGAGGCTGGATTACGCCTCCCCCGCCTCTCTCAGCTTGGACGGCCCCTCCGCCATTACTGACTTGACCGGAAACGCGCTTTCACAGCTTCCCGGCGTCGTTACTTACCTGCCCGCGCCCGGAGCCACAAACTCCCTCGGCGCCAACAAGAACATCGTCATCGACACCGCGGCCCCGAAATTTGCGGTTGGGTATTCCAGTGCGCTGCCGGCATTCAAGATCGGCCCAGTCACCGTGACCGCCACCTCCACCGAGGACTTGATGGCCGCGCCAACGATTGCGATCAACCAACAGGGCCAAACTGACATCGCCAACGGCCTCATGATCGGCAAGGTCCCCGGCAACGTTTTCACCTACGTGTACACCGTAGTGGCGGCTAATGCCCCTACATACGTTGACGGCATTGCCACCGTGTCAATCCTCGGTGCAGACGCTGCAGGCAATGCAGGCTCCGAGATTACCTCGGGAGGAACTTTCGTGATCGACACGACCCTCCCGACCGTGACAAGCGTGTCGTCCACTGCCGTGAATGGGATGCATTCGCTCGGCGACACGATCGACATCACGGTCACGATGTCAGAGACGGTAACTGTGACCGGAACTCCACGCCTATTCGTCCGCCCGGCCTCGGTCATCATAGGCACGGTCGTCGGCACCTCACTGACAGTTTCCAACGTGGTCCGCGGCGCAGCGACTATCCCAATCGGCTCGCTCTTGACCGGGTCGGGCATGGTTGCGGGCGTCACCGTCTCGAGTGGCGTGGGGCCGGTCTACACTTTGAGCGTCGCGTCACCCGTGCCATCAGGCACCACAATCACCGCAACGGCACCGGTGGACTACTACATCGGTACCGGCACCAACCAGCTGACGTTCCGGTACAACCTCCAGCAAGGTGACACCACTGCCGGGGCAAACCTCAATTACGCCACCACTGCCTCCCTGATCCTGAATGGTGGCACGATCACCGACCAAGCCACGAACGCCGCCACCGCTGCGACCCTTGTCCTGCCGGCACTCGCTTCGCCGAATGCCTTGGCCGGAAATAAGTCAATCCAGATAGACGCTGCGGTACCGACGGTGTCCAACGTGTTCGGTTCCGGGACCTACTACCTTGGCTACAAGGTCCCAATATCGGTCAAGTTCACCGAGCCGGTGATTGTTACTGGAACACCAACCTTGATGCTTGCGGTTGGAAGTTCTCCCGCGCCATATACCGGAGGGAGTGGGACTGACACACTCACCTTCACCTACACGGTGTTCAGCGGTGACACCTCTACCGACCTCGACTACGCCTCCACATCATCGCTCAGCGGGACCATCAAGGACGCCGCCGGCAACGCCGCCACCCTCGCCCTTCCGGCACCCGGTGCGACTGGGTCGCTCGCCAACACGAGCAGCGTCGTAATTCGAGATACGGTTACTAATGACAGTGTCCGACCAATCGTCGATTCCGACTTCGGAGTATCAACAACCAAGGCGTTCAATTCTTCGTACGGCGTCGGCACGGCAATACCTGTCACCATCACCTTCAGCGAGACCGTAGTGGTCACCGGTACTCCCAAACTGACGTTGGTAGTTGGTGCGTCGACCATCGACGCTCCGTACACCGGTGGCTCTGGTTCCACGGTCCTTTCCTTCACCTACACGGTAGGGCCCACAGACTCGACGAACGGCTCAAACCTGACGTACCTGTTGGCAAATTCGCTAGCGCTGCCATCCGACTCGACAATAAAGGACCCAGCGGGAAACGACGCTGTCCTGACCCTGCCTGCACCGGAGGCCACCAACGCCTTGGCAATCAGGGGAATCGTCATTGACACGACGCCGCCTTCCATTTCCGTCTCCTACACCACGGCATCCTTTACCGGCGCCA
>CANJZE010000068.1 GCA_947479455.1 Bacteroidota bacterium
TAACGCTTACTTGTTTATTTTAGGGTTAGGAATTAAAACATACACCCCTAAAATATCAGGAGGCAATACAGGAGTTACCGCTTCAAAGCGTTTTGCCCCAATATATTTAGCAAACCTTGTATGTGCATTAACAAGTTCTTCACTTCGTGTTGTAACAACTTTTATAAAATCGGGATGAAGCATTCTAAAATGCTCAATCTCTTTGTTAAATACAATTTGCTGTCTTTCTGTGCTCACATCTAATGCACTAGATGTGTGGAGTAGCTTTTTACATTGTTCCATTTCAAGTGTATTAATTCCCTCAGCTGTTTGCTCATAGCCCCATAAAAACATTTCTTCAGATACCATTTCGTGCTTTTTATTTACTTCACGAATGACATTTCTTACACGGAATTGAATAAGCGTGGTTTGTGTTGAAACATCATCAGAACTAAAAACAGCTGCTCTTGCGGCTTTGTTATTTTTCCTAGTCTTATCTAATGAATTAGCTATAACACGATGGCATAGTTGTTCTACAAATCTGTGGTTACGACCAATGTATTTAAAACCTTGCGGGGTAGGAGATTCAAAAGCAATGTGAATTTTATCACTTGTACCTAAAGAGGATGCAATCCAATCATCCATATTCAATTTTTTGAAAACAAATCCGCCATTAACTACATCAATACTTGCTCCCAGTAATTTAGAAGCAGAAATGACAAATTCCTTTAAGGTTGCCACATCGCCAATTGCATCATCTACTTCTTCTAAGTCCTTTTTAACCTCTTCAGGCATAATACTCTCATGAGCAAAGATGCTTCTGATTTTTTCTGCTTTTTCTCTTGCCGCTTCAATTTCATTGGTGATTTCAACATCCAACTCATCTAATTCAGGACTAGCTCCAAAATCTAGTTTGATTTGTTTAGCAAATTTATTTTGGGCTTTTTCAGGATTTAATAAAACCTCCTTTAATACTTTATCCATCACAGATCTATTATCATCTGCAAGAGCAATACTCACACCTGAGGTGTTTTGAATTTTTTGAATTTTTTCAATAATAATTTTCAGAACAACAACATCCATTGGATTATCCTCTCCAAACAACACCTTAACATCTATGGTATTTTGATGATTTCCAATTTTATCAATCCAGCCTGGTTGACCATATCTATCAACTCGACCTTCTCTTTGCTCTAATCGATTGGGATTCCAAGGTAAATCGTAATGCAAAATAGCATTGAATTTATCCTGTAAATTGATACCTTCACTCAAACAATCCGTAGCAACCAAAATGCGCTTTGGACTTTTTGCCATTTCATCTATTTTTTCCCTGCGTTCTTCATCGCTTAGTTCACTTGTAATAGCCCTAACATCAACATCTTTTGGTAAATATTCTTTTAAAATTTTAGCTACATAATGTGCTGTGGCGATAAAACGACAGAATACAATAGGGCTTTGACCTTTATTGATCCATAATTTTATTTGCTCTGCTGCTAACTTTACCTTTTCGTCTTTATCTATTCGTGTAAGTTCTAGTGCTTTTTGTGCTAAACGATTAAGTGTGTTCCATTCATTTTCTGATAATTCAGCTCTATCAATGATTTCGATTTGTTCAGTATCACTTTGCTCATCCCAGCGCTCAACAATTGGATTGTCTCTTATTTCATCCTCAGTAATTTCTTCAACTTCACCTAATTTTGATTTTCTTTTTAAAAGCATCTCATAACCAGCAGCTGGACTACTCATTACACCCCTTAACAAAGACAGAGCAGCGAAATATTTCATTCTTGCTTTATTCTCAGCAACGCCTTCCGTGCTTATACCTCGGGCAAATTTTAGTACATCCTGGTAGAGTTTGTAATATTCAGATGAAGCTGATAGCGTATAGGGTAATTCTTCGGTAGTTCTTTTAGGAAATGGGGTTTCTTCATCAAGCCACTTTTCAATATTCTTTCTTTTACGCTGAATAAAATGACCTGCAACTTTTCGTTTTTCAGAAGTTGATAAATCTAAAAAATCATAGCTTTCAAATTCCTTATTCACCAGGCCTAACAAAGACTTAAACTCGCCATCTTTTCCACTATGTGGCGTTGCGGTAAGCAACATTAAATGCTGCTTTTCGTTTGCAGCAATTTTTTCTAGTAATTCGTATCGTTGCTGACTTTGATTTGCTTTTTTGAAGTCAAGATTCTTAGTACATGTATGGGCTTCATCAACAATAATTAATTCAGGCACATCTTTTAAAAATGCAGGCATTTTTGCGGAACCATTCTTGACATAATCGATGGATATAACCTGATAAGGATAATAATTGAATACGTTTAACGTATCATCACCAATTATTTTTCTCTCTAATCCAGCAACTGTGCTTGAGCGAATAATTACTGCTTCAATATCCAATTTATCTGCTAATTCTTTCTGCCATTGTTCACATAAGTGTGGTGGACATAAAATTGCAAAAGTTTTAATTGAGCCCCTTTCGAGTAGCTCTCGTAAAATTAAAATAGCCTCAATAGTTTTACCCACCCCAACGTCATCAGCAACAAGCAATCGAGTAGTTTCTTGTTTTAGTGCCATAATAAGAGGCACAAGTTGATACGACCTTGGTCTAAAAGACAATTTCCCCATGCACCTAAATGGGCCGCTTACTTGTCTGAATGATAGTCGAGCAGCATCATACAATAGTTTTGCTGTAAGGAAACTATCAAGATCGTTAACATCTGGCATTTCGAATTCATCATCTTCGATTTTTTCAAAATGTTGAAGGATGGGTTCAAATACTGATATTATTTCATCATCAGAACCTCCTAAGGGCTTTAAGACGATAATTTCATCATCAGTTGAAGGTTGAACAACGCACCTTCGTCCTCTGAATTTAACGAGCTTGCCTGGTTTTTTAAATTTGCTGTCTATCATGATGCTTATCGTACTTTTCTGAATATGTCTTGTCGTCTTGATACAAATGAATCAACTTGCTCCGAAGTGTAATCCCAAACCAACACATCAAATCCAGCTAATTCAATTGCTTTTCTTTTTTTATCATCATCGGCCTTCACTACACTTTTTTTGTGTACACCTCCATCTACAAAAATTAGAGCACGTTCCTTGTCATAAACAAAATCGGGCTGA
>CANJZE010000069.1 GCA_947479455.1 Bacteroidota bacterium
TCGCGCAACTGGTTGATAAAAATACAGCAGCAACCTGTTTTAGAAATTGTTCCTGTCAATTTTCTCAATGCCTGGCTCATCAAGCGCGCATGCAGTCCCATTTTACTTTCGCCCATTTCACCCTCCAATTCACTGCGCGGAACAAGAGCTGCTACCGAGTCAATAACAATAATGTCAATTGCTCCTGAACGAATTAAGTGCTCGGTAATATCCAAAGCTTGCTCGCCATCATCGGGTTGAGAGATAAGAAGATTATTTACATCCACACCCAGCTTCTCGGCATACGTTTTATCAAAAGCATGTTCAGCATCAATAAATGCAGCAATGCCTCCTGCTCTTTGGCAATTTGCAATAGCCTGAATAGCGAGGGTGGTTTTACCCGAAGATTCAGGTCCGTAAATTTCTATTACTCTTCCTTTTGGCAAGCCACCTATACCAAGCGCTATATCCAACCCGAGTGAACCGGTAGGAATTGCTTCCACACCCATCACTTTCGAATCGCCTAATTTCATAATGGTTCCTTTGCCATACGCCTTGTCCAACTTATCTAAGGTAAGTTGCAGCGCTTTCATTTTTTCTTTCTTTTCGTCAGAAGCTTTGTTCATAGTTTTTGTTTTTATTAAGTGCAAATCTAAAAGTGTTTTTTAGATAAACTAAAATACTTAGCACTATTTTTAGTTCGTCAATCAAAAACAGCCACCATCACTCCATCGGTATGCGATTTTAAATTAGGTACAAATAAATTTCGTCCATTAAAACGCAAAGGAATTGCGGTGGATGATGAAGTCTGAAAATACATGTCGCGAGCCGTTAAAAAAGTGGTCAGCACCGAGAAAAACCCGGGAACTGTAAAGTCGCTCTGCTGATTGTTGTTTCCATCAAACAAAAACATGGCAATAACTGTGTTAGCAGCTGGAGTTATAGTATTCGTAGAAAGTACGACATTATCTACAAGCAAAGAATCGCGACCCGCAACCGTAGCTTGATTAGCTGTAAAAACTGCGAGCACACTTTGATTATCGTTGTCAGAAAGGCTGGCTAAAAGAGTTCCTGCGAGACCCGAGGTAGGTATAGTGCGCAAGTAAACCAATGGATTAGTATGTGTAAATCCTTCGCGGTAATAATGAATCACCCTACCCCCTGCTACATTGCTGATTACTTCAAACTCATACTTTGTATTGGTCTTAACTTTTTGTGGCCCCCACATTCCATTAGCATCTGCGGTTAATGTAAAATCGGGTGAAAGATTTAAACGCGAACCATTATCGGGATTGACTTCATATATATGAACGGTACCTCCGTGGTGCGGTGCATTTTCTCCAAGCGTTAATGCTTTGCCCGACACAGTTATATCCCGTTGTAGTTTTATTGCTGATGTGAAGGGAATTTCTCCATTATTGAAAAATTTGTAGAGTTCCAAAAAGGTTTCTTCGCTGGTAGCCACTTGATAGTGATCTTTATTAATCAATTCAATATTGGTAGAACCGGTAATTGAAGTAACCCCGGCAACGGCATCGCCTGCTGAAGAAAGATTCAGGGTAGGAACTTCATCATTTAAACCGGCAGCAGAAGTTTGTGATGAACTTGCTACATGCACATAGTGCGCAATCTTTTTTGCACGAGTAGTATCGGAACAATAGCTATATCCATAACCTCCTCCAGCAGAATGCCCAACCAAATCAACTTGTTTTGCACCGGTGCGCGAAAGCACGGTATCAATAAAGGCATCTAAGGCAGCTTGGTCGGTTCCACCACCTACACTATTCCAGTCGTATGCATAAAGTAAGTTTTCGCAATAACCATTGGAGGTAAATCGCATCACTTGATTAGCCCAGGTATCGCCCGAGGCAAGAAAACCGTGAATAAAAACGATTGGATGAAGTGTGGTGCAACGATTTATTTCTGGTTCGCCCGGGCCACTGGGCGGAAGATTGTCATCACAATCTTTATCGCAAGAGCCAATCAATAGTAACGATGAAAAGAGCATTGCTGCGAATAGGAAACGAACGCGCGTAAATTTTTGCATGTGTTTATTTTAGTTCTTATAAAACTAAAAATAAAAAGTACGCCTCATATAGTCCATCCTACTAATAGTAGAAAAGTAATTTCCAACTCAATAAAAATTAGATCTCTTGTAATTGCTCTGTCTTATAGCTATGCTCCATAATAATGCGCACCGAAGTTTCGCTCGGGCTCTTTAGCATAGCGTTGAGTTGGTGTTGGGTATCTACAAGTTCCATTAATTCTTCCTGAAGATTTTCGTTCTCGCTTAGTTCGTTGGCGAGGAATTCTCTTTGCTCCAGGTTGGTTTCGCCATAAGCGTGTAATACTAAAAGGTCGAGTGTAGAAGTTTGTTCCATATTGATTTTATTTTGTTTTTGCAGATATAAAACGCAGTGCCAAAATATTATTGTGTGTATGCAAAAATATTTTTTCAATCCTTAAGAAATAAAAAATCCGCCCCATCGTGGAGCGGATTAAAACGACAAACAACAAGTTCAACAATCGTATTTTATAGCTGACGAAGAACCACATTCTGTTCTTCCATCATTCTGCGGATGTTAGTGAGCGCATAACGCATTCTTCCTAAACAAGTATTTAAAGGAGATTTTGTGTATTCCGAAACCTCCTTGAAACTGAAGTTGAAAAAGTGACGAAGTATCACCACCTCTTTTTGTTCTTCGGGCAATTGTTCAATCAAATCTTTCAATTTGGTTTCAAATTTTTCCAAATGAACATGCTCCTCATGCGAAGTTTCTTCAAACTTCATGTATCTGAAAATATCATCGCCTTCGCTGGTAACAATTCCCGGTGTGCGTTTCAGCTTGCGGAAATGGTCAATACATAAGTTGTAGGCAATACGCGCTACCCAAGGGGCAAACTTTCCCTCTTCGGTATATTTTCCTCTCCGCAAATAATCAATGGCTTTGATAAACGTCTCCTGAAAGAGGTCTTCAGCGAGGTAGTTATCCTTTACCATTAAGTAAATGGATGTGTAAATTTTGTCCTTGTGACGAATAATTAATCGTTCAAGGGCAAGCTCGTTGCCTGCAAGGTACTGGTCAACCAGTTC
>CANJZE010000070.1 GCA_947479455.1 Bacteroidota bacterium
AATTCTCAATTCGTCTCATTTCATATATTCGCACCCCGACCGCAAGGCACACTTGCATTTCAATATCACTTCTAAAATTTCTTACAGCGTATGCCAAAGAACGCCTCGATTAAGCACACCCTCATCATCGGCTCGGGACCTATTGTTATTGGACAAGCTTGTGAGTTTGATTACTCCGGTTCGCAGGCCGCTCGCTCACTACGCGAAGAAGGAATTGAAGTAACGCTGCTCAATTCGAATCCCGCAACCATCATGACCGATCCTGTGGTGGCTGATAATGTTTACCTCGAACCAATCACAATTGAAAGCATTCTAAAAATTCTTGATGAACAAAAAACGCGCGGACATGTAATTGATTCGGTGTTGCCGACTATGGGCGGACAAACCGCACTCAACCTTTGTATGGAAGCATACGAGTTGGGACTTTGGGAAAAATATAATGTAGCAGTTCTCGGTGCCGATTTTAAAGCGATTGAAAAAACAGAAGACCGTGAACTTTACCGTCAATGGATGATTGAGTTGGGCATTGGAGTTTCTCCGGGTATTACATGTAATTCTGTTTTGGAAGGAAAAGAAGCCGCGCAAAAAACCGGTTTCCCATTGGTAATTCGGCCTTCCTACACTTTGGGTGGCTCCGGTGGTTCGTTTGTTCATACTAAAGAAGAGTTTGACGAAAAGCTGCAACGCGGACTTGCCGCTTCTCCTACACACGAAGTTCTTGTAGAGAAAGCCGTGTTGGGATGGAAGGAATTTGAGTTAGAGGTAATGAAAGATATGGCGGGCAACTTTGTAGTGATATGCACTGTAGAAAATTTCGACCCGATGGGAATTCACACCGGTGATTCAATCACAGTTGCACCCGCAATGACTTTGAGCGACACCGCATATCAGCGTATGCGCGATTATGCGAAGCGAATGATTTGCGATTTGCCTGGCTTTGCCGGTGGTTGCAATATTCAGTTTGCGATTGACCCGGTTACTGAAGATATTATTTCGATTGAAATGAATCCGCGCGTGTCGCGTTCTTCGGCACTTGCGAGTAAAGCAACCGGTTACCCGATTGCAAAAATTGCTGCAAAATTGGCGATTGGTTACAACCTGGATGAACTAAAAAATCAAATCACTAAAACTACTTCTGCTTTTTTTGAACCGGCATTAGATTATGTGATTGTAAAAATACCGCGCTGGAACTTCGACAAGTTTGCGGGTTGCGATGACACACTCGGTTTGCAGATGAAAGCAGTGGGCGAAGTAATGGCAATAGGAAGGAGTTTTCAGGAAGCATTGCAGAAAGCGTGTCAATCGTTAGAGAATAATCGTATCGGATTAGGTGCTGATGGCAAGCAATGGGTGAACGTTAACGATATGATGGAAGGCATTAAACATGCATCGTGGGATAGAATTTTCAGAATTTACGATGCGCTGAAGCTTGGTGTGCCGATGAAAACACTACAAGATGTTACGCGCATTGACCCTTGGTTCTTGAATCAAATTGTTGAATTGGTTGATACCGAAAAATCGCTCCGCAAAAAAACGTTGAAGGATATTGGTGTGGATGAAATGTTTGACTTGAAGCAAAAAGGATATTCCGATTTGCAGTTGGCGCATTTGCTGAATGCTACCGAAGATGAAGTTTACTACTACCGCACAAAAGAGTTGAGCGTAAAAAGAATTTACAAACTGGTTGATACCTGCGCGGCAGAGTTTGAAGCGTTGACTCCGTATTACTACAGCAGTTTCGAGAAAAAACCAAGCCCCCAAACCCCCGAAGGGGGCTTGAAAGGCAAAACAGCCAACGAGGATTATTGGAACTCGCTTGCAAATGAGTCGGCTGTTAACTCCTCCCCTTCGGGGAGGTCGGGAGGGGCTAAAAAATCAATCATTGTTCTAGGAAGCGGACCAAACAGAATTGGGCAGGGAATTGAATTTGATTATTGCTGTGTGCATGGTGTGCTTGCAATTAAAGAAGCGGGTTACGAAGCCATTATGATGAATTGCAATCCCGAAACTGTTTCTACCGACCCGGATATTGCCGACAAACTTTATTTCGAGCCGGTGTTTTGGGAGCATTTACGCGAATTAATTGAGCACGAAAAACCGGAAGGAGTTGTGGTTCAACTTGGCGGACAGACCGCTTTAAAGCTTTCGAAGAACCTGCACGAGAATGGAATTAAAATTATCGGTTCAAGTTACGATGCGATGGATATTGCTGAAGACCGTGAGCGTTTCAGCGATATGTTGAAGAGTTTGGATATTCCTTATCCTCCTTACGCTGCCGCTAAGAATGCGGAAGAAGCATTGGAAGCCGCACACAAAGTTGGTTATCCGGTTCTCGTTCGTCCGAGTTATGTATTGGGCGGACAGCGGATGCGGATCGTCATCAACGATCAAGAGTTGACCGATGCGGTGTTGAAGATTCTGAAATTCTTCCCCGATAATAATATTCTGATTGACCACTTCCTCGACCGCGCGGAAGAAGCCGAGATTGATGCGATTTATGATGGCGAGCAAGTAGAGATTATGGGTGTGATGGAACATATTGAACCTGCGGGTATACATAGTGGCGATAGCAACGCGATGTTGCCTCCTTATAACTTGAGCGAAAATGTGCAGCACCAGATGCGCGACTACACGCGCAGAATTGCCAAGGCACTCGAGATTCGCGGACTGATAAATATTCAGTTTGCTATAAAGAACGACAAGGTGTATGTAATTGAAGCGAACCCGCGCGCCAGCCGCACTACACCATTTATCTGCAAGGCTTATGGCATTCCTTATCTTAATTACGCTACCAAAATTATGCTGGGCACCAATAAGATTAAGGACTTCACTTACTTTAAACGCTTAGTTGGTTTTGCCATTAAAGAGCCGGTGTTCAGCTTTGATAAATTTCCCGGTGTAAGCCGCGAACTGGGGCCCGAAATGAAAAGCACAGGTGAAGCGATTCGCTTTATCAAAGATTTATGGGACCCTTACTTCCGCGATTTGGTGAAGAAGAAGTCTATGTTCCTATCCCGATAAAAACAAGAACGTCCGAAGCTTTAAAC